>JAXMAT010000008.1:0-112101 GCA_046350235.1 Gemmataceae bacterium | reverse complement strand
CCCTCGCTGTGGTCGTGAACATTCTTCTCCCACCGTCGAAGCATGCCCCCTTGCCAGACCCAGTGTCCCGCATGTGGGCATGCTTGTGCGGTGGATGCGGAGCGACCCTGGCCCCAGCCACGACCCGCACAAGCATGGCACGCCGCCGTCTGTTCCACGACTTACGCCGATGATGCAACATCTTGCTTCCGGGAGAGGGGAGCAAGACGGGTGGCCTTTCGCTATCCGAATCTCCGTTTACTTCTTCCTCGGCTTCTTCGCCGCTGGCGGTTTCGGGGCGGCGTTTAACTCCACCGCGGCCCGAATCAATGCGATGAACGCTTTCTCGTCCACGACATCCTCTTCGCGAAGATCGATCGCCCGTCGCGTTCCACCTTCAAGGCTTGCATTGAAAAGCTTGGCGGGGTCCGGAAGCGAGGCCCCTTTGGCGAAGGTGAGCTTCACGACGCTCTTATAGGTTTCTCCGGTGCAGAGGATGCCGCCGTGCGACCATACCGGCACGCCGAGCATTCCGTTCGAAGGCTTCCGCCACTTCACCTCTTCGACCACCTCCGGATCGGCCCGCTTGATGAGCGCTCGCAATCGGCCGAGCAGTTCGCCGCGCCAATCGTTCAGCGAGCGGATGCGTTCGTCGATCTCGCGTGAGGCCGAAGTTTCGTCGTCGGCTGCATGGGCTTCGTGGTTCTTCATGAGCGAGTCCTTCGGCGCCGTTTTGCGGACCATGGCGATGATGCGCTACAACTTCTCGCCAGGCAACACGCTCGCTTGCTTCACCCAGTCGACGAACTGGGCTTCGTCGAGGGGCGGGTCCTCGTAGATGTCGAGGTAACGCACGTCCTTCTGCTTCGATTCGCCCGGTGGTACCGGCCTGAGCGAAGAGCCGCGGAAGAAGGTGACTTTGATGTACTTCGTGAAGCAGTGAAACGCGACGAACCAGCCTTGCCCCTCGAAGCCATAAAACGGCGTATTCCATTTGACCGCTTTGGCGACGCCGGGGACGGTTCGAACGATCAGTTCGTCAAGGTGTTTGCCGAGATCATGCTTCCACCCCGGCATGGCGGCAATGTAGGCCTGTACCGACTCGTCGCCGTAGCCTTTGGCGATCTGCGGATTGCCGCCGGAGAGAAGCTTCGGCTTGCTTGTGTTTAGTGGTTTCTTGGACATCGGATGCTTTGCTCCCGGTTGGCAGTGCCTTGCATTGTCGACACAAGTCGTTTTGGAGCAAGGAAGGTGTGGATTTTCCGCACCAACCCGAAGCGTGAGCGAGGTTCAAGTTGTCCCTCGCTCACGCTTCGGGTTGGTGTAGAAAGCTCGATGGCTATCGCAGCAGTTCGCGGATGCCCGCCATGAGTGAGTTTTCCACGCTCGGCGCGACGCGGGAGACGGGGCCGGTTTCGTAGCCGCCTTGGCCGTAGGCTTCCTCAGTGCCGATGTAACCCATGCCGTAGTCGCCGTAGGCGGCGGTCAGGACAGGAGAGTTTGGTCGCAGTTTTTGGGCGGCGAGTTGGTATTCGATGAACAACTCGCCCGGCAAATGCAGGACGTAGGCGTCGCCGAGTTTGAGCAGCCCCAGATCAATCTTGTCGCCGCGTTCGCAACGTTCCGCCCAGGCCAGGTCGCGGGCGGTTTTGATGCGAAGGGCGAGCGGTGCGGTTTCATCCGCGATCGTCTTCTTCAGTTCGTTCGACTTCAATCGTGCGGCGGCGGGCATGGCAACGGCGACATGCTTCCAATCGACATCCTTCGCGTCGATCGCCGACTTCTTCGATTCCTCGAATGCGGTCTTCATGCCGGTCGCCAAACGCTGAGCGAGTATGGGCCGATTCTCGACGAGCCGTCGTTGTACTGCCCGCGGTGACGTTTCCGCCAGCCGTTGAAATGGATGTGCATCATGCCGGGCATCGCCGCGGAGGTTGCGGGCAAGGCCGGGGAAATCGCAACTCACGCCTCCCTTGCCGTAATAACTTTGCGGATGCGTCGCATAGTAGGTCAGCACCGCGAGCGAGCGGTCGCCGTTCCACAAGGCCAGCGATTGCACATAGGGGTCGATCAAGCCTTCCGGTTCCGCACGCACCTTTGGATCTTTCGTCGCGCTGTAGCGGACATACTTCACCTTCCCGTCCGACCCCATCACGCGTCGATTGGAAGCAACTTCCGCGACCTTCGCTTTGCCGATGCCGAGATGCGTGACCGGTTCCGCTTTGTCGATCGCCTTCGCCGCAGCGGAGGCGACGCGGTCGATCGCTTTGCGGGCGAAAGCGGGGTCGAAGAGTTTTCCCGAGAGTTGATAGGGCGTCAAAATCTCATCCGCACGGAAGTCGCAACCGGGTGCGTCATGCGGATGCAGGCAATGGACGGAAACTCGCTCGCGTTTCGTCTTTGTCGCCTTGGCGATCGCATCGCGAAAAGCATCATGCCCCAGTTGCCGATGCCGACCCAATCGAGGGCGACCAGTACGATCGGTTCGCCTTCGCCCAGCAGCACGATGCCGCGAGCGGCGAGCGGATCGACGATCTCCTTCGCCGGCCCCACCAAAGCATCGCACAGCGGCGTACCGATCGGAGGCGTGACGTCCGCCTCGAACACTCCGACTCGCAGAGGTGCGGCATGGAGAAACGAAGGCAGCACGAACAATGCAACGGCAAGAAGGGAACGCATCGCAATCCTCCTGGGTTGCTACCATCATGACGTATTCGTCAACGTACGCAATGGGCCGAAAGTTCGGCAAAATCCGCACGCTTGCACTTCGAACGAATCGTCAGCATCGCAGCGATTCCGTCATCCGTCACATTCGCTCCGCGATTGACGCCAGACTGTCGGCAAATCACGGCTTGGACTTGACCAAATTTTCGGCACAAGCTATTTCGCGTCTTCTTGGATCGGAATCGCGCCGATCCGAAAGGTTGGCTATTCTGGGAGACGTGTCATGTCCCGAAAATCATGGTGGCTTGGCGGCATGGTGATCGCCTTCGCCGCGAACCTTGGCTGCTGCCGCTGGTGCGATCGCCATTGCGGCTCTGGCAACTCCGGATACGCTCCAGTCGCCTACGCTCCCGCAGCCGCATGCTGCACGCCGTGTGCTCCGGTCGCCGCTTCGCCTGCTCCGGCCGCGTGCCCGCCGGGATGTGCTCCAGCACAAGGCTTCCAACGGTCTCCGGGGACCTATTGATCGCTTGACGCGTTCCGTTCGGCATCGTAGCGAAACGTCATGGGGTTTCGCTCTCGGGAAGACGTCATGTCCCACGCCGACCGCATCGTGTTGCGTGCCCGCTATGTCTTCCCGGTCGATGCGGCGCCAATCGCGGATGGAGTCCTGGTCGTCGAAGGCGGCTGCATTCAATCCGTCGGCCCTGCCTCGCATATCTCCGCCGACCACGATCTCGGCAACGCCGCCCTGCTCCCAGGTTTCGCGAATCTCCACACGCATCTCGACCTGACCGACGCCGCGGGCAGATGTCCGCCGTCGAACGATTTCGTCGGTTGGCTCCGCAAAGTCATCGCCCATCGCCGCAGTCAAACTCCCGAAGATGTGGACCGCGCCATCGCGGCCGGCATCGAAGAGCTCGTCCGCAGCGGCACCACGATCGTCGGCGACATCTCCGCCGACGGCTCAAGCTGGACGCGACTCACGCAGGCGCCGATGCGTTCGATCGTCTTCCGCGAGATACTAGGGCTCAGCCGTGAACGCGCGACGACATCGCTGAAAGCCGCAGATGATTGGTATCGACGAAGTCATCAAACCAACGTTTGAATACTCGACCCGGCTTCAGCCCACATGCTCCCTACAGCGTGCATCGTTCGGTGTTCAGCGAGTTTTGGAAAGAAAATCGCATCGGAGAAATCCCGGCGCCGGTTGCAATCCACTTCCAAGAGTCGGCTGAGGAAGTGGAACTCATCGAGCGGCGAAGCGGCCCGTTCGTGCAGTTTCTCCGAGACATGGGCGTGTGGGAGCCGGAGGGGCTGATCCAGAACTGGGACGAGATCGAACGCATCGACGTCCTACTCGTGCATGGCAATTTCATTCCGCCTGGCTCCCGCATCGATCAGCCGATCGTCTATTGCCCGCGCACTCATGCCGCGTTCGGCCATCCGCCGCATCCATTTCGCACCTTGCACTCGCGCGGCCTTGGCTTGGGGACCGACAGCCTCGCATCGAATCCCGATCTTAGCGTCTTGGAGGAGGCTCGCTTCATCGCACGCCGACATCCGGACTATGACGTCGGGCGCTTGCTTCAAACGATCACCTTGGATGGGGCGACGATCCTCGGTTGGGGAAATGTCGCGGGTTCGCTGACGCCGGGAAAGTCCGCGGACTTCGTGGTGCTGCCGCTGCCGAATCGGGAAGAGGCGGATCCGCATCGTTTGATTTTCGACAACGCCGCGTGGCCGAGCCGAACGATGTTTCAGGGGAAGTGGATCACCGTCGGCGATTCGTAGAATGTCACCCATTCACCGCACGGAGGGAGCCGCCCATGCTTAGCGACAACATTTTTCTGAAGATCCTCGACAAGACGATCCCCGCGAAGATCGCGTATGAGGACGATCAGGTGGTGGCGTTTCACGACGTCAACCCGCAGGCGCCGACGCATGTGCTCATCATCCCGCGTAAGGTGATCCCGACGCATGCGGACCTTACCGAAAGCGACCGCGCTATCGTCGGACACTTGCACTGGGTAGCAACGAAACTCGCGAAAGACCTCGGCCTCGACGACGGCTATCGGCTCGTCCTCAACTGCAAAGAAAAGGGCGGCCAAACGGTGCCGCATCTCCACATGCACCTCCTCGGCGGCCGCTACTTCGCCTGGCCTCCGGGGTAGATTTGCAATCGTCCGATTACCGCTTGCGGCTTAGCGGATCGCTGGATCTAGCGTACGCTAAGCCGCAAGCGGGAATTCCTACGGTCACGTCGGCCGGGCTACTTGCCCAGCCACGCGAGGGCGATGCGGAGTTGGTCGTAGTCGAACTTGCCGTTGAAATGCTCGCGGAGCGGGGCGAGGCGGCTGAAGCCCGTTTCCTCCGCGGCCTTGCCGATCCGTTGGCAGTCGCTGGGATCCACCCAGGGCGATGAGTCCACCGGCGTTTCGAGCCGCAGGTAGTCGCACAGGTAATCGACGACGGTAGAGCGCGTTCGGCCCGTCATCCGCATCGCATCCTCCACCGACCCGCCCTGACGGAAGAGTTGAAACGCCTGATCGCGCATCCCCTTTTGCGCGACTTTCGGCGACGGGGCCGGGGCCCGGTTCGGCGGAGGTTGATCCATCGCCAAGCCCTGATCGCTGCACCAGCGCACGATCACGCCTAACAGATCCGCGCCGAAGTCGTCGAGCTTCTGTTTGCCGATGCCGACGACCGTTCGCATCTTTTCCATCGTCGAAGGGCGAACGGCGGCCAACTCGCGCAGCGTCGCATCAGTAAGAATGATGTAGGCGGGCATTTCCCTGGCCTGCGCCAGCTCGCGCCGCCAGCGACGCAAATCCTCGAAGAGCGGACGATCCACGCCCTCCCACGAAATCTGCTCGCTCTTCGATGTCTTCGCTTTCTCCCCCTTCTTCCTGCGAACATTCTGCACGAGGCGAACCGTCCGCTGCTTCTTCATCACCTCCCACGAGCCTTCGTTGAGCTTCAGGACGGGATACTCGTCCCCTTCTTGTTTCAGCAGCTTTTGGCCCAGCAGTTGATATATCCAGTCGCGCACCTCGGCTTGCGAGTGTTGCTTGAGCAGGCCGTAGGTGGTCAGCTTCTCATGCTGAAACTTCCGAATACGGTCGGTGTTCTCCCCGCGCAGGATGCCCATCACATGGCCGATGCCGAAACGTTCCTGCACGCGGGCCACACACGACAGAATCTTCATCGCCACCGTCGTCGCATCCGGCACTTCTTCGACATCGCCGAGGCAGAGGTCGCAGGCGCCGCAGTTGTCGTTGGAGTAGGTCTGATCGAAATACTCCACGAGCGCACGATGTCGGCAGATGGCGCCGCGGCAGAAGCGGTCGAGATCGTCGAGGTGCTTGTAGGCGCTCGCCAGGAACTTCTCGTCGGCTCCGGCCTCGCGCACTGACTTTTCCATCAGCCGTTGCCACGCGAGCACGTCGGCCGCGGAGTAAAGCAGCACGCATTCGGCTTCGAGCCCATCACGCCCCGCTCGGCCGGTTTCCTGCTGATAATGTTCGATCGATTTCGGCAGATCTGCGTGCAGCACATACCGGATATTGGACCGGTCGATGCCCATGCCGAACGCGACCGTCGCGACGACGATATCGCATTTCTCTTCCGCGAAATCTTCCGACACGCGTGTTCGTTCGCCGGGGTCCATGCCCGCGTGGTACGGCAACGCCGAGAAACCCTCTTTACGCAACAACGCCGACATGTCGTCCACGTCGTTTCGACGCAGACAGTAGACGATGCCCGCTTCGCCGCGATGGCGGCCGGCAATATCGAGCACCTGCTTCGAGCGATCGGTGCGAGGCAGGATGCGGAAGGTGAGGTTGGGCCGATCGAAGGAGCCGACCAGCACCTCGGGATCCTTCAGCTTGAGCTGAGCGCAGATGTCTTTGCGAACCGCTTCGGTCGCCGTCGCGGTGTAGGCGTGAATCGCGGTATCGGGGAACAGTTCCTTCAGTCGGCCCATCTGCCGATACTCGGGGCGAAAATCGTGGCCCCAATGGCTGATGCAGTGGGCCTCATCGATGGCGAAGGCTTTCAAATCCGCTTGTCGCAATGAACCGACGAAGCCGGTGTTGATGAGCCGTTCGGGGGAGACGAACAGGAGCCGTAGCGTCCCTTCGAAGAGTTCGCGCTCCACGTTCATGCGTTCGGCCGAGGAGAGGGAGCTATCGAACTGCCGAGCCGCGATGCCGAGGCTGCGGAGTCCGTCCACCTGGTCTTTCATCAAGGCGATAAGAGGCGAGACGACAACGGTGACACCGCCGCGGCCGAGGGCGGGCGCCTGGTAGCAGAGCGATTTGCCGCCGCCTGTGGGAAGGACGACGAGGGAATCCCGATCGTCGAGCGCCGCCTGCATGGCCTGTTCTTGCAGCGGGCGAAAAGTGCGGAAGCCCCAATGCGTCTCAACGACATTGCGCAGCGTTTCGAGTGTGACAGGCTCATCCATGGGCGGCATCCGAGGAGCGATGGAATTATCTTCCGGGCGCAGCCATGCAGGATCAACCCGACTTGAAGGAAACAACCGGTCAGACGGAAGACAGTGAAGCCTCCCCCTCTCCCCCGCAGGAACCGCGAGGTCTGTGCAATGAATGGCATGCGGGGGAGAGGGTGCCCGGAGGGCGGGTGAGGGGTGCATCCGAACGCTTGGCGCTCACAAAACCCACAAGCTAGCGGGGTCTATTCCCTGCTGCGACCTGTCGCGTTGCGGGGACGCAGCCTTCGGAAACTCCCCTCACCCGGCCTTCGGCCACCCTCTCCCCCGCCTGTCATGCGTTGCCTGGACACTCGCGATCCATGCGGGGGAGAGGGGAAGGTTCGCTGCCTTCCGGCTGACCGGTGGTATCGCTTCGCCCTTTCTCCGAAGGCTCAAGGGCTGCGCTCAACCACCGGCTACCATCTCCGACGCCTCCGGCGTCAACCCTTGCTCTTTCAAATTGCATCGCGGGGGATTGGGTGCTTTTTCTTAGTCCGTTGTCATTCACTCCAGTTTCTTCAGAATCTCCGGAAACACCTCGATATCTCTTATCCAGAACCATCGGTCCTTGATGAACAAATATGAGCCGCTGCCGGACGAGTTGTTTGCGCGCGAGACCACCAAGTCGAACACCTGCACATCTTTCGGAATGATCTCCAGCAACCTCCGGTAAGATTCGAAAGTCAGTTTTTCGGACCTCGCATCGAGCGTCCGGATCTTCGTTATGGCGCCGCCTTTGGTGACTTGTTTGGCGTTGCGGTCGACATTATCCTCAAGTCGCTTTCTCTCTTGCTCAAATTTCGGCCAGAGCTTTTCAACGTGTTTTGGGAAGAGATATGCAACATCTTCCTTGGTGGGAAACATTGAACGTAGCGCTTTGATCCGGTTCTCTTTCTCGTCCGAGGAGAAACCTTTGTGCCATTCGCGGTACGTCTCTTCCAAGGAAGACGCGGGATCTTTTTTTGTCCCTTGGCCCAAAAGGGTGGCGGGAGTCGCTGTAAGCGTGTAACACACCCCTAAGAAGGCCAGTAGCCCTGAAACAATGTGCCGCAATCGCATAGCGTCGTCCTTTTCGTCCGGCGAGAAGCAAGGCTTGTCCACACCCATCGCTGCGAATGCAGCCTTTTCGCCTTATTGCTGGCCAGGCATCTGGATGAGCGGGCCGCTGCCGCCGACGCCGCCGCGGAGGGGCGTCGTACGCGGACGTTGCGGTTTTTCCGGCTCCGGCGCGACAGCTTCTTCTTCCGCCTCTTGCTCCTCTTCCGTCTTCGGCTTGGGAGCCAATGCCTCGATCGCCTGACGCAGCGACAGCGAAATGCGGCGCGCTTCGGGATCGACGCTCAGCACCTTTACCGTCACTTCCTGATCCGGCTTCACGACGTCGGTCACGCGCCACACCTTTTGGCGAGCGAGTTCCGACACATGGATCAGGCCTTCCACTGCGGGTTCCAGTTCGACGAAGGCGCCGAAATCCATCGTTCGGCTCACCTTGCCGACGACCATCGAACCGACCTGGTATTTGTTCTGAATGTCGGTCCAGGGGCTTTCCTCAAGCTGCTTGAGGCCCAGCGTGATTTTCTTCGCATCGCGGTCGAGGCGGATGACGGCCACGCGGACCTTTTGGCCCGCCTTGACGATCGTGTTCGGATCGATGTTGCGCCGCCAGCTCATTTCGCCGACGGGGATCAGGCCATCGACGCCGCCGAGATCGACGAAGGCGCCGAAGTCGAGCACCTTGCGAACGACGCCTTCGCGGATCTGGTTGACCTCGAGCCCGGCCCAGGTCTTTTCGCTGAGCTCCGCGCGTTCTTTCTCGAGCAACGCACGCCGGCTGACGATGAGGTTGCGATCTTCCTTGTTCGCTTCGGTCACCATGCAGACGAGCTTTTGGTTGACGAACTGCTCGGCATTTTCGACGCGGTAAAGGTCGATCTGGCTGATGGGCAGGAAGCCGCGGATGCCGTTGACGTCGACCGTGAGGCCGCCCTTGTTGGTTTCGAGCACGCGGGCTTCGACGATCATGCCCTCGGTCACGCTCGACCAATCCGCTTGCACCGCAGAACCTCGGCGCGAGAGGATCAACAGGCCGTCGGCCGGGTCGTAGCCTTCGATCGAGACATCGACTTCATCGCCGATCTTCGGCGGGCCTTCGGGAAACTGGATCATCTGCAACACGCCCTGGCTGCGTCCGCCGGGGACATCGATGAAGACGTCGGCGCCGTGGATCGAGATGACCTTCCCCTTCTTTTTGCCCTGGTCGCCGGTGGCTGCGTTGTTGGCGCGGACCTGACGCGAGGTGTCAGCTCCAGCGAGTTGCGTCTTGTCGAAGCCTGCCATCGCGTTGTCGAGTTCGTCGGCGATTTCCTTATCGAGATCGGCGACATTGGCGCGGGTGCCGAACTGGAAGTCCTCTTTCAGTTCCGGCATGCCGGGACGAAAGCGAACGCGGGACATGCCGCCTTGGCCGCCGCCGCCCGGCTTTTTCTTCCCCTTGTCTCCCGGCTTGCCCTGCGGAGGCAGAGTGACTTGAGGAGGGGCCTTTTCGCCCGCGGGAGCAGCTTCGCCCGGCGCAGCGACGGCGGGCGTTGCCTCAGTCGGTACCGCGGCGTTTTCGGGCTTGGCAGGGAGAGGTTGCTTTTCCGGCTCGCTCATGACGAATTCACCATGCAAACGTTCGACAAACTCGAAACGAGTATTCTAGCGAGAGAAAACGAAGAGGGTGAGGGAAGGATGAGGGATGAAGGATGAAGGATGAAAAAAGAAACACAAACGCTCCAAGCCCCGGGGTAAGCGCGCACCCCGAGGATCACCTCGCCCTGCACACCCAACTCGCCTGCATCTGGGAAGCGACCGCGCGGAAACCTGGAAACGCAAGCCGGGCCGGCGACTTGCCAAATTTGGCGTTTGTCGATTTCCTCGCTGCAGGAGCCGCGATTGCGCCGGCCATGCGCGACGCGGCGACTCGTCCTTTAGGATCGACGATCTTGGAGGCAATCCGTGCGACTCGCTCTGTCGCTTCAACGAACGTAAACCTCGGCATCGTGTTGCTGCTGGCCCCGCTCGCCGCCACTCGAGAACATTCCGAGACTCTTGGCGCCTGGCATGACGCCGTCAAGAAACGTCTCGACGCCACGACCATTGCGGATGCTTGTGATCTGTATGCAGCCATCCGCCTCGCGGAACCGGGAGGCATGGGAGAGGTCAAGGACCAGGATGTCAACTCCGAACCAACAGTGTCGCTTCTCGACGCGATGAGACTCGCGGCGGATCGCGATTCGATTGCTCGGCAATATTCGAAAGGCTTTGAAGATATTTTCTCTCGGGGCCAGTACTGGGTTCGGGAGGGGCTCGGCAAATACGGAACACTCGAGGATTCTGTCCTTCACACGTTTTTCCATTGGCTGGCCAACTATCCCGACTCGCTGATTCTCCGCAAACGTGGAATGAAAGAAGCGGCCGAAGCAAGCCGATGGGGACAATCGCTGGGGGCGAACGGATGGCACAGTGAGAACGGAAAGATCGTCAAAGTCGGATTCGATGCCTGGTGCCGTGATCCCAAGCAACGCCGCAACCCTGGCACTTCAGCCGACCTGACGGCCGCTTCCTTGTTCGTGGCATTGAGCGTGGGTATCATACCGTTGCCGTTGAGCATCCCCTGGTCTCGCGATTGAGTGTGCAATGCCGGAGCGTTTCAAGGTTCGCGTGACGAAAGACCACCTGGTTTTCTGCGCCGGGCACTTCATCAGCTACGAAGGGGACAAGTGCGAGAAATTGCATGGACACAACTACCGGGCCACGGTCGAGATCGAGGGCGATCTCGATGAAAACAAGTATGTCTTCGATTTCGTCGCCCTCAAGCATCGCACCAAGGAAATCACGGATTCGCTCGACCATGTAATGCTGCTCGCGACCCGCAATCCGCTCATTTTGGTTGAGGAAACCGAAGGTAAGGTCCGCGTCCGTTACCGCGACCGCGAATGGATCTTCCCCCGCGGCGACTGCGTGCTCCTCCCCATCGAGAACACCACCGCCGAACTCCTCGCCCGCTATATCGCCCAACGCCTGCTGGAATCGCTGCACGCGAACCACCGGTATGTGCCGGAGGTCCTCCGGGTGGAAGTCGAGGAAAACATCGGCCAATCCGCTACGATCGAGATACGAAGGTAGTCCTCTTCGGTTGTTAGCACGCTGCGCGAGCAAGTGCGGAAACAGGCACCCGCCGTTGGATGCATCGCAGTCGGAGAACCTGTCGGCAGCACTTGCTTGCGCAGCGTGCTATCACATCGTTCGGCGGAACACGCCTGCTTTGCGCTTCCGCAAGGAAACGCGGGGTGGTAGCCTACATCTGCCTCCCGATTGCCGCCCGCCCTCCTGCCTGCGGATCCCACCATGTTGCGGAAGGTCGCCCTCTTCCTGATTCCACTTTGCGCCGCGCCGCTCGCCGCGGAGGAGCCTTCGTTTCGCCGGCATGTGGCGCCGATCTTCTATCAACTCGGCTGCAGCGCCGGCGGATGCCATGGCGCGTTCAACGGCAAAGGCGGCCTGCGGCTTTCGCTCTTCGCGGGCGATCCCGAATCCGATCACTTCCAACTCCGCGCCTTCGGGCGACGTATCGATCCGCTTCATTCCGAACGAAGCCTGCTTCTGCTGAAGCCGACGGGCGCGTTGCCCCATGAAGGCGGCGTGCGGCTCAAGGCGGATTCGTGGCAGTATGCGTTGCTCAAACGCTGGATCGAAAACGGCGCTCCGCTCGATGCGGCGAATGAGGCGAAGGTCGTCTCGGTCCGCGTCGAACCCTCATCGCTCGTCATGACGGTCGGCACGGTGCCGCAAGCGGTGAAGGTCATTGCGAAACTGTCGAACAATGTCGAAGAGGATGTGACCAAGTACGCGAAGTTCGAGTCGCTCGACCCGGCTCTCGCGGAGGTCGATGGCGACGGCAAGATCGCCTCGCGCCGCACGGGCGACATCGCGGTGCTGGGGCATTATGCGGGCGAGGTGGGCTTCACCACGGTCCTCATCCCCGGCCCGCCGACGAAGATCGCGCGGCCCGACGAGAAGCATGCGGATGCTGTCGATCGCTTGCTCGTTGATCGCATGCAGCGGCTCAACATCGTGCCTTCAGGCTTGTGCGACGATCGCACCTTCCTTCGCCGCGTCATGCTCGATGTCGTCGGCCAACTTCCGACGCCGGACGAGGTGCGGAAGTTCGAGGAGGACAGCGATCCCGCGAAGCGAGCGAAGCTGATCGATCGCTTGCTTGAGCATCCTCTGCACACCGCCATCTGGGCGGGGAAGATGTGCGACATGGTGGGAGCGGACGACCGCTTCCTCGGCGACGGCGTCTACAACTTCCACGATTGGTTCCGCAACAAGCTGGAAAAGAACCTGCCCTGGGATCAGATCGCCTATGGCGTCCTCGTCGCCACCGCCGCGGATGACCGTGAACCGCCTCAGATCATCGAGGATCAGAAGCGGGACGCGGAGGAGCGGAAGAAGGCGAAAGAGCTCGCCGCGAAAAAGGAAACGCCTCCGGCCGATCCGACGCCTCCCTGGCACAAGGGCTACGCGACCCGCAAGACGCTCGACCTCTTTTACAACAATCTGATCCACCAGCAGACCGTCCCGAATGGGCGGATCATCGACTCGAAAAAGGTCGCGCTGCGGGCCGCCCACGTCTTCCTCGGCGTGCGACTCGAATGTGCGCAGTGCCACAAACATCCCTACGATCGCTGGTCGCAGGCCGATTTCTTTGGATTCTCCACCGTCTTCGCCCATGTCGATTACGGCGCCGATCCCGTGCTGAAAGAGAAGAAGGTCAACCTCTCCGGCACTCATGCGGCCATGAAGCCGGTCGAAACGTTCGCAGATCCGACCACGCAGGAACCCCTTCCTGCGAAGATTCTCGGAGGCCCCGCGATCGAGGTGAAAGCGGGCGTCGATCCTCGCCGCGAAACGTGGAAATGGCTGATCGCGAAGGACAACCCGTATTTCGCGTCCGCGATGGCGAATCGCATCTGGGCTCATTATTTGGGCCGCGGTTTCGTCGAACCCGCCGACGCCCAGGCTGCTGCGAATCCGCCTTCGCATCCCGAGGTGTTGGCCGAGTTGTCGCGAGAGTTCGCCAAGGATTTCGATCTGAAGAAGCTGCATCGCCGCATTCTGAATACGGTCGCCTACCAGCGCGATTGGCGGACGAATGCGAGCAACGCGAAGGACGATCGCAACTTCTCGCATCATCTGCTCCGCCGCCTGACGGCCGAGCAATCGCTGGATGCGATCGCGCAGATTACGGACACGCCGATCAAGCTGCCGAAGCGATTCGCGTCGCCACGCGATGGCCAGAAGGCAGCGGAAGTCGCCATGAGCCGAGTCGGCGGCGACGACGGCTACGTGCTTCAAATCTTCGGCCGACCGATCCGCGTGCAAGCCTGCGACTGCGAACGATCCGCCGCCGTGGGATTGAGTCAGACGATGTACCTACTCAACGACGAGAAGCTCATCGCGAAGATTCATGACGCGAAAGGCCGATTGAAGAAACTGGTGGACACGACGCCGGACGACGACCGCATGATCGACGAATTGCATCTGTGGTCGCTGACCCGCACGCCCACGGATGAAGAACGCTCGAAAGCCCGCGAGTTCGTCCGCGAGGCGAGTAATCGGTTGGAAGGCTTCCAGGATTTGCTCTGGGCCCTGATGAACCGCAATGACTTTGTGATCAATCGGTAGCAGGGAGGCGAGAGATGGATACTCCGCAATCTGAAGGGATTGACTCGCTCTTCTTGACGGAAGCGGAGCGTGCGGAATTGGAACGACGGGCGGATGACGACGACGTGAATCCGGATGACGCCGTCCCGTGGGAGCAAGTCAAAGCTGAAGCACTCGCTCGGTGGTCCAAGTGACCGTTGATGGATTGCTTTCGCGACCAGTCTCGAAGATGCGACAAGGGGGCAGGTGATGGCAACTCGACGCGATTTGTTACGGCTCGGATGTGCGGGCGTTGCTGGCCTCACGTTGCCTGCGTTGCTGCGTGCGGAATCCGAGGTCGGACGACGGGCGGCGAAGGCGAAGAACGTCATCTTCATCTGGCAGCAGGGCGGGCCGCCGCATCAAGATACTTGGGACATGAAGCCGGATGCTCCGAGCGACATGCGCGGCGAGTTTTCGCCGATCCGCACGGATCTGCCGGGCTACACCGTCTGCGAACTTCTGCCGATGATGTCGCAGCGGATCAAGCACCTTTCGATTCTGCGCGGCGTCAATCACCATATCCCGGACCACAACCCGGGCAGCATGTTCATGCTCGGCAGCGGCAATCCGCCGAACCCGACGATCTTTCATCCGACATGGTCCGCTGTCATCAAGAAGGAAGCCGCGCCGACTGCGGGCGTGCCCACCGCGGTCGCGATTCCAGCGGAGCCGAGCGAAGGGCCGGGTCCGGGTTTTCTCGGAGCAGAGTGCCAATCCTTCGCGACGCAGGCGGATCCGAACGATGCGACGTTCCGCGTCCGCTCGCTGGCATTGCCCCGCGACATCGACATGGCCCGCTTCGAACGGCGCCGACGTTATCTCGAAGAGACGGCTCGCAGCTTCGACGAGCTGACCGAGCGTCCCGACATCCTGCGCGGGCTCGATGAGTTCCAGCGCAATGCCCACCAAATCGTGCTTTCTTCGAGCACTCGGCGAGCCTTCGAAATCGAGCAAGAACCCGCCTCCGTCCGCGATCGCTACGGTCGAACGAAGCTCGGCCAACGCCTGTTGCTCGCTCGCCGGCTGATCGAAGGGGGCGTGCGTTTCGTCACGATCAACGAACCGGTCGGTTGGGACACGCATGCCGGTAACTTCACGCGAATGCGGGAAAACTTGCCCGTCGTCGATCGCTCGTTCAGCGCGTTGCTCGACGACCTGCACCTTCGCGGCATGCTCGACGACACGCTCGTCATGATGTTCGGCGAGTTCGGCCGCACGCCCAAGATCAACAACCAAGCGGGCCGCGACCATTGGCCGCAAGCGATGTCGATCGTCCTCGCGGGAGGCGGAGCGCCGGGCGGGATGGTGTATGGCGCGACCGACCGCAACGGCGCCTACGTCGTCGATCGTAGCCACACGCCCGCGGATTTCGCGTGCACGATTTACGGATTGCTAGGCATTGATCCGCATAAGACGTATCCGGCACCGAACGGCCAACCGACCCCCATCGTCCGCGACGGCGAAGCCATTCGCGCGGTGATGGGATAAACGGTCGGCGATATCGCGCTGTAGGGACCGCCCTCTGTGGCGTTCCGCCGAACTGGACGATGTCCGTTGCGGCATCCAATGTTCAATCGTCTCGGATCCCGCTTGCGGCTTAGCGAGCGGCGATTTCGATCGCTAGGCCGCAAGCGGCGAACCGACGATCGCACGCGGTTACAGAGTGGATGCCAGTTGGTAGATTTCTTCCGCATCCAACACTTGATCGTTGCGATCGAAGAGCTTGGCGATCGCGAGACGGTGAACCTTCATTTTCGTATCGCCGACGCCGATAGCGCCGTAGCAGATGACGCCATTCTGATCCTTCGCCTTTTCCGTCACGTCGATCCCTTCGATGCCGAGGGGCGGCACCGCGTTGAGGTCGATCGCAACCTTCAGCGACTTTGCCGCTTCGCGGGCAGATTTCGGCAGCAGCACCACGCCCGCAGCGCCTGCAGCGATGACCAACGTGCGACCTTCAAGAGCGGCCGCCAGTTCTTGTGCCGAGGATACGCCGATCGGCTGCAGCTTCGCTCCGCTTACTCGGCTCGCGATCTCCTGGCAGACGGCGGCCGCCTTCGCTTGTTGGCGTGAAGCGACTCGCACCTCGGCGCCTTCGCGAGCCAGCAGGCGGGCGACGCGTTGTCCGACAGGGCCCGTCCCGCCAAGCACCAGAGACGGTGCGGCCATGAGGTCCATGTGCCGCGCCGCCGCTCGCACTGCAGCCGCAGCCGTCGTGTTCGCGCCATTGGAATCGAGCATCGACGAGACGCGAAGGCCGAATTGCGGCACCATATGCTTGACGCATTCGGCTAACAGTTTTTCCCCAGCGGCCACATCGCTGCCGCCGACAAAGATCGCGGTGCTTTTCAGGTCGCTCGATTTTCGCGTGAAGATGGCTCCGTGGACAAGGCCCTGCACCTGCTCCGGTTTGACGCCGGCATAGCTGAACAACTCCTCCGCACCCGCATCGATCGCGACGACGCGATCGAAGACGCTCGCCTGCGGATCGCTGTCGAGTTGGATCAGAATCTTTCGCTTTTCCATGGTCGTCTTCCTCTCGTTTTGACTCTAGCGAAGCGAATGTGATGCAACCGCAAAGCCCCATCGTGCGCTGCGCTTACGGTGGGGCTTGGGAACCGGCCGGTGTCACCTCACCGGTCGCCGCCTCCGGCTCGGCGGCCACCGGCAGAAATCTCACCGCAATCGCCATCAAAGTCTCGCCGATCGTCCACGACAGGCGAATCAGAATCACCGCGATGACGACGTGTCCTTCCGGTTCGATGAAAGTGAGCGACTCGCTGAGGATGTACTCGCGGACGCCAATACCGCCGGGGACGAAGACGAACAAGAACCCGCCGACATACGACAATCCATTCAGTCCCGCGAGCCTCGCCCATAGCGACAGCGAAAAGGGCAATGGCTCATCGAGCACCGCATTGAGCCCCATCCAAATGCCAAGTCCCATCATGCCCCAACTGCAACTGGTGGCCAGCAGACCTTCGAGGAGATGGCGGAAATCGATCTTTGGCGCTTCGCGAAAAAGGATTTGCGGAAACTTCTTCGTCGTCCGTGCGACCATGAAATTGAACACTGCGGGAGCTAACGGCAGCAGGCAGACGCCGAGAAGCGCGACCCCCGCGAAGGCGGGGGAGATCGGCAGGTTCCAGTGGCGAAACGTCGGCGGATTGAACGCGAGCACGAAGGCGGCGATCATCGCGCCCGACGCCATCGTCGTCAGCACTTCGTAGACGGAGGTGAGAATCGCTGCTCCGAGCGTGACATGGGGACCGCGAACCGACATTCCGCGGACGAGGAGCGACAGCATTTTCCCTGGCACATACTTCGCGATATTGCCCAGGTAATAGCCACGAATTGAAGAAAGCGGTTTCGGCGATTGCCCGTAGACACGCAGCAGGCGATGCCAAAACCAAATCGAGAAGCCCAGGCCCAGCAGATAGACGCACGTCGATCCGACGAGCCACATCGGCTTCCACCGCACGGTATGCAGATCGTCTCGCTGGAGGGCGACATAGAACTGTCGGCCGACGAAGAACAACACCAAGACCGCCAACGCGACCTGAGCCATCAGTTTAGCGAGCTTTGCACGCGTCATGCGATGATTGTACGAGGCGACGCTGGCGCCGCACCCTTACCGCCCTGCCCTCGCAAACTCGACTCGGCCGGGGCCGAGAATGGTTTCGAGGTCGCTCTTCACAAGCGTTTGCGGGTTGATGCGCATGGCTTCGGAGGTCTTCAGCTTCATCCACTTTCCGACGCCGTCGCGCACGTGGATGAAGACGGGGCAGTTGCCGGGGGAACGCTTCAGCACGTTCGCGACAGCGTCCACCTGTTCCGGCGGCGAATCGAGATCGAAGACGAGGACCAAGCCCGCGGTTCGTTCGCGCTGGCCTTGCTCCAACGTCAGCACCTTCGTGATCTGCACGATCGGCTCCTCGCGGTCCTTCTCGAGGATGCCGGCGATGAAGCAGATCTGATCGTTGACGACGAGTGCCTTGTACTTCACGAAATCGTCGGGCCACATCACGCATTCGACGGTGCCGGAATGGTCTTCCAATTTGCAGCGCGCGTATTGCGTGTTGCCGTTGCGGGCCCGCTTGGTGTTCATGTAGCGCATCTGCGTGAACATGCCCCCCATGAACACTTCCTGATGATGCTGCATGTCCTTCAGCGTCTGCACCGGATGACTCGCGAATCGGCGGAGCGTTTCGCCGTATTGGGCGAGCGGATGGCTCGTGATGTAGAAGTCTAGTGCTTCCTTCTCGAACTTCAGACGCTCGCCTGGCGGCCAATCAGGAATATCTTTGAGGCCCATTTCGATGGTCGAACCTGGCGTGCCGTTGCTCTCGCCGTTTGATGCGGGTTGGCTGGTGCCGTCGAACGCATCGAACAGATTGAGCTGGCCATGGCGGCGGTCTTCCTGCGCCTGAGTTGCCGCGTTGAGCGCCCGGCCCATCGCCTCGCAGAGCGGGGCTCGCTTCTCATTCGCGATTTTGTCGAAGCCGCCCGCCTTGATGAGCTTTTCGATTGCCGCCTTGGGCACGATCTTCTGATCGATGCGTTCGCAGAAATCGAAGAAATCCTTGAACATCCCGCCTTCTTTGCGGACCTGCATGATGTGTTCGGCCGCGCTTCGACCCAGGCCCTTGATGGCGGTGAGGCCGAAGACGATCATGCCGTCCTTCACCGTGAAGTCCGGTTCGCCTTCCTGCACGTTGGGCGGCAGCACATCGGCGCCGAGACGGCGGGCATCGTCGATGTGTTCGACCATGATGTCGCGTTTGTTGCTGTCGTCGATTTCACTCGACAGCAAGGCGGCCATGAATTCCGCGGTGAAATGCGTCTTCAGATACGCGGTCTGATAGCCGAGCTTCGCATACGCAGCCGAGTGCGATTTGTTGAAACCATAGCCGGCGAACTTCACAATGAGCTGGAAGATTTCGTCCGCGACATCCTTCGCGACGCCTCGCTCCTGGGCGCCCTTGATGAACTCGGCATAGCGCTGATCGATGATCTCCTGCTTCTTTTTGCTGATGGCTTTAATGCACGCATAGGCGGAGGCGAGTTCGATGCCGCCCAGGCGATTGAGCACTCGCATACACTGTTCTTGGTAGACGATAACCCCGTAGGTTTCGCTGAGGATGCCTTCCATCACCGGATGCTGGTAGGTCGGTTTTTCCCGACCATGCTTGCGGTTGACGTAGGCATCGACCATGCCGCCGCCGAGCGGGCCGGGACGGTAGAGGGCGTTGGTGGCGATGAGGTCGCGGATGTTGTCGGGCTTCATCCGCTTCAGGAGTTCGCGAATGCCGTCCGATTCGAGTTGGAACACGCCGCGTGCATCGCCGCGCTGAAGCAAGGCGTAGGTCTTCGCGTCGGTCAGCGGAATGCTGTCGATGCCGTGCTTGAGCAGGTGGTATGCCTTCGGATCGGAGTCCTTGATCGATTCCAGCGGCTTGTCGCCGACATGCGTTTTCCAGATCAGCTTGAGCGCATTGTCCACGACCGTCAGCGTGCGAAGGCCGAGGAAGTCCATCTTCAGCATGCCGACTTTTTCGATGTCCCCCATCACCCATTGCGTGGTGATCAGGTAATCGGCGTTCTTTCCGCTCTTGTCGCGGTTGATGCGCTGCACTGGCACATAGTCGGTGATAGGGCCATTCGCGATGACGACGCCGGCGGCGTGGGTGCCGACATTGCGGTTGGTCCCTTCAAGAGCCATCGCGATGTCGATCAGTTTCTTCGTGTCGGCATTCGTCTCGTATTCGCGACGAAGGTCGGGGCTCTGCTGGATCGAATCCTCCAGCGAAATATTGAGCACCTTCGGGACCATCGCGGTCAGACGGTTGACGTAGTCGAGCGGCGTATCCATCGCTCGGCCTACGTCCTTGATCGCCGCCTTCGCCGCCATGGTGCCGAAGGTCGCGATCTGAGCGACCGATTCCTCGCCGTACTTTCGGCGAACGTATTCCAGCACCTTCTCGCGGTTGTCCTGGCAGAAATCGATGTCGATATCGGGCGCTTCCGAGCGATTCGGATCGAGGAATCGCTCGAACAGCAAGTCGTATTCGAGCGGGCAGACATGGCTCAGCTTCAGGGCGTAGCTGACGAGGGCGCCGCAGGCGGAACCGCGGGCGCCTGCCATGATGCCTTCCTCATTCGCGAAGCGGACGAAGTCCCACACGATGAGGAAGTAGCTGGCGAAACCCATGCGTGCGATGACGCCGAGTTCAAGTTCCATGCGCTGCGTCGCGGCCTCGCGCCGGGCTTGTGCCTCGGGCGATGCGTTGGCGCCGTAGCGTTCCTCGAAACCCTTCACGCACAGGTCGCGGAGGTATTCTTCCGCGGTTTTTCCGGCCGGCGGCGTGAAGACGGGGAAGTGTCGCTTCTTAAAATCGAGCTTCAGATCGCAACCGTCGGCGATCTCCTGCGAGCGTTTGACCGCTTCTTCGCGACCCGGGAAAAGCTTATACATGTCCTCCGGCGGACGGACATAGAACAGGTCGCTGCCGTAGCGCATCCGGTTCTCATCCTTCAGCGTTCGGCCCGTGTTGATGCAGAGCAGCACATCGTGGGCAAACGAATCGCCCTGCTTCAGATAGTGCGCATCCGAGGTCGCCACGAGCGGCAGACCGAGCTTATTGGCGATGTCGATCGCGCCTTCAGCACATCGCTTCTGGATGTCGAGCCCGTTGTTCTGAATCTCGACATAGAAGTTTTTGCCGAACAGCTTGTGGAACCAGCGAGCGACGTCGGTCGCTTCATCCATCTGCTCCTTGAGGATGTATTCCGAGAATTCGCTCGAGGCACATCCGGAGAGGCAGACGATCCCTTCGTGGTGGGCCTCGAGAAGTTCCTTATCGATGCGTGGGATGTAGTGGTATCCCTCGAGGTAGGCGAGCGACGCCATCTTCACGAGGTTTTTGAAGCCGATGATGTTTTGGGCGAGAAGCGTGAGGTGGTAACCCGCTTCGCCGCGCCGTTTCGCCTCGCGATCGCTCCGCTTCGCCGGGGCGACATACGCCTCGTATCCGACAATGGGATTGATCCCCGCATCCTTGCACTCGCGATAAAACTCGATGGCACCGAACAGATTGCCGTGGTCGGTGATGGCGACGGAGTTCATGCCGTGGTCTTTGACGAGTTTGACGAGTTCGGGAACTCGGCTCGCACCGTCGAGCAGGCTGTAATGCGTGTGGCAATGAAGATGAACGAAGGGGCGTTCCGACATGGTGGCGCTGGTCCGTCCGTGAGAGTCGAGGGGGTCGCGAACATTCATTCTAGTTGCTCGATGGACCGGCGTTCAGCGCTTCCGTGGACGAAAGCCGAATCGGATGTCGGCGTCGATTGATGCGACCGAATTGCTCCGCTTGTCTGGCGATGTCACCCTCGCATCGTGAGCCCTACCCCTAGAGCCGCCTAGCACGTTGCGCGTGGCATGCTCGTTCATGATCTACACGATCAGTGCGTCGCGTTGCGAAGATTCGGGTGCATTGCCGACTTTGCGAGAAGATCGGCGTCGGATTAGGATCAGCGTTTGAAGAGATTGCACGGCGTGCGGATTGATTGCCGCTTCGTGCCGATACAACCGTGATTCGCGACGCTTCGCGAGTGCCCTCAGTCGATAACGAGCCCGCTGTCGCAAATAGCAGGCGAGTTACCGACAATGGCGTTCTTTCGCCCGGTGTCTATCCGAGTCGTTTTGCCACATCGCTGATCGCGGCCGCGTCGCTTGCCTCGAGCGCATTCTTCGTGGCATGCTTCGCCGTTTCGCGGATGGCTGCGTCCAACGGCCTCGCCGTGATCACGGCGGTGCATCGATCGATGGGAAACCCGTGCTCCGCGATCTCGGCGGTGGTGACGTGAAGAATCGCAATGTCCACTGCGGGGTTGCGGAGGAGGACAAACGTTCGCTCTTGCGGCGACATGGCCGGAGCGGGCCAGGTTCTCGCACCTGTGGAGAATGTGCCGGGGGCGGCGATGCCGATCGTGCCTGCGTTCTTGAGTTTTGCGACCAGCTGGCGTTCGGCGGTGCGGGTTTCGTCGTCGATCAACACATATGCCGGGATGCGGGCAGCATCGGGGTTGGGGAACATCCATTGGGCGATGTCGTCGCCGATGGGGCGCGGGTCGTCGGCCCAGGGAGCCATGTGCAGCCATAGGCCGGGGTTAGCGTTGATTTCGACGACGACGCCGCCTTGCTCGGGAAGCGGCTTCGAGATGTCGAGGGCGACCACATCGAGGCCGGCGACCGGAATCTGCATCATCCGCGCGGCGGCGACAACGTGGGCGACCGTCTCCGGATGAATCACGTCGGTCAAATCGATGAGAGATCCGCCGTTCTTGAAATAGGGCGGGTCGCGGCGGAGGAGGACGGTCTTGCCGGCCTCAGGCACCGTATCGAGGGTCGCCTGCTGCCCTTCGAGCACCTTCAGGGCCACGTCGTCGATTTTGATTTTGGAGAGCGGTTTGCCGGCATGGTCGTCGTCGGTTCCGCGGCGTGGGTCGGAGTTGGTTTTGTCCACGAGTTGCTGAATCGTCGATTTGCCGTCGCCGATGACATGCGGCGGATCGATGCGGGTGACGGCCGAGATTTTGTCGCCGACGACGAGCACGCGGTGTTCCAGGCCCGGCGCGAAATGCTCCACCATCACCCAACTGCTGTGCTCGAGGGCCGACTGGAACGCCGCTTCGACGCGTTCGCGGGTTCGCAGGTCGAGCGACACGCCGGTCTGCAGGTCGCAGTTGTACGGCTTCACCGCCACCGGCAATCCGACCGCTTCGGCAGCGGGCCATGCTTCCTCGACCGTGCTGATCAATTTCCCCTTCGGAACCGGAACGCCGATGGAGGCGAGCAACTGGTTGGTGAGGTATTTGTCGGTCGATGCGAGCCGGGCGACACCGCTGACGGCATCGGGTTCGGACCAGCGGAGACGCTTCTGCTTCGAGCCATGGCCCAGGACGAAGTAGCCGGAGTACTCGGAGCTGAGTTTGACGATCGGAATCCCATGTCGCTTCGCCCCTTCGTAGACGACGCGGACCGAAGGGGGCAGTCGTTGGGCGTATTCGAGCTTCTTCAGACGATCGAGTTCCTCCTCGCTCGGTTCCGTCGCATTCGCTTGCACCATGCGAATGGCGATTTCACACGCGGCTTGGCCGAGAGCCGCATCCGAAAATTCGACGGCCGCGAGGCATCGATCGTCTGCCTTGCGTGCGGCAGTGAAACCGACGGGCACTCCGACCAAGTCCTGGAGCGCTTTCGCCTGTGCGGCGACCCGATTCGCATCGGCGACCGAGACGTCGCCGGCGAAGCGGATTTCGACGACGGGACATCCGGCCCAGGGATTCGGACCGCGATACACATGCAGGCGTTCGATCTTCATGGCGTGTCAACAATCTGAGGCGTCGGCTGATGCGAAATCTGCCGACCATTCGGGGAGGAATAGATGTTGTGATAGACGTTTTTAATCATCTTGCAATTTTTGGCAAAAAAGAGTCGCGAAACTCAGTTTGCGCCGATACAGTTGAACATCCGCATTATTTTTCCCGCCAGCCTTTTCCACCCACGACCTCCGGGTCGCCCTTTTGCATCGAGTCGAATCCCCCATGCGACCTATCGCTTTGGTTGCCGTTTGCTCGATCCTGGCTTTTTCGACCACGCAAGCCCGCGCGGATGAACTCTCCCGCACCTCGCTCGCGGCTGAATGGGCGGCGGAAACGAACCGCAGCATCGAGTCGCAATTTTCGGACCTTGAGAAAACCTACAAGCACCTGCATAGCCATCCCGAACTCTCCTACGAGGAGACGCAGACGGCAGCGTATCTCGCTAAACAAATGATGGCGGCAGGCTTCACCGTCACCTCCGAGTTCGGCGGACATGGCGTGGTCGCGGTGTTGAAGAATGGCGTCGGTCCGACCGTTCTCGTTCGGACCGAAATGGACGCATTGCCTGTCGAAGAGAAGACCGGCCTCCCCTTCGCCAGCAAGGTGCAAGGTCGCGATCGCAGCGGCAATCTCGTCGGCGTGATGCACGCTTGCGGCCATGATGTTCATATGACCTGCTGGCTGGGCGCGGGCAAGGCATTGGCCGGCATGAAGGAACGCTGGCGCGGCACGCTCGTCTTCATCGCTCAACCCGCGGAGGAAGCGGGGATGGGCGCTCACATGATGCTTGAGGCGGGCCTTTACAGCAAATTCCCCCGCCCCGACTACTGCTTCGCCCTTCACTGCGATGCCGAGCAGCCAGCCGGAGCGATTGCCTACACGCCCGGTTTGGCGATGGCGAACATCGACATGATCGACATTACGATGAAAGGCAAAGGCGGCCACGGCGCTTGGCCGCACCTGACCGTCGATCCCGTCGTCCTGTCGGCTCGCGTCGTGCTCGATCTACAGACGTTGGTGAGCCGAGAAACGAATCCCACCGATCCGGTCGTCGTCACCGTCGGAACCATCCATGGCGGCGTGAAGCCGAACGTGATTCCGAACGACGTGAAGCTGCAACTCACCGTGCGTACCACGAAGGAACTGACCCGCAAACGTGTGCTGCAAGGCATCGAACGCATGGCGAAGGCCGCCGCGATTGGAGCCGGCGCACCGGAACCTTCGGTCACGATCCGTGCGAATTGGTTCACGCCCGCGGTCGTCAATGATCCGCAACTGCTCGACAAAACGCTGACCGTGCTGCGTGACCGCCTGGGTGATGCGCATGTTCGGCAGCGGCCGCCGATGATGGGAGGCGAGGATTTCGCCCTCTTCGGCCGAGCGGGCGTCCCTTCGGTGCTTTTCTTCCTCGGTACCCAAGCTCCCGAGAAGATTGCTCAATCGGAGACGGATTCGGAGAAGCCACTCACGTCCCTACATTCCGACCGCTTCGCCCCAGTCATCGAGCCGACGCTGAAGACGGGTACGTTGAGCATGAGCTTGGCGGTGCTGAATCTGCTCGGCAGCCGAGAGTTGACGCGGGCCGATCGTCCGGCTGGGCCGCTCGCCATCGGCAGCATCCCGATCCGGGCCGACCGCTCAAAAATACGATAACCACTTCCACTTCGTCCGGCGTTTCAGGTCGAGAAACCAAACGCATGCCGGATAACAGAGGACGAGCACAGCGAACCACGCCGCGTAGACGACGGGTAGGCCGAACCCGTACTCGTCCGGCAATCCCGTGTAGGGCACCATCAGGTCTCGGAATCGGTATCCCGATAATCTCGCGACGATGACGGCGAGCCCGTGAGCCACATAGATGTGCAGGATGTAGAAAAAGAGCGGCGCTCGGCCCAACTTCAGTAGCATGTCCGTCAGTTTTCCCTTCGCGAACTCCAGCAGCGGCAACAACATCAGCAGTGGCCCGAGGCACATCAGCAGATAGTGCAGCGAGGGTGGGTATTTCTTCGTCCGCAGAATCGCGAGGAAGTTGAACACGCCTTCGTGATCCGTGGTCCAGGGCCGTGGATCGCCGTAAGAGTTGGTACCTCGCAGAATCGCGAACGCAAAAACGAAAACGGCGCCGAGGCCAAAAAGAGCTCGCCGTCGTCGGGGCCCTTCTAGGAGAAACATCGGCCCCAAGCAGTAACCCAGCGACATCACCGCGACCCAAGGCACGAGCGGATAGCTGACGTAGCAATCGATTCCCGCGAACTCTGCCGTAGTGCGGACATGCAGGAAGTTCCACAGCGACTCCCACGGCCCGAGGTCAAGCCAATCCACATAGTCGAAAGCGTTGTGTCCCGCGATGAGTACGACGCTGAAAAACATCACAACCCAGTAGGGCAGAAAAATCAAACCCGAGAGAATCATCATCGAGATGCCGAGCGTGCTGAGCACGATCAACCAGGGCCCGCCCGAAAATCGGAAATTGAAATCCCAGGCGACGCGGATGACGGTGAGGTCGAGGATGAGGAGAAGAAGACCGCGTAGAAAGATGTGTTTCGCTTGCTCCGTCCGCGATTTGCCTCTTGATAGGGATAAGTAGACGCCGACGCCCGCGAGGAGAAAGAATGCCGGAGCGCAAAAGTGGGAGATCCAGCGGGTGATGAAAACTCCGACGGTGGTTTTGTCGGGATCCATCAGGTCGGAGCGATGCGTCGAGAAGTAGTCGCGGACATGGTCGAGGGCCATGATTGCCATGACGATTCCGCGAGCGATGTCGATGGATTGAAGGCGGTGCGATGTATCCTGGCCACGTCCGGTTCGCTCCGCTTGGTCGCTCATGCTTCCTGCCCTCAGGCACGATCCATCATCTCCGGCGGTTGACGCTTTAGGCACGATCAGGGTAGCAAACCTCTCGCCGGACAGTAGAGTGGCGCAGCTTCGTTTTGCTTAGATCAAACGAAGCGAAGGACGCGTCTTTCGGAAACGCGTCCTGCAGAACGATGTCGGCAACCCTGATTACTGAACTTCGATGTCGTTCGCCAAGATGGGCAGATCCGACAACTCCGTCACCGCATGCTGTGCCAGCTGTTTCACATGGTACGTCGCAGTACGGCCTTGAAGCACGATGCCATGTGGATAATGAACGACGCGCAGATCGCGGACTCTACGGCCCAGGCGACCGGCCACTTGTGTTTCCAAACGCAATTCTTCGGGAAGGCGAACGTTCATGGTTGCGTTCATGATGCTCCCCAACTTGAATCGAACCGCCACGATTGAAATGGGAGGCTTTCAGCGGATGGCAGAAAGCTGTCCTACCGAATGGTTGCGTTTGCCGATGCTCCGATACGGGAACCATCCGGCAGCACCTAGAGTACGGATGTCATCTGAACAAGTCAAATGCCAGCGACATATCTGTTGAGGCGCGATCGTGAATTTCAACCTGAAGCGAGAATTCAATGAACGATCGGAACATATTTCTCTCGCGAGGGTTTCATTTGTGGCATACCTTTAGGGAAAGTCGCCCTCGTCTGCCCCGTGGAGTGCGCTGGGCATGGACATTCGCCTTGTGCTGGTTAAGGGAAGTCCGAAAGGGACAGCGCTGCGTCTATCTCCAGGCCAAATTCTGGTCGGGCGGGGGGAGGAATGTCATGTCCGTTCCAGCAGCGCCCTTGTCAGCCGCCAGCACTGCCTATTCGAAGTCGAGGGCGACGCGCTTCATCTGCGCGATCTTGGAAGCACCAATGGTACCCTAGTCAATGGAACCCGGCTCTGCGGGATTTGCTCTCTACACGACGGCGACCTCGTGGAGGTTGGCTCGATCATTCTGCAAGTGCAAATCGACTACCTCGGCGATCCGATCCGCGAAAGCATAGCTGACACGAGCGTCAACGCCAAAGACACCATTTCCGACTGAAGCATCCAATCTGAGAGTCGGGTGCGCCTTTCGCATTGGGACGATCTCGCGACTGTAGCGGTTCTGCCGCCTCGATTCTTCACGATATCGATTTGCCGGATTCATTAGTTCAAGTTCCGCGGCCACTGTGCGGGTTGGGCAAGAATGTCCCATCGTGTCCGTTTCGCGGCTTTAGACAAAAACACGATTTTCGCGCAACGCGCTGGCCCGATGCCTGAATTTTCGATTCCATTTCGCAGCGATTCGAAAGCACGACATGGCGGAAGGGGGAATGATTGACCGTCCGAACGGTATCGTCTTGCGGGAAACAGACGGGCCTCGGCAATCCATAAGGTGAGACATGAAGAAAATTCTTACTCTGGGCGTGCTCACGCTCGGCCTGGTTGCGGCCACCGAACGCCCGGCACAAGCGTGGGTGAATTCGAAATTCAGCGTCGGGCTCAACTGGCACCTGCAAAGCGGCGGCAACAACTTCCTCTGGGGAGTCTTCCGCAACGGACAAGTTCCTGGCCCCGAAACCTTTAACCAAGGCGGCCCCTTCACGCCTCCTGGCTACCAGCAAGGTCCCGGCGGCTTCCAATACTACGGCGCCGCCCCCGCGATGCAAAACCCAGCCGCCAGCAACGGCGTCCCTAATGCGATGAGTTCGCAAGCTTTCGGCGCCATCCCGACTTGGTCGAACCAGAACTACTTCCAGAACGTCAACTACGTTCCAAGCTACTGGTATCCGCAGACGTATTACCAACCGACATACCAGCAGTATGGCTGGTAAAAACAGAGAATGGCGGTCCATCGAAAAAGCCCGCGCCCACGCGCGGGCTTTCGTCTTTGCTGAACAAAGCCTCGAAAATCATGACCGGCATGCCTCACGTATCATGACGGCATGAGCGAGAAGCTTTCGGGGACGATCGAGCGTGTCACGTTTCATAACCCGGAAAACGGCTTCATCGTCCTCCGCGTGAAGGCGAAAGGGCGTCGCGAACTCATAACCGTCGTGGGGCGAAGTGCGGATGCGGCGCCAGGCGAACTTCTCGATGCCGAGGGCATATGGCAGGCGGACCCGGAACATGGTCCGCAGTTCGCGGCCGAACTGATTCGAACCGCCGCGCCGCACACCCCGGAAGGCATCGAAAAATTCCTCGGTTCCGGGCTGATCCGAGGCATTGGGCCAACTTACGCGAAAAAGATCGTAGCCGTCTTCGGAGCCCGCACGTTGCAAGTGCTCGACGAGAGCCCGACCTTTCTCAAAGAAATCCGCGGCATCGGACCACGTCGCATCCAGCAAATCCGCGAAAGCTGGAATCGGCAGAAGGCAGTTCGCTCCATTATGGTGTTCCTCCAATCGCACGGCGTGGGAACAGCTCGTGCGGTGCGAATCCACAAGACCTACGGCGACCGAGCGCTCGACATCGTCCGCGCCGATCCATACCGTCTGGCCGAAGACATCTGGGGCTTTGGCTTCCGAAGCGCGGACGAACTTGCCATGCGGCTCGGAATCGACCGTCAATCCCGGCAACGTGCCCAGGCCGCCGTCCGCTTCGCCCTCGATGACGCGGTGAGCAATGGACACTGCGGGTATCCCGAAGATCAACTCATCCAAGCCGCTCAACAGCTAGTCGGCATCGATGCGATCATCCTGCGAGAAGCCGTCGACGCACTCGTCCATGCCGGTTCCCTCGTTCGCGAGAGCGTAGGCGAAACTTGGCTATGGCTCAAGCGATTGCATGATGCGGAGACAACCGTTGCCGAGCGGCTTGCTCGCTTCATGCAATCTCCTTCCGTCAACAACGTGGAAGCGGCGGCCGTGAACATCGAAGCAGCCGTAGGACTGAAACTCGCTCCGGAGCAGAGCGACGCACTACGGGAAGCAGCGCGGAGCCGAGTCTTCGTCGTCACGGGCGGACCAGGAACCGGGAAAACGACGCTGGTACGGGGCATCCTCGAAATGTTCCGCGGCAGCGGATTGCGTTGCCAACTCGCGGCGCCGACTGGGCGGGCGGCGAAGCGACTCAGCGAAAGCTCCGGCCAACAAGCCAAAACGCTCCATCGTCTGCTCGAATTCGACCGTGGCGGGCCCAAGCGAAACGACGATCGGCCTCTACAGTTGGATCTGCTGCTCATCGACGAATGCTCGATGGTCGATGTGCTTCTCATGCATCAAACGCTCCGCCCCTTGCCCAACGACGCTCGGCTCATTTTGGTCGGCGACGTCGATCAGCTTCCTTCCGTGGGGCCGGGAACCGTGTTGGCCGACATTCTTGATTCCAAGGCGATTCCCTTTGTTCGGCTGACGAAGATTTTTCGCCAAGCTCAGGAAAGCGGCATCGTGCGGGCAGCGCATGCGATTCGCCAGGGAGAATTGCCTGAATCATCTCCGTCGGGAAAACTTGGCGATTTCTACTTCATCGAAGCCGACGCGCCGACAGCGATCGCCGATCGCGTGATCGCACTGTTGTGCGATCGAATCCCGGCTCGCTTTAAGATGGATCCTTTTCGCGACGTGCAAATCCTGACTCCGATGAATCGTTCCGAATTGGGCGTGACGCAGCTCAATGAGACTTTGCAATCCGTTCTCAATCCTGCTCAGGGCGACGAGGAAGTCGCACGTTTCGGGATCGTCTTTCGCAAAGGCGACAAAGTGCTGCAGACCGCAAACGATTATCAGAAAGAAGTGTTCAACGGCGACGTGGGCCGAGTCGCGAAAATCGACGCCGAAGAGCAGGAATTGCACGTTGATTTCGAGGGGCGGCACGTCGTTTACGAATTCCAGGAACTTGACGAATTGTCGCTCGCTTATGCGATGACGATCCACAAATCGCAGGGAAGCGAGTACCCGGCGGTGATCATTCCGCTCCACTCGCAACACTTCATGTTGCTGCAACGAAACTTGCTGTATACGGGCGTTACTCGAGGAAAACGTCTTGTGGTGATTGTCGGAAGCAAGCGAGCCCTCGAAATGGCGGTGCAACGTCAAGACGACCGTCGCCGATTCACTCGCCTCGCCTGGCGACTAATGCAGGCGGAATCGAACAACCGGTAGGAGACTGCTCAGCGCGGCAAAGTCCGCTCCGAATGAAACGTCGTAGAACCAAGGCAAGCTTGTTCGCCACTACGCGGTCGCGTTCGACGGCGGGCGCCGCCTGAGGTCTCGGTTGAGAAGGGTGGATACGTTATGTAGCTCTTCGGTGAGGCGAGATAGATTGCAGGTCGCTTCGTCCGACAAAGGAGCCGCAATTTCCGCCGATTGAGAGCTGCGAATCGCCGCCCTGCCTGCCATTTCCGCTCGCTGAGCGAGTGTTTCGAGGCCTTCCGCCACCGCGGCGAGCGGGCACTCTTCGCTCGCGGACGCGGCCGCATGCAGCCGTACGTTCAAGGCTGAGATGCGAACCTGCTCCGCGACTTCCTGCAATCTTTGGCCGTTCGCGGCGAGTAGGCTTTCCGCGCGCAAGGAAGCGTCCGCGGCCGTGGCAATGTGACTGCGAAGGACCGTGGCTGCGTTCGACCCCACTGAACAAGCCGCATTCAGTCGTTGCGAGACCGGCCACGCGGCCGCAATAACGAATACGGCGACCATAGACCAAGCTGCGAGCGAAACGGAACCGAGGATCGCTATCGCCGACATGGGGATCAAGGCGAATCCTGTCAATGCGGCGAACGCAATGCCATGCGGAGATCCTTGAGGGGGAAGCGAATAGTTTTTCATGACGATCCTGATTTCATGCGTTTGCCATTGTTTCGCGACGTCGCTCCAACAAGGCGTCCAGATCGATGATGTCGATCACCCGATCTCCGACGACAGCAGATCCTTTGATGCCGATCGTCTTGGCAGGTCGCTTGATTCGAAGCGGCCTTCGCGAGATTTCTCCAGGCAGATCCAAAAGCACTGCGGTTTGGCGGCGATTGCAGAAGACGACTTCCAGCGGGGCGGTGAACTCTGGTTGCGGAATGCCGAGCAGCGACGAGACGCGAGTCAGCGGGACGATGTCTCCATCCGCCAGCAGCGATTCCTCGCCATCAGCGAATTGAATCGCTTCCGCCGTGATCGTTTCCATGCGATCGCCCGGCTCAAGAGACAGCGCGTAGCGACGTCGATCCGCCGCCTCCATCAAGTAGTTAGCGGGTTCCTTCGCCGCTTCTGGACGAGTGGGTTCGGGCGTTATTGCGGCCGGCAACGCCCCGCCGTGACGACCCAGGCGATCCGTGTCCAATAATAAGGCAATCGTTGCATCATGCAGGATGGCCGAACCCGCAAAGATGTCCGCATCCTGGCGACGATCCGCGCGGCGTTCCAAGAGGATGGTCTCGAATCTTCCGATGCGATCGACCAGCAAGCCGAAATGGCGTTCCCCGGTTCGCAGCACCACGACATTCAGTGGAACATTGAACGGAGTGAGGACATCGGAGCGCAGCACCCGCCGGAGATCTACGAGCGGAATCGCGGCCCGTCGATGTCGAAGGTAAGGGGAACCTTTCACGCATTCAATGGCGGACGAAGAAAGGTCCGCTCCCAAACGCACCATCTCGTGTACCGCGTCTTGGCGTATCGCGAAGTTCTCTCCGGTGCTCTCCAAAATCAACGCATCGATCCAAGTTGCGGGAAGCGGCAACATCACGCTGATGCCCAACTCGCTCACTTCCGAACGAGTGATCGAAACGTCGCCGTGGTGCGATTCGACCAACGTCCGTAGCGCGGACACATCTACATCTTCGTAGCGATCGGCCAAAAGACGAATGCAAGCTTCCTTCGAAGTCTGGTCGAACTGCAGCACTAAAACCGCTTCGGCCGGTTTTCCGGCCGCCACGCGCGTTTCCGGCATTTCAACGACCCGTTCTACAAGGATTCGCGCGACTGCAATCAATGGCTCTTCAAGCGTGCGGACGATGGATTGATCGATATCCGCTGCATTTCCTAAAGCCTGGAGCGAGATTTTTTTGCCCGCAGCCGCACCTGCCTCGGCGACGGCGCATTGCAGTGGGGCGATCAACGCGTTGAGCGATTGCAGTCGAGTTTGCTGAAATCGCTGTTGCACGATGCCGAACGCTTGGTGAGCGGCGTACGATAGCTGCCGCCCTTCGGAATCGTTCGATCGCACGGCCCACGCCGCCAACTGCCGCAGGGAGAGCGCCAAGTCCTCAAGGGCTTTCGGGATTTGTTCAAGAAGCTGCGAACGGACGGCAATCGTGCATTCCGCGGCAGGTGCCGATACGCTCGGAGTTGCGATTTGGCTCATTCCGCGCAGCACGTCCTGCAGAGATTCCTCTGGAAGCAGCCCAAGGCCGACCAGGATCTCACCGACACGCCGACGGTCACCTGTTTCTTGCTCGCGCAAAGCGAGAATGAGATCTTCGCTGCGAATATGGCCATGCCGGACCAGCGAGCCGCCCAATCGACCCGGTAAGGGACGATAGCGGGGGCTTTCTGCAGCGATATCGTTCGGCGTCAAGATGCGAGATTTTGGCGAGAGAATCTCGGAGATGTCGATCGAAGGAAGCGATTCCGTGTCCGTGGGCGAAGCGATCGGATTTGCGTAGACGCGTTGACTGCTTCGTTTTCGCCGGGCCGACTCTTGTTTTTTGCGAGGCACGAATCCGTCGTCCGCGGAAGGCTCCTGAAGTTTGACGAGGATTTCGACGAGACCGGTGAAATCGCCGTCGCCTTCGCGGCCTGCGTTCTCGATGTCGCTGATGAGCTGATGCATGGCATCAGCCATGGCAAGCAGCGCAGTGTTGATGGTCGAGTTGGAAGTGGCGATCCCGGATTGCAGTTTTCGAAGGAGTTTCGCCCCCGCATCCGTAATGGCTTGAAGCTTCGGAAAGCCAAGCTGCGCGGCGTCGCCGCGAATGATCTCGACGACTGCCGCGATGCGCCCCAAATTCTCCTGGTTTCCTGGCTCCTTTTCGAGCGCAGCGACATCGTGGTCGAGTTGATCCAAAGCTTCGACGCAATCGTTCGCAAACGCCCGAACGACCCTCGCCTGATCGCTCATGGGTCTTATCCTTGGTTCGCTTCGTTCACCAATCCAGGCGCGAGTCGTCGCGTGGGGCGCCGCGACGGACCTGAAGCCAACATGAAGATTCACCAGTGAAGTCGAGTCGCGTCCGCGAAACTTTCCTCGTTCTTGCAAGGATCGGCCGATTTGACGGAAATGGCGACCGAAGAGTTCGCCTGAGCGACAAGGTCGGCAGATTTGGCGCAACTGGAACATTAGTATTGCACGGAAAGTTCACCTGGATCGTGCGGCGATTGGACTGCTGGAATTCTCCCAGGTTTTCGCGGTTGCTCGGGTCTGCCTGCGCGATTATGATGCAAGCGTTCGGATGGCCCGTCGCAACCTGTCGTTCGACCCCCCTGCGGATTTTCCGACGATTCCGATCGGTTCATGGCTCGCCGGGAATTGCGGTGCATGCCGGTCGATCGCGTCTTCTTTGTTGAGGCCTCCGCGGTATCCGCTTCTTTGTTCAGCTGATGTCGGATTTCACTGCGGGAAGTGCCCGCGAAAACCAACCCATCGTTCGTGGCAAGGATTCTCCATGTCCGCTTCCGCCGTTCCCGCGATTCATCAAGGCGTGTTGGAAATGCATCCCAAGGGCTACGGCTTTCTTCGCACCGCCGCGAAAAGCTACGTTCCGCAAACGTCCGACCCTTACGTGGACAACCGGCTCGTGCAGCGATTTCGTCTGAAGGAAGGCAATCTCGTCGCCGGCGTTCTGGAACCCGGTCGCCGCGGGGCGGGGCCTCGCATCGCGCAGATCGAATCGATCGAAGGGGCGAAGGCGGATACGTTTCGCAACGGCGATTTCGATTCTCTGACCCCTATCGATCCGCATGAACGCATCCGGCTGGAAACCGACGCCGAACCGCTGACCACACGCGTGATGGATTTGTTTACGCCGATCGGCAAAGGGCAGCGTGGCCTGATCGTCGCTCCGCCGCGTACCGGCAAAACCGTGCTACTGCAGCACATCGCCGCGGCCGTCGCGAAGAATCACCCCGAGATGAAGCTCATCGTTCTGCTAATCGACGAGCGGCCCGAAGAAGTGACCGAGATGCGGCGATCAGTGAAAGGCGAAGTCGTCGCCAGCAGTTCCGATCGCGATTCCGGAGCGCACATCCGCATTGCCGAACTCGTCTTCGAGCGGGCTCGCCGATTGGTCGAAAAAGGGCAGCAGGTGTTCGTGCTGGTGGACAGCCTGACCCGGCTCGCGAGGGCTTACAACAAGAACGTCAACAGCGGCGGCCGCACGCTTTCCGGCGGCGTCGATATCCGCGCCCTTGATCTGCCGAACGCCTGTTCGGCCGCTGCCCGTACCTTCGAGGAAGGCGGTTCGCTCACCGTGCTCGGCACCGCCCTCATCGAGACCGGCTCGCGGATGGACGACGTGATCTTTCAGGAGTTCAAAGGCACCGGCAACATGGAACTGGTGCTCGATCGGAAGCTTCTTGATCGCGCGTCTTCCCCGCCATCGACCTGCCCGCTTCCGGTACCCGCAAGGAAGAACGCCTCATCCCGCCGGACGATCTGCCGAAGATCAACCTGCTTCGCCGCAGCCTGATGCAGCTGAAGTCGGTGGAGGCGATGGAATCGCTGGTGCAAAGGCTGGGGAAAACGAAATCCAACGCGGAATTCCTCGATCGCGGCTGCGTTCGTCAAATAAGTTGTGGTCGAACTGGAAAGAAAAAACGCGGGGGCACCTCGTCAATTTTCCACTTTCCGAATTCTCTTCATCTTTCGTGGCGAAAATTCCCCCAATCGTGCAACCGGAAGGGACGGCGTGGCTTACCGCGACGCGGGGTGCGCTTGAACCGAAGCCGATGGAAGGTTAAGATTGGAACAGCGAGGCTCGTCTTCACCGAGGTGCAGCTTCAATGATGATTCGGAGCGTATACGTCGAGGCCCAGAAAGACGAGGCGTTCAAATGGATCGAAAGCCAAAAGCCGGCTACGATCTATGCGACGTCGCCCCTCCGAGCGCTGGGTCCGGGCGAACACTGGTGGGGCTTCCTTCGCGAACGCTGGATTCAGCATCTGCAAGGCACGGCCTACTGGATGGAACTCGATCGCGGCGATTTCGGCCCGTTCAACAACGCCTTCCTCGACAAGCAAGAACTGCTGCACCCGATCCTGAATCGGCTCAAAGGCGGTCTCGAAAACCTCGATGTGATTCCCCGGCCCACGCGACGGTCTTCCGATGGAAGACGTGATCGACATCCTCGAAGCCCTCGACATCAACAGCCGCCGACTCTCGCATCAGTTCGACGATTGACTCCCTCTCGCTCGCCCCCTAAGTCTTACCATCCGGAACGAACGCATCTGGCCGCCTCTGGCGGTGTCGAATGTCGCGTTTCAACATCACACCGCTGACGCCCTTTGAAGATCAAATACATCAATTTGTTTTTCCTCGAACAGCATTTCCAAAGCGTCATCTCCGTTCTCCTGCGAGATATCTCCGTTCTTTTTCTGAAATCGGAATAAGCATGGACCACATGACCGTCATTCCGCCGCTCGAAAACTCGCTCAGCGACCCTTCCCACAGAAATGGCGATGTCGCATAGATGTGAGGAACAGAAGAATCGCGAAAATACTGCACGAAGTTCCGCAAACAGAGTCCAGGCTTGACTACGCCGTTCGTTCGCATGGACGAAAATCCGCATGCTGCAAGGACGTTCGTAAATGCGTCAGCGGAGGAGTCGCAGGCGGCAACGTATTCGACTCGGCCTGAGAACTCGATACCTGTTTCGTCCATCAAAACGTGCTGTGAGAGTCCAAGCGTGCAGTAGCTGGTGACGCCCTTCGCAGGCCGATCGACGCAGGAAAGTATTGTCGATCCAGAGTGGTCTCGCGTGTCGTGGTGATATCTGTTGACGCGCGGGGATCCGCCAAATGCCTTCGCAACATGCTTGGCGATTTCCTTCAATGATGGAAGGTTTTCGGAATCCCCCAGACGCGATGACCTCCTTCAAGAAAGATTCTTCGCGGAGTAGGAAAATGCGTTCGTTTTCGAGATGGTACTCCCTTCAACACGAAGTACTTGTCCGCCAGTCGTTCCGCTACGCTTCAGTGCGGTTGTGGGTGACGTGGAGGACGGAGACTTCGCACGTTTCCTCGTGCCGCATCCAGAACCTCCAGCAGCGAATCGTGCGGTTCTTCATCCAGAGCGCTGAGGGGTTCGTCGAGCAACAAAATGTGCGCGGATGAAAGGCGAGGGCTCGGCCCAGGGCGATGCGTTGCGTTTCGCTGCCGGAGAGGCCGATGGGGAAGCGTCGCAGGAGATGCGACGTGCAGGAAGCCGCTGAATCGGCCTGACGCGTTCGCGGATCGCGGCTTCGCCTGCTGTCACATTGCGGATGACGAGCGGAAAGGCAAGGTTGTCGTAGACGGTCATCGTTGGGAAGAGAGCGCCATCCTGCGGCACGTATCCCACGCCGCGCTCGGCAGGCGATAGCCGGGTGACGTCGCGGCCATCGAGCAGGATGCGTCCCGCAGCGACCGGTCGAAGCCCGGCGATGGCTTCGATCACCGTCGTCTTGCCGGAACCGGTGCGTCCCATCAGCACGGCATAGCGACCCGCTTCGATGGCGAACGAGACGTCGTCGAGCCGAAAGGCTCCCTGCACGATGGAAATGCGATCGACGACGATCATATCAGCCCCGTGCCTCGCAATCCGAGCCAACGGGTCAGCACGAGGACGACGGTCGCCACGAAGATCATGAGCAGCGAGACGGCGAGGGCGGCTTCGAGGTTGCCGATGCTGAGTTCCAGGAAAACCGTCGTCGGCAACACCTCAGTCCGCATGCGTGTGGCACCGGAGAAGATGAGGATCGGGCCGAACTCGCCGAGCGAGCGCGACCACGCCAATGTCGCCGCCGTCAGCACGCCTCGCCCCGCTTGCGGCAACACGACGCGCCAGAAGGCTTGATGCCTGGAGCAACCCAGCGTCATCGCGACCTGCTCGCAGCGCGGCGAAATCTGATCGAAAGTTACCCGCATCGTGCGAACGGCGAATGCCGCCGCCACCGCGAATTGAGCGATTACGACGCTAGGCCACTGGTAGGTAATTGGAACGACCCGCTGAATCGCTTGGCCGATCGGCGTCTGAAAAAGGATCAGCAGACTCAGGCCAAGCACGAGCGGCGGAAGGACGATCGGGATATCGAGAATCGTGTCGAGCAGCCATTTGCCGGGAAACTTTTTCCGCGACATCAAATAGCCGAGCGGAATGCCGACCCACAGGGAGAGAATCGTCGTGAGCGTACAGGAGACGAGGCTCAGGGTGATCGCGAAGCGGATCTCCGGTTTGGCGAGCGCTTCGAGCAAATGGCCGGGCGTGGTGTAGAACAGGTCCGCGACGATCATCGCGACGATGAGGACGACATAGAAGCCGCCGAGGATCCAGAGGCCGAGCCAAAAGACCCATTCGGGGGAGGGGCGAGGCGAATCGGGGCGGATCGTCTCCGCGTTCGGCTCGCTCATTTCTATGCCTTTCCAGGTGAAGCCCAGATCCTGAAATCGTTTCTTCGATTCCGCCGTTCGCAATGCGCTGTCGATCAGCCGGCTGACGAGTTGCGGATGCTTGGTCGTCTTGCTGATCGCGATCGGCTGTTCGGGCTGCGTGCAGCGCTTTCCGTACATCAATGGCGATCGCCGGTGCCCTTCTCGAAGGAGTCACATTGCTCTGGTAGCAGACGACGGCATCGAGGGCGCCGGTTCGCAGTTGATTGACCAGCAAATCTCCCCGTCACATTGCACTCCTTGATGTTTTTGGCGAGCCGTGCGACGAGGCCGGATTTGAGGAACGTCTGTTGGGTCAGGGGCGCCGAGGGGCGCATTGCTGTTCATGGCCGACGCCGAGTTTCAGGTCGGTCTTTCCGAGATCCTTGAGATTGGCGACTTCGAGCGCCTTCGGCAATGCGATGACGAGTTGGTTCAATGACAGCACCGCGGCCGGCTCGAAATGTTCCTGCACCTGTTTCATGAATTGCATGTCGCATGCGAAGTACACGTCAGGCCGTTCGCCTGCTTTCATCTGAGCGACAAGGATGCCGCAGCCGTTGTAGACGCGGGTGAAGCGGCCACGCGCGCAGAAGCGGAAAGAAAGCGGTAGCGGGGATCAGGACACCTTGCATTGCTCGCTCCTCGAACTCGATGATGGTGGGGTTGATGGCGGGCCGCAGCATCGAGCCGCCGTAGAGCACGCATCTCTGCTCGCTCCGCCGCCTGATCCGCGGCGCCGGTGGTCTTGAAGCCATGCTTCGTGAATTCCATCTGCCCCTTGTCGGCCGCCGCGAGATACTTGGCGAAATCGAGGGCATGCTGCGGGTTCTTCGAGAACTTGGTGACCGCCGCCTGCACCTTGGCTTTCGCGTCGTCGAGTTCCGGCAGGCGGACGACGCCGACCTTCTGAAACTGGTGCGTCACCGCGTCCCACACGATGCCGACATCCGCCGAGCCCAGAGACACAGCCTGCGCGACTTGGTTGACCGTGCCCTGCATCGTGGGGTTGAGCTTCTGAATGCGATCCCAATGGCCTGAGGCCTTGAGTTTCTGCTTGGTGACTTTGCTGATGGCGGCCGCAGCGGGGTTGGCGAGTACCCACTTCACGCCGGGGCGGAGCACGTCGTCCCAACTCTTGACGGTTAGGCCGGGCTTCGTGATTAGCACTGCCGACATCGACGCGAGCGGAAGCACTTCCGCAGTGATGTCCTTCTTCTTCGCGTCGTCGATGTAGCTGTCGTCGGCAGGGATAAAGAGATCGCCGTCCTTGGTGAGCATCATCTGCGAAAGAATTGCTTGGGAGGGGCCGTAGCGCAATTCGATCTTCTGTCCTCGCTCCTCCTGATATTGCTTCGCCAGCGGTTCCATCGGCCCACGCATCGCCTCGGCCACATGGACGACGACCGCCTCGCCCGAAGGCGAAAGATCGCGCGGCGTCGTCTGCCGAATGAGGACGTAGGACAAACCACCGATCGCGGCGACCGAGACGAGGAGGGCGACCAAGCCTGGATGGATTCGACGCATGTGGATACTCGGCGTGATTGTCTTTCGTGGCGACAAGTTTATCTAAACTTGTCGGATTTGGACTTTGGGACCCATCCGACAAGTTAGATAAGCTTGTCGCCACGCAAAGGCACATCCTACTTCTTTCGTTTCGGGGCGGGGATGTCTTGCGGGATCAACCGCGACGGGCCGGCAGCTTCCAGGATCGCGGGCCAGTCGGCGGTGATGAGCAGATCGACGCCAGGGTTCAGTTCCTTCACCTGGCAGGAGCATTCGCCGCAGAGGAACTTGCTCACATTTGCGATCTGCGTTTTGTTGATGTCTTTCTCGTACAAGCTGCACAACGCCCGGCCTCGGCCGAACACGGGGAACACAATCGGTCCCTTGACCTGATCGAGGCCTTCCTCCGTTGCGAGAAGCACGCGGACCATGCCGTCTTCCTGAGCGTCATCCCGTTTCACTCGCAGCATCGAGAATGCGATCTTCAGCGGAATGTCCGTCTTGAGTTGCGGGCCTTCCTTGCTGAGTTCCGGCAACTTCAGCTTATTTCCCAGCTTCTGCAACTCGGCATCCAAGAGTTCAGCAGCTTTGTCGTCTTTCGCCGTATCGCCGCTTTCGAGGAGGACGAAGACGGCCGAATCGCCTTTTCCGAGCCGTTGAACGAGTGATCGCCGGGACGGGGAGTCGAGCCAGGGTCGGATTTTGTCGATATCGGGCGGGCCCGCGTAGAAGGGACGCGCTTGGTCTTCCGTGTCGGGATTGCGAATCACCATCCACGGTAATGGCGGATCTTGCTGCTTCTTCCACAGCGCTGCCCGCTTCGCCGACAGTTTCCCGTCCACATCGAGTGTTTCGATCTTCAAGTTTGCTCGAACTGTGCCTGCATCGATTCGATCCAATTGTTTGCGAAGCGTATCCGGTAAGGGGCCGCTGTGAAAGACGACGACATCGTACTTGGTCAACTCCCAGCGTTCCAATGCGTAGCGAAATACCGGAATGGAGCAGGCGTACGCGATGCCGACGCCAATCCCAAGAGCGGCCAACGTGATGCCACAGGCGAGAAGGAACTGACGCATCAGGGTGCTTTTCATGGTGGCATTGTACCGCAGTGTATGCACCGCAAGGATGATTCTCTTACGTCCGAACAAATATCGTGAGTGGGATTTGCAACGGTTGAGGGTAGGTTTGTGCCGGCTCGAAGGAATCGCAGACAGATGGGCCATTGCTCAACATTGCAGGGATGGAATCGAAGGCGTCGAAAGGTTCCGCAGAATCACGGTGCCTAGTGCGTCATTTCGCAACACCTTGAGATTTGTTGAATGGTCGATTCTGTGCATCAAAGAATCATCAATGGATCGCAACTGTATGCAGCATAATGACATTTGAGAAAATTCGGGGATCGAAAAGGGAACCTCGCTGCGTTTGGCATGCTCTCTGCACCTCACTGATGCGACGTAAGATCGGAATGCGAGTCCCGACCGTGCGTCAAGAGCCCTCGACCTGCCAGACTTCTCCTTTCATGGCATGGGGCGGCGGTGGTTGCGAGTCCCGCCGCCGTTCCCATGCTTTTCAATTCAGACTTCCAATCCCTGTTTAAGCCCTTTTTCGCACCCCGCCTGAAACCCAGCAGGGCTGGGGCTCTGCGCGGAGCCTGACTTTTTCCTCGATGGAAATTGCCCGCGTCTGTATCTTCGGAGCGTTACCGCCGGGGAACTTTGCGCGGTAGAATAACGTCTCAATCGTAGCTGCTGCGGGCCAATGGTCGCGCGGCGCGGAACTCTCCAATCCGTGGTTCGGAACTCGAGCTGCCGGGGCGTGCATTCATGGCGCAAATTGTTCAGTCCCAGTGCCCGCATTGCCGCAATTCCCTTCGCATTCCCTCCGATTGGCTGGGCAAGACGATGCGGTGCAAGTTCTGCCAGAATCAGTTCCAGTCGCGCATCGCCCCTGCGAAGGCTGCCGTAGCCGTTTCTCCGGCAATTGCCGCTGCAATCATGGCATCTCCCGCGATAGCCGCTCCGGTTGCGGCATCTCCAGTTCCGAGTGCGATCTCCGCCGACCCGCCGCTGTTTCAGTTGGAAACTGCTCCATTCACTCTGGAGACATCGACGCACTTTGCCGCCGATCCCGAACCGGCGATCGCCATCTCGAATCTCCGCACGCCGAAACGCAAAAACTCGGGGAAGGGTTGGCTGATCGGCGGATTGCTGCTTGGTTGCGTCCTCGCCGCCGCGGGAGGCGTCATCTTCTTTGCGGGCCCGCACCTCTCGGGTTTGTTCGGCCATTCCAAGAAATCGGAGCAAGTCGCGAATGCCGATGGGGGCTCGGAAACGAAAAGCCCCCGTAACCCTGACAATTCCGAATCGCCCGATCCGTCGGAGCCGCCCAAGAAAAAAGGCGGCCTCCTGACAGGCGGCAAGAAAAAGAACGTCGATCCGCCGACCACAAAAAAAGTGGGGCCAAAAACGACGCCAGGAACGGGCACGGCAGGACTCTTTCCGCGTCGAGCATTGCTGATCAATGTCAACAATTACCTGTTTCTGAATTCCGCACACTACGGAAGCAAACGCGAACCCGGATATCCCGGCAGCAGCACCAAGGTGTTGACCGATCAGCTTTCGCAACCCCCGATGTATTTCCCGGCCACCCAGATTTTCGAGTTGAGCGACGGATCGTTGAACGCGCATCCGACGCAGCGAGGCGTGATCGAAACGACGATCGCGGACTTCTGCTCTACCAGCCGTGAGCAAGATCGAGTGTTGCTGCTCTTTGCGGGCCATGCGGTGGAAATCGAGAAAGAAGCGTATCTGGTCCCGCTCGAAGGCAATCCAGAAGAAAAGGACACGCTGATTCCGCTCAAATTCGTCTACGACGAGTTGGCCAAGTGCAAAGCACGTCAGAAACTGCTGATCCTCGATGTCTTTCGATTTCCCCCCGCCCGCGGCTACGAGTTGCCTGGTACAGGAGAAATGACCGAGGATTTCGAGAAGAAGTTGGCCGAATCTCCGGCAGGCGTTCAGGTATGGGCTTCATGCTCGAAAGGCCAGCAGGCGGTGGAGTTCGAAGCGGGCAGCGTCTTCATGCAGGCGATGCTTCTATCGCTGCAGGAACGGCTCGGCGGCATCGCATCCCCGGCCGATCCGTTGCCGATCGATAATCTCGTCGCCAAGGTCAATCAGCGCATGAAGGAATTGCTGATGCCGGCCAAGCTGGAACAAGTTTCCAAGTTGTACGGCAAAGAGGCGAGCAGCGGCGCGGAGTACGATGCCACGCAGCCGTTAGCCGCCGCGATCCAGATCAAGCCTCCGGTAGTGCCCGGCGGAGACAGCGCCGGACACGCCGCGATCGACAACATTCTCGCCGAAATCAAGATGATCCCGGCCATGAAAGCCAGTCTCGAGGAGCAGGCCAGCAAACTGCGTGCGGCTACACTGCCCGCATTCAGCAGCAAGGCCATCGAGCCTTACAAGGCTGACTATAAAACGCTCGCGGAATTGAGCGATAAGGTCAAAAAAGACCCGGAAAAATACCCACTTCGCGCTGCGTTCTTGGAAGCGAAGGCTGTGCTCGCCGGCAGCCAGAAAATAGTGATGCGCGAGCAGCTCGCTGGAAGCGGCCCACTTTCCGACAAGGCGAAAGCCGCCTTCCTCAAGGAGCAGGAAGACCCCGGACTAATGATCTTCACCATGGAGAAGGCGCTCGGCGCCATGAAGGAGGCGGCGGAACTTCGCGACAAGGAAGAATCGAAACGTTGGCAGGCTAACTTCGATTATGCGTATGCACGGCTCCAAGCTCGTTATGTGTACGTATTCGAGTACAACTTCATGCTCGCTCAGATTCGCTCCGATAGCCTTCCGACGCTTGAGCCGTTCCACACCGGTTGGCGTATCGGATCGCGGACGAAGGTGTCCGTCAACGAGAGCAAGGTCAAGGACACCGTCAAGAGCATCGGCAAGCTTTGGAAGCGAGTCGCCGAGGAGAATCCGGGCACACCTTGGGCCGTGCTTGCGACGCGAGAGAGCCGATACGCAATGGGCCAAGAATGGCGGCCCAAACAGGACTAGAAGATTCTTACGAGAACACGCAACGCTCGGTAGAGAACGCCGTGGAGCGAGGTCCCTACCGGTGCATAGAGCATCCGCACGGGTTTGTTTCAGGAAATGATTCTGATGAGCAAAGAAACGCAGTTGAAGCAGGTTCTCGACACCGGCATCGTCGCCGTCGTCCGCTCGCAGGACAGCCAGCAGCTGGTGGATGTCGTCGAGGCGTTGGCGGAGGGGGGTGTGACCGTCGTCGAAATCACGATGACGGTGCCGAACGCGCTCGAAGTGCTGCGGCTCACGCGGAACAAGCTGGGCAACCGCGTGTTGCTCGGCGCCGGCACGATTCTCGACACGGAGACTGCACGGGCCGCATTCCTCGCGGGGGCCGAATACCTGGTCTCGCCCACGCTCAATCTCGACGTCATCCGCATGTGTCAGCGGTACGACAAGCTTGTGATGCCCGGCGCCTTCACGCCAACGGAAATCCTCGCGGCCTGGGAAGCGGGGGCGGACATCGTTAAGGTGTTCCCCGCCGAGGTGGTTGGCCCGCCGTTCTTCAAAGCATTGAAGGGTCCGCTGCCGCAGATCCGCGTGATGCCGACCGGAGGCGTCGATCTCACGACCGCGTCGTCGTTCCTCAAAGCCGGCGCCTGCTGCCTCGGAGTGGGCGGGCAACTCGTCGAACCCAAGGCGGTGGCCGACCGCAATTTCGATCGCATCCGAGACCTCGCGAAGCAATATGTCGCGATCGTCCAGCAGTTCAAAGCCGGCCAAACCAAATGACGCGTTTCCTCTCGCGCGACGAGGTCCGCGAGATCGATCGCCGAGCGATCGAGGAGTGGGGCGTTCCTTCCATCGTGCTGATGGAAAACGCCGGCCGCGGCGCTGCCGAGGTGTTGACGGCGCTGCAGCCGAAGGGACTCGTGCTCATCGGCTGCGGCAAAGGGAACAACGGCGGCGACGGTCTTGTTGTCGCACGCCACCTCGCCCTCCGCGGAATCGCCTCGCGAGTCCTGTTGTTCGCATCCCCCGACACACTGTCTCCGGATTGCCGGGTCAACTGGCAGATCCTCGAACGCCTCGATCACCCCCGAATCGTCGTTCCGCAACCCGATCATGCTTGGTTCGCCGAGCAACTTGCCGCTGCGGAGTCGTTTGTCGACGGCTTGTTCGGCACGGGCCTGACGGGGCCCTTGCGTCCGCCGCTCGATTGCATCGTCGAAGCCGTCAACGTCGCCAAATTACGTGTGATGGCGTTGGATCTGCCGAGCGGATTGGATGCCGACACGGGCCTACCGCTCGGCCCGACGATTCGCGCGGAACGCACGGTCACGTTCGCGGCGATGAAGAAGGGTTTCGCGAATCCCGCATCACGGGAGTGGACTGGCGAGATCCATGTCGTCGATATCGGTGTGCCGATCGATGTGTGATTATTCCTTGCGGAGTTCCACCACGATCCCGCCAAGCCGAAGGACGCGGTGGATTTTGCTGAAGTAGAGCGGGCGGGCCCATTGCAGGCCGCATTCCTCGCAGGCACGCATCAATTCCATGCGGTTGTAGGTTCGGCAATGCCAGAGTCGGCTGCACATCGAACCGGTGAACGTGTCTTCCGTCGTCAGTAGCAGCAGCTTGCCGCCAGGGCATAGCACTCGGCTCAGTTCGCGGAGGCCGTGGCGGGGGTCGCGGAGGTGTTCCAGCACCCAGCCGCAGACTACCGCGTCGAAATGCCCATCGGGATACGGCAACTTCGTCAAGTCAGCCGACACATGGCTCACGCGCGGCGAATTGAGCTTGCGGCGAGCGCGACGCAGCATGCGTTGAGACAGGTCGAATGCGGTGATGAACGCATCCGGGTCTGCCTGCTTCAGTAGAAACTTGGTGTATCGGCCATTCCCGCAGCCCGCATCCAAGATGCTCTTGCAGCCGCGCACATCGAAAGCGCGGGGTGAAAGCAGAAGCCCTGCCAACGTCTCATGACCGGTGACGAGACCGGTGAAGCTGGTGAGTTTGCCGGCGATGCCGTCGTAGTGTTTTTGAACGATCCGTTTGTATTCCGCTTCGGACTTCCGCTTCTGCAAATTGGATTCGATGACCGAGGCGAGCGTGAAGCGTGGTTCCTTGGGACTGGGATCGACGGACGGCATGGATGCCCCGCGGAGAGAGAAGGCGACGGATGTGGTACTAAATTACCAAAGAATACGGCGAAATCCACTTCGTTTCTTCCCGAAACAGCACTCGCGGACGTTCCAGGCGTCACTTTTCGGTTGCAGGCTGCTTACTCGGCAAATCGTGCGCCTGCGCCGTACGGAAGAGCGGATGTCCGAAGAGCGTACGCTTTTCTCCTGGTGCGGATGGCGGAGCTTCGGCATCCGCAGGCGCCCACCGAATCGGCTCCTCCCCCAGCATCGCACCCAGATGATTCGCCTTGGCGATCGCTTCGACGAAGGAAAACGCCGAGTTCGATTGAATCGGAATGCGGTCGAAGACGGCGCGTCGGGCGAGAAAAATCCCGCTTTCCGCATCACTGATCGGCACGCCGAAGATCCAACGGTAGGCGCCCTCGCGCCGCCACGCTGACCACCCGAGCCAGCTGCTCCGCGGTTCGAGGAAGTTCCCCAGAAACACCCGGCTCATCCAACTTCGCACGCCATCCGTGGCTCGCAGCGCATATGGCACTCGCCCCACGATGCGATGTCCCACGATGAGGTCGCCATGGTCGATGCTGTTGAACAGACGATACGCCTGGGCTGGGTCGAATCGCCGATCGACGCGAACGATGAGCAGCAACGGATGCTGGGCCGCCAGGATCGCCGTCTGCAGAGCGCCGCCGATCCCAAGCGGTCGCGGATGGTGAATCACGCGGACCGCGGGAACCGATGCGACCTGCGATTCGCCAAGAGTCGCTCCATCATCGAACAACAGCAGTTCATGTCGCGGATGATGGGCACGAAAAAATTCGGACCAGGGCCGCAGCATATCCGCGACGGGTTGGGACGGATCCCTGCCGACGAACGCGACGCTTACGGGTTCGTGGCGAATCGCAGGCGGCTTGTTTTCGTGCCAGGGATGCAGATTCATGAAGGTGTTTTATAGAGTCTTGCTCACGCTCCGCGTGAGTCCGGTCTGGCTCCCCTCTCCCCGTTGGGGAGAGGGGAGCCAGACACAGTGCAGACCACGTCGCCGCTGACCTCACGCGGAGCGCCAGACTACCTTCCTCAATACTTCGTGACCGCTTCGTCGATGTTGAGCATCACGCTGGCGGCCATCGTCCATGCAGCAAGTTCCGCTTCCGGCAACGATTCATCGCGTGGAGATTGGCCCACCGCAAGCAGGCGTTTCGCGGCTTCCGCATCGGCGCGGAAGCGGGCGAGTTGCTTCGCGTGGACCGCGCGGACGATTCCCGATTCGCGTTCGGTCGGGGGACGCGAGGTCAGCAGGCGGAATGCAAGCGTAATGCGTTCGTCGTCGGTTTTCGCTTCGCGCAGCAATCGCTCCGCTAATTTGCGAGATGCTTCCACGTAAGTGGGATCGTTCATCAAAATCAGCGCCTGCAGTGGCGTGTTCGTCCGCGAACGGCGTACGGTGCAGACTTCGCGGTCCGGTGCGTCGAAGGTCACCAGCTGCGGCGGAGGCGACGCGCGTTTCCAGAACGTGTACATCGTGCGCCGATACAGGTCTTTGCCCTTGCCGAGCACGAATACCTGGGCGGACCAATTGCCGCTGTCGCCTCGGGATGCGAGTTCCTGCCAGAGGCCTTCGGGTTGATACGGGCTGACGCTTTTGCCGCCGATCTCGCGGTTCAAAAGCCCGCTGACGGCGAGGGCCTGATCGCGGATGAATTCCGCTTGCAGGCGATAGCGTGGCCCCCGCGCGAGCAGGCGATTGTCCTTGTCCTTCGCAAGATGCTCGGGGCGGACGACGGACGATTGGCGGTAGGTGGACGAGGTCACCATGAGCCGAATCAGATCGCGGACGCTCCACTTCACGGCCTGGCCAGCGCCCATCGGATCCGCGGACGGGTCCATGAACTCGACCGCGAGCCAATCGAGCAATTCCGCATGGCTCGGCGTCTCCGCCTGAGAGCCGAAATCCTCGACCGTTTTCACCAGGCCGGTACCGAAAATCATCTGCCAATAGCGGTTGACCGTCACCCGGCTCGTCAGCGGATGGCGCGGATCGACGAGCCAGCGGGCGAGCGAAAGGCGATTGACGGGAGCGTCGGCGGGCATCGGCGGGAGAAACGCGGGGACGGCGGCTTTCACCTTTTCGCCTCGCTTGTTGTACTCGCCGCGCATCAGCATGTAGGTGTCGCGTGGCGTGCCCATCTCGGCCATCACCATGGAGTCGCCAAGCTTGCTTTCGATGTCGCCCTTCGCCTTCTTGAGCCGCGCGATTTCGCCCACGGCTCCGCCTTCGTTCGGGCCTGCGGCATGCTGCAGCCACCAGGTGCGAAGCGCGGCCTGGTCCTTCTCCGCTCGCTTGTCGCGCGGCGTCTTGAGGATGGCGATGATCGCGGGAGGCAGCGTTTCCTTGCCCAGCGGATCGTCCGCATCGGTGACGAGAATGCGAACTCGGCCAAACTGATGCTGGCCATAAGGGGTATCGAAATCGAGACGAACCGAGACGTCCGCTTTGCCTGCAACTCCGGCGAGCGGTTCCTTCGCCACGAAGATGGCATGGTTCGGTTGTTTGACGTTGGGATAGGTCCCCCAACCCGTGCTCGGGTTGCCGTCGATGGCATTCGCGATCGGGTATTTGTCCTGCGAAAACTCCGCGACCGCGGTCTTCCACTCGGCCGGCTTTTTGTTGACCGCCAAGCCGACCTCGGTCATCACGACGTTGCCGTTCTGCGATCGCCCGAGCACTTCGCCCGCTTGACCCGCGTGCAGGAGGGCTTCGAGCTTGAAGCCTGTCACTCGCGCGAGGTCGGCCGTGCCTTCGATCGTGTAGGAATCGGTGCCGGGGTTGGCGCCGGTCGCGAGCACGGATTGGTCCGGCTGCTTCGTCAGCGTCGATCCATTGCGCGATGTCGCCGATTTGAGGTCGAGCACGGTCCAGGTAATCGGCTTGCGCGCGAGCATCGATTGTTCCCAAGCCGCCATCGCTGCGTCGATCTTCGCATTCGGCAACGCGGCTTGCTTCTCGAGGGCGGCGATTGCCTGTTCGATGCGTGCGAGTTCCTTCTCTTGAGCGAGCGACGGCGCCTTCAGCGAGGGCGAGGCGTTGCCGCGCGAACCATCGAGCCCGCTTTCGGGGACGTTATGAAAAAACGCGTAGAGCTGGTAAAACTCCCGCTGCGAGATCGGGTCGTACTTGTGATCGTGGCACTGGGCACATGAAAGCGTCAGGCCCAACCAGACGGTGCCGGTGGTGACGACGCGATCGACGATGTAGGCGTTGTGATACTCCTCGGGAATCGCGCCTCCCTCGAAGTTGATCATGTGATTGCGATTGAATCCGCTCGCGATCCGCTGCTTGAGCGTGGCGTTCGGGAGTAGGTCGCCCGCGAGCTGTTCGACCGTGAAGCGGTCGAACGGCAGATTCTGCTGAAACGCATCGATCACATACTCGCGCCAACGCGTCATGTCGCGCCCGGCATCGATGTGGTAGCCATGCGTATCGGCATAGCGGGCCGCATCCAGCCAATCGACGGCAAGGCGTTCCCCATAATGCGGCGACGCCATCAAGCGATCGACTAGCTTCTCGTAAGCATTGGCCGACTTGTCCGCGAGAAACGCGTCCACATCCTCCGGCGTCGGCGGCAGCCCGGTCAGATCGAGCGACAGCCGGCGAATCAGCGTGGTGCGATCCGCTTCCGGCGACGGCTTCAGCTCTTCGCGATCGAGCCGTGAAAGGATGAACGCATCGATGCCGTTCCGCACCCAGGCCGGATTGGAAACCTTCGGCAACGCGGGCCGTTTCGCCGTGACGAACGCCCAATGCTCCTGATAGTTGGCGCCCTCGGCGATCCATCGTTTCAGCAATTCGATTTGAGCCGGGGTGACGACTTTCTTCGTCTTCGCCGGCGGCATCCTCTCGCTGGCATCGTCGGTGAGGATGCGTTTCAGCAGTTCGCTTTCGCCGATTTTGCCCGGCACGATCGCATGAGCGCCGGAGCGGGCCTTCGCCATCGCCCCCCTCGCGTAGATCGAGCCGCAGCTTTCCCTTGCGTTGCTGTTCGTCCGGCCCATGGCAGGAGAAACACGCATCCGAAAGGATCGGGCGAATGTCGCGATTGAAATCGATCCGGCGATGGATTCTTCGCCGCCGGCGCCTGAGCATGAACGGCGGCCGATGCGAAGAGCAGCACGAGGGAGAGACGCACGCATTAGGCTGGTTTCCCAAACAGGCGGTAGCAACTTGTCTTGCTCCCCTCTCCCCGTTGGGGAGAGGGTTGGGTGAGGGTGATGTCCCTTGCGAACGTTGGTTTGCATTCATGGATCAAGAACAGGTCGCCGCGTGGGGCGTTACCCCTCACCCCCAGCCCCTCTCCCCAACGAAGGCTGGAGCTACCCTCCGCATTCTCTCGCGCCCCGGGGGCAAGGCCGCAACGGCAATCGACTCATAGTCGAAGACGACGATCGATTCGACATACGGCAAAAACGCCTGCTTCACCCGTTCATGCTCCGGATGATCCAAATACAAATTCCGCGCGGCCGCATCGGCGAAGACCATGACGAACGCATGCTCGTAGCCCTGAGCCAAGCCTTCCGGGCTGGAGTTGACGCCGTAGGGTAATCAGGCATCGCGGGAATCAGTTTCTGCAATTCGCCCGGCAACTGAAACAACGCGTCGGCCTTGCTCAGATCTTTGAACTGTAGCATTATGACGTACTTTCATGGACGTTCCTCATTGGGTTCCGCCCATTGAAGCATCTGGAAACCGCGTCGTCCATCGGCCGATCCAAGTCTTTCGCGGCGGAAAGCGTAAAATAGGCAAACTCGGCGACGCCGAGAATGTCGCTGGATTGACTCGTTCCCGTGCTTCGTGCTAAATCAGCGTGACCTGTAGGGAACGCCCCTCCTGCGGCGTTCCCTACAGATCAAGGTGCGTTTGAAGCCCAAGCGTCGCAGCGTTCCTCGAACGATCGGTCCGTCCATGATCAAGCAGCGCAGCCAAATCCTCGTGGCCTGGTTCAAGACCTGGGACATCCTCTGGACCGGCATCTCTTGGATCCTCGCGTACCATATTCGCTTCGATACGGGCCTCATTCCGATCAAGAACGAAGTTCCCGACATCTCGCTCTGCTACGGAAATCTGCTGCAGGTGCTGCTTGTCGCCTTCGTCGCCTATCGCATGACGGGGCAGTATGAAATCACGCCCGGTTTCGCCGACTGCGCGAGGAAATGGGCAGCGTGCTTCGGGAAAACAGAACTGGTGGGGTTGCTCGTCATCGCCGTGATTTTCGGCATGCACAGCCCTTATGAATCGCGAACGACGATGCTCGTCTTCATGGTCCTCGCTTTTTTCACCATCTCCCTGTGGAGACGCTCGACGTGGTGGGCGATTCAGAGTTGCGCTACCTTGGCTACAACCAGACCTTCTCCATCGTCGTCGGATCGGGACGGGTCGCGCTGGAAAACTGCTCGCGGACTACGGCATGCGGCATGGATGGGCATCCAGAACATTGGCTTCGTCGAGGATCAGCCGAGCCGATGGGCTGACGATTTGGACATCCTCGGCACCGTCGACGGTTGCCGACGTTGATCGAAAAATACCGCATTTCGCACGTCTTCATCGCGGCGCCGATGAACCGATATCACGAAGCGCGGAAGGTGTTCGACGTGCTGTCGCAAACGCTCGCGGAAGTGCGATTGGTCGCCGACGTCCCGGAAATGGCCGCGGCTGTCGCCGAGCGACGACGAACCTCGACGGCCTACCCATCGTCGGCCTACGCGAAAGTCCGCATTTCGGGCTGAATATCTTCGTCAAGCGCGTGATGGACGTCGCCCTCGCCGCCATCGGCCTCGTGCTGCTAAGCCCGGTCCTCGCGGTGTTGGCGATTCTGGTGAAACTCACAAGCCCGGGCCCAATTTTCTACCGCCAGGAGCGTTGCGGGCTCAACGGCAAGCCGTTCATGATGCTGAAATTCCGCAGCATGCGGGTCGATGCGGAGCAACAGGCGGAGCCGTTTGGTGGCGATCAAGGACGACCCGCGCTGCGCACGCAGTTCGGCACCTTCATCCGCAAGACCAGCCTGGATGAACTCCCGCAGCTGATCAATGTGTTGATGGGGGACATGAGCCTGGTCGGCCCCCGGCCTGAACGGCCCGTGTTCATTCAGAAATTCCAGAAGACGATCCCCAATTACACCGCACGCCATGCCGTGAAAGCCGGCATCACCGGTTGGGCCCAAGTCAACGGCTGGCGGCAATACCTCACGCTGCGCAAACGCATCAATACGACCTCTACTACATCACCCACTGGACCCCGTGGCTCGACGTCAAAATCATGTGGATGACCGTCTGGCAAGGCCTCATCCACCGCAATGCGTATTGATCCGTAGGGTTTGTCGAGCGGAGCGAGACGCGCCTTTGCCGAATGCCGGGATACGGATTGCTCAATGTCCGAATGAAGGAATGTCGGATGATTCAATCGCAGCAACCCGCGACGGTGCGTCTCGCTCCGCTCGCCCCCCTGCACCTTATCTCTGAAAGGAGTCTGCGATGAAAATGACGAAACGAATTCACTTCCTGGTGCTCGGAGCGTTCTTGGTCCTGCAAGGCCTCGCCATGCTGATCGGCTTGAGCTTTGTCGGTATGCAGCAGATCGTGGGCGGTCTCGCTCTCGCCGCCGGCATCTGTTTGCTGCTCGAGATTTGATGGACGAGTGATCGAACCGCAGAGATGCAGGGGCCGCGGAAAATGCCCAAACAGCATTCGCCGCGGCCTCCCTGCACGTCGTGGTCCACATCTCTTACGGCGCTTCGACGATCGCCATCTGCTCGTGCGTCCGCAGGTAGAGACGGCCGCGGGAAAACGCCGGCGTGTTCCAGACTTTGCCGTCGAAGACATGCAGGCGGTCCAGTTCGCGGTAGCCGTCGGCTTCCGCAGCGGCGGCGACGATGTCGCCGGTCTCTCCCTGGACCAGCAGCGTTTCGCCGGCGGCGAGAAGCTGGCCGCTGCCGAAATCGCCGTCTTTCCAAAGTCGTTTGCCGTCCTTCGCATCGACGCAGGTGAGCCGATTGCCGGAGATGCCGAAGATCAGCTCGCCGCGTGCGACTGGGTTGGCGAAACGAGCGGCAAGCGATCGAGTCTTCCACAGCGTTTCGACTTTCCAGGCGCCCTCCACCTTCGACACTTTCAACATCGCACAGCCGTTCGCCTGCTCGGAGGACACGAAAACTCGGTTTCCAGGGAAGAACAGCGGCTGAATATTGTTCATGTCGAATTGGGTTTTCCATTCCTGACGCCACAACTCCTTGCCGTCCGCCGGATCGAGACCTGCGACGCCGTCGCCATCGAAGATGACGACTTGCTCCATGCCGTCGAGGGTGGCGAGTGTGGGCGATGCGTAGCCGGCGGGATGCGTGCCCGCCGCCCAGATTGGTTCGCCGGTGCGGCGATCGTAAGCGGCGACGGCTTTGCCGACATTCTTCTTCGAGTCGATGCCGGCCTGCACGATGACTTTGTTGCCGACGATCAGCGGCGATGCGGTCACGCCCCACTGGATGTTGGCGGCGACGCTTGTCCGCGAGGATGTTCCCGTTTCCACTTCAGCGAGCCGTTGGTCGCATCAAGGCAAACGAGATCGCCCATTGCTCCGACGCTGTAAACCAGTCCTTCCTGCACCGCAGGCGTGGCGCGCGAGCCGCTGCCGCCCATCGGCTCCGATTGCTCGAAGAACGCAGGATAGGTGTAGATCCAAATCATCTTCGCTGACTCGCGGTCGTAACAGACGATGGATTCCTCCTTCTCACGTTGCTCCAAGGTCACCATGACTTTGCCGAAGACGACGAATCCCGCGTAGCCGCCGCCGATCGGCTGTTGCTTGATCAGTTTGAAGCCTTTGTCCTTGTCTTTCCAGGCGTCGAGGTGGATGTAACCGACCGAGCCATCTCCCTTTTCGCCGCGATAGCGAGGAAAGTCGGAGGGCGTGACGACGACATCGCCAGCGGAGAGTTTCTCGTCGGTCGGCTTCGCCGTCGCGATAAATTGTTGCGCTTCGTCACGCGGGTCTTTCTGGCCGCGATAGTAGACTCGCATGCCCATCATGCCGTAGAACTCGACGCGTTTGATCTGAGAGATCCAGGCGCCAAGTCCGCCCGCGATGAGAAGGATGACGACCAAACGAGTTCGCCAGCGGAGCGGGGAAAAGAACACGAACCATACGATCAAAGTCAGCAGCCCCACGAGGGCGGTCACTTGGAATGCCATCATTACGGGGAACATCGCTTCCGGCAGCACTTCGAAATGTTGCGTCGTCGCAAGGAATGCGAAGAGAGCGGCCGGGATGCCGAAGGCGAACAGCGGCACGCGCCACTTCCGGAAGAAGCCAGGTTGAGGCACAGTGGTATCAGGCGCTACGGCTTCCATCGTCGATTCCCTGCGGTGAGATGTGAGTGACTGAACCGACCTCGCCATTGTAGGCAGGGGGACCGCCACGATGAGGCAGTCAGTTCTGAGTTGTTCGCGTTGCAGCCGACCCAATTTGACGACCCCGCACAATCGTCGCACCAGGCAGGACGGTGCTGCAAGAACAGGCAGACTTTCGATTCGCCTTGCGGCCGGTTTGCGTCGTCCGCCGATGAAACTTGAGGCGGGGGTGGATTTGAATCGGCAATGGAAACGGAGGAAACAGACGTTCAACTGGGCAAACGGCAAGGCATTCGGGGTTGCCCGGGTTTTAGGGCCCTGCTATATTCTCCGTTCACTAAGAGGAAGAGCCGAAAAGCGTTCCGATTGCGCGACGGAATAGGCCCATGCGATTCAATTTGGTCGATCGGATTCTCGACATCGAACCCGGGAAGCGGATTCGGATGGTCAAGAACCTGACCTTGGCGGAAGAATACCTCGCCGATCACTTCCCGACCTTTCCGGTGATGCCGGGGGTCTTGATGCTGCAAACGCTGGTGGAAGCTGGCGCGTGGCTTTTGCGAATCAGCGACGATTTCCGCCATAGCGTCATCACCCTCCGCGAAACGCGCAACGTGAAGTACGGCAACTTCATGGAGCCAGGCAAGAGTCTGGTGGTGACCGTCGAACTCGCCAATGGGTCGGACGAAAACGCAACTGAGGTCGAGTTCAAAGGGAAGGGTGAGTCGGAAGGCCAAAGTTCGGTGACTGCACGATTTAAGGTCGCCCGCTACAACCTGAAGGACCGCAACCCGCAACTTGGAGAGGTGGACGACAAGATCGTTCGCCACTTCAAAGACCTTTATCGGGTGTTGAAAGGGGACTTCGCGGGAGCAGGCGTCGGTTAAGCAAAATGTCGCGACTGGTCGAGCCTGGAAGCTTAGCTAAGATTTGACGGCAAGGAGTTGGGATGCGTTTGAAGGATCAGGTTGCGTTGGTCACTGGAGGCAGCCGCGGCATTGGTCGCGGCATTGTGCAGGCGTTTGCGGCCGAAGGCGCGAAGGTCGCCTTCATTTATAAAGGTTCGCAATCTGCCGCAGACGCGCTGGCGAGCGAAGTTCAGGCGGCTGGGGGAACCATCCTTCCCGTTCAGTGCGATGTTTCCTCCTTCGACGACGCCGCCAAGGCGGTCGCCAAGGTCGAGGAAGCATTCGGCCCGATCACAATTCTTGTGAATAACGCGGGGATCATCCGCGACGACCTCTTTGTCCGCATGGAACCTGCGGATTGGCACGCCGTTATCACTACCAACCTGCACGGCACTTACAATTTCTGCAAGGCTGTCGGGTTCTCGATGATGCGCAACCGCAAGGGTCGCATCATCAACGTGTCGAGCGTGGCAGCCGAGCATGTGAACATGGGGCAGACGAACTACGCCGCCAGCAAAGGCGCCGTCAATTCCTTCACGAAGGCGTTAGCGGTCGAGTTGGCGAGCCGCGGCGTGACGGTCAATGCGATCGCGCCGGGATTTATCGAAACGGACATGAGTGAAGCCGTCCGCAACAAGGCGGGCGACATCATCAAGAAAATGATTCCGATGCGGCGACTCGGCCAAGCCAGCGACATCGCGAAGGTTGCGGTGTTTTTGGCGAGCGACCAAGCATCGTACATGACGGGACAAGTGCTGACGGTGGACGGCGGGCTCAGCTTGGGCGCCGCCGCTGCTTGAAGCCTCGACAGCCTTGCGTCCTGATTCCTTGCGAAAATGGACGGCTCGACGACGGGAACGGACTTCCAGTCGCCCAGGCTGGAACAGGTAGTGCAGCCTATCAGGAGGACCGAGAATGCCGACTCAGGAAGAAATCTATCAAAAGGTGTCCGCCACCCTGGTGGAAGCCCTCAACGTCGATGAAGAAGAAATCCAGCCGGGTTCGACCCTCCAGGGCGACCTCGGCGCCGAGTCGATCGACTTTCTCGATATCGTCTTCCGCCTCGAACGCAACTTTGGGATCAAGATCCCGCGCGGCGAACTCTTCCCCGAGTCGATCTTCCAAGGCGACCCCGAATTCGTCGCCGACGGACGAGTGACCGATAAGGGCCTTGCCGAACTCCGCAGCAAGATGCCGTTCGCGGACCTGAAGTCGTTCGAGTCCAACCCCAAGGTCGAGCACATTAGCAACCTGTTCACCGTGGACATGATCACGCGGTACATCCAGGGCAAGCTCAACGGAAAGTAAAGACGAATACCAAATTGCAAATTGAAGATCGCAAATGGAATGGCCGTGCAGCCGATCGTTTGTTCTTCAATTTGCAATTTGAGATTTGCAATTCGAAATCTCTCCTCTGATTTACCCCGGGTTCATGGATAATGCGCTGGCTCTGGATCGATCGCTTCGTTGATTTTCAATCGAAACGCTGTGCTCGAGCCGTGAAGAACCTCAGCTTGGCCGAGGATCTGTTCATCGACCATTTTCCCGGCTATCCCGTCTTCCCCGCGCCGCTGATGCTCGAAGGACTGGCCCAGACGGGCGGAATCCTCGTTGGCGAAGCCAATGATTATCGGGAAAAAGTCGTGCTAGCGAAAATCGTTAGCTCGCGTTTCGCCCGCGAAGTGCTGGCGGGCGAAACGCTCGTCTACGACACGGAAATTCTCAATCTTCGAGACGAAGGCGCCTCGGTCGGCGGCCGGATTCATTCGCTGCCTCCAGGCGGCGTCCTCGCGTCGACTCCTTGCGAGTTCATTGGGGAAGCCGAGATTTTCTTCGCGCACCTCGACCAGAACCGCTCCAAGCAAATGTTTGGCGACGGCAACTTCGTCTTCTCCGGCGAACTAAAGAAGGTACTTGGCCTCCAGAAGCTCATTGCGAAGTCGGCCTAAGTCTCGCTTCCGACGAAAACAGCAAGCCAGGGTTCGCACGATCGGAACTCTCGGCTAGAATCATGAATCGGATCGATGGCGTTCGCATCGTCGATGGCTTCAAATCTTGATGCCGAACGCGAACGCCGATGCGGCCCACCGTGAGTCGCGTTCCATGTCGTCATCTTCTCTGGTGTTGAGTTGTATTGCGATGCTCGCTTCCGCGGGCCACGGACAGTTTCGCCCAGACATCGGAATTCCGCAGCGCCCTTATGTCGATCTACCGATTCAGCCGGGAGCCGAAGCGTTTCTTCGGAAGCAACTCTTCAAGTCGAATGAAACCAAGCAAATTCAAGACTTGCTGAATTTCATCAAAGGCTCAAAGGACCTCGACCTCCAAAAACTGAATCCTGAAAACGTGCCCGGCTTCGACTTCAACGATCCCGCCATTCGCGAGAAGCTGAAAGGCCTCATCGGCCCAAATGGACCGAAACTCGATCCGCAGAAGCTGCTCGAAATCAAGAAACTCATCGAGCATCGCATCCAAGACCTGAAGGAGAATGGGCCGGCGAAGGTCGATGCCGATCCCAACGAGGCAAGGCCCAACGTCCAAGCAGGCGGCGATCCTCCCCCGGATCGGGATGCAGCCAAGTGGATGAAAGATATCGTTCAGCAAGTGGAAGATGGGCGATGGGGCGACCTCATCAAGGATTCTCCCGCTCTGCAGAAGGCCGTCGCCGAGATAGGGACGAATTGGAAGGGAAAAGGCTTCGATCCCGGCAAATTGGATTGGCTCCAAAAGTTCAAACTTGACCAAGGAAAGCTCGCGGATTGGCGGCCGCGGATCGGTAATTTGCCCCGCATCGATGTGCCTCGTCCGCGGGTGAATCTGGACTGCCTTCCAAGGCTACCGATTTTTGGATTCGGGCGGCCGCGATTCGCGGGCGGTCCCCCTTACCCGTCGACATGGACATTGCTCGGATGGCTTCCGCTTCTTCTGGTTGGCGTGGTTGTTGTCGTACTGGCATGCCGACACCGGGCACGGTTATTGTCCTGGCTGTTCCCCGACCGATGGGGAGGGCGTTCGGGAGCCGCAGCCATGTCTTCGCTCGATTCGAATCGCCCCTTTTCCCGCGATGATTTTTTGCGTGCCTTCGAGCAACTGGCTCTCCTCAAACTTGGCCCGCAAGTCCGCTCATGGAACCACATCGCCGTGTCGCGTGATCTTGAAACGACAACAGGGCAAGCCGATGCATGTCGATCGCTCGCGCGTCTCTACGAGCAAGCTCGATACACCCCCTTGGAGAGCCCCTTGAGCGACGACGATCGCGCGGAAGCAACTCGGCTCATCGCTAAGGCGGCAGGAGCGCCGGCGGCATGAAGCACTTGCTCACGCTGCTGTGCGCCCTGTTGGCAAACCCCGTCCTTGCCCAGCCGGAGGAGCAATTCGCCGTTTCGTCTCGCGGCGTGGAGGTTTTTGGTCATATCCTTCGGCATCACAGTTTGCGTCCGTTGCCTTCCATCGCCGCGGCGACGGAGGCCGTGCCATCCAAGACGATGATCGTCGTGTTTGGTTCGCCGTTGCCTCTGGACCTGAATAAGCAGTTCCAGGGGAATCCCCAGGTTTTTGGAGAACAGCGGAACTGATCTGCTGATCCTCGCATCTGATTGGCGTTTCAACGGCCGGAACCAGCGATTCCCCGCGGTGGCGCGTTCGGGTTTCCGGGCAAGAGAGTTCGCATCATTGAACGCCTGCGGATGACGGCATTACCCATACAACCGCGGCAATCCCAGTGTCCGGTCATTACCGACAACGTCGTGCTTGACCCGGCTCGCTGGCTTTGGTTTCGCCACCCCATTTTCAACGACCTCCAGCGTGGGTTGCTGACAGACAATCCCAGCTACTTCATCACCCGAAGGAACTCCACTTTTACGGCGCTCGCTCGTTTTTCGGAGGACGCTTGCTCGTTCGCCGGCCCAGTGGAAAAAGCTGGAGCCGGACTTAAATGCGGCTCGCTTGCTATCTTGGGCTCGCCGATCAACGCACAACCCGGCGGCCGAACGTTGCTGCTGGCAGGCCGGCATTTTATCAACTCGACGATGCTTCGGCGGGATTACGACAACATCGCCTTCGCCTCGAACGTCGTAAGGTGGCTGCGAGGAAGGGCCAAACGGACCGCGCACGAAAGCGTCCTGTTCATCGAATAACCGCATTGTCTCGTCGCTCAGTTTTGCCGCAGCAGAACCTGTCCATAAAATTACCCAAGAATCGACGTGCAGCGTGCCGTCAACGCGATGCTGAAAGCCATTCAAGACGATCGGATCGTGCAGCGCATCGTCCTTTTCGGAGACCGGCTCCGATGGGATCCGTCGCATCTTGATCATTGCGATTCACTCTGCTGCTCGTAGCCCTGCAGGCTCTGGAGTCTCCGCGACCGTACGCCGCGCGACTTTTCTGCGAAAATGCCGATCGTGTTATTGCGGTAGCATATGCAGTCGTGCTGCTATTGACGCGCTGCTGACGATCGGATTGTCGGAGCCGGATTGCTTAACGCTCCGCGATGACGATCACAGTGCTCGTGATGATCTACCTTTTTCGCGTCGCGGCCGGCAAGCCGATGCGACACGCTCCTACGATGGTCGGCGTGCAAAAAGAGCGGGAAGCCGTTGGCCGACCGCACATCGATTGCGGCTCAGCGAGTTGGAGGCGACAGGCAATCTGTGGGAACCGGCCGGGGTGCTCGTTCGCGACTGGTTCTATCGTTACGCCGGTGTCGCCCCGTTCTCCGCGGTCCCGCCTACTCCACCGTTGACCATTCCCGGCGGCCTTTCCGCAACCGCAAACTGCGTCGGCGGCCTCGACTTCATGTGGCGTTTCATGCTGAAACCGCCGCACCTTCGACCTGCTGAATTCCGAAAACTACGGGAGGAGCTGGACGATCTGACCTACGCCATGGAAGACGGCGCCATCGTGATGCTTGCGACAGCGACATCAGTGAAGTTCATCCTCACGCGGTGCGTGAGGGTGCCTTTTACGCCAGGATCAGTTGCACGACATTGCTGCGCATGCACATCGGTAAGGCGGTAGTCGCGGCCTTGGAACCGGTAGGTGAGGCGGAGGTAGTCCATGCCGAGCAGGTGCAGGATCGTCGCCTGCGGGTCATGGCAGGTCGCGCCTTGTTCTCGCCGACATCGAATCCGAGTTCGACGGACGAGCCGTGGCTGACGCCGCCCTGGATGCGCCGCCGGCGAGCATCAGCGTGAAGCAGAACGGATGATGGTCGCGACCCAGCGTTTGGCTTGCGGCGGTGCGTCCTTCGCGGAACGGCGATCGGCGAACTCGCCGCCGAGGACGATCGGCGTTTCCTCGAAGAGCCGCGGCGTTCAGATCCTTGATGAGCGCGGTCACCGCCTGGTCCATGCCGCGGCACTTGTTGACGAGCCCTTGGCGGATGCTTCGCCCGGACCGGTACCGTGAAATCAGCCCCAGTCATGCAGTTGCACGAAGCGAACGCCTTGTTCGGCCAGGCGACGGGCGAGCAGGCAGTTGTTGTTGAAGCTCGCGCGCACTCCAGTTGGCGCCGTAGGCTTGTACAGGATGTTGGCTGGTTCCTTCGAGATGTCCATCACGTCAGGGACGGACGTCTGCATGCGGAAAGGCGAGTTCGTATTGCGCGATGCGGGTCGCGTTTCCGAGATTTCGAGTTGCGCGACTGCATTTCGTTGAGGTCGCGCAGGGCGTCGGGACTGAGCCTGCATGTCGCGATCTGCGGGTTGGATACGTAAAGCACCAGGTCGCCCTGCGATCGGCACTGCACGCCCTGGTAGACCGAGGGAAGAAATCCGTTCGACCAATCCGGTACCTGCATTCGGAAGGGGCACCGCTCGAAACGAGGACAATGAAGCCCGGCAGATTTTTGGTTTTCGCTGCCGAGGCCGTAGATCACCCCATGAACCCATCGAAGGCCGGCCGAACTGGTTGGATCCGGTGTAGAGCAGCAACTCCGCGGGGGCGTGGTTGAACTGGTGGTGAACATCGACTTAATGAACGCGACATCGTGCGCGACGGCTTGCAAACCGGGAACCGCGGCCGACATCCACTGCCCGCTCTTGCCGTATTGAGCGAACAGTTGCGGCGTTCCCAGCGCTTCGGCGTGCCGCTCGTGAACGCGAAACGTCGCCCTTCAAAAATTCTTGCGGACAATCCCTGGCCGGTGCAGGCGGACGGGATTCCATAGTCGAAGAGATCGAGATGCGGAGAGCCGGCGAGGTGCAGATAGATGACGCTCTTCGCCTTGGCCGCGAAATGGGGACGCCGCGCGCGGGGATTCGCCGCCGCACGCAGCTCTCGCCGCGTGCCTTCTCCTGGGCGAGCATTGCTTCGAGGGCAAGGGTGCCGATACCAGTGGCGCCCCGCTACAGAAATGCCGACGGGTACCATTTCCAACCATGTTCAAACGCAGGATGCATGAGACGCCCCGAGAGTAGGCGAAAGCAGGCGGGTGGTGTTCTGCCACGATAACGGCGGCGGCCGCGAGGAGTTCAAGCCTTTGCGGGGCGTCAGCTTGCGAGGCCGTTGCTACAATGGCCGCTTAGCGGCCAAGGTAAGTCGCGTTCTCTCCACCGGGGCAGATTTCATGTCGGCTTCGTCTTTGTCGCAATTCGCGGTCCATCTTCGCCCTCAGGACAATGTCGTCATCGCCGCTCGGCCTGGCTGCCTGCGGACGCGAAGTTCGAGTTTCGCGGCGAGCCGGTTCGCGTCGGCAAGAACATCGAGCTGACCACAAGATCATGATCCTGCCGATCAAGAAGGGGAAGCGGTCTGCACAAGTACGGCCAAATCATCGGCTTCGCTTCGACCGACATCGCGCCCGGGCGAACAGGTGCATGTACATAACGTCAGCGCGCAGCTATTCGGGCGTGACTACGCCTACGCCACGGATATCCCACCGCCTCGCCCCCGCCGGTACGGACCTTCATGGGCTACGATCGCCCGGGCCGGGACGTGCGGGCCGTTTCGCTATGGCACGGGGAGTACCTGCTCGTCATCAGCACCGTCAATTGCTCGGCCAGCACGAACAAGTACATCTCGAAAAAATTCGGCATTCGGGCATTCTCAAGGATTATCCCAATATCGACGGCGTCGTCGCCATCACGCATAAGGCGGGATGCGCGATGCAATACGGCGGCGAGGATCACAACCAACTCGACCGCACCTTGGCCGGCTTCGCGAAGCATACGAATGTCGCGGGCTACATCCTGCTTGGCCTCGGATGCGAGACAGGACGGGCGATTCACCTCATCGAAAACCAGGGCTTGGTTCAGCTCAACGGCTCGCCTGGCCGCCTTTGGTCATCACCATCCAGGAATCGAGGGCATCAGCAAGACGGTGGAAGCAGGCCTGAAAGCGGTGATGAATTAATGCCGCACGCCAATGATGTGCGACGCGTAGCACACCGGCGAAGCACCTCATCCTCGGCACCAACTGCGGCGGGTCCGACGGCAATTCCGGCGTCACCGCCTTCCGCCCTCGGCGTCGCTTCAAACCTGCTGGTTGCCCAAGGCCCAAGGACCAGCATCCTCGCGGAAACGCCCGAGATTTACGGAGCCGAGCATTTGCTGGCTCGCCGTTCGGTGACGCGGGAAGTCGGCAAGAAACTGGTCGAACGGATCAAGTGGTGGAGTGGTACACCGGCATCTTCAGCACAGAGATCAACAACAACCCTTCGCCCGGCAACAAGGAAGGTGGGCTGACGACGATCTACGAAAAATCGCTGGAGCCGTCGCCAAGGGCAGCAGCACCGCGTAGTCGATGTGGTGCGATACACCGGAAGAGGTGAAGAGCAAAGGATTCGTCGTCATGGATACGCCGGGCTACGATCCAGTGAGCATGACCGGCATCATCGCGAGCGAACCAATGTGCTCTGCTTCACCACTGGTCGCGGCAACGTTTTCGGCTGCAGGCCAGTTCCACTCAATCAAGATCGCAACCAATTCGCCGCTTTATCGCCACATGATTGACGACATGGACATCGACGCCGGCGCATCCATCCTCGACGGCACGCCTGTAGGTGTGGGCCAGCAAATCTTCGAAGAAATTCTCGCCGTCGCATCGGGCAAGAAGACGAAGAGCGAACTCAACGGAGTGGGCGAAGAGGAATTCGCCCCCTGGGCCGTCGGCCCGACGCTTTAACCGACACAAGTCACTTTTCAGCAGCACTTAGAAAAGGACCGGGCGCCGCATGCAGCGGCGTCACGTCGCTTCCGCAAAATCGGAGACGATGCTCGTCGCTTTCGCTCGAAGCCGAGTTGTTTGATCGGTCAAAGCTTCCCGAACTACTGCGGATAACCTGGGGCACGGGGCGGCGGGAGGTATTCCGGCGTTCCCAGTGTAACATTGCTCGCGGGCGTTACGAAGTTGGGCCGTTGCCATTGCGGTTCGCCGGAGGTCGGCTGCCCCACGACCGGTTGCTGCAAGGTCACGCCGTTGGGGGTCCAGTTGCCGTAGTTCGGCGACGGGCCTTCGGGGCTGTTGAATCGCTGGCCCATCTGGTCCGCCGTCGGAGGCACGCCGCGGAAGACGGGGCTCGGATCGAGCGGCTGCACTGGGGGAGCGGTCATGCGGACCAGCGGTTTGCCGGTGATGCCGCTGCGGGTCGGTGCGGGGCTTGGCGTTTCCTGATTCGAGGCGACCTGCGTCGGCGGAATGGTCGTGTTGGGCCGGCTCTTGGTGTCGCGCAGCCATTTCATCCAGGTTTCTTCCAGCTCTTCGACGTTGCGATGGCCGTAGAAGGAATTGACGGCCTGGTCCCAGCCATACTGCATGCCGTGAGCGACGAAGCCGAGGAAGGTCTTGCGATCGCTCCGTTTCACGAGGAAATCGCACATCGAATAACCCTGGGCATACAGGCACATCACCTCGCGCGGATATTCCTTGAGCGAGAGCAATCGGCGAAGCGGAATCTGCTGACCCTTGTTAAGGATGCTGCGCGTCAGCTTGTCGTGGCGGTCCCGTTCGACGTCGTCTTCGGACAACACCGAGCCGCCTTCGTCCGCCCAACGGGGGACGGGGCAGCGGAAATGATACGCGAACACCGTATGGGTAATTTCATGGGGCAACACACTCGCCATCAGGCGGTCGAGCGGCCCTTGGATTTCCATTTTCATGTCGAGGATTTGGCCCTGGCCGAACTGAAACGACGTCGCTCCGCTGGGCGGGTCCATCGTGACTTGGACGACGAGGGGGCAGGGACGGCCCCATTGCGGCATTTCCTGACCGAGCCATTGCATCGCCTTTTCGCGGCGATAATGCTCGGCCCATTGACCCATCTGCTGGGCAATCTGGGCATTCGGGGCGGTGACGACGAAGTTGGTCGTTCGATACTGAGCGCCCATCGAGGCGATGGCCAGGATGGCGACCAGGGGAGCGGAGCGGAAGTGCATGCCGAGGTGCCTCTCGCGAACCGACCCCGAGATTCCCTTCTCATGAGTCGTTGGCTCTGCACCATTCTGAAAGCAAGATCGTTGCCAAGCTAGACCAACTGCAATGAATCCGCAGCCGAATCAGCCCTAATGTTCGCGATGCTCGCGACTTACGGGTTTGAGGGGTCGCGACGACAGGCCGGAAACGCCAACGGTAAGGATTGTAATTCTTGCAACGACGAAGGGATGCGGTGGGTGCCGTTGTAAGGTTCGCCTTTCGATCAAGCCGGGCATGTGTCGGTGCGGCGAACGCGTCATTTCTTCGCAGGCGTTTTCTTTCCGGCGACCAGTTCGACCCATGCCTTGCAAAGAATCGGGGCCGTTTCGGGGCCGACGCTGTTGATCTCGCCGTACTGGGTCTTCTTCAGGCCGTAGCAGAAAGGAGCTTTCTCATCCCATTGGCGTTTGGGGATGATGTAGCCGATCTCGTCGTTGGCAAGGCCAATCAGCATTTTGTAAGGACTTTTGAGTTGCCCGAAGATCGAGGGTTCGATCGGGGCATCGGGAAAGTCGGCGCCAGGATCGACGGGATCCTGCACCTTGCCCAGTACCAGTTCGGGGTAGATTTCGCCGGGGATGCACGCGACTTCGAGTTCGCCGAGTTTCAGATAAGCGAGTTCGGTCCTTAAAGCGAGTTTCTTACCAGTGGCGGTCTTGGCGATGGGATCGGCGGCTTCCGTCGAACCTTTCCACTGGTACGCTTCGCGCTGAACCACGCCGAGGCGGAACGCGAGCACGTAGCCGCTGTTGTCCAGCGGCAGGTAAAGCTCCTTGCGGCGGATCTCGAACGGCGTGAGTTGGATCACCTTCCCTTTCGCGATCGCCTTGTCCGCGGCTTTCCCGATGAGCCGGCCGTATTCGTCGGTCTTCTCGAAGGTGCCATTCTCAAGCGGCTTACCCTGGACATCCTTCACCTCGACGCCGAGCGACGACATGAGGCCGCCGACGGTTCCCGTGAGATAGACAACGGGGCATTGCTGCGATTTGCGAAGATGTTCGACCGTCGCGGCCACGCAGTCAGCGCTGGTTTTGGTGTTCTTCGAGCTGAGCGTTTCCGGATGACAATTCCACTGCACGATCAGGCCGCGGTTCTTCCCCTCCTTCGATTCGAAACGCAGGACGACCAAATCGTCATGCAGCACCTTCGGCAGCCGGCTGTCGGCGAGCAGCTCCGGGATGCGCGATTGGCCGATGCGGACGGCATCGACGGCTTGCGACGATTTTTCCGCAATCTGAATCGCATCGACAATGCCCGCTTCCACGCGTTTCACATAATCCGGATCGACGCCGGTCTGAAACCAACCGGGGCCCCACAGGCCGACCGTATCCGGGCCCTCGTGATTATGCGTAGACGAAACAACTAGATATTCGATCTTGGGGAGTTTCGCCCGAATGCGATCGACGGATTGCTGGAAGAAGCCGATGAGATCGACCGACGCCATCGCGATCTTGCGGCCCTCATGTTCGAGGACGACTGCGCGGACCATGATCGGATCGTGCGTTTCCGTCGCTCGACGATCTTTGCCGAAGCCCGCGAGGTAGACCGGCTTGCCGTCGAGTTTCGGCGTCACGTCCGTTTCGCCGAAACCGATGCGGAGTGACTGTGCCTGCACCAAGGGAGAAGCGACGCGCTGCGACGATGCAGAGGATTGCCTGGATCCCTATGCAGCAACGTCGGCTACCGGTGAGATTCAGGAAAATCGCCATGGGGCGTACCTTAATGAAATGAAGTAAATTCACAGCAACTGCTTGTTAGAAAAATGTGATAATTTCGTCTTGCTGGCCGCCGATACTTGATTTAGGCTTCCATATAGCAGAATTCCGCGGCCCCTACGACCTTGCTGACTTGCCGTTCGCTGCCGGCGAGTATGAGTTTCGGCGCACGAATTGCCGGTTGGCGGTACTATTCCGCGAAACCTGCCCGTGCGATTTCGGTCACATCCGGTCGTCCCGCGGCGTCTGCATGATGCTCTCGCTTCCTAGTCAGGGACAGCGTTAGCGGAATCCCGTCGGTTCCCTTCTGTATTCGGTACGAGCACACGCATGTCCGCGTCTATTGTCCGTCGTGTTTTCACGTCGCCAAGCAAATTCTGGTTGGCACTGCTGTTCCTTATCCCTGCAGGTTGCGGCGGCGAGAAATTGTACCCCGTGGAGGGAACTATTTCCGTCGACGGAACGCCACTGGCCAAAGGCGCGGTCGTCTTTTGGTCGGAGAAGCCTTCTGCCGATCAACCTGCTGGAGATGTCGAAAACGGCAAGTTCACGATCATGACGAAAGGTAAGACTGGCGCTCCCGAAGGCACCTACAAAGTCACAGTCAGCGGCAACGAAGAAATCGATTCGACCAAGCCGTTCAAGACCAAGATGATCATCCCGGCCGCGTATCGCGAACAAGCAAAGACACCACTCACGGTACAAGTTTCCCCTTCATCGACGCCGAAATCGGTCGAGTTCGCGGTGAAATCGAAATAACGATCCGGTCCTTCCCGATTCTTCGAATCGTCTGGTTCCGTTCCTGTCTGTTTTTCCTTTCTCCGGAGGCATGTCATGCAACGTTCACGTCCCAGATTCGGCTTCACGCTGATCGAATTGCTCGTGGTGATCGCAATCATTGCAGTCCTGATTGCCTTGCTCGTTCCCGCAGTGCAAAAAGTTCGCGAAGCGGCGGCTCGCACGCAGTGCCAAAACAACCTGAAGCAACTTGCATTGTCGGTTCACGGCTATCACGACGTCTTCAAAAAGATTCCGCAAAACCGCAGTCCGAACACCTACGGCTACGACATCAACGGCAGCTCCTGGAGTTGGATCTCGCGCATCCTGCCCTACATCGAACAGGGTCCGCTCTACACGACAGGAAATCTCGCCAATTATCCGACCTTTGCTTCCCAGTTGACCGCTTACGGCACGCAGATCAACGTCCTCCTCTGCCCAAGCGATTCCTCGACCGGTCAGGCTCGCACCGACCGCGCCAACACCGGTGGTTACGCTTGCGGAAGCACCAATTACCGTGGCGTCTCGGGCTCGAACTGGGCATGGGCAACTACACCAACACCGGCCCGACCGGCAACAACAATGGTCTCGACGCCGGCAACGGCATCTTCTACCGCTCCGACGACGGCCGCAAGCTCACGTTGCTCGGCATCAGCGATGGAACCAGCAATACTCTGATGATCGGCGAAGATCTCGCCGACTGGAATCAGCACTGCGGTTGGCCGAACTCGAATTACGCCAACGGCACCTGCGCCATCCCGTTCAACGCGAAGCAATCAAACGGTCAGCAATACGGCTACGGCGATTGGCCGAACGTGTACTCGTTCCACAGCCGTCACACCAACGGCGGCAACTTCGCCCTCGCTGACGGCACCGTCCGATTCATCACCGATGGCATCGACATCAACTCGTACCGCAACCTCAGCACGATCAGCGGAGGCGAAATCTCGAATCTGCCGTAAAAGCTGAGTTTCGCTGCCAAGCCATGATGAGCTGGGCGGAGATTGTTGCGGGAGGATATTTCCCGTCCAATAGCCTCCGCCCGGCCTTTCCATCCGCGACGGGCCAATGCCGGCCAATTCGGCATACACAATCGATTCCTACGGACGCCTCGATCCATCTCGCCTAGCCGGGAGTTCGCCCGCAAATTCTCGCTGCTTCCAATTTCGTGGTCTTCAGTCACTCAGGGATCGCGGCCGAAAGTAGAAGCATCTCGCCGCTGCTTCTTTGGCTCACCATCTTCCTGAGGCATGCCCCCACCTATGAAGAAGATCGACCTCGTTCGAGAAGCACTCCTCGTTTTAAGCGACGGAACCCCTCACGAAATCGCCGACTACATTCGAGAACGATTCGATGTTTCCATCGCGCCGTCGGTCATTCCGATCCTGATCGCATCTGTGCGAGAACTCGACATGCTGGAGCGATTCCGCGAGCAGGCACGTTCGCTTGTCCAAGCAGCAATGCCGATGGCCAAGCGGAAAAGTTGCTTCCAACCGGCGTAATTCGGTTGGCTTCCTCAAGTCCCGTCGGCGACGCATGGCGAGGAAATAAGACTGCCGATTCCATTTCGAGGCGGGCTGTGCGATGATGGGGCCGCGGAACCGAATTGCTTCCCCGACCCGCTCGCGGTCATAACATTCTCGCATGCCTGGCCACACCTGTCCTCGCTGTCGCCGATTCAACCCGGAACCCGCATACTTCTGCTGGTTCGATGGATTTGAGTTGCGCCCGCATGCTGCCGACGCTCAGAAATTGGGTCTTGAGTTCGCATTCCCTTCGGGTCGTCGCGTTCGCACGTTCGAGGAATTGGCCCAGGCCTGCCATGATGATTGGAACAGCGCCCGCGAATTGCTGCAGCAGGGCGCCTTCCGGCAATTCTTCGTCAGCCTCGGCCGCAACGACTTCGCTCAGCGCGCGGAAGAGGCGGTTCGGGAAGCAAATGCCGATATCGCTCTCGCTCGCTTCCTCCAATCGCTCCCCGCGGCGAAACACGCTCCAAGGCTGGACTTGCAGCCTCGCCGCATCTTTTTGGGAACGCTGTCGCCGGGCGAAACACGCTTGTTGCAAGCGACGTTGAAAAATGCCGGGGCCGGCATGCTGCAGGGGGCCGTCAACCTTGCGGATGGCGACAGTTGGATACGCTTGGACGGCACCTCAGACCCGAAGCGGTGTTTGGTCAACACCTCGAACGATCAGCGAGTCGGCTTCTCCATCGACACTCGCGGATTGCCTTCCGCCCAGTCGTACGCCGCCCGCTTCATGGTCGTCACCAACGGCGGAGTCGCGGAGCTGCCGGTCGGTTTCGATTTGGCTGCTCAGCCGTATCCGAAGGCGCCTTTCCAGGGTGCGACGACGGCTCGCGAACTCGCGGAGAAAATGCGGAAGCAGCCGAAAGTTGCGGGCCCGGCGCTCGAATCCGGAGATATTCAACGCTGGTTCGCGTCGAATGGCTGGAAGTATCCCATCGAAGGCACGCCAGCCCGGGGCACGGCAGGGGTACAGCAGTTCTTCGAGGCGATGGGCCTGTCCCGTCCGCCGCTTGTGCAAGTCTCGCCACGTTCGCTGGATGTGCGGGTACGTTGGCCGGAAACCAAGCGCATTTCGTTCCATCTGCAAACGGCATCGCGCAAATGGGTTTATGCAACCGTAACAACCGATAGCCCTTGGCTGCGTCCAGTGCAGGGCAGCGTCGCTGGGCCGCAACAGGCGGTGGTTGCGGTAGAAGTCGATGCACGTCTTGCAGCTGCCCAGAAAGGTGAGCCAACTGGCGCCATCCACCTCACGGCCAACGGCGGACAGAAAATCATCGTGCAGGTGCGATTAGGCGTGGATGGCGCTCCGGGGCCGCGAAAGCCGCTCGGCTCGCTGCCGCGGACGCTGCTGTGCATGGCGCTTTTCTTCATGCTGCTTCGCATCGTGCTTGTGCCTTTTGTCGATATGGGCGGTCGGACGGAAATCGTCCGGCAGGCGGCAGCGAAGACGGGGCTGGACCTCGGCAGAACCAGTTTCCTGCACGACGTGGCCGGATGGTTGCGACTGCCGTGGGGGTCGATTCTCGCCGGTTCGGATCGGCCGTTGCCGGACGAAATCGCCGGGGAAGGGCATGTCGTTCCCGCACGCGTGTTTCGCGACTATTTCGCGGCACGATTCATTCGTGCTCTTGCGCTGTGGACCTTCTGGATAGGCGGTCCGGTAGGGGCTTACCTCGCTTGGCGACGCGGGAGCGGATTCGTCGATGCGATCTGGGGGTTCGTCGCCGGCATTCCCGCGGGAGCTATGGCTGCGGTGACCATCGCGTCGCTCTTCCTTGTTTGCGAAACCATTCCCCACACGATGTGGTCGGCAACATTCGGGACCTGGTCCGGCATCGGTGCTTGGACTGCGTGGGCCTTCCTTGCCGTTGCCGGGTGGGGCCTGTGCGGACTTGCCCTCGGGGTCGCGGTTCTGCTGATCCCAGGCATGCGATCCGCGGTCGTCACTCCGGTCGAGGCAATGCTGAGCGGACTATTCGACTTCTTCCGTTTGCGCGGCCTCGCCGCGATGTGCCGAGGCGAAGTCGTCACGAAATGATCTCGATTTTCGGTTTCTTCGGGGGACAATGGTTCACGAGATCGCGGTGGTGAACGGATTTCCTCAAGTTTTCCGCCAAGATCACGCTGTTTTCATTCGCCCGGCCCTTGCTGACCCCAAGGGCCTGTGTTACAAACGGCTACAGGACGGCGAGCCATCCGGGAAATCCGCCCGTGCCGTCCTTTTCCTGTCTTGGACGACGGAACTTCGAGACACGATCCCGCGACGAATGAAGACGACCGGCCTTGCCAGGACGCAGCGGCCCGGTCCGCGAGCGCCGAACGCACCCTGTCTTACCCCGAGGTTTTGCACCGATGACGGCCAAGATCCACGTCGAACGCATGATGCACCGCAACAGCATCGCTGTCGCGGGCGAAACCGCCGCCAGTTACGCACTCATCAAGCTCATCCCTACGGGTGAAATCGAAGCCGATGGGCCTCAACCTCGCCCTCGTCCTCGACGTCTCCGGGTCGATGTACGAGGAAGACGGCACCGGCATCAGCCGACTGAAACGTATCCAAGACGCTGCGATCGACGCCATCCAAAAGCTGAAACCCGACGACTCGATGACCGTCGTCGCCTTCGCGCACAACGCACTCGTTCTGCTGCCTCCCACGAAAATCGCCGAGAAAGGCAAGATCGAAGACGTGATCCGCAAGATCGACATGTACGACGTCGATCCGGGCGGGACCGCGATGAACGACGGCCTGCGTCTCGCGCTCGATGAAGTCGAGAAGAGCGCCGGTGCCGGCAAACTGTCCCAGGTCATCGTCCTCACCGACGGCGAAACCTCGGGCGAGCATGAATGCCGCGACCTCGCCAAACGCGCCGCCGACAAGAAGATCGCCCTCACCGTCATGGGCGTCGGCCTCGATTGGAAGGCATCGCTCATCAAGGATCTCGCCAAACTTTCGGGCGGCAAATGGTATTACATCGACGTCAACAGCAAGAGCGAAGCGGAACGCATCTTCGTCGAAGAGTTCCAGCAGCTCGCCGCCGCCGGCTTCATGGACGTGCAGATGAAGCTGCGGCCCATGAAGGACATCAAGATCAAACGCGTCCGCCAGGTGGTTCCCGAAATCAAGGAACTCAAGCTCGAGGAGCCGGAAGAGCGAACGCTGATCGCGACGCTCGGCACCTTGCAGAAGGACAATTCGCCGCGTTTCGTACTCGATTTGAGCCTGCCTAAACGGCCTGACGGCAAGTACGTGATCGCTCAGATGGAAATCACCTACGACCTCGGTCTCGGCACACGCGAGACGACGGGTCCGATTCCGCTGGAAATGACCTACACGGCCGCGGGGCACGGCTACATCAACGCCGAAGTGGCGAAGCACATCGACGAGGTGCAGATCTTCGAACTGAACAACAATCTGCAGCAGGCGATTTCCTCGAACAATGCCGAGGAAGTGCAGCGGGTGGCACAGGCGATCGAGAAGAAGGGGGAACTCATGGGCCCCCGCGCCGCCAAGAAGACGATGCTCGCCAAGCAGGTGTTGCAGGAAATCAACGCGGGCGGCCGAGTGTCGAAGAAGACGCAGCTCGCGATGGAAGATTCGGCCCGTATGGCCGATTCGATGCCGACAAACTGAGTCATGACGTGTGTGCAGGCCGGCCGGCGCCGGCTTGCGACTTTCCCTTATACCCCTTAGCTGGTCGCCACAGCGCGGCGACCCCGAGCACACGCTCCTGGAGGAACGTTCGACATGGTGAAGTGTCCCTTCTGCGGATTCGACAACGAGGACGGCGCCCTGTTCTGCGAACAGTGCAAGTCGGATCTGAGCAGCGTGTCCCGGTCGCTGGCCCCGGCGGAACCGATTCCGGTCGCTTTTGCCGAGGCCATTCCGGTGAGGCAGTTCCTGTTGAAGCGGTGCCGGTCGAAGCGGCGCTGGTCGGTGCCCGTTGAGGCCATCGCCGTGGAAGCGGTGTTCGTCGAAGCGGTGCCCGTTGAGGCCGTTCCGGCTGAAGCGGTACCCGTGGAAGCTGTCCTGCAATTCACGACGTGATTCCTGCAGAGGACGTGATTCCCGCGCCGCTTCCGCAACTGACGATGCCGATCGAAGAACCGCCGCCAAGCCTTCTACACCCGCGGTTGCGGCCGTTGTGGCATGCGACCCCGGTTCCTGGCACGCCGGCCGCGCCGACCTGCCTCCTGTTGCCGCAGCCCGGCCCCAGCTCCTGCTCCTTCGGGCGGAAGTATTCCTGCGCGCAGCAGCTCCTCAAGCTCGTCGTCCAGCCGCGGCCTGCGAACCGGCGTCGAGTTCCTGATCTATCCCGATTACAACTACATCGGCCGATCCGACGACAAGCCGGTGGACATCGACCTCGACGACCAGGAAGCCCCGGATCGCGTGTGGTGCTCACGTCAACATGCCGTGCTTCACTACGACGATGCCGCCGGCGTGTTGACGATCGAAGATCTCAACAGCTCCAACGGCACCTACGTGAACCGCGCCCGCGTCTACCCGGGTCAGAAGGTCAACCTCAACCCCAACGACGTGATCCAAATCGGCACGGTCCACCTCAAGCTGAAGGCGTAAACCAAGCCGTTTTGCGGGGAGCCGAAGGCGACCACGCCCTCGGCTCCTCGCTGACGTTTTGTCGTGGTGATGCGTTCCTAGATTGTTCTCGCGTCGCGATTCGCCTTCGTTCCGTGTCGCCTGCGGCTCTCCGCTAATTGAGATCTCGGCAAGGATTGAGCCCATGCCCCAAGTTTGCGGTCAGTGTTCCCGCGTCAATCCGCAGGATGCGGTCTACTGCTACTTCGACGGCATCTCCCTTGCCGGGCGGGGTGGCGGGCCCGTGCAGGCGGGGTCGCAGCCGTTTCCCACGCCGTTCGTCTTTCCCAACGGCACCTCGTGCCGCAGCTTCGATCAGTTCGCGCTTGCGTGCCAACAGAATTGGCCCCAGGCCGTCGATCTGCTGAAGCAGGGATTCCTCGGCTCCTTCTTCGGCGGTATGGGACGCGTCGATTTGGCGATGGCGGCGCAGGATGCGGCCAAGTTTCCCGATCAGGATCGCGGGCTCGATCAGCTGCTCGCCAAACTGCCGACGCAGGCCCTCCAAGCGCCGAAGCTCCAGGTCGAACCCACCGTCGTCAACCTTGGCCAGATCAAGGTCGGCGACGATCGCCATGCCGAGTTGCACCTCTCGAACCTCGGCATGCGCCTGCTCTATGGTTCGATTGCATCCAACGACAAATGGCTGCAGCTCGGCGATGCTCCCGGTCTGCCGCAGAAGGTGTTTCAGTTCGGCACCGAAGCCACCATTCCGGTGCAGATTCGCGGGCAGCACCTTCGCGCGGGGCTCAAGCCGCTCGAAGCGAAGTTGGCCGTCGATTCCAACGGCGGTACGGCGGAAATCATCATCCGCGCCGATGTTCCCCCCGTCCCCTTCGAGGGACCGATCCTGCAAGGCGCGCTGAGCCCGAGGCAGGTCGCGGAAAAAGCGAAGGCGAATCCGCAAGGCGCCGCTCCGCTGTTCGAGAAGGGCGATGTCGCGAAGTGGTTCGCGAAAAACGGCTGGACCTACCCCGTGCAAGGCCCCTCCGCCTCCGGCCTCGGCGCGGTGCAGCAGTTCTTCGAAGCCCTCGGCCTCGCCAAGGCGCCGAAGGTGAAGATCAACGTCAAGGAAATCACGCTCACCGGCGATCCGGGCCAGGTGTTGACGCACACGATCGAAGTGACGACGGACGAGAAAAAACCCGTATACGCCTACGCCGTCGGCGAACAGGCATGGATCGACGGAACCAAGGTGAAGCTCGCGGGACGTACGGCGACGATCACCGTCACCATTACGATTCCCAACCGGCCCGGCGAGACGATCAACACCAAGCTCACCGTGCATGGCAACGGCAACCAGCGTTTCCCCGTGCCGCTCAAACTGACGATCACCGGCGAACCGCTCGCGTTTAGCCCCGTCGAAGCCGAAGAGCCTGTGTTTCTGCCGGAAGCGGTCAGCGGCGCTCCAACGGTTTCGGATCCGGTGTTCACGCCGAGCGCCTCGGGTTCCGGCGTGGACGCGTCTTCGTTCGACTTCGAGGCGGCCGAGTCCATTCCGCAACCGCGTCCGTCTGCTCCGACGCCTGCGATTCCGACTCCAATTGCGCCCGCGCCGACGACAGCGTCGTCTGCGCCCACTTCCGCACCGGTGGCGAAAGGCAAGAGTCAGGGCATGGCGTGGTGGGTCCACAGCATCCCGGCGGCGCTGCTCCTCTTCGTTCTCGTCGGCACGTTGGTCCGCGATCTCTTTCTGCCGCCGCCGACGCAAGCGGGCGATCCGGTCGAGAAAGAACCCCGCATCGGTGTCCAATTCGACTACGCGTTTACGCCGAACGACAAAGCCGGCAAGTCGATGTCGTTCGGTGTGCAGGCGTATGAGCCGGGTAAAGGCAAAGCCGCCGGCGCGACTAAGCTCACCTTCGCCCAGAACGGCAACACCAATTCCGCCATGGTGATGGTGGACGGCAAAGCATACGTGTTCGGCGACATCAATACGGGCAAACTGCTCGATGAACCTCGACCGTCCGGCAAATACGGCGGTTATGCCGTTGCGTATCGTTTGACCGACTCGCGCGTCGTGGTGACCCAGTTCGTAGAGGTGCTTCCCGGCAACCCCGTCGAAGTATCCGGCGGCGAATTTGTCCGGCCCCTCGATACCTGTCTGGTCCGCTATGTCATCGACAACCAGGACGATAAGTCGCACACCGTCGGATTCCGCTTCCTGCTCGATACCTACATCGGCAGCAATGATGGCGTTCCCTTCGCTGTCCCGGGCAACGCGGCACTGCTTACCTCGGCCGACTTCGACGGGTCCGCGCAGATCCCAGACTATATTCAAGCGATCGAATCGCCTGACCTCCGCAGCCCTGGCATCATCGCACAGTTGAACCTGCGCCTTAATGAAAAATACGAAGCGCCAAGCCGCGTGGTGTTGACGAACTGGAACCTGGAACTGCAGAAGCAGTATGAGTTGCCGTTCGAGAAGAACGCGAAAGGAAAAAAGGTCGTTGTTCCGCCGGTCGGCAAGGATTCAGCGATCGTGATGTATTGGAACGAGAAACCGATGCCGAAGGGGGCCAAGGGCCGGACGCTCGCGTTTTCATATGGAGTGGGCAACCTTTCCGCGACTGCGGGCATCGGCATCCTCAATCCCGGTTCGGTGGTCGCTGGCCGCGAGTTCGCACTGACGGCGGTCGTGCAGGATCCAACGCCAAATCAAAAGATCGCCCTCCAAGTCCCGGAAGGTTTCCGCCTTGCCGATGCGACGCCCGCGATGCAGCCTGTCCCGGTCGGCGAAAAAGGTCGACCGAGCCCGGTCACCTGGCGGCTGACGCCGAGTGCCACGGGTCGATTCCCGATTCGTGTCAGCACGTCGGATGGTATGGCGACGGAGCGCAAAGTTTCCGTGAGCCGAGTTCCGCTGTTCTAAGTCGGGTGCGTGTTTGCCAAAGTCGCAAACGGCCATGGATGCCGCTGACGACACAGATACTGTTTGTATCCGAGCGTTCGGCGTCATCCGCGACATATCGAGTCGACTGCCGAAGAAGAGAGTCATCCTCGCTCTCGATTCGCGGATTCGGTCGCACGTTGCAGCAACGGTTCGACGATGCTGTGAGGCACGAACTTGTGGACGTCGCCGCCGAAGCGGGCGATTTGGCGGAGCAGGCTGCCGCTGATGTGCGAATACGTCTCCTTCGCCATCAGGAACATCGTTTCGAGTTCCGGATCCAACGCCAGATTCGTCAGGGACATGGTGAATTCGTACTCCATGTCGCTGGTTGTGCGAATGCCGCGCAGCATCAGCCGGGAGCCAAGCGATCGCACGAATCGCACCGCCAACCCGTGAAACGGCATCACTTCCACGTTCGGCAGATGACCAGTGACGCGGCGAGCGAGATCAACACGCTCCTCTTGGGAGAAGAGCGGCGTCTTCTCCGGATTGTCGCCGACGCCGACGATAAGTCGTTCGACGATGCGTGCGCCGCGCTCGACGACGTCGAGGTGCCCGAGGTGGATGGGATCGAAGACGCCGGTGTAGACGGCAATACGATTCGGCATGGCGGCCTCCGGAGAGATATCGCCATCTTATGGGAGCGGCTGTACCCATGGAGCCGCGCACGCAGTAAGCGGTTGGGTTGAAATATCGGAGCGCGTACAGCGAGCTCCCCTCGAAATCACGAACTGACCAGTTTGGCGTCCAGCGTGATCTCGGCGCCAGCGAGCGCTTTGGAAACAGGGCAGTTTTTCTTCGCGTCTTCCGCCTGTTTGTGGAAGGTGGCGGCATCAATGCCAGGGACTTCGCCTTCGGTCACCAAATCGATGCGCGGAATCGAGAATCCGCCGCCCGATTGCTGAAGGTGAACCTTCGCCGTCGTCCGCACGCTCTTGGCCGGATGTCCTGCTTGCGCGAGTGCATGCGAAAGGGCCATTGAGAAGCAGCCCGCATGCGCGGCGGCGATGGGTTCCTCGGGATTCGTTCCCGTCCCTAACTCGAAGCGAGATTGGAAGCAATACGCTCCTTCGTACGAACCGCTTCCTAATTTGAGTTTCCCTTTCCCACTCTTGAGGTCCCCTTCCCAAACGGCATCGGCATTGCAAGTAGGCATCGACGTCTCCTTCTGTGAAGTGAATCAACGCAACTCTGGGAAAGCAAAACGCATTCCGACATTCGAACGCTGGCAGAACTTCAGTCGAAGTCGTCCCTGATTTGCTTTGCTTCGAGGGTGAGGGCCGATAAACTGTACCTTCGTTACAGCTTCAAGCAGAATGCTTCGCATGGACGGCAAATCGCCGGTTCGCGATTCCCTTCCGAACGGATTCGGCTCAGAATGGAGCAGTCCACCTCCGACGACGTCGCCGGGGATTTGGGAAACGCTCCGACGCTGACCACCCTGGGTCCGTCCCATGCTCCGGATCGTTTGTCTGGCCTCGATCGCTCTCCTGGCATGTTTCTCGCACGCGTCGATGGGCCAGGAGTATTCCCCGAAGTTTCCGACGCCGATTAAGCCCGCTCCTGAGCGTCCTAATCCAATCGCTCACATTCTTGTGGACGTAACCCAGACGATGCAGGTCCGCAAGCTGCTTCAAGAAGACGAAATGCTGAAGGCTTACAATCTCGGCGTGCGCGTCGAGAAACGAGTCGCGATTCTGTGGGGGCCGGTCCCCTCGCCGGAAGTTGCGAGGCGAGCCGAACAACGGATTCGCCGCATGATCGAAATCGCCAAGGTGCGAAACGAGACGGTTGTGATGGTCGATGAGCCGCAGCGAAGCCCGGATTTCGGCAATCCCCGCGCCGAGACGCCGGGAATTCCCATGAAGGGGCTGCCGAAAGACCGTGCCTCAACCGATCGACCGGCCTCGCTGTCTTCGGTGCCCACAGGAGTTGCTCCTTCGGCAACGCTGACTGGCATTGAAGCCTCGGATGCGGGAACACGGCTGCCGCCTACCATTCCGGCGATTAGCGTCCCCGTTCGCTAATGCTCCAACTTCGACCTTCAGCAACGCGAAAGCGGTCCTCATGCTCGCCATGAGGACCGCTCTGGCATTTCCATTTCGCCACGGCCACCGACAGTTTTCCCTCGCGGACGATCGGCATTCCTTCGAAGATGCCGACCACACGAAACGGAATGGCGACGATGCCGGGAGGAGCGTCGGGGGCGACGGTCACGGTCAAAGTTTCGCGTTTTCGTCGTCGCCGCCTGTTTTTGTCGCCGTCAATGTGACGCTCCTGTAGCCATGTCTTTGCGATCGGTTCGATCGCGAACGATCCGCTGTAGTCAAAGAGACGCCGCGATCTTGATCGTCGCTTCGCCGCTCTTTAAGCTCGCGGACAACTTCAACGGCTTCCCTGGTGGCGTTACTTTAGCGAGAGCTTTCGGAGTCAAGAGGACTTCGAGGGCGACGAATACTCGTTGAATGTTCTGCGGGGCATTTTGGGCTGTTGCTGCCAGTTGGCGGGCGCGGTTTGCCCTCGAAGCACGAGCGTGAATTTCCCAGCAGGCGACACGCCCTTCGCATCGAGTATGAGGTGCCGGGTTCTTGCCGGGAGCGAGCGTCAGCGGTTGAGCCGTGGTTCGGGTGGCCCTACTAATGGGAGACTGCACGGGCGTCTTGAAATCCGGATTCAGCACAGCGAGCTTGACGCCGACTTTCACCGGCTTGCCCGCGGAAGCCTTGAAGTCAGGCTGCGTCCGGCCGCGCGTAGTCCGCTTTTCCGCGGACGGCGACGACCAGTTCCTGTTCGAGCCGAGCGGATGGCGGGGACGCTTGGCTGCGGGACAGGCCATACCATGCCCCTGCCCGGACTTCGCGGACGATCTTACGCCCATCCGCTTCCGCAGTGGCGATCAGCTTGATGGGGCCGGCATTGGTGACCCGCTCGTCGCTGAGGCGACGATCGTCGAATGGGATTCGTGGGGCCTCGATGCCGCCGCCTTGGTCGTCACGCGAATCGCTCGTGGTGCTCGGCGACGCCGCCAGGCGGCAGATCCACGCCTTCGATGCGAATCGTGCCGGGCAAAGCCATCTTTCGGGAAGATCAGGGCGGTCCACGCGTAAGTCCCTTCGGCTTGCAGCAACGCGCTTTCCAGCGTTGTCGTCGAGGAAGGAACCGCGACTACGGTGAAGTCCGGTCTCGGCGGCGCGAGACGGACGAGATACTGGTTGCGGGGGCCATGGCTGGAGTACGAATCCTTGGCGACCACTGTGAGCACGTAGGTTCCATCGTCCGGAGCCGTGAATCGGCCGCTCGGAGGATCGTCGCTTCGCGAGTAAAACGACGGGTAAGCGACATCGGTGGAATCATCGAGGTCGAGCAGCGTTTTCCCCTTGGTGTCCACGATGCTGATGCGGAGATCCGCAGGCTGGCTGAAGCGATCGGCAAAAGTGTCGACGGCAAGCACTTGCCCCTTCTTCGCGGCGAAGGCGAAGCAATCGCGATCTCCCGCCGCGTCGATGTGCCCGGCGACCATGCACGGCGTCGCAACCGTTTGCGGCTTTTCGCTCGAATTGTTCGGTTCGACCTCAGCAACCACCGGCACATCGGAAGCGATCAGCAGCGCGGCATTCGACGAGCCCAACGGGCTTTTGACGCGTATGCTCGAGCCGTCGAAGATAGCGAGAGAAGGATCGAGATAGCCAGCGACATTCAGTTTCGCCGCGTTTTTGGCATCCAGGCCTTGTACAGCGACAACGGCCTTTTCGAGTGGCCTGCCGTCGATCGCTGCCTCTTTCGTCATAGTCCCGCCCGGAAGATTGCGGCCGTAAACCGTGACCTTCGCTTCCTTGCCGATTTCGACGGCAGGCGGAAAGACGGCATCGATCCACGGGCCCGCATGCAGGGTCAGCCGATAGAAATAATCCTGCCCGCCTTGCGTGTAAGTAAAACTGGAGAGACGGAGATAGTATTCCCCGTCCTCGGGTAGAGCTGTTTCGAGTAGGGCGTCGTTGTCTCGGTAGTTGCGATTGCTGCCCAAATACTTCGCCCCGGAAGGCGTTTGCTGAAACAACTCCAGCATCGCGGGAAGTCGGCTGTCGATGCTCGAAGTCAGGCACGAGATGACGAGCCGTTGGCCCTTCTTCCCGGCGAAACGGAAGTAGTCCACGTCGGTTGCTTTGTCGATGACGCCCAGAAATGACGATCGGCTTCGATTGCCGCGCGACGGGAACGTCGTGTCGTTGGGGTTCCTTTTTCTTCGACCTCATTCAGTTCGCCGACAACGAACGCCCGCGGATTGCTGATGCCGTTTTTCGTTATGACGCGGACGTCATGGATGCCGAGAGGTGCGTTCGGCGGCAGCGTTACTTTGAACAGCTGAGCCGACGAGGCGCTTACCGTAGCCATCCCTTTGGTGGTGCCCTTCCCCTTGGTCGGCATTGGAATGAGCTTGGTCGCATCCAGCAATTCGACCTTCACTCCGGGAAAACTGAAGTGCAGCGTTTCCACGTCGGTGAGGTCCGTGCCGGCGACGGTAACCTCAAAGATGGAGCCCGCTTTGCCGCCGGTAGGCAGCACGCGGACGATTTTCGGCGACGGTAGATTTTGCGCGTGCGTGACGCCGAGAATCGCAAGCCAGACGGCAACGAATGCGCTGAGCGAGATGCAGGACCGCATCGAAAAGCCCCCCTGTGTATTTGCAGACGACTCAAGGGTAATCGTCGGCGCGGCGGGGAGCAAGCACGGCATCGATGAAAGACATGTCTACTTCATCAGCTCCATCTCGATTCGCTCGACCAAATCGCGCACGGGCAATTCGCGGGCACCGAGGCGAAGCGATTCATCGTCCTTCAACCATTGCCGGACTTTCTTCTCGGCGGCGACGGCGGTGCTGTGGTTGCGTTTGCCGAAATGCTGGCCCACTTCGGAGTAAGTCGATCCTGCGTGCTTGCGGGCGAGATACATCGCCACCATGCGAGGATGGCTGACCGCCCAGCTGCGTTTCTTCGACTTCAAATCGTCCTTTGCCAGGTTCATCACCCGGCACACGGCCTGTTCGACATCGCTGATCTGGACCAGGCGAACGCTGTGACGCAGCACGTCCGCAAGCGCTTCCTTCGCGAGCGGCATGTCGATCGGCCGGCCGCCGACACGAGCCATGTGGACGAGGCTATTCACCGCCCCTTCGATTTCGCGGACATTGCCGCGCAATTGCTGCGAGAGCAATTCGACCACGTCCTTCGTCAGCGCCGGCACGTGCGGACGCAGCGCCTTGCGGCGAACGAGTTCGCTACGCGTCGCTTTGTCGGGCAGGTTGATGCCCCACACCGAGCCGCCGTTGAGCCGATCGGTCAACTCCGGCAAGAGTTGATCGGCCAACCGCGGGTGGCAGTCGCAGGAAACGATCACCGGGCGATCGTCGCGCTGCAGTGCTTCCAAAGTATGGAGAAACTCTTCCTGCGTGGCCGCCTTTCGGGCCAGGAACTGCAGGTCGTCCACGATCAGCACGTCCGCATCGCGGAACTGTTTGCGGAAGGTGGACAGCTTCCCCGTCTGCATGGCCGAGAGGAATTTGTTCGTGAATTCCTCAGCTGTCAGATAGACGATGCGAGCGTCGGGATGGGCTTCGCGGAGCGCGAGGCACAGCCCTTCCAGCAGGTGCGTTTTGCCGATCCCGCAAGGTCCATGGAAGACCAAGGGATAGGCGACCTGCGACGGATCTTCGACGACCGCGAGGGCCGAGGCGTGGGCGACGCGATTGCAGGCTCCGACGACGAAATCGTCGAGCCGCCGCCAGCGGCGCAAGCGCGAGGGGCCTACTTTCGCGCCGGTACCCTTCTCGGCCTTCGCCGACTCTGCACTCGCCTTCTTGCTCGCGGGGGCGGATTTGGTCCGCTCCTGCTGCTGGCGCGCGGCCTGAAAGAGTTCCGGGTCGATGACGAAGACGACGTTCAACTTGCGGCCAAAGACTTCCTGGGCGATCGCCCGGACATCTTCGACGAAGGTCTTCTGCAACCAATCCTGGTAGAAGACGTTCGGCACGCCGACGGTCAGTCGGTCGTTTTCGCAGACGAACTTGGTCTTGTCCTTGAACCAGAGATCGTATCGTGGCGCCCCAATCCGTTGACACAGCTTCCGTGCCAACGCGGCCACGAGATCGTGGGTTAGCGTCCTCAAAATCAACCTCTCCCTGCGCGACTCGATTCGCGCAGTGTTGTCCTTGCAGAGAGATCGAACGCTGATGGCGCCTGGGCGGGAAAGGACCCAAGCTCAGCCTTCTTTTTCGCTCAAGAGAGACGACATTCTAGGGTGCCCTAAAAGGGCTGCCAACGACATTCCAAGGGGTCTCGGCGCTGGAAATCGAAGATGAGGTACGCAACCGCGGGAATTGCTGATGGTTCGCGCTGCGGGATTTTTTCGCCTCCGGAAAAGTGGTCCGCTTGGATGGTGCAAAACGTGTCGATGAAGAGTTCGATCGAAAGAGACATGCCGCATTCACTGGACAACGTTGCGATGCGCGTTTTCTCCGAGAAACATCAGGAAAACTTCACGCGACGACCCCTGCTCGAACCCCAACGACCGATACAGCTGAAGCGCCGGCGCGTTTCGCTCGTCGGCCGCGACCGACAGATCGAGACACCCGGCAATTTGCGCAAGCCTTAACGCCGCATACGCGAGCCTGCGACCCACGCCGCGGCCTCGATGCTCGGGCACGATGCCCAGATACGAAAGATCCCACGCCTCGCCCGGCACTTCGGTCAAAATGACGACCCCCGCAGGCTCGCCGGCGAGCGTCGCCAACAACCAGTTTTCCGGCCGATATACCCCCGCCTTGCGATGCCCTTCGAGGATCTCGTCGATCGTGCGAACATCGTTGAGTTCTGGGAAGTCGAGCGTCCCGAAGTAGGTGCGAGCCATGGTCGCGGCGAAGAGTTCCGGCGAGACGTGGCGGAACGACGCGCAGATGCAGCAGAGGCGAAGCAGGCATCTCGGCAAATGGATCAGATCATGCCGAAGATTTCGCAGGCGACCGATGCCGCAGGCCCGCATCGATGTATGGCTTCGCTCGATCGAGGTCCGGCTCCGGAACGATCGCCTCCGCGATCTTCGTCCCGCGTCTCTCGAAGTAGGCCAACGCTGACCGCACAAGATCGGTCGCGAGATCCGCGGGCGATTCCGGAGTTGTTTCCGGCATCCAGAGCAGGCCTGAGCCCCCGGCAGCGGTATCGCCACCTCGACGCGACGACGATGCGATCTCCGTCGCGTGCGATTAGGATCCCCTGCGGATCGATCTCTCCGGACGCCGCCAACGCCAGCGCATCGACGACGCGCATCGGCCGTTGTCCCTCCGAGCTGCGCTGATACGCCAACTCGAACGCGACCGTCCATTCGCTCGTTTTCGCTGGTGTGATGACTGGAGCCACGATTCATGCTCGGGAGAGGCCCAATTGGATGGCAAATCGTTGCGGAAGGTAGTTGTACGCGACATCCCTAAACCATGCACGGGCTTTTGGTCTCCCCTTTCTGCCTCGACATATTCCCTTTCGACTGTCCGAAATGTAACGCGGCTTGCACGGAACTCTGAACGCCTGCCGGGGTCCAATGGGAGTAAGAACATGTTCGAGGCGGCGTCGGTCCAAAGCCCCCCTTCGTCGGTTTGGACTAGCGAGCGGCCTCGCTTCACCTCAGGATCGGGAGCATTCGATGAAGTCTGCACGTTTCCTTTTGGCTGCGTTTTTTTCCCTGGTCGGCGTTGTGGCGATTTCCTCCAGTGAAGCGGAGGCGGCCAAGAAAAAGAGCGCCAACAAAAATCACGCAATTCATGGCGTGATCGAAAGCGTCAGCCATAAGGGGAAAGAGACCATTCTTCATGTGAAGACCAACGGCAAGAAGGGGGCCGAACACACGGTATTCGTCGACCCGAATACCCCTGTCGAGAAACATGCGGGCAAGAAAAAGGGCGTGACTCCGGCGACCGTCGCCAACCTACAACGCGGCGAACATGTCGTCGTTCACATGCAAGGTCGCAAGGCAACCAAGGTCGACATCGTCGCCAAGGGAAAGAAGAAGGCGAAAAAGAACAAATAGTCGGACGATTTCAGGTTGCCGCGGGCCGCATCATCGCAGTTTCGTTTCCGTCACTTCCCCTGTATCCGTTCCGCGGCATTTCGGATGATGAAGTGAGGAGCAGCGAGCGCCATCGCGCCGCTCCATGCGGTGACTTCCCCTGTGGTTTTGACTGCTTTGCGGACGGATTGCGTCTCCGAGCCATCGCCCCAATGTTGCATGGATTGGCAGCCTACCAAAGCGAAAAGCACCAGGGCTAGGCTGGAGCGGAAAAAGTTCGACATGATCGTCCTCCTGACGTTGAGATTGGGCAAAGACTCGTTCCTTGTCTTCACTCAAGGCGCCGGAGGCCGACGGATATCACGCGGAAAAATCAACTTCTTTCGGCCGTGCGTAGTTTTGCGGAGCGAGAGCGGGGATTGTCCTGCCGTTCTTGGAACGAAGGGCGAATGAACTCGTCGCTGATTGATTTCCAAATCCCCTGGCGATGCCCTTCTTTGAACGCGTTTTTGACCAGTCGATCCTCGCCGCTATGGAAGCTGATGATCGCCACCCGGCCGCCGGGCTTCAGCAGCGACGGGAGTTGCCGCAAGAGGGCGGTGAGGTTTGCCAACTCGCGGTTGACGAGGATGCGGAGCACCTGAAACGTGCGAGCGGCGGGATGCGTCGTCCACTTCCCGGGCGTAGGTTTGAGTTGCCACGTCGTTTGGCCGACGGCTTCCTGGATGAGCTTCGCGAGTTGCGTGGTCGTTTCGAGGGGTTGATTGCCTCGCGCTTTCACGATGGCGGCGGCGATGGTTTCCGCTTCCAACTCGTCGCCGAGTTCGCGGAGTTGCGTCTGCAGTTCGTCACGATCGATCGACTGCAAAAGCTGAGCAGCCGATTTGCCTCGAATGCGGTCCATCCGCATGTCGAGTGGGCCTTCGCGCGAATAGCTGAAGCCTCGGCCCGGATCGTCCACCTGCATGCTCGACATGCCGAGGTCCGCGAGGACGCCATCCGCCTGGATGCCGCCCGCCTCGCCAAGCACCTGCGAAATGCCCGCGAAATTCGTGTGGTGCAGCGAGAAAGGATGGCCCACCGCTTCGAGCCGTTCGCGCGCTCGCGGCAGATTGTCGGCATCAAGGTCGAGGCAGAAGAGCCGACCGTCAGGGCCAAGTCGTTGCAGAATTTCGACGCTATGCCCCGCGAAGCCGGTCGTGCAATCAACGATCACCTTGCCCGGCTGGGGATCCAGCCAGTCGAGACATTCGCGGAGCAGAATCGGCCGATGCTGCCCCGCCGGCGTACTTCGTTGCGGTCTTCGCATTCGGCTATTGTCGTGTTTTTTTAACCACAGAGGCACCGAGAAAGGCAGAAGAAAGTCAAAATGCAGAAGTCAGAACGAAAAAGGGGAGCCAAGTCTTTGCCCCAATCTCATTATCTGCAATCTGACTTTTGCATTTTGACTTTCTTCTGCCTTTCTCTGTGCCTCTGTGGTTAGTGAATCTGACTTACCGCAAATACCGATTGATGAGGTTTTCGAGGTATTCCTGACGACCCGACGTGTTCGGAGCGGCGTCGCCTTTTTCGAGCATGTAGGTTTCGAGGTCTTCGAACTTCGCCTGGCCTGCCTCGATCTTCGCACCGATGCCGGCGTCCCAGGTCGCGTAGCGCGCCTTCACGAAATCCTTCAGCGTGCCTTCCTTGCGGATTTGGGCGGCGAGCTTGAGGCCGAGGGCGAATGCGTCCATGCCGCCGATGTGGGCGTGGAACAGGTCGATCGGCTCGAAGCTTTCGCGGCGAACCTTCGCATCGAAATTGACGCCGCCTGGGTTGAGCCCGCCCTGGTTGAGGATGACGAGCATGCACTGCGTCGTGAGATAGTAGTCGGTGGGGAACTGGTCGGTGTCCCAACCGAGGAGCAGATCGCCGCGGTTGGCGTCGATCGAACCGAGCATGCCGTTGATCGACGAATACGTCAGCTCATGCATCATCGTGTGACCGGCGAGCGTGGCGTGGTTCGTTTCGACATTGAGCTTGAACGAATCAGCCAGGCCGTAGCCGCGGAGGAAGGCGACGCAGTTGGCGGCGTCGAAATCGTATTGATGCGTCGTCGGTTCCTTCGGCTTGGGCTCGATGAGGAACTGCCCGCCAAATCCGATTTTTTTCTTATATTCGACGGCGAGGTGGAAAAACTTCGCGAGGTGATCAAGTTCGCGTTTGAGGTCGGTGTTGTAGAGGTTGGAGTACCCTTCACGGCCGCCCCAGAAGACGTAGTTCTCGCCGCCGAGTTCCTTCGTCACTTCGAGGGCTTTCTTCACCTGCGCGGCGGCGTAGGCGAACACGTCGGCATTCGGGCTGGTCGAGGCGCCGTGCATGAACCGCTTGTTGCTGAAGAGATTCGCGGTGCCCCAGAGGAGCTTGATGCCGGTGCGTTCCTGCTCGCCCTTCAGCGCCTTGGCGACCTTGTCGAGGTTGGCGTTCGTCTCGCGGAGGTTGGCGCCTTCGGGGGCGACATCGCGGTCGTGGAAGCAGTAGTACGGAGCATCGAGCTTTTCGATGAACTCAAAGGCGACCTTTACGCGCTTGACGGCCATCTCGACGGAGTCGGTGCCGTCTTCCCAGGGGCGGTCGGCGACTCCGGGGCCGAAAGGATCGCCGCCGGTGCCGCGGAAGGTGTGCCAGTAGGCGACGCCGAAGCGAAGGTGGTCTTTCATGGACTTGCCTTCGACCATCTCCGTGGGGTTGTAATGGCGGAAGGCGAGCGGGTTCTTGCTGTCGGGTCCTTCATACTTGATTTTGCTGACTTCCGGAAAGAATGCCATGGCGCGCACCTAGGTAAGGCTGGTTCGGGGTTTCGCGGAAGTCTTACGAACGAAGGCGCAATACGGCGAGCGAACGACGAGCAACGTTATTCGTGGGCTCGGATCTCGTCATATTTCAACTTTCCCCCACTGCTTGTTGTGCATTCGGTACGGCATCGCTGTTCGAGAGAATCTGGACAATCTGAAGAGGTTCTTGCGAGACCTTAAAATTGGTGACGAAATGTGGACATACGGCTGATTCATTGTCGATTTTTCGACGGGGGAATTCCCGCTTGGCAGAGCCTAACGTCGGTGACGCCCTGTGATGGACAACCGGCGGCAGGTTTTCGTCATATTTGTCAAAACGTCATGCTTTCTCCGTCGATGCTAGGTTTAGCGCCCAGTTCGCCCAAGTTGACGCCGGTTAGGCATGGTGCATCCGGACTATTTTGCGGCGTTCAACATCAAGGTTCCCCTTATGATGCCGAATACACCGTGCGTGCATCTCATTGATGATGAGCCAGGCGTCCGCTCCATGATTTCGACGTTGCTCGAAAGCATCGGTATTCCAGTCGCGAGCTACGCTTCGGCCGACGCTTTTGTCCATGCCTTCGAGCCCATGTCACGCGGCTGCGTCGTGGTCGATCTTTGCATGGAAGGCATGAATGGCCGACAACTGCAACGATGGTTGATCGACCATGATGCGCGCATGCCAGTCATCTTCGTCACCGGCAACGGCGACGTCGAAACGGCTGTGGAGGCGCTCAAGGATGGCGCGCTCGACTTCATTCAAAAACCCATCGACACGCGAAGGCTTATCGAAGTCGTCCGCCGCGGCTATGTTTGCGGAAGCTCAGGATTTCAAACTACAATCGCATGCGGCTTCCATCGACGAACGTCTCGCGTTGCTTACCCAAGGGGAACGGGGCTCGATGGCCTCGTCGATGGCCGCAATTACAAGGAACTCGCCGAAGACCTGAACGTCAGCTACAAGACGATTGAAGCAAGGCGTGCCCGCGTTCTTCGCAAGATGCAGGCGAAAAGCGTTGCCGAGTTGATGCGACTCATGCTGACGCGATAAGCGGCAACGATAGCTTAAGCACGGTCGGCACGTTCATTTCGCAAACAGCAGATAGAATGAGGCGCCAGGGCGAATTCCGCCGGAGCAGAAGTCTTTTTATTGCTGGTAGTCATGCTCGCGCCCCTACGCCCAGCCGTCTTTCTGGATCGTGACGGCACGCTCATCGAAGAAAAGAAATACCTTTGCGAACCGGAGCGAGTGAAACTGCTGCCTGGGGTCGGGGAAGGGCTGAGCCGACTTCGCGATGCGGGATTCGAGTTAGTCGTCGTGACGAATCAATCAGGCATCGGTCGTGGCAAATACACCGAATCTCAAATGCATGCCTGCAACGATGAGATGTGCCGTCAACTCCTGCCGTTCGGCGTAACTTTCGGTGGAATCTGGTTCTGTCCAGCGGCGCCAGGAAGCGACGACCCCATGGCGATCGATCATCCGGATCGCAAGCCGGCGCCCGGCATGTTTTTCAAGGCCGCGGAAAAGCTTAACCTCGATCTGCCTCGGTCGTGGGTCATCGGCGACAGTCCCCGCGACGTGGTCGCAGGAAAGAATGCCGGTTGCGGGGGACGCATCCTCGTGCTCACCGGCCATCCGCTTCCGGACATCTTGCAATGGCGCCAATTTTGTCCGGTCGTCGACGATTTTTCGTCCGCAGTTCGGCATCTCCTCGCTTCGCGATCAGACATTTGAACGAATCGATCGGCAGCGTCGCGCAGTAGTGGCGGGAAGCAAGGTTTGCCCCTCTCCCCAAACAGGGAGAGGGGAGCGGAGATGTCTACGGCAGAGGCAACACGGCAAGACGGTAGCCGGCCTTGTCATCTGTTTGGATGACAAGGGCGCGGTCGTCGCCAAGCTTATCCATCGCCACGATGTTCGCGAACTCCGGCACCATGACGGCACGATTCGTCGTCGCAGCGCCTGCTTTGCCTTTGATGCGCCACGGCGCCTTTTCGTTGATCGCTTCTTTTTCGGCGAGGATGCCCTGTTCGACTTTCGCCGTCCAGTACGCGGTCGGATAACCGGGGGCTGCTTTGCCGTTGTTGCGCATCTGGTTCATGAGGATGTAGTTCTTGCCATCCTTCGAATAGGCGAACATATCTTGCGGCGTGTTTCCCGTACCCAATTCGACGACGCTCGTTCCCTTGACCTTGCCGCCGCCGACTTTCACGTCGTCGAGCGAATATTTAACGATCGGCGTGCAAGTAAAGGCGCCGACAAGATACGTCTTGCCCCCTTCGACATACGGAATCACGGTGCGGATCGGCGAACCCGTTTCCCATTTGCCGTGACCGACGTGATAGGTTTCGGCACTCACCCAGTTCGGCGTCACGCCGTCCTGGCGGAGATCCACGGTGTAGATCTTCGCGCCCTCCTTCGACACCGTCGCGAAAAGCGCCCGGCCGTCGGCATAGGTCAAATCAGTGATGCGGATCGGCGTCGCCTTTCCGTCAGCCGAAAGAGGATAGCGGGTGTGGTTCACGTTCGACAGATCGAAGGTCGCGATTTTGCCGGAACCGTCGATCGTCAGAATCGTTTCCTTGCCGTCCGCTTTCACGGCCAGATAACCGCGGTTGGATGCGGGATTGACGACGAAGCGAACGAAATCGACAGTCTTCGCATTGAGTTGCGCGCCGATCTGTTGCTTGAGGTCGTTTCCATCCAGCTTGCCCCATTCGGAAGCCTTCGTGTCGTTGGTGTGGACGGCCACGATTTGGGCGCCCTTGCCGTCAGCGATGAGCAGTAAGCCATCCGGCGCGAAGGCGAGCGACTCGATCGATTGCAGTTTCGGATTTCCTTTGGTCGGTTCCGCGGCGTGCGACGTGCCGGCGGCGAATACTAACGCCAAACCCATAGCGAGCTTTGCGAACGGTCGATGCATGACGACCTCCTTGGTGAAAAGTGGGCGGCAAAACCATCCGCGATGATCGATCCGTATGCCGTCCCTGTCAAGCACTGAACCATGAAGACCGCGTGAGGACGCTTCGATCCGATTCTTTCCAATCCCGCCCCCCATTTCGTTTGGAATCGTCGCATAAAAGGACATTGACATCCGATTTAAGGCGCCGTAGCCTGAAAGTCCCACCTGACCTTCCGTTCCGGGAGATGCCATGACGACCCGCCCACACTTGATTCGATGCCTCGCGATCATCGGTGCTGCGACGTTCTGCCTTGGGACGACCTCCTCGCTTCCAGGCGACGAAGGAAAGGCCGAAGCCACGACGTCTGCGACCGTCGACGGCTTGAGCCAAGCCCGTGAGCGAGCCAAGATGATGCACGAGGTCTACGCCTCCACGCTTGATGTAATGCATCATCACTTTTTCAAACCGAATAACCCTGTACTTCCCGCTCGCGCCTTGGAAGACATCTTCGCCGACATGGCACGCAAAACGAAAGTCGAAGCCCGCTGGATTGCAATCAACACCAAGGCGATGAGCATCGATCACGAACCCAAGAGCGAGTTCGATCGCAAAGCGGTCGCCGCTCTCTCCGCAGGCGAAACGTCTTACGAGCAAATCGCCGACGGCCATCTCCAACGCGTCGGCGCCATTCCGCTGGGCGGCGGCTGCGTCAGCTGCCATGCCGGACTCTTCGCCCGCCCCACCAAGGCCCCCCGCGTCGCCGGCCTCGTGATCACCGTGCCGTTGCCGAAGAAATGAACGTTCCGCACAACGTTCCATAGCTCGCGGGCAGCGCCCTCCCAGGGAGCCGGAAGCTTCGGCTTTCCGATCGAAGTCCGTTTCCTTGGGAGCAGGCGATGGCTGAGATGGCTGACCTGGAGCGTTCGGATTCGGGAAGGCGTCGATGGCCGTCACGACGCGATCTGGTGTGCGGCGGCATCGGCGCAGCGGTCGGCGGAGGATTCGGTTGGTTGCTGAGAGGTCCAAGCCGCGGCAACGTTCTCACGGAAGCAACTCCAGGCACCCCGGAACTCGCGCTGCAACGTCTGCGTGAAGGGAATCAGCGATTCGTCGACGGCAAAGTACGCCACGGACATGAGGAGCGAAGCTGGCGTCAGGCGCTTGTCTCCGATCAGCATCCTTTCGCCATCATTCTCGGCTGCAGCGATTCGCGGGTGCCCGTCGAACTCGTTTTCGATCAAGGCTTCGGCGACCTGTTCGTGACCCGCGTGGCGGGCAACGTCATCGCCACCGATGTCGTCGGAACCATCGGCTATGCAGTCGAGCACTTGCACACGCGACTTCTCGTGGTAATGGGGCATGAAGGCTGCGGCGCGGTGACGGCTGCGTTGCAAGCCCAAGCAAATCCCGCGATCGAACGCGATGCGCCGAACATCAACGCGCTGTTGAAGCTCATCGAGCCGAGTTTCCGAAATCTCGCGCCGCAGCTGACGGGCGCCGCGCGAGTCAGTGCCGCGGTGGAAGCCAATGTGCGGTGGTCCATGGGGCAGCTATCCCAAATTCCGGCAGGGCGGAGAGTGCTCGAAACGCGACAAGTGACGATGGTGGGCGCCGTCTACGAATTGGCGACCGGCCGAGTGAGATTTCTGAATTCCTGATATCGCACATGGACCTGGGAAACGATCGCTCAGGTCAGGCTACGTTCGAAGACAGGGAACGATCCCTGGCGGCGGAAGTGGCGTTCGTAAAAGCTTAGGGCCAACGACACATCCGAGGGACACTGAGCGGCGAGGACGTCGAGTTCGTCGCTGTCCTGCAAGCGGGCGGCGGCGATGCCGACCAATTCCATCGCCATCCCCATCATCGACTTGTCGAGCGGGGCAAGGAAGCTGAACAAGCCGTTGATTCGCTTGGTCTGCATTCCCTCCGTACCGAACGCGCCGAGGCGGAAGCAAGGCATCGAGGAATCGATCGCCCGCGGGTCGGCGTATTGCGGATCCGTGATCAAAATGCCAGCGGCAGCCAACTTCTGGTCCGTTCGCCGACGCAATCCGAACAGCGATTCCTTGCCGAAATAGGGGTTGCGAAAGAGGTGATCGTGCAACGCCTCCGGCGAATCGACGCGCAACATCTCCGGAGCCATCGCGAACAAATCCGGCACGTCGCTCGGCTCCACTGTCGCCGGCACCGGCATCACTGCCATCGCCGTCGGCAGGTCGTGAAACTCGACGACGAAGTTCACCATGTCCCGCGCATGTCGGAAACCCCGGCCCAGAAAAAATCCCGCCTGCGTCGGCCAATCCGTTCGATACGCAGCAAACGCGCGACGCACGCCCTTCGCCTTGAGGCCAGCGAGTTGCGCCTCCAGAAGCGGCTCGCGAAAACGCTCCGCACCGGGCAACGTCCAAGGATAACTTACCCTGCCATTGGCTTGAAACGAAACATAGCCGACGATCTTTCCCCCCTCTTCCGCATAAATGCGGGTGGCGGGGTCGAAGTCGCGGGATCGAATACGGCGCTGCAATTCGATCAGCGTCGCCGGCTTGAAGTTCGGCAACTCCGCGGCCACGCTGTTGTAGATCGCAAGCTGGTGCTGTTCGTCGCCGGGGCGATAAGTGCGCAAGGTCACGGCTCAAATTCCGTTGATCCACGAGGCGAGGCAGCCGCAGCGACCGGCCTGATCCGATCAGGCGAAGAGAGTCGCCTCTTCGATTCCATGCATCTCTTCAGCATAGCGTTCCGCAACTTCCGCGCCCTCCGACGAACCGCTTTTTTCGCGTGGCGACTGAGCCTCGTCACGCTTACGATGGGCACTTCCGTTTCCTGATGCTCCTGTTTCGAAGGTATCTCATGAAGGCTCTCGTTCGTCCAGGTCTGCTTTGTCTTGCCATGCTCGTTCCGTTTGTCGCTTCCGCACAGGAAGGAAAAAACGATGCGGGACTCGCCAAGGTGCTCAAGCCATTCGTCGATCAGAAGTTCCTCGCCGGCGCCGTCGTGTTGGTGGCCGACAAGGAGAAAATCCTCGACGTGGAAACGGCGGGCTATGCCGATGTCGAAGACAACACGCTGATGGGCCCGGACGCCGTCTTCTGGATCGCGTCGATGTCCAAGCCGATCACGGCGGCCGCCCTCATGCTGCTGGTGGACGAAGGCAAGATCCACCTCGACGATCCGATCGACAAATACCTGCCCGAGTTCAAGGACCTCTGGCTCACGGCCGAGAAGGAGAAGGACAAACTCACGCTGAAGCGTCCCGCCAAGATGCCGACCATCCGCCAATGCCTGAACCACACCAGCGGCATGCCCTTCAAGTCGGCCCTCGAACAGCCGACGCTCGACCATGTCGTGCTTCGCGACGCGGTCCGCAGCTACGCGATGACGCCGCTCCACTCCGAACCGGGCACGAAATACCTCTACTCGAACGCCGGCATCAACACCGCGGGCCGCATCATCGAAGTCGTCAGCGGCATGCCGTTCGAGACGTTCCTCGAGAAACGCCTGACCGCTCCGCTCGAGATGAAGGACACCACCTTCTTCCCCAACGAGCAACAGGTGAAACGGCTCGCGAAATCGTACAAGCCGAATCAGGCGAAGACGGGGCTCGAATCGCTCAAAATCACATACCTCACCTACCCGCTCACCGATAAGGCCCGGCAACCGATGCCCGGCGGCGGCCTGTTTTCGACCGCGACCGACTGCGGCCATTTCTGCCAAATGCTGCTCAATCAGGGCAAATACAAGGGGAAGAAAATCCTCTCGGAAGAAGCCATCCGCGAACTTGGCAAACGGCAAACGCCTGAATCGATGAAGGAAAGCTACGGCCTCGGTTTCGCGGTCGGCGGCGATACCTTCGGCCACGGCGGCGCCTATGCGACCAACATGTCGGTCGACCGCAAGCGTGGCCTGGTCCTCGTCTACATGGTCCAACACAACGGCTTCCCCGGCAACGGCGGCCAAGCCCAAGCCGCCTTCCGCAAAGCCGCCGAGGAGAAGTTCACGACGAAGTAACCGCAATGCGCCCGCGTGCGAAGACGGACTGAGATCCGCCTTCGCACGGAAGTGCTCTTGGCTCCCTCGAAGGCAACTCGCCCATCGCCATCGAAATGCCGTTTGGTGACGGCGATTAAGAAACTTCGAAGATTCCTCCCGAAAATCACCACCCAGGTAAAACCACTCAACATCGGGCTTCGTCGAAGCGACACAATGCCGTTTGCTGTCGGCGCGAAGCCGTTTGCTGACGGCGAAAAACCACCGAAACCCCACGAAGCGCGAACCGCTCCAGAAAATCACCGTACCCGGAAGACGCCCGTTTCGCAAAGTTGGTGGTTTTCCCTCTGCTGACTTTGCGTTTTCCGGACGATGGCGGTATGACCAGGGTTAAGGCCTACACAGGGCCAATTTTGAATGAAACCGGTTCACTGCGGTACCGATTCATTTCCATGCCATTTCGTCTTTTCTTGGAAATTGGCGCAGTCGAAACCGACGCATCGGTTGCTCCGCACGCCTCTTTACGCCAACGGCGTTGCATCCAACAGCCCAGGGTTGCGAGCGCAGCGAGCTACCCTGGGTCGGGCGAAACGAGAAATGATCAGAAGGGCAGCTTGCCATCGCCGCGGGGTCTCGTCTTTCCATACCCGCCGACCTTCTCATAGACGCGGACGTAATCGACCACCATCTCCGCGGGGAACTGGGTCGTGCGGTCGGGGTTGCCGAGGAAGTTGCCGCCGACGGCGACGTTCATCACCAGGTAGAACGGCTGATCGAAGGGGGCGGGCCAGGCGTTGAGGTCGGCTTCGTTCGCAGGTTTGCGGCCCTTGGCGCCTTCCGTCTTGCTGGTGCTCCACCAAAACGATTGCTTCTGATATTCCTTGCCGTCCACGAGCCAGCGGATTTCACCAGGCTCCCATTCCACGGCATAAGTGTGGAACTCGGCGTGAACGTGCCCTTCTCGGGAAAATATAGTCCTTGCCCGAATGGCGTTCGCGCCAACGGCCGCCGTAGTGGGAGCGTGCCGAGCACTTTGTTCGGCTCCTGGCCGCGAGCCTCCATCACATCGATCTCGCCCGACGCGGCCCACGGACCATGCTTATCGTCTTGCGGCAGCATCCAGAGGGCGGGCCAAACGCCTTTGCCTGTGGGCAGCTTGCCGCGGAATTCGAATTTGCCGTAACGCTGGTTGAAGAGCGGCGAGCGGTCGCGTTTCTGCGTCTTGAGGCGGGCGGAGGTGTAGCCGAAGCCGTGCAGCGATTCCTTGCGGACGCGGAGGTGGAGCATGCCTTCCTTCACGAAGGAGTTGTCGGCGTCCTTGGTGTAGTACTGCAGTTCGTTGTTGCCCCAGCCGTGGATCCACTGATTGGCGTCGTAGTTGAAGAAGCCGTTGCCGATATCGTGATCCCATTTGGCGGGATCGATTTTGTCGCCGTCGAACTCGTCGCTCCACGTGAGCTTCCACTGCGGATCGGCCGAGCTCCCCGGCGAAAAGGCCGCAGGCGAAGGCGGTCAGCAAAAATACCGAGGCGAACCATTTGCGGGAAAAAGTTGCGACGCATGGAGCGATCCAGGAGGGGTGGGGAGGTTCGCATCCCATCGCAAGCCATCGTGATCGGCTTGCCCGTTAGCACGCTGCGGAAGCAAGTGCGGGCGATGTGTCCTTGGCGATGGATTCGTCGTCTGGGGTCGTCAGTACTTGCCAGCCGCAGCGTGCTGACAATGGGCACATCGTTTGCCGGTTCTTCCCATGGCTTTCGCGGATGGCGGCGATTTCGCCTCAAGTTCGCGGATCAAGCAACCGATGGAAGTGGACTGGACACGTAGTGGTTTTCGGCGGTACAAACCGCCCGACTTCTACGCAAGCGCGGAATTGCATCGTGCACGTCCGCGTGATAGGTTCGAGATAGCGGATCGGCTCATCGAGCCGTTGGCCGAAACCCCAGCCTTTCCCCTTGGCCTTTGCTTTTCTTCTCGGACTTCGTTTCCAGGCTGCGTCGTTTTCGGTTTGTCGAACCGCGACGTCTTCGACCTCAGGCCCTGCCTTTCTGGGCTTCGCCTCTCGGCCGGACCCGCCAGCGTTTCCCCGATCCGGGAACCCCTGCGCCCCATTCGTCGACTTGGCTGCGAGCGGGATCGTCGGTACTGCCTTCCGATTGCTTCTCGCACACTTTCTCATCGTTTTTGTCTAGGCCGGACGCCGAACCGAGCGCCTCGACCTGCGTCGATCCTGTCCTGCGCGCCATCGCGGACATCGCTTCCGCTGCGCGTATGAGGTGCCGTCCCATGCACACGTACGAATGCATCCTGGCCGTGGTCCTGATGACTGCTCCCAAAGAACAAACCGACCTCCCTGAGCTGCACGATTGGCTGCACGCGATGAGGCCGACGATGCTCGCGTCGCGTCGAAGACGAAATCCTCGACCGCGCGAACTCTCGTTTTTCCTCTCCCCGGCGGCGATCCGCTCGGCGACCGACGACGCTCCGTTGCCGCATGGCCGACTTCGCCGACATCCCGCACCTTTCGGAAGGGGGCGCTTGCCGGATCGGAAGGCGATTACCGATTACATTGCTTTCAAGCGCGTATCGCAACGATCTGACGACAAGGCCGGTTGGGAGTGCATGCCGAAGAACGCGCAATGCGATCGCCGACACCGATCGATTGCATTCGGTGTGGACGCCGTCCGCGAAGCGCGATGCGATTACTACTATGTGACCGTCCGCCGGCAGCGCTGCGGCTCCTTCGAGAATTGATCGGTTCCGAAGCGTTCTTTACCGGCCAACCTGCCGCATGTCCCGCTCTGGCACTTCGCGTCGTCTCGGCAACTGAGCGTCCCAAGGCAAAAACGGCATGCTCTTCAAACGCCGCTGGCGTTGAAGCAGGTATTCCATCAGGGCACGGTCGAAGCTGACGCTGGTGTCCATGCCGATGCAGTCGATGTTCGCTTTGGCACATTCCTCTCGCCAGAATTGCTGGAATTCGCCCAGCGATTTGAGATAGTCGCCTTTCATGTGGCGAGCATCGACGGTCAGCTTGCGAGGCTCTTCCACGTCTTCAACTCCACCATTCCCCAAAGGGGAACTTCACCTCGGCCTCATCCAGAATGTGGAAGATGATGATTTCGTTGCCGCGATGCCGCAGATGATGCAGGGCGGCGAGGATCGGGTCGGGATCGGCGAGCAGGTCGCTGAAGAGCATGATCAGGCTCTTGCTGCGGATCATGGCCGCGAGCTGATGCAGGCTCGCGCCGATGTTCGTCGCCCCGGTCGGCTTGAGATTCGCGAGGACCGCGAGCATCGAACCAAGCTGCGTCCGTTTGCTGCGCGGCGGCAGATACGTTTTGATCTTCTCGTCGAATGCAACCAAACCCACCGGGTCCTGCTGATGAATCATCAGGTAGCCGAGGGCGGCCGAAAGGCAGATGGCGTACTCGAATTTCGTCAGCTCCTGGCGATACGTGTACGCCATCGACGCGCTCAGATCCATCGCCAGGTAGCCGGTGACGTTCGTCTCCGCCTGGTACTGCGCAGGTAGTATTTGTCCGTTTTGGCGTAGGCGTTCCAGTCGAGATCCTTGAGGTCGTCGCCTGGAACGTATTTGCGATGCTCGCTGAATTCGAGTGAGAAGCCATGGAACGGGCTGAATGCAGTCCCTGCAAAAAACCTTCGACGATGAACTGCGCGAAGATCGAGCCGACCGACTTGTCGGATGACTTCGGGACGGAGATATTTTTCGGCAGTTTGCCTGTATGGGTTCATTGTAATCTATCGGCAACTATGGCTGGTTAGCCGCGACGCGCAGCGGAGCCGCGGACTGCGTGCCACGCGATCGCAAAGCGTCTCGTCCACGCCCGCCGCGCGTCGCGGCTAACCGAGGAGAACGAGGATGCCCGAGCTTTTCGATCAGATCCAAGAAGCAAAGACCTTCCTCGAATCGCGATGGAAGGGGAAGCCGAAGGCCGGCATTATTCTGGGCACGGCCTCGGCGGGCTCTCGGAAGATATTCAGACCGATGTCGCCATCCCGTACGGCGACATCCCGCATTTCCCAGTTTCCACCGTGCAATCGCATGCGGGCCGGTTCGTGCTCGGCACGCTCGCGGGCAAGACCGTGATGGCGATGGAGGGCCGATTCCATTTCTACGAAGGCTATTCGCTGCAACAGATCACTTTTCCCGTGCGCGTCATGAAGGCGATGGGATGCGACATCCTCATCGTCAGCAACGCCTGCGGCGGCATGAATCCGCAGTGGGCCAAGGGCGATCTGATGCTGATCGATCACATCAACCTTCTCGGCGACAATCCGCTGATCGGCAAAAACGACGACCGGCTGGGCGTCCGCTTCCCGGACATGTCGGAACCTTATGACCGCAAACTCTTGGCCCTCGGCATGCGGATCGTGCTCGAGGAAAAGATCGTGTGGCACAAGGGCGTATTCGTCGCTGCTGCGGGGCCCAATCTCGAAACGCGTGCGGAATATCGCTTTCTGCGGAACATCGGCACCGATGTCGTCGGCATGTCCACGGTGCCGGAAACGATCGTCGGCGTGCATGGGAAGATGCGAGTCATGGGCATTTCGGTCATCACCGATCAATGTCTGCCCGACGCGCTCGAACCTGTGTCCCTCGCGGAAGTGATCGCCGTCGCGAACGCGGCGGAGAAGAAGTTGCGAGTGCTGGTGCGACGCATTGTCGCGGAAGCGGAGTAGCCTATGTAGCCCTCTCGCTCCGCGAGAGGTAAGCGGATAAATGCCACGCGATCGCTCGGCGCACTGCCGCTTACCTCTCGCGGAGCGAGAGGGCTACATAGGTGCGTCTCGCTGGCGCTCGACACACCCTACGGCGATCGCGAGCATTGAGGTTCGAACGTGGACGAATCGGCGACGGCTCCAGCGGTCAGCGAAGGAGAGGAACGCTTCGAACTGTGGCGAAAACGCCTCGGCTTCGTCCTCGCACCGCTCGCGTTCGCACTCGTGTACGTCCTCGCATCCAATCTGCCGTATCAGGGCCGGGCGCTCGCTTCGATCTTGGCGGGCGTCGCCGTGTTGTGGATGACGGAATCGATTCCGCTTCCGGCAACGGCACTCCTCGGCGCGTTGCTCTGCGTCATCCTCAAGGTGGACAACCTTCGCGATGTCTTGACGCCCTTCGCGGATCCGATCGTCTTCCTTTTCATCGGCAGTTTCATCCTCGCTCAAGCGATGTCGCTGCATGGGCTGGACCGCCGACTGGCGCTCGCGTTTCTCTCCATGCCGTGGGTTGCCGGCAGGCCGTTGCGCGTCTTGGCGGCGATGGGATTCGCGGTCGCCCTCCTGTCGATGTGGGTGAGCAACACGGCCACCACCGCGATGATGACGCCGATCGCGCTCGGCGTCCTGCGGGCGATGCATCAGATGCACCGCGAAGCCGGCGTGCAACTGCCGCCGCTGCGTTCCTGGCCTTACGCCTCCGCGATGCTGCTGATGGTCGCCTACGGCGCCTCGGTCGGCGGCATCGGTACCCCGGTTGGTTCGCCTCCGAACCTGATTGCCTTGGGCCAGCTTCGCGAAATCGCCAAGGCGGACGTGAGCTTCTTTACCTGGACCGCCATCATGGTCCCGATGATGGTGCTCATGATGATCGGCCTCACGATGCTCCTCGCGGTGCTGCATCCGCAACCCGAGGCACCGCCGGAAATGCGCGAACACCTCAACGCCTACATCGCGGACGAACGGCGCTCGCTCGGCCGATGGACGATCGGCCAAATCCATACCGTGTTCGCATTCGGAATCGCCTGCACGCTCTGGATCGTCCCTGGCGTGCTGTCGACGGTGTTGCCGGAAGGCTATCCGGTCCGCGTGTTTTTCGAGCGGCAGTTCCCGGAATCGATGGTGGCACTCGGTGCCTCGCTGCTGTTGTTTGTGTTGCCGACGAATCTGAAAGAAGGAAAGTTCGCGATCACCTGGGAGGAAGCAGTCCGCATCGACTGGGGCACGATCCTGCTCTTCGGCGGCGGATTGACGCTCGGCAATCAGATGTTCAAGACCGGCGTCGCGAAGGAATTGGCCGAGGGCATGATCGGCCTGTTCGGCACACCGTCGATTTGGACGCTCACCGCGGGGGCCACGCTGCTCGGCATCTTGATCAGCGAAGCCGCGTCGAATACTGCCGCCGCGTCGATGATCGTCCCTGCGATCATCGCGTTGGCCCAGCGAGCCGACGTCAACCCGATCCCGCCCACGCTCGGGGCCTGCCTCGGCGCCAGCTTCGGCTTCATGCTCCCCGTCTCCACCCCGCCCAACGCCATCGTCTACGGCACCGGCATGGTCCCCATCTCCCGCATGCTGCGAGCGGGGATCTTGTTCGACGTGCTCGGATTCTTCCTCATCAACGCGGGCCTACGGGTGCTTTGCCCGCTTTTGGGACTGGACGGCAAATGACGCCTACGGTGCGCTGCACACGCAAGTGTCGGCCGAAGGTTGCGTCAGATGGATCCATGCATCTCCGGAAGCATTTCTCCGTGCAGCGTGCTCGGGCTCTGGTCGGCAAATCCCTGGCAACATTCATGCCGGTGCGTTAGGATGGCGAAGCCGTAAGCCGATCGCCAAGGGGGGCGAAACGCCGAACGGTCCCGCCAGACGGCGTTTCTTGTCATCATTCGCCGAGTGCCTGCTCCCATCGGCGATCGGAGTTTCGCGATGGCTCGTCCTGATCCGCAATTCGGATGCGATGATCTCAAACGCTCTGCCCTTCCTTCTCGCCGAAGCTTCGTGAAAGCCGGCATGCTCGGAGCGGCGGGGCTTTCGCTTGCGGACCTGCTGCGAAGCGAATCGCGGGCGGCCGATGGCGGTCGAGCGACGCGCAATCCGTCGGTCATCATCCTCTGGATGCGCGGCGGGCCTAGCCATATCGACATGTGGGATCCGAAGCCGGACGCTCCGGAAGAATACCGGGGCGAGTTCGGCATCCAGCGTTCGCGCGTGCCCGGAATCATCCTCTCGGACATGTTGCCGCAGACGCGCGGATCATGGACAAGTGGTCGATCGTCCGCAGTCTGCATCATCACGACGCGGGACATTCGACCGGCGATCAGATTGCTTCACAGGCTACAACACCGGCCCGAATCCCGACGAAAACATTCATCCCAGCATCGGTTCGATCGTATCTCGGCAGATCGGACACCTGACGCCCGAACTGCCCGCGTATGTGATGATCCCACGCATGGTCCCCGGAACCGGCGCAGCGTATCTCGGCGTCGCCCATCGGCCGTTCGAGACGCAAGCTGACCCGGCCAACCTCGGACCATTCCGCCTGCCTAACTTTACTCTGCCTCAAGGCGTGACGCTGGAACAACTCGGCGACCGTCGCGGGTTGCTGCGAAATTTCGACGCGATCCGCCGCGACGTGGACGGTTCGGGTCAGATGTCGGCGCTCGACCGATTTTCCGCTCAGGCGTGGGATATTCTCACGTCGTCCGCCGCGCGCACCGCCTTCGATCTCGACAGCGAACCGCAGCATGTGCGAGAGCGCTACGGCTTCATGCCCGCCTACGACCCAAAAGCGTCGAACCGATGCGGCGCTCCCGCGTGGAGCCAACGCATGCTGCTGGCCCGCCGCCTCGTCGAATCCGGCGTTCGGCTCGTCACCGTCGATTTGCGTTGGTGGGACACGCATGTGAAGGGCTTCGAATCGCTCCGTGACGGCTTCCTGCCTCGCTGGGATCAGGCCTACTCCGCATTGATCGAAGATTTGGAACAGCGCGGACTGCTCCAATCGACGCTCGTCCTCGCATGGGGCGAGTTCGGTCGCACGCCGCGAGTGAACAACGACGCGGGCCGCGACCATTACCCCGGCGTTTTCAGTGCCGCGCTCGCGGGCGGCCCGGTCAAGGGAGGCCGCGTCGTCGGCGAATCCGACTCGCGAGGAGCCTTCCCGCGAGCCAATCCCAAATCGCCGCAAGACGTCCTCGCCCTCGTGTATCGCCACCTCGGCATCGACACGAATACCCACTACCTTGATGGCACGGGCCGACCGATCCAGGTGCTGCCGTTCGGCAGGCCGATCGACGAATTGTGCTGATCCGCGAATTTGACCTTAAACATTCGGCGGCGTGCCATGCTTGTGCGGATCCTGGCTGGGGTCAGGATCGCTGTGATTTCACCACACAAGCATGCCCCCAGATAAGACACCGTTTTCGGGCTGGGAGGCATGCTTCGCCGGTGGAAGCGGAAGGTTTAAAGAGACCGGCGTTGGGTCCGGCGAAGCATGGCACGCGATCGTGCGATTCGCTTTTCGAAAACTCAAAGGCAACGGGCGTCGAGAGAACCAAGGAAACACGATGAAACGCACTGTTTTGATCGCTACCGTTGCTGCCCTTTCGTTATCGCTCGTCGCCTTCGCGCAGCCGGCGCGCGAGGCGGTCGATCGTGATGCTCCCTTCAACACGTTCTCGATCGTCGCCTACGATGCCGCGAAGCAGGAATGGGGCGTGGGCACCGCGTCGAAGGTGCTCGCGGTCGGCGCCGGCGTGCCCTGGGCGCAGGCCAATTGCGGCGCGATCGCGACCCAATCGGCTGCGAATACCACCTACGGCCCGCGCGGGCTCGAGATGCTCGGCAAAGGAACCAGCGCGGCCGACGTGGTCAAGAAGTTGACGGACGAAGACCAGGGCCGCGATATCCGCCAGGTCGGCATCGTCGATCGCGAAGGCAACGTGCATGCCTTCACCGGTAAAGGATGTAGTTCCTGGTGCGGCGAAAAGAGCGGCAAAAACTACGTCTGCCTCGGCAATCTGCTCACCGGCAAGGAAGTGGTCGAAGCGATGGCCGACGCGTTCGAGAAGACCGAAGGCCGGCTCGCCTGGCGGATCATGGCGGCGATGGAAGCGGGAGAGAAAGTCGGCGGCGACAAACGCGGCAAACAATCCGCCGCCCTCCTCATCGTCCGCGATAAAGGCGGCTACCGCGGTTTCGACGACCGCGCCGTCGATCTCCGCGTGGACGACCACAAGGAACCGATCGCCGAACTCAGCCGCATTCTCGCCTTGCGATTCCCTCGCAAAGCGAAGTGAGCCGGTTCGTCAAATTTACATGGAGACGGGCGAGACATAGTCGCCTCGCATGAATCCCGAGTCGCGAGGCGGATCGTAGCGGATGTCGATGTCGGGGATTTCGAGGCGGCGCTGGCCTCGGACTCGCGATTCAAGAAGTGCGTCCAGCGTCATGCTGGTCAGCAGCGTGCGCTCCACGGGATACGCAGGTCGGCCCTCCAGAAACTGCTCGACATGTCGCGATAACGCTTCCAAGAATGCCGCGCCAGGGGGCGGAGGCAGATCGAAGAGCGTGGAAGAAGGCCGACGCTCACCTTCGATCTTGCAGGCGAACGTAATGTCCGTGACGTGGCCGCTCAGCAACATGGCGGTCGCCTTGAAGCCATCGCGGTATTCGACCAAAAACGCGACGGGATTCGTCGGCGTTCCGTTGCGGGCCTGCGTCGGAAAGTTGCGGCAATTGCGGCGAATATCCCCCGTGTTTCGCGACGGACTTCGGCCGAGCGCGTGCTCCAGCAACTCCCACGACCACAGCCCCGCATCGCCCGCTTTCCACACCTCATCGCCGACGATGCATCGCACCGCGGCCACGCCCTGCTGCCCCTGCGTTCGCCGTTCGACCATGCATTGCAGCGATTCCAGCACATGAAAGCCGTAGGTATCGAGGTCGCTGAATCCCGCGACCAATGCCTCGCGCAAACGGACGCCGATCGGCAACTCGAGTTCCGGCTTTCTCCAGGTCACGGGCAGGCTGGAACCCGCGAACAGCGGAATCTGCATCTTCCGGGAGACCTCGACCATTTCTTTCGCCTTGCGGCGATCGAAGCTGAGGTGCTTGTCGTTGAATACGGGCACGACGCGATTCGAGCGGCGGAAGACGTCCACGATCTGGTTGAACATCTCGAAACGAGGATAGAGCTTCTGTCCGCGATCGTTGAGCGGATAGTCGCCATGCTCCGCGATGAGGAGAACGCCATCTACCGCGAGGCGATCCGTACCGAGCGTCAGCGCGCCGGCAATCGAATCATGAATCGTCACGCCGAAATCGCGAGCATGCTCACGGCTCAAATCGTCCGGCGTCCTCGGCTGATCGACGTACATGCTCGCGATGTCCCAATCGGGGTGAAAAGGCCGACCATCCTTCAAGTATCCCTCCATGAACCGACGCGCGATGTGGTAGCTGTGCGAGAGATAACGGTAGACCGTAGTGACAAGCGCCAGCTTTCGGCGTGGCCGATTCGCCCGTCGAGGCAGAATGGCGCGAGGCCCAGCCGTGGCCGCCGGCGCTTCGTCCGCAGTCACCGACAACGGCATCGCCCCCGCAGCAGTACTCCCCGCGGCGGCTCCGAGAAACCAACGACGATTTGGGCGAAATGCATCCATGTCGCGACTCCGAACAAAGTTGTCCCGGGAAGGGCGAGACGCCTCGCCCTTCCAACCACATGATAAACGGCTTCGAGTCTACTGCTTCTTCAAGAATCCCCGGCTCGTCAGCCACGCCAGGCAGCGGTCGGGCCAACTGGAATAGGGCAGGTCTGCGGGGCCGAGGCCCAAGCCGTGGCGGCCTTTCTCGTAGATGTGCATCTCCGAAGGAATCTTGTGCTTCTGCAACGCCATGTAAAACAGCACGCTGTTCTCCGGCGGCACAGCCGTGTCTTCCGACGTGTGGATCAGAAACGTCGGCGGCGTTTCCTTGGTGACTCGCTTCTCGTTGCACAAGCTGTCGATCAGTTGCGCATCGGCGTCTTTCCCGAGCAGGTTGTTGCGCGAGCCGACATGAGCATAGGGCCCGGTGAGCGTGATGACCGGATACATCAGCACGCCGAAATCGGGCCGGCTGCTTTGGCGATCGATCGGGTCTTTCGCGTCCGGATTGCCTTTGTCGAATTGCGTGAGCACAGTCGAAGTCAGATGTCCGCCGGCCGAAAAGCCGATGATGCCGACTTTCTGCGGATCGAGTTTCCAATCCGACGCATGATGGCGAACATGGCGGATCGCTCGCTGGGCATCGTGCAGTTGGCTCGGATAGCGATACTTGGGGCCAAGCCGATACTTGACGACGACGGCGAAGATGCCGTTCTTGTTGAGCCATTGGGCGATCTGATGCCCTTCGTGGTCCATCGCCAACCCGCCGTATCCGCCGCCGGGGCAGACGACGATGGCAGTGCCTGTCGCGATTTCCGCCGGCGCGGGATAGACCATGATGCCAGGAATATCGCCAGGCTCTTTCCCCTGAGCATTCGGCGCCCCGTCAGGCCAAAGCGGCTGCGTGGCGGGCCGCGGCGAGTCTTCTTTCTTCTTCTGAGGTTGGGCGTGAGCATACGCGGGAATGGCGAAGGCGATCGCCAAAAGCAAACATCGACGCAACATCATGGTTCCTCGTGCGTACATCGCGGGGTGGAGTGATGGACTTCAGAAGACTCGCCCTCGCCGTATCAGGCAAGCGAAAAACGGCGAAACTGGGGTATAACGGACTGCACACTTTCCGCCGTGCAGGAACCACATGATGGCTGAACCGTGGGCGTTGTTGAATGGCCGATGGCTGCCGCAATCGCAAGCGAACTTGACGTTGCATGATGCGGGCTTTGTCATGGGGGCGACCGTCACCGATATGGTCCGCACTTACGGCGGCGTGCTCTATCGATGGGACGACCACCTCGCCCGCTTCCGCGAATCGGCCGATGCGGCTCAGATCGAGGTTCGGGCGAACGACACGCAGATCACGGCATGGGCGAATGAACTCGCTCAGCGGAATCGAACAAGCCGCGAACTTTGCTTAGTGTTGTTCGCGACTCCGGGGCCGATCGGGTTCTATCTCGGCGAACCTGGTTCCGTCGGCGACGGCGAACCCACCTTCGGCATGCACACGTTTCCGCTGCCGGTCGAACGCTTCCGCAAGACGATCGCGGAGGGTGCGGGCCTGATGATTCCTTCGGTGCGCGCGGTCTCGGAAGCAAGCGTTGATCCGCGGATCAAGCAACGCAGCCGCATGCACTGGTGGCTCGCGGATCGCGAGGCCCGGCGACGCGGACCAGGAAGTCAGGCGTTGCTGCTCGACGAAGACGGCTTCGTCACCGAGACGGCGGGTGCGAATTTGGTCGTCGTTCAAGGGAGCTTGCTGCGGACCCCACGTCGATCGCGCGTGTTGCCGGGCGTGAGTTTGCAGGCATTGATCGAGATTGCGTTCGAGGAGGCGATCGTCGTCGAAGAAGCGGATATGACCTTCGACGAATTGCTGAAAGCGGATGAACTCCTGCTGACGAGCACGCCCTACGGCCTCGCGGGCGTTCGGCGGCTGGAATCGCGCGACTACACGTATCCGGGGCCGATGTTCGTCCGATTACGCGACGCGTGGAATCGACGATTGGGGCGCGAGTTGCACGCGGATTTTCGCTGAGGCTCGGCTTTCCGCTTGCGGCTTAGCGTTCGAGTTTCGCAGATTTCGAACTTTATCGAAGACCCTTAGTTAGCGTTCGCTCGCCAAGCCGCAAGCGGGAGAGGCACTCACATGCGCTGGGCTTTCTGGCGCAGCCAATGGTCCGCGAGGACGATCGCGAACATCGCTTCGCCCATCGGCACGAATCGCGGCAACAGGCAGGGGTCGTGGCGCCCCTTCGTAACGATCTCCGTCGCGTTGCCGCTGCGGTCCACGGTCTTCTGCGGCTGCGGCAAGCTGCTGGTCGGCTTGATCGCCACTCGGCACACGATCGGCATGCCGCTGGAGATGCCGCCGAGCATGCCGCCGTGGCGGTTGGTTTCCGTCTTCGGACCCCCGGCCGCCGGCACGAAGAGGTCGTTATTTTCGCTGCCCCGCATTCTCGCTACCGCGAACCCGGCACCATATTCGAAGGCGGTGACGGCAGGGAGCGACAGCATCGCTTTGGCGAGGTCCGCCTTCAGCTTGTCGAACACCGGTTCACCCAAACCGGGCGGCACTCCGACTGCGACCATCTCGCAGATGCCGCCGATCGAATCGCGTTCCTTGCGGACCTGTTCGATGAGGGCGATCATCTCCGCCGCCTTCGCCGGATCGGGGCAACGCACGTCGTTTTGCTCGACCTGTTCCAACATGACCGCAGTCGGATCGGCAATCGTCGCCTGGATATGCCCCACCTGCGTCACATAGCCGACGATGCGGATGCCCTGCTGCGCGAGCAGCTTTTTCGCGATCGCTCCCGCCGCCACCCGGCACACGGTTTCGCGTGCGCTCGATCGCCCGCCGCCGCGGTAATCGCGGAACCCGTATTTTTGGTCGAATGTGAAGTCGGCATGCCCGGGGCGATATTTATCCTTAATGTCGCCGTAATCGTGGCTGCGTTGATCGGTGTTGCGGAAGAGGATGCCGATGGAGGTTCCATCGGTCTTCCCCTCGAATACGCCCGACATGATCTCCGGCAAATCCTCTTCCTGCCGTTGCGTCACGATTTTGGATTGGCCGGGCCGACGACGGCGTAAGTCGGGGAGCAGATCATCCACGCTCAGCGGCAGGCCGGACGGGCAGCCGTCCACGATCAGCAGATAGCCCGGCCCATGGCTCACGCCGGCGGTGGTCACGCGAAACAGTTCGCCGAAGGTATTGCCTGGCATCGGTCCGTTGGGGTTGGTCGGTGGGCCGGGTTGGTGTACGATCAGCGGCGAAATGCCGCTCGGGTTCATTATCGACGACGTGCGCGAGACGGCGATGCCAAAAGCGAGGTTCGCAATGCGGTTCGTGATTGCCGCGTTTTTGATGTTCGGGCTCATCAGCCCGCTCGTTTCTCAAGACGAGCCGAAAGAGATTCCGCTGAAGCTAAAAAGCCGCTATGGGATGGATTTTCAGCACCTGTTCTATCTTCAGGGAACTCCTGAGGAGGCGATGAAGTCGATTGCGAAAGCCATCGACAACCAGCGTCTCGACTACATGCTCGCCCACCTCAGTGATCCGACCTTCGTGGACCGCCGGGTCGAGGAATACAAACGCGACCTCGCTCCCACTTTGAAGGAAACGACGAAGCAAACCGTCGCCTTCGATCGCTTCGTGACGGATACGAAGAAGCAATTCGACGAAGACCCCACGCTCGTGCGCGAGTTACGGTTATTCGCCAAGCAGGGTGAATGGGACACGAAGGAAGACACCGCAACCGCCACGCTCAAAGGCGTCAATCGCAAGGTGTTCCTCAAGAAGCTTGAAAACCGCTGGTTCCTCGAGAATCGCTAACGCTGATCCTCTACCCTCCGCATGCGATCGCAGCAATCCTTCCGTTGAGTGATCGGCGGGGGAGAGGGAATGTTCATCGCCTCTACTTGCCCCTCCGCAAAAGCGGTATTCTGTTGGCGTAGCCCCATTCAGGTCGTTTTCGATGGCGAAGATCAGCGACGAAGATCGCGAAGTACTGACCGCCTATCTCGATGGCGAGATGGACGACGATCAATCGCACGCGCTCGAAGCTCGCCTGGGCCGCGAGCCGGATCTGCGCGCGGAACTCAATGCCATGCGTCAGGCATGGGGCCTGCTCGATTATCTGCCGCGAGCGCAGCCTTCGCCTTCGTTCACCGAACGGACGATGTCGCGTCTTTCGATGGAGAAGATGCCGTCGAACGTCTCCTCGTCGACGTCCGCGAGCAGGGTGGCGCCGATCTCGCCGTCAACGGGTTGGGGATTGCGTCCCGCGATCGTGGCATCCCTACTGCTTGCGATGCTAGGCGGGTTCGGGTTGCGGGGCCTATCTTCTGCCGCGAAAAACGGCCGAGGCGGACGACGCGGTCGTTCGGCATCTGCATGCTCTGGAGCATTCGTACGAAGAATACGAATGGGCGGCATGATCCCTGAATTGTTGAAGTCGCTGGACGCGCTGACCTGTTTGGCGCCAACTCGGGACTTTGAACTGGGGACGCCGGGCGACGCGATCAGGATCGTGGATGGTTGACGCTCGCTCCGGTGTTCTTCGCCGCGGCCGACCCGACGCCGCAGGAACTGGAAGCCAATCGTCGTCGCTGGGGGCAACTTCAGCAAGTGCCTGATCAGCGCTGCCGCTGTCCGTCACGCTCAAGACGTTTCAGTCGATGTCGATGGATCGCCGGGAAGCGATCCAACAACTCGACCACGATCTGCGGCAGCCCGGACGGCCATCCGCTGCGGGAGGTACCCGTTACGTTTCGTGGATCGAGACGCTCTCCGCCGAAGACCGGGAAAAGATTCGCCAAACGACGGACAAGCAGAAGAAGCTGGCCCTCATTCGCTTCGCGAGCAAGACTCGGGTCAAGCATCAGCCGAAAGCGATCCGTGATCAACTTGGCGATTTGAAGGACAAGAAACGCACGGACGCGATTGCGGTGTTGAAGGCGGAGGAAAAGAAACGACGCTTGGAATGGACGATCGCACAGCGGTTTTGGAAGGAATTGGAAGAGAAACGTTCGCTGCCGGCTCACGTCGCGGATTTGCCGTCAGACGTGCAGACCTATGTGCAGGAATATCTATTCCGATTGCTGACTGCGGAAGAGAAAGATCGATTGCTGCGGGCCGAAGGGCAATGGCCGTCGTTTCCGATGACGTTGGTGGAACTCGCCGACCGCCATCCTCCAGCGTTGCCAGGCGCCGACGGACCGCGTTTCTTCGCTGATCTGCCGAAGGGCGTGCAACTCAACATCAAGGTCAACATGACGCTCAAGACGAAGTTCGTCGAAGGTCGTTGGCCGGAATTCGCGATCAAAATGACCGAACTCGCCGCGAAGCGGGTGAGTCGGGTTCCCTCATGAATGGTGGGCATTCGGTTACAAGGCGTTGTCGGATCCCATGCAGAAATTCGTGGATGCGGAACTGAAGCCGAAGCTCGACCGTGAGAACTGGCTAAATCTCGCACGGGCCGAGGGCAAGTGGCCGGAATATCCCGAGACATTGCAGAAGCTCGCCGCGAAGCATCAACTCGAACCGCCGTGGTTCACGTTGCCCCGTGATCGAAAGCAATGGGATGCCTATCGCATCAAACCCGTGGTCCGAGCCGGCAAGTGAGCGTTGTTTCGCTGCTCCTCAACTCTGACCGCCGGAGTTCTTCCCCTTATCCCCGAAGGCGCACTCCATGAGCACCCTTACCTCTCCGAATACGCCGACATGAGCGATAGGGCGGGGGAGTTGGTCAATGTCATTGCAAGCGAGATCATCGCCCAACTTGAACGGCGCCACATGACATCCTCGATGTCGCTGCCGACCGTCGTTTGTGGCGCTTCGCTCGAACTGATCCCTGAAATGGGACCATCGATCGTCAACCTGGAGTACACGTCTGAAGCGGGAGGATGCTGGCCGCGTCTCGCCGCAGCGACGACGATCGGCCAACGTCTGCCGGGCCGATGACGCATGGCCACCTTGCGATCGGCATCAACGCCGCACGCGATTACTTGTTGGTCTTCGAGCTTTTCAACGTGAAATCGAGATAGCCTTCATCCGTCAGGTTCTCGGCTGTCGCGGTAATGCGGAGTTTCGCAGCAAAGGGAGGGGTGCCGTACGACACGGTGAGGCGCAGTTCGCCCTGCTTCTTGTTGCTGGGAATCCACGCCGGCTCGGAACTAAGCCCCTTCGGCAAAGGATCGAATTCCACTTTGACCGGACCACTGAACTTGTCGCGCTCGATTTCGACCAGCAACGGCTTCGCCCCACCATCGAGATACACGCGGGAATCGAATGGCTTGAGATGGACCGCCGCGCCAGGCGTGAAATAGCCCTTTTTCGGCGGATCGCCGTTGCAGCCGACGACGCGGAACAGCATGACGAAACCGATCAATGCCATGATCATGCCCGCGCTGCCTCCGATGAGCAGCATCGGGGAAACGTGTGATGCGGGCTTCGATCCGGTATGGGTTCGTGCAGGCGTTGCGGGTCCTTCGCTCAATCCAAGGCTGTCGTCCGTGGAAATGGATGCCGCCGTTTGCGGTAGAGCAGTTTCCGGCCCGCCAGATCGCGGCATTGCGGCCTGCGGCGCTGCCATCGGAACGGCGGTGACTGGCGCGGCCATCGGCACCGGCAGGGGCCTCGCGGGAATCGGAGAGGCTGATGGAAGCGAAACATCTGCGGAAGGCGTCACGACTTTCGCCAACAGCACCTGGCCCGAAGCGGCGGGCCTTGCTTCCGGACTCGTCGTACGGGCAAATGACGCGAGTGCCGCGGCTACTTCGTTGGGCGTCTGATAGCGATCATCGGGCAGACGCGCCATCATCTTCAGCATCACTTCTTCAAGCCCGGCGGGGGCTTCGGGCCGAACATCTCGAATGCGCGGCAGAGGCCCGGAAATGCGAGCGGTCAGTTTCGCCACGAGATCCGCCCCTGGAAAGGGCGGTTTCGCTGCAAGAAGGTAATACAGGGTGCAGCCAAGGCTGTAGATGTCGCTGCGGATGTCCGCTCCGCGAGCATTATCGATTTGCTCGGGGGCGATGTAGTCGACCGTCCCCAAAATCTTGTTGAACTGCGTCAGGCGATTCTCGTTGTCCTGCTCGCTGGCGAATCGGGCAAGGCCGAAGTCCAGAATCTTCACGACGGGCGTCTGCTCCGGCGATGCCGCCTTCGCCATCAGCAGATTGCTTGGCTTGATGTCGCGATGCACGACATCGCGCTCGAAGGCGTGTTGCAGGCCCAACGCCGCCTGGCGTGCGAACTCGACGGCAAGCGGGATCGGCAACGGCCCGTCCTGTTTCACTCGCTTCGCTAGATCGATGCCGTCGATGAAATCCATCGCGAGATACGGATTGCCCTGTGCCTCGTCGGCGTCGCGAACCAGCACGATGTTCGGATGATCGAGCTGCGATGCGGTAGCGATTTCACGGAGGAACCGTTTCATCGCCTGCTCCTTGGCGACGTGCTCCTTCGCAATCGTCTTGATCGCCACGAGTTTGCCGAGACGGACGTTCCATGCCTTGAAGACGGTACCCATCGCTCCTTCGCCGAGCCGATTGAGCACTCGATTCGGTCCGTAGGTGAGGCTTTCGCCTTTGCCCTGCAACAACTGGTTCACCTGATACGGGGTGATCCAGTCGCGGCGGAGCAACTCTTTGCAGAGGCAGTGGGCATCAGGAAAAGTCGCGAGCTGCCCACGAACCTCATTCCCCCGCTCCGGCGCGAGAAATTGGTTGCGGATAAGCCAGTCAAGGAGTTCAGTAGGGTTGGCCGGAGTCATGCGGTCGACGACTTGAGGCGAGGGGACGGCTCCAGAGAGTTTATCAAATCGCGGCGCAGGCGCCTTATTTCAACCGCACGCCCGTGGTCACGCTGGCTCGCAATGCCACATTGCGGTCGCCGCTCGCTCGGGCCGCCTCGATGAACTCGACGGCAATGGCGTCGTCTTCCTCCACATTGATGAACGCCTTCTCGCTCGGCGCCTTCAGTTTGGGAATGACGCCGCCAATGAACACGCCCGTGTGGATTCCGGTCTCTTCCAGAGTCAGCTTCCGAGTCGTGCCGCTGCTCGTTTTCAGCGTGACTTCAATCGACTCCTTGAGATTCGGATTCAGGTCGCGGTCCGCATCGATCACGCGGACGTACATGATTTGACCGAGCGGGGCTTTCTGCGTTTGCTGCTTGGCGGCGTTGAGCATTTCGAGGGTGGCATCCGAACCGGCGAAGGAGGCTTCGCCCCAAGAACTCGGCGTCATGGCGAGATCGATCTGCGGATCTTTGCACGCCATGCAATAGGCGACATCCGTCCCCGTATTCAGCTGCAACTCGAATCCAACCAACTGGCCTGGCTTGAGTTCCGGCCGAAACGCGGTTC
>JAXMAT010000007.1:0-113705 GCA_046350235.1 Gemmataceae bacterium | reverse complement strand
AGGTTGGATGAACCGAAAATCGACAGTGCGAATGCGATCGCAATGAGAGAGCGGCACCAAAACAAGGTGAATCCTCCTTCAGCGTTGTTACGATCGAAATCAACGATCGGGGAGAGGAAGGACATCCACGAGGATGCCCAGCGCTGTCAGGAAGGCCTCTTCGCCATACATGCACGAGGATGCATCCTGAACATGCGGCACTGAAGCAAGGTGAATGCCAAAGGCCTGAACTGGAGCGAAACTTGAGTCGTAAGATGATTTATATGAATACGTTAGGAAAATCAAATTCGTTGAGATCCACTTCCATTCCCGACATTTTTCATCTGGCGATTTTCAAGGTCATGCCACGATATTCAGCGACTCATGCACGCGATGCGGGCAAACGAGACGTGAGGGCCCTAGTCCAGATGCGGCAAGATGAAAACTTGTTCTTGCCGCGTCTTGATGGCGACACAATCGTCACCAACGGAAAATCGCTTCAAGTCCGACGATCCGCACAACCGATAAAGGTGATGGAAGCTCCTCGGAAGCGGTATGGCTCAGATCCTGCGAATGTGCGGAGTTCTCGCCTTCATCGCCGTAGCGGGTTGCACACCAAGGCTTTACGCTTCTCAGGAAGACGAGATGCAGAAGTCTTGGAACCGTCCCAACCCGGTCAAGGCTTCATCACCGGACAGCGTTCCTATACGAGTTCATGGCGGCGTCGGGCCCGTCGAATAGAGCGACTTGATCGAGACGTCCAAGCAGAGGGATTTGCGATGCGACGGATTTTTCTCACGCTGGTAGCACTTGTGACGCTCTCCAACGTCGGCTGTTTCGTCAATCAATACTCCAGCGATCCCAACATCCGCATGGATCAGTTACTGAACGATTCGGAAAACCTTCGCCAAATCCAGGGCGAATGGCGTCGCTTCTGGATGAACGACCAACCGTCGCATCTGACGCCGATCCGCGTCCACGGCGGTGTCGGCCCCGGCGCCTAACCGAACCGGTTAGCAAAGAATCAACAAGCCCCTTGCTGCATCACTTGGATGCAGCAAGGGGCTTTCGTGCGAGGGGTTGATGCCGACGCGACTTCTCCAGCTTCGATCCACGTCGGCCTGACGGCTCGATGCTCGCCTTACTTTCGGCCTGATTTCACTTCGAGCCGTCCTTCGTACATGCCGAATCGGCCTTCCGCGTCGTGGGCATGGATCAGCACGCGGTAGTTGGCGGGGACGTTCGGCAGGTCAAAGGTCGCGTGTGCGGCGCCATCGAGAATCGCCAGGTTGGGGTGCCAGAGGAGCGTATCCTGGTAATCGACGCCGGTTTGCCGGCGATAAGCATATTCCCGAGCCACACCGGTCCACGCGGCCAGGTCCTTCTCCGATTTCGCCTCGGCCGCTTTCGGATCGGAAGCCTTCGGTTCGCCCTTCGCGATGCCGCCCTTGCCGTCCTTCTTGGCGGAGTCGTCGTTTGGATCGGTGGTGGAGGGGCGGACGTTACCCTTTTTGCTGCCGCCATTCCCAGTTCCGGTCGCGATCGGGCCGATGGTCTGCTTCTTGGCGGTCTCGGCGAATCGGCGTTGCAGTTCGTCCGCGCTCTTGCTGCCGCGAGCGGGCGCGTTGTTCATGTCGAAGTTGTTGGTGACGAGGGTGTTGTTGCGGAGCAACGTCGCCATATCGCGGCGTGCTCCGGTCTGGCGATCCTGGCCATCGGCTTTCGCCATCGCGCCGCTTTCGGCCCGTTCGCGTTTCTTGTCTTCGAGTTTTTCCGAAGTCACCACGACCTGGAAGTTTTCCCCAGCCGGCGCCAGGCCACGCGCACGTTCAGGAGGAGCGAAGTGGAACCGCGGGAAGTCGGCCAATGCAAGCTGGTTGCCGTCGCGGGCCGGTCCGGTCACTTCTTCGGGCTTGAGCATCAGCATCGCCATGCACGCCGCCAGTCCGCCGAACGCGAAACCATACGACCAACCCGCCCGGCGTTGCCGAAGGGTGGCGATGATGCCGAGGCACATACCGATGACGCCGATCAGCAGAAACGCGGCCGCGGCCAAAGCCTGGGCGAGGCGACCCCATTCGGCGGGGCGTGCCTGGACGGTTTCGAGCGATTCGAGTGCATGCTTCAACATGCCTTCCGCTTCCGACCGCTGCGTGGAAAGCGCGGCCCGCTGTTGGTTCGCGATTTCCTCGAGTTTCTGCGTTTGGGTGCTGACGGCAGTCGTGTATTGTTCCGTCACCTTGTCGAGCGATTCATTCGTTTGGCGGAAGAAGGTCGCGGCTCCCTTGGCCATCTGCACCTCTTCCGCCAACTTCTTCTGATCGACGAAATGCCGCCAGCCGGCGGTGCCGAGGAACAGGTCGATCGCCTGCCGCGACGCGTCCGAATCGGAGGTCGGCAGCATGACGGCTTCTTCGACGTCTTCGCCGCCGCGCACTTCGTTGAGCAGCAGGAAATGGGTGCCGAGGCTGTATTCCGGGCCGTCGGCGAGATAGCGTTCGTCCACGACGGACGCCAACCCCCAACCGCGGGCGGCCTGTTTGGTTTCGTCCACGACATTGAGATGCAGAGACGCCTTCTGCCCCGCGGCCGCTTGACCGGTGCCCGTCTCCGCTTTGACGAGGAGCGAGCGATTCGGCAGACGATAGACGAGGCGTTCCGCAACCGGGCGATCGCCGGCGGCGCTCAACTCGAACACCGTGACGCGATGCACGCCCGGCGAAGCGAGTTGCAGCGTCGCTTTGGCGGCGCCCGGCTTCGCCGACACGCGAACCTGTTCGACCGGACGCCCTCGGCATACCGCCGCGACCAGAAGATTCTTCTCGCCGCCGCGAACCTGCAGATCGACCGTCACCGGGTCGCCGACGAGGGTCACGCTGTCGCTCACACGGAGCTGCACGCCGTCGTTGCGGATCGGCAGCGATGCGAAAATATCCTTGTATTCCGTCGTCTCCTGCGAGGAGGTCAGACGCACGGAGTATTTCTCATTCGGGTTGGGCACGAACTCGAATTTGCCGATCGCCTGGGAACGTTCCGAATCGTAGATGACCGACTTCGAATCGAGCACAATGACATGGCCTTCGGGCCGAATCGTTTCCCCCTGTGGCGTGCGGACTCGCCAATACACGCGGTTCGGAATGCCCGCGACCAGATCGCCGCCTTCCGGGAAAAACTCGACCTCAAGCTTTGAAGGAATGAGGCGAACTTCTTGCGTCATCTTCCGGCGCTCTTTGCCTTTGGCGCCGTCCTTCAGATCGACTTCGATTTCGACAATCGCCTTGTCGGCGTCGGCGTATCGAGGCAGGACGAGCGGAATCTGAGCGACGCCGCTTGCATTCGTCTGCCCGCGTCCTTCGCCGGCCTTGAGTTGTTCGAGTTCCTTCGCTTCTTTCGCGTCCTTGCCGCCGAATTGCGGGTTGTAGTTTTGCCCCTGGTACGGCAGTACGCGGATACGCAGATCCTGCTGCGGCACGGGCACGCCATTCTGCGAGAGTTCGACATTCAGCGAGTTGGTGCCGGCCCGGAGCGCCCGGTTGTTGAGCGCGAAACGGAGGTCGTCGTTCTCGCGAACCAGTTCGACCGGACGGCGCACGGCGACGACGTCGGCCCCGTCTCCAAACGCTTCCAGCGTGTAGGTCCCGCCGGCGAGGCTCGGAAGCAGGCTCAGTTCGCCCGCCGCGATGCCGCCTTGGCCGCTGGCGAGCGCTCGTTCGAGGACGCGGTTACCGTTCACATCGACCAAGGCGACGCGGAGCGGCACCGGTTTTTCCGGCGGCTTCAGGCTGTAGCGCTGCAGCACCAACACACGGAAGAAGAGAACTTCGCTCGGCAAATAGGTCGTCTTGCTGGCCGCGAGATGGGCAACGTAGTTCGACGGAGCGACGGCGAGGTTTTCCTCAAGCCGAACGCTCTTGTTCGCGGCCAACGTCTGGGCTTCGACGACGACCCGCAGATTTTTGGCATTCAGTTGCGGCGGAAGCTTCATCTTCGCTTCGCCCGCCACGGCGAGTTGCTCGCTCAGCACGCGCTTCGTGTCCGCGTCAAGCGCCTTCACAACAATGCGGGCCGGTTCCTTGTCGCCGACCGCGTTTCGTACGGTCACGTCGAGCGTTTGGCCATCCGCGTAGGAGTAAGGACCAGCCCCCTTGATCTCGACCTGAGGATATTCCGTGCGCGCTTTTCTGGCTGCTTCGCGCGCTTCGCCTTCGACTTTCGTCTTCAATTTGGCGAACTCTGCGTTCACCTCTTGGATGCGAAGCTTCGCCTGGGCGACCGCGGTCTGGTGCTGGGCGACTTGGGTTTGCTGATCGTTGAAGAGGAAAATGCCGAACCCGGCGATGGACGCAAGAGCGACGCCGACGACGGACCAACCCAGCATCCATCCCATGCCGCGTTTCTGCGGGGCCGTAGTGATGGCGACCGGTTGCGAGATCGGAGGAGAAACGGGCGAAAGGGCAGGTGCAAGCGTGGAGGGAGTGGTTTCGACCGGCGGATGGAAGGGTGCGACATCGCGGACGGCGAGGGCCGCCCGCGAGAGGCGATCCTTCGATCCCTCCGCCTTAGCCAGCGCCGTCCGGCATGCGGGGCACTGGGCCAAATGCGCCCGCAATTCGCCCGCTTCTTGCTCATCGAGCAAGCCGTAGACGAAGTCGAGCAACAAATCCTGCCAACGTTCGCACGTATCCATTTTGGTGGGCTGTCGGCTATCGGCTCTCGGCTGTCGGCCAAACAGATGTCCTGCTGGCTGACCGCTGACCGCTGATCGCTGAAAGCTATTCTCCCGTTTCTTTGAGCACGCGTTTCAGCTTCTGCAGGGCGGTACGCATTTGTGTTTTCACCGTCCCCACCGGAGTGCGACGCAGCTCGGCGATTTCCTCATACGTCAGGTCGCCGTTTTGGCGGAGCAAGAAGACCTCCTTTTCCTCCGGCCTCAGATCCTGAAGCGCCTGTCGCAGGAGATCCTGCGATTCCTTCTGCTCGAGCGTCTGGTCCGGCGACGGCATGGCCGCAGTCTCCGGGGGCGTCTGGTCCCCCATCATCTTGGCCCGCCGGCGCCATGCATTCCGCTGCAGATCCTTGGCGGCATTCAGTCCGACGCGGAAGATCCACGCGCGGAGGTTTTGGACGCCGTCGAGGCTGTCGCGGGTGCGCCAGCATTTGATGAAGGCATCCTGAGCGACATCCTGGGCATCTTCATGGCTGCCCAGGACGAAAAAGAGGGTGCTGATCAACTCCGCACGCACGTCGTTGAACGCGCGCACGAACTCCTCGCCTGCTGCCGCGGCGCTCTGCGCTCGAGACTTCCCTTTCTGGGTGCTCACGGCCAGCTTGCTCATGCCTTCACCCTTTCCGACGAACGAGGGGAAGGAACGGATTGCGGCGAAGGCCGAATTCGTGTCCGGAGACGAATGGCGGCGGATTCGCCCTGAAAGCCACGACGAGCCAGACCAGCGCCGGCCAACCTGGTTCGCGAAGGAATTCGGGCCATTTTCGGATCGCGGTAAACCGCTGTCCATCCCAAACCATCCAAGTCCAATTCATCGCGCCGGAATTGAGCAAAGCTCAGATCGCTTTCGCTTGCGCCAGCGAAGCCGACGTTCTTAAATGGCGTTATTCGAAAAGACGGCTGTCCCTTGGCGAATGAAGAATCCTCGCGAGAAGGGGTATCTTCGCGACGGTCAGCGCCGACCAATAGGTTTGCACGACGTCGGAAGGCACACATGTTTCGCCGACGGAAGAGGCGGAAGGGGCCGTTGGAGGAGCACCCCTTCCGCCCGAACCTTACCCTCGACCGAATTCCGGAAAGAGCCGCGCACGCAGTAAGCGATGCTCGTTGGACGCCATGCGAAACCGCCTACTGCGCGCGGCTCGTTTTCGGCGATCTGAAGAATCAGACGAGGACTTTTTTCGCAATCCTGGCACGAGTACGCCCCGGCGAACCAGGGCGTTACTCGAGCATTTTCGTTACTACCGACCTCGTCATTCATTCCCAGTTTTGGGCGCCTTCTTCTTCGCTTTCGCCGCGCCCGGCTTCCACGTCGCCGGAACATTGTCCCGATTCCACGTATCCCACGCGACTTGCAACATGCGAACGCGGTCGGGGTGATTGGTGCTCAGGTCCTTGGTTTGACCGGGGTCATCGCGGAGGTTGAAGAGCAGTTTTCCCTTCGATCCGGTCGCTTCCACTAGGCTCCAATCGCCCATGCGGATCGCCGTTTGGGCGCCGAAACGCCAGAAGAGGGCTTCGTGCGGGACGCCGGTTCTCTTCTCTTCAAGGAACGGAATGAGATTCGCGCCATCGAGCTTCGCATCCGCTCCGATCACCCCGCCAGCTGCGGCAATGGCGGTCGGCAGGATGTCGAGTTGGATCACAGGCGCGTCGTAGGTTTTTCCGCCTGGAATGCGGCCTTTCCATTGCAAAAGCCAGGGCACGCGAATGCCTCCTTCCCAGGTGGTCGCCTTCACCCCGCGGAAGGGGCCGTTGTCCGAGCCGTTCACTCCTTCGGGGCCGCCGTTGTCGCTGATGAAGAAGACCAGGGTGTTTTCCTCAAGTCCCGCTTCGCGCAGCTTGGCGAGAACGGCCCCGATCGCATCGTCCATCGCGTTCATCATCGCGGCATACTTTCGGCGTTTCTCGTTTTGAATGCCCGTGAATTTCTTGAGATATTTTTCTTCAGCCTGCAACGGCGTGTGTACCGCGTTGAACGCGAGGTACAGGAAAAAAGGCTCCGACTTGTGCTTGTCGATGAAACCAACCGCCTCGCGGCGAAACGCGTCGGTCAAATAGTCTTGTTCGTCCACGGCATCCCGGTCGCGGAAGATCGGTGCGCCTTTGCCTGCCACGTAGGGATGGGCGCCGCCGAGAAAACCGAAGAAGCTCTGGAAACCGCGTTCCAGCGGGTGGAACTTGGCGGACGAACCAAGATGCCATTTGCCTACGAGACCGGTGGCGTAGCCGAGTTGCCGCAGGCATTGGGCGAGCGTCGTTTCCTTGAGCGAGAGTCCGAATTCGTCTTTGGGCTGTGGGCCGGGATTGAACTCATGGCCGAACCTCGTCTGATAGCGTCCGGTGAGCAGCCCGGCTCGGGTCGGCGAGCAATAGGGGCCCGACACGTAGCCGTTCGTGAATCGAATGCCGTTCTTGGCAATCGAATCGATGTGGGGCGTGGGAATGTCTTTGCACCCATGCACGCCAATGTCCCCGTACCCCATGTCGTCGCCGACGATGACGAGGATGTTGGGCTTCTTCATAGTTTGGGCATGAAGGGATGATACGCTCATAAGCCCCAGCGCGAGGGCCAACAATCTCAAACTTCGCACGGCGAAATGCCTCCGAGAGAGGAGGGAAGCGAGTGGACGGATGGGGGTTGATTGCAACTCATGTCGACGCGAAGAGCGAATGGACGGCGCGCTGACGTCGCTTCAAATGGCAATAAAAGGATCGCGACTCGATTGACATACATGTGTCATTCGAGCCGCGGCGAGGATCTACTTCACGAACGCTTCGAAGTCCCGTCTCTCCCTCTGGATTTCCTCGTAGAACGAGATCAATTGCTGCCATGTCAAGCCAGCCTCAAGACTGAGGCTTGCCTGCAGCGTCGCCTTTCCATCCTTGTTCGTAGCCCCATGCGTGTGCCCAAATCCAAAGTTCCAATCATTCAGCTTCTCGCGTGTGGTTGCCAGGTCGGCGTAATCGTAGATGAAAAAGAGATCTCGCTTCTTGGGCGCCGTACGAAGAAAGATGTCGTACTGGCCCGTTGGAGTGGAGTATCGGATCGTGCCGGACTTTTCGTTGACGGACTTGTTGACTTCGGCTTTCAAGACGTCGCGAATGAACTTCTCGACGTGTTCGCTCGAGAAGTCTCGAATCACATCGTCCTGAGCCGTTGTTAGGGACGGGAACGCCAGGAAGATTCCGAACACTGCTAGACGTTGCAACATGACATCCTCCACTCTTTAAGAGAGAGAAACTCGTGGCAGCCGCTGTTTTCGGGCATTGCAAAAGCCATTCCGAATTCTCATCCGACCTAACTCAAACGAATGGTCTCTGCCAAGGCCTGTTGGAAATGCACGTTTGCCTTTCATCTTGCCATGGATACACGATCCGTCCCACCACCTCGAATGCCTTGCGTTTGCGATCTTTCCTGGACGTCTAGGGGGGGAGCATACATACAGTCCGCGAAGAGAAATGATGCGATGGAGTCGGGCCGATGTTATCTGGGCGATACGGGAAGATACTGTAGCGTTGATGGAGCGTTTTTCCGCGACGCTCTGGACAGATGAACCGAATCGTTACACCCCATGAGCCTCGAACGCACACATGCGTGCGTCTTGCTCCGCACTGCCCCCTCGCACTTTCGGCGGAACCTTGCTTCCTGTTGCCGTGGCCGAGTCCAAGCAATGCAAACTAATCAGCCGCAAGCGTCCAGCACATCGACGCTTGCGATTCGCGCTCCTGACTACTCCGCCGAACAACCTTGGGATCTATCGGGAGAAAACGGGGCCGGCCTCGCGAAATGGCGACCGGCACGCCTGGTGCTTTGGATTGAAGCGTGTCGTCATTGCTCCAAACCACTTCGCCCATTTCGGGGCGACGCCGCATCATCGGGAAAGGAGCCAGCCATGTTGGAAACCGTTCTCAAACTCGACGCCACGGAACGCGAGTTTCTCGTTTCTTTGCTCAAGAATGCTTTGAAAGACGCGCGGATCGAGGAGCATCGAACGCGGACACCAAGCTTCCGCGAATTCGTTCTGGAACGAGAAACCCTCCTCACTCATGTGCTCGCCAAGCTGGGTGCTCCTGTCGACAAAAACGTATCGCTCGGCGCCGGCTAGGCGGGGAGGTTCGTCTGGCGACTGGATGTCTGCGACTGAATTTTGCCCGGGCGAATTTGCCCTTTTGGTTTTATCCGGGTATAATCTCGCATGAACACTCCTCATGCCGTTGCGTTGTTTGGCTGGAACGAATCCACGCGCTGCACCGCGTTCTGCGGCGACTTCAGACTGGCGACGGGGCCGCTCTCGGAAGTCGCGGCTGCCGTCAAGGCTGTTTTGGACCAGGAAGATGAGCGGCCGAACCCGCTGATCTTCGCCGACGCCACGGGGCGGCGTATCGAAGTTGATTTGCACGGTTCGCTTCGAGCCGTGCTGAATCGGCTTCCGAAATCGCCGGTCGGTTACGTCGTCGAAGAGGACGAAGCGGAGAGCGACGCCGCGGCCCGGAAACCGGGCCGACCATGTCTGGGCGTGCAGCTTCCGCGAGGTCACGTTGCTGCTCCTCACCGGGAGCGGCTTTCCGAGCAACCGGGCGGAGCGTCGGCCGCGTTGCGTCGCTTGGTCGACCGGCCTGTCGGACGAGCGCTGACGCCGACCGGAAACGCAGAGCGCAGGAAGCCGCCCATCGGTTCATGACCGATATGGCCGGCAATCGCCACGGCTACGAGGAAGCACTGCGTTCGCTGTATGCGGGAGACGAAAAGGGATTTCTCCGCCGCACCGCGAACTGGCCGCCTGACGTGCGCGACTACGCGTGTGGCCTTGCACGCGAAGCCTTTGCGGCACCCCACACCGAAGACGGTCCCTGTCGTTCTTGATCGTTACTGGCGGTTCGGGCGTTTCCCATGCGTGTGGTAACGCGAAGAAGGCAGGCGATTCGCCTGCCTTCTTCATGTCGTCGTGACACGCTCGCACATCAACTCATGTTCATGCTGAGCAGAAACTCGGCGTTCGACTTCGTCTTGCGGAGACGGGTCGTCAGCATTTCCATCGCTTCCACCGGGTGCATGTCGCTGAGGACGCGGCGCAGGATGCGGACGCGGTCCATGGCGTCGGGGTGGATGAGCAGCTCTTCCTTGCGGGTGCCGGATCGATTGATGTCGATCGCGGGCCACACGCGTTTGTCCACCAGACGGCGGTCGAGGTGGAGTTCCATGTTGCCCGTTCCCTTGAACTCCTCGAAGATCACTTCGTCCATGCGGCTGCCGGTATCGACGAGCGCGGTGGCGAGGATCGTCAGGCTGCCGCCTTCTTCGGTCTGACGGGCGGCGCCGAAGAAGCGTTTGGGCTTCTGCATTGCGTTCGTGTCGAGACCGCCGGAGAGGAGCTTGCCGCCCGAGGGGGCTTCGGTGTTGTGAGCACGTGCGAGACGAGTGATCGAATCGAGCAGAATGATCACGTCGCGACCATGCTCGACGAGGCGCTTGGCCTTTTCGAGGACGATGTCGCTGACGTGGATATGCTCGCCCGAAGGCTCGTCGAACGTGCTGGCCACCACTTCGCAGTTCGGACCGGCGACAGTCCGCTGCATATCGGTCACTTCCTCAGGGCGCTCGTCGATGAGGAGCACGATGAGGTAGGCGTCCGGGTGGTTCTTGAGCAGGCTCAGGGCCACCTTTTGGAGCAGGATCGTCTTACCCGCGCGAGGCGGCGACACGATCAGGCCGCGCTGCCCCATGCCGATCGGCGTCACCAGGTCGATGACGCGCATGTTGATCTCTTCGCCCGAGGTTTCGAGCACGAGACGGCGATTGGGGTGCAGCGGCGTCAGGTCCTCGAAGTTGGTCGGAGAAATCCGCTCTTCAGGGGCGTGGCCATTGACGTTGTCCACCTGCATGAGGGCGAAGTTGTCTTGCCCTTCGACCGGCAGACGGATTGGGCCTTCGACGATGAGGCCGGTCCGCAAACCGAGGCGGCGGATCTGGCTCGGGGAGACATAGATGTCTTCCGGCGAGGCCAAATAGTTGTGGGCGACGCTGCGTAGGAATCCGTAGCCGTCAGGAAGAACCTCCAGCGTGCCCGAGCCGCGAACCAGGATGCCCCGTTCGATTTGTCGGCGAACGACGCTGATGATGACCTGGCCGCGATTCATGCCAGTGTGCTCATGAATGCCTTCGCGTTCGGCGAGGGCGAAGAGCTTCGGCATGGGCAGGCGGTAGAGGTCGTCGAGACGGGTGCTCGGCGGCTTTTCCCCGGGGGCAAGCTGAATGCGTTCGGGGCGGGCGGGGCGGGCCTCGCGGCTGTCGCCGTCGCGGCTGTCGCGATCGCCTCGGTCGCGCATGTCGCGGTTGTCCCGCATATCGCGATTGTCGCGCACGTCGCGGCTTCGGTAACCGCGGTCGGATCGATCGTCGCGCACATCGCGCGAATCGCGATTATCTCGTACGTCGCGCGTATCGCGAACGTCGCGTGTATCGCGAACGTCGCGTGTATCGCGAACGTCGCGTGTGTCGCGAACGTCTCGAGTTTCGCGGACGTCTCGGGTATCGCGGGAATCGCCGCGAGCTTCCCGCGTGTCGCGAACGTCACGATCGCCGCGATCTCGATCGGAGCGTTCGGCTCGTTCCGCCGGGCGTTCGGTGCGTTCCGGTCGCTCGGCGCGTTCGGACCGTTCCGCTCGTTCCGTACGTTCCCGTTCCACGGGTGGAGCAGGCGGCGGGGCCGGAGGCGGCGGCGCGGCTGCGGCGGCAGGGGCTTGCCCGGCTTCGCCAGAAGGGGCCGCGGAAACAACTTTACGAATGATGCGACGTCGAACGACGCCGCCAGTGGTGGAAGAAGTGGTCGAAACGTTGCTCGATCCTTCGTCGCTACGAGCGACGGCCATGGCGTAACCTCCAAGGGACACTGCGTAGGGCCGCGGCGACAAACGCGTCGCATTCGGCCCGCAAGAACAGGCGAAAAAACAAACCCTGATTCCCGGACCACGCGTCCGGCAGAGGGGCTCCGAACCAAAAGGCTGCCCGCGAAACGACAATGCGTTCGCCGGCTCAGCGGAGGGGTTCGGTCTGGTTCTGGTTCATGCTCGTTTCAAGAGACGGAACAGGACGGCTCGAAACATCCTTCCTCGATGTCCGATCGAGCCGATGGACTGCGAGTCCTCCACGAAACATCCCTGTCGTAAGAGACTGACTCGGCCTGGGCATCTTGGTCGTTGTGCGGGAAAATTGGAAGCGCAAATTGCGCCGAACATTGCTTTCGCTCGCACAGACGGCGTCTAACTCGGGTGCTGCTGCGGCAAGAAGCGCAGGTAGGCCGCGGAAACGCATTACCAAGAGCGTATGCACCATTATGGCACTCTTTTCCGATTTGGAAAGAGGGAATCGGCCCCGCACCCGCAAATTGCCTGTTTTCGAACCCACCAGCGGTCGAAAAAGCGTAAGAGCCATAAACTGGGGAACGGCACTCTCCGAGCCAAACAGATTTCAGATTGCACATTGCAGACTGGCCGATCGCTTGCTTCAATTTGCAATTCGAAATTTGCAATCTGCAATTCTCGTTTGCATCTTTCGTTCCGGCGATTCGGCAAGCTACACTTGTCGTAGAGAGCGAGTGCGTATGTCCGTCCTTCCCACGACTGTCGCCCGAGGCCGAGCCCTGCCGCTTGGAGCTTCGGCCACCACCAATGGCGTCAACTTCGCCATTCTTTGCCGCCATGGAACGGCCGTCAGCCTCGTCATCTTTCCGCTGGACAGTGATCATCCGCTGAGCGAAATCGCCCTCGATCCGCACGTGAATCGCACCGGCGACCACTGGCATGTGCTGGTCGCGCCTCTGCCGCCGTCATTTCGCTACGCCTGGCGAGTTGATGGCCCCGCCGGCGCGAAACATCGCTACAACCCGGAAATCCTGCTTCTGGACCCAGCCTGCACCGCCGTCTCGGACGGCACGCGCTGGGGGCAGAACGGCCATTACTTCCGCGGACCTTGGTCCGGAACACGCGGCACGCATCGCCGCAGCCTATTCATCCGCCAGCCCTTCGACTGGCGCGAGGATGCCCCGCTCAAGACGCCGCTCGAAGATTCGATCATCTACGAACTGCATGTCCGCGGTTTCACCGCGCATCCATCGTCCGGCGTCAGCAAGCCCGGCACCTTCGCGGGGCTGATCGAGAAAATCCCGCACCTGAAGGAACTCGGCGTCACTGCGGTCGAATTGCTGCCCGTGCATGAGTTCGACGAGGACGATTGCGTCTTTTCGAACCCGGAAACCGGCGAATCGCTGCGCAATTTCTGGGGTTACAACAGCATCGCCTTCGCCGCCCCCAAGGCCGCCTTTGCTTCGAAAGGTCCCGAAGGCGGGCAGGTGACCGAATTCCGCGAGATGGTCCGCGCCTTCCATGAGGCGAAGATCGAAGTCTATCTCGACGTCGTGTTCAATCACACCGGCGAAGGGGACGACCGAGGCCGCACCTATTCCTTCCGCGGCCTCGACAACGAGCTGTACTACATGCTCGGGCCCAACGGCGAGTACATGAATTTCTCCGGCTGCGGCAACACCGTCAACTGCAACCACCCGATCGTCCGCGACATCATCCTGACCTGCCTGCGATTTTGGGTTGGCGACATGCATGTGGACGGCCTCCGATTCGACCTCGCGTCGATCTTCGGCCGAGACCGCAACGGCAACGTGCTCATGGAACCGCCGATCGTGGAAATGATCGCGGAGGATGGGCTGCTCTCGCACACCAAGCTGATCGCCGAGCCGTGGGATGCCGTCGGTCTGTATCAGGTCGGCGGGTTCCCCTACGGCAAACGTTGGTCGGAATGGAACGGCCGCTATCGGGACGACGTCCGAAATTTTGGGCGCGGCGATATCGGCATGACCGCCGATCTCGCGACGCGCCTGTGCGGTTCCGCGGACCTCTACGAATGGTCCGGGCGCCGCCCCTCGCACTCGGTGAATTTCATCACCTGCCACGACGGTTTCACCCTCAACGATCTCGTCAGCTATAACCAGAAACACAACGAGGCGAACGGCGAAGCGAACCGCGATGGAGCCAACGACAACAACTCTTGGAACTGCGGCATCGAAGGCCCAACGAACGATCGCGTCGTACAGAAGCTGCGACATCGTCAGGCCCGCAATCTGTTCGCCACGCTGATGCTGTCGCAAGGGACGCCGATGCTGCTCGCCGGCGACGAGTTCCTGCGAACGCAGCAGGGGAACAACAATGCCTGGTGCCAGGACAATGAACTCAGTTGGATCGATTGGACGCTGAAGGAACAAAACGCCGACTTCTTCCGGTTCGCCCGCATGATGATCGCCTTGCGGAAACGACACCCGGCTCTTCGTCGCCGCGACTTTTTCAAAGGTCGCGGCCCTAGCGGAGACTTCGAGCCTGATATCATTTGGCATGGCGTGGAGCCGCATTCCCCCGATTTTTCGCACGGCAGCCGCACGCTCGCGTATTCGATCAACGGTTCGATGACGGGACGCGAACCTGACAGCGACTTTTACGTCGCGTGCAACGCATGGTCCGGAATGGTCCACTTCCGCCTACCCCCCTCGCCCTCAGGTCGTCCCTGGTATCGCATCGTCGATACTGCCGTCCCGGCGCCGCTCGACATCGTGTCGGAGGCCGACGCCAAGCCGATGTCCCCGCAGTACGACTACCCTGTCGCCGCCCATTCGATGGTGGTACTGCTGGCGTGAAAATCGCAATCGCGTCGCGCTTTCCATCCGGCTACGGCACGATACATTGACGCGACCTGTATATTCGCCCTCCGCTCTTTGAGGTTCGCGTGAGCACGTTTCCGCTCGATCGCGTTGACGACACGTATGCCGAGGCGTTTCGCAGCATCTACGCGGAAGTGCTCATCACCGCGCGCGATCGCACCTGGCTCGATCACGCCATCCACGCCGCTACCGGCAACGCTTCCAGCAGCATCCTCTGCGATTGCGAAGCGGCGCTCGATCGCTATGTCGGCCCCGGCGGTGACGAATCGTTCGCCACGCCCGATGGTCGGCCCGGCGCCATCCTGCAATTCCATGTGCCGCGATTCCGCAAGGATCGGGCGGAGGCGCTCGAGCGATCGCTCCTGGTGCGGATCAGCCAGAACGTACTGACCTGCGCGACCTGCTCCGCGTTCAACCTGCTCGACGAACCGACCTGGTTCAAACTGGGACGAAAGCTGGCGTTTTTCGGCGACGGGTTCCAGTTCCGCGATCAACGCTATGGCCGCAAGGTGTGGGTGGTGCCGATCCTGGGCGGCGAGTTCGTCATCGATCGGCGCTTCGGCTACCGCGACGGCATCATGGGGGGCAACCTGTGGTTCTTCGGATCCACGGTCGATGCCGCGCTCGATGCCGCGGAGAAGGCGGCGGCCGCATCCGCGAAGGTGCCGGGCGTCATCCTGCCGTTCCCCGGCGGGGTGGCCGCGAGCGGATCGAAGGCGGGGAGCCGATACAAGTTTTCGATCGCAAGCACCTATGAGGCATACTGCCCGACGCTGCGCGAGAAGCTTGGCGAGAAGTCGAAACTACCGGCCGGCGTAGCATCGGTGATGGAAATCATCCTCAACGGCCGCGACCTGCCGACGCTGGTGAAAGCTACCCACGCCGCCATCGCCGCATCCATCGACACGTCCGGCCTGGTCCGCATCTCTGCAGGAAACTACGGAGGACGGCTTGGCAAGAATTTTATCTATCTGCATCCCGAGAAACAGCCGGCGGAAAGTTCAAGCAACCGGGTGTGACCGGAACAGGTGCGGCTGGTTGCCGTCGGCGAGGACGGCGGCACACACTGCGGGAAGCTGAGCGACCATCCTAAATTTCGGAAATGGAAAGACGAGTTTTCGCCGGGTGAGATGTGGAGCGTTTTCGGGGACAAATGGGTCGCAGGGGTGAGGGCGTTCGATCCATGAGCCTGGATTTCTTCGTCGTTCATGAAGCCGCACCGGATTTCGTCACTGGGACCGAACTCGCCGACCGAATTCTGGTGGAAGCGGTCGATTGGCCGGACTCCGAGTCGGTGGCCTTTCACCGACGTTGGCACTACGCCACACCCGGAGGGGCGAAACAAATCGGCCTCAGATTCGTCGGCATGCGATTCGACATGGGGTGCCTCGCGACGAACAGCGAAACGTCGAAGTTGGCCTCGATGCACGCCACATTCTAGGCCACTCCGAAAATCGATCCGCGCGATACGGTTGATCCCGTTTCTGGAAATCCCTATCGAAAAAACAACGAACGCTGCCGAGAGCCATCCGGACAATCCGCATCGCGGATTCCTATCCCGTCATGCTCGGAGCAGCCGATGTCGAACGCGCGATTGATTCTGAACGACCCCGTTCGCAAACACATGCGTGCGGACGTCACTCGCATTCCCATCGGCTCCACCGTCGCCGAGGCGCTTGCCTATGTGCGGACCCATGAGATCGGCAGCCGAGTCGTCTACTTCTACGTCGTGGATGACGAAGGTCGCGTGGCGGGCGTGATCCCCACACGCCGCCTGCTTCGCGCTCAGCCCGCGACGCCCGTTGCCGAGGTCATGGTTTCCGCGGTCGTCACGATTCCTCATACGGCAACCGTGCTGGACGCGTGCGAATTCTTCACGTTGCACAAACTACTCGCGTTTCCGGTCGTGGACGACGAGCAGAGGCTTATCGGCCTTGTCGACGTCACTCTCTACACGGACGAAATCGAAGATCTGGAGCGTCAGCAGGAGGATCAGGATCTGTTCGAGTTGGTCGGCGTGCATCTCAGCGAAGCCGAACAACGAAAAATGCTGCTCGCGGTCCGGAAAAGGTTTCCCTGGCTCATCTGCAACGTGGTCGGCGGAATGATCGCGGCCCTGATATCCGACGTGTACGCCGATGTCGCAACGTTGATCTTGGTCACGCCGTTCATCACGTTGGTTACGGGGATGGCGGAAGGCGTTTCGATCCAATCGGTCAGCATCGCGTTGCAGACGATGCACGGACGAAAACCGACGTGGGTAGACTTGGGCCGCCGGCTTGGACGCGAACTTGTCGTCGGCTTGACGTTAGGTGCTTGCTGCGGAATGGTTGTCGGGACCGTCGCCTACTTCTGGAAAGGAAGCATCCACGCGGGGCTGAGCCTGTTCATCGGCATTGCCGGCGGCGTGGCAGCATCCGCCGCAATCGGGTTGGCCCTTCCCTTCATCCTCCGCATGGCGCGCCGCGACCCGCAAGTGGCGAGCGGCCCGATCGCCCTTGCCACCGCGGACTTGGTCACTCTGCTCCTGTATTTCAATCTCGGGCGGTGGTTGTTGACGTAGTCTCATTTCCGAAAGTCGATCCGCGCGATGCGGTTGATGCCGACGAGGGAGATGCGAGACGGATCGTCCGCGGCGGCGAGACGCCAGGCGCGCAGGCCGCGGCCGACGGCGTAACCGGTGCCGCGGTCGAAACGGGTGCGGCGGAGTTGGCGTACCTCGGCGGACGCGTCGTGGGCCGTGCCGACGTAGGACCCGAACACGCGGACGCTTGCCTGGTCGCTGCTCCACGCACGCACTCGGGCCGGCATCCACAGCACATCTTGAAATCCTTGCGGCGGCAGAAACTCGATCATCGCCAGCGATGCGAACGGCACATCCGCCAGCGTCTGCTCATGCACGCAGACCAAATGCGGGCCGGTCAGTTCGTCCGCGTCCCATAAATCGCTGAACCCAACCTTCTTCTCATCCGCCATCGTCGCGATGCCGCGGACACGCGGCGTCAATCGGCGAGCGTGTTCCAGCGAATCGATCGTTTCCGAATAAATACCAGCCGCATGGTCGTGCATCGCTTGATCGAAAAACTGCGAATACGGCGTCAGCGGTTCCGCAAGCGACGAGCGATGCCCTTCGGCATGCGCTTCGGTCTGCCGATGCACCCAATCCTTCGCGCGCATGAGAAGCGGTTCGAACTCTTGACGAATGCCGCGATCGGGGAGACGTTTCTCGACGGCATGCAGTTCAACCATGGCGCCGTCGAAGTCTTCGAGAAATGCCTTGAGTTCCATCGCCATGAAATGCTGGGCAGGATCGTCGCTGGGCTCGGCATCCAGCATGGCCACGGCGTCTCGGAAGGCGGCGGCGTGCAGCATCTCTTCCAGCGTCATGGCAATCCTCCGTGATGTCGCCGGATGCGTGGCGTCCAACAACTCCGAGAGCCGTGGGCGACACTCCATTCGTAGTCGCCGACGGCTCGGAAAAACGCAGCCTCGTAGCCATCACTTACGATGCCGGGCTGAACAGGATGACTTCGACACGGCCCGCAGGCAGCGATTCGCTTTCGGGTTGCTGCGGCGGTTCGGTGCCGCAACCGATCGGCTTGACGGCCCGCGACGACCACCACCCCATGCGATGCACCGAATGCTGCGAGCGAAGGTATTCCGCGACCGCCTCGCTCTGCTTCTGCGTGAGCGTGACGGCGAAGTCGGCATTCTCGCCGGGAGCCGCCATGACCGCAACCACGATTTCCGATCCGCTCGGTTTCGTCTTCGCCAACCACTTGCCGGCATCGTCGAGCCGTTTCTTCCCCTCCGCGGTCAGCACCGCCCGGCCCGGCTGAAACAGTTCTTCGACCGCGAACACCTTGCGGCTTCGCTGGCTGTCGGGACGCACGAGTTCCTTCTGAGCATCAACGACGTAATCACGGACGAGCGGCAGCGATTTGATCGCATCCGCATTCTGTTTCACCGAAGCGACCATCTTCCGCACATCGGCCAACGACTGCAGGGCCTCGGCATAAGCTCCGTCGGACTTAACGAGTTTGCCGAGGGTGCCGTTGCCGCTGCGCACATCGCCGATGGCGCCTTTCATCTGCTCGAGGGCGGCGACGAGTTCGCGATGGAGCGAATCGTCTTTCACCAGTTTCCCAAGCGTCCCCTCTCCGCGCTCGACGGCTCCCATGGCGACGTCAATCTTGCCGAGGACGTTGTTGAGCCGGGTCGTCGCCTGCCGCAGATCGGTGGCGATTTCTTCGGCCGAACCCGCGCCTTTACGGAAGGCTTGAAGCGATGAATCGATATCGCCCAGCATCGAGTTGAGCGTGGTGGCGGATTGGGTGGGCGAATCGATCAACTCCGGAGTTTCCACGGCGGCGAGGACCGCGCCATCGGCGACCGGCTCCGCGTCGATCGAACCCGGAACGAGACGAATCGTCTTGTCACCGACAAGTTGCGGTTGTTCGATCTTGATGCGTGCATCCTGGCGGACGAGATGGCGAACCTTCCCCGCGATCCGCAGTTTCAGCGACACCTTCTGACCCGGCTGAGCGGGAGGCACGACCTCGACGACTTCGCCGACGTCGATGCCCTGCAGCCGAACGCGTGTCCCCGCCTGCACGCCGCCGATGTCGGCAAACGCCGTCTCGATGGCGAAAGCGTCCGCGCCCAGCCCGTTGCGGCTCTGTACCTGATAGAACGCGTAACTACCTACCCCCGCAGCCGAAACGACGGCGAGTCCCAGCAGAAGAGCACGACTGGCGGAAAGATGTCGCGACACGGAAAGCGTCTCCGATAGGAGCCGACTGCTTCCGCGAAGGCGGAAAACAAGCCTCCCTATTATAAGGTGCTTCGCTTGGGGCGGGAGGTTATTAGGATGAAAGAAGAATGAGGACAACGAATGAACGAAGAAGAATCAATCATCATCGCTTAGCGCGAATTGCTTCGACGTCGGGCCAGCGATAAATGCTGGCGCCCCAGGTGAAACCGCCGCCAAACGCAAGGAGGGCAAAGAGAGCGCCGGGTTGGGCGGAGTGTTGTTCAAGATACTCGGCCCATGCAATTCCGATCGACGCAGCGCCGGTGTTTCCGAAGCGATCGACGTTGATGTGGAATTTCTCGAGCGGAATTTCGAGGGCTTCCTGCGTCGCGACGAGGATGCGCGAGTTAGCCTGATGGGGAATGACGGCGTGAAGATCGCCGAGCGCGAGTCCAGCTTTTGCGATGGCTTCGCGGGCGGACTGCGCCATGTTGCGGACGGCGAGTTTGAAAACTTCGTTGCCTCGCATTTTGAGGAAATGACTGCCCGCCGCAATCGCCGCTTCCGACGCGGGCAGGGCTGCGGCTCCCGCCTCGATGAACAGGCTCTTTTCGACGTCGCCGCGCGAGCCGAGCACGCTGCTGAGCAACCCCGCATCCTGATCCGTCGCTTCCAAGACGGCAGCGGAACCACCGTCGCCGAAAAGGATGCAGGTGCTTCGGTCCTTCAATTGGGAATCGCGTCAGCGTTTCTCCTGCGACGATGAGCACTCGGCGATACATTCCCGACTGAATGAATTGCGCTGCGGTCGTCAGCGAGTAGACAAACCCGCTGCATGCAGTGTTGAGATCGAAGGCAGCTGCGCGTGTGGCACCCAGTTGCTGCTGAATCAGGCAGGCACTTGCCGGCAGCAAATAATCGGACGCGGTCGCGGTAAAGATGACGAGGTCAAGGTCGGCCGGATCGAGCTTGGCGCAGGCGAGCGCTTTGCGGGCTGCGGCCATGCCAAGGGATGCGGCCGATTCGGAGGGGGCTGCCAACCGTCGTTCGCGGATGCCGGTGCGGGTGCGGATCCATTCGTCGCTAGTGTCGACGAGCTTTTCGATATCCGCGTTGGTCAGCACTTTCTCGGGGATGCAGGATCCCCAACCGGTCATGGCAGCGCGTGGCATAAACCCGTTCATTTCGTAGTGTGCGAATCCATCGCTTTGGGTAGGGCCGATTATACGCATTTCGGAGCCAGCCCTTTGCATTCATTCGCTTCGAACGGATACGGCTGTACCGGTTCTGCAGATCGGCAGGAGGTGCGGAGGTAGCGAAATTAACGATTGCGATGGTTTGTCGCGGCGATCGATCCGCGCCGGTCGCGTCATGGACGGCAGGCTTACGGATCGGGCAAGCTAAGCTGGATGCGACGAAGTTTCCGACTTCAACGCATCGCCACGGATCGGCGAAGTCACCGCTGACCGAGGCTCGCCATGCTAGCTCCACTCGTCGTCGCCTACCTTATTTCCGTGCCTCCCGCGGAGAACGATCATTCGCCGCAAACTCACCAGGACCTGCAAACGCTCGGTTGGAAGCGACCAATCGATGCCGACGAATTGCTCAAACGAATCCGCTTCCAAACTCTGACTAAGAAGGAACGTCGCGAGGTGGAGGCGAACATCGAGAAGCTGTCCGCAAAGACCTATCGCGAACGCGAAAAGGCAATGCGCGATTTGATGTATGCCAACCCGGGCGTCGATCCCCTTTTGCGGGCCAAGCTTGGCGATGCCGGAGCAGAAACCCGGCGTCGATTGGAGCAAATGCTGCGAGTCCAACGTGGCCGCTGGACTCCCGAAAAAGCCGAGGCATCGATTCGCCTACTTCACGAGATCCGCCCCGAAGGGGCAGCCGACGCGTTGCTTGCGTTTCTGCCGTTCGCCGATGATCGCTGGGTCGCTCTCGAAACCGTTTCCGCGTTGCGATCGCTGGGCGTCGATTCTCGACGCATCGCAGAATCTCTACCCACGCATTTCGGGATCGAAGCGGACCCGGCATCTCCCGCGGATGCGGCACGGCAAGCGGCGAGGCGATTCTTCACGAGCCTCGTAGCTCAGGATCGCGACGAGTTGCGTGCCATCTGCTCCTTACCATTTCTCATCGGCATGCTTGCCCTGGAATCGGACACGGAACTCGACGAAGTTTTCGAGCATGGCGCCGCGGGGTACAAAGCGGATGGCAAATTGCTTGACGTTTCGCTGGGCGCAGTAGTTCGCGGCGAAGCTTGCCTGACGAAACTAACGGAAAACGATGCGAATGCAGTCCGACGCATCATGTCGGATCGTCTTCGCGCGGTTGAAATCAGTATTCGAGTCGACATGCGTCGTCAGGAAACCGGCTATGTGCTTGTCGAAATGCGGTCCGAAGGTGCGCGCGTCGTTGGACTGCTGGACGGCCCTCGAACGATGCAGTCGCGTCCATGAGCCTCTTCGCAGAGTAGCCCGTTTTTCTTCTTTTTTTTGCGAACAAGCCTCTTTTCTTTTTTGTACATCGCCGATAACATAAGAGTGTTAAGGGGCTGAGCCGATTCATTTCCCTCACCCCACTTCCTTATTATTTCGCCTGCCAGAGTACCCCTCCGGCAGGCGTTTTTCGTTTCGTACCCCTCTTTGGCCTTCCGATTGCGGGTTCGTTTCCTCCGCCTTACAGTGAAATGTCTCTGCGTTTCATTGGAGATGGATCTTGAAGCACTCCAAGGACAAAATGCGCTGGCTGGGGATTGGTTCCGTCGCTCTTATGGTGACCACCTCGCTTGGGGTGTTGGCCTTCTATCAACAACGCGAAGCCAGTGTGCGCAACCTCTCTTACGGCGAGTTGATGCGTCTGCTGCGCATGACGGACTCGTCGGTTCGCTTTCGAAATGTCCTCGTTGCCAAAAACGAAGTGCGAGGAGAAATCCTCGTCACGGATCAGATTCTGCGGCAGGGGGACAGCGTAAAGACCGGTTCCGAATTGCGTCCTTTTCGTTCCCGCATTGGACTGCCTCTCGACAGGGATTTGTTGCAGCTGCTCGACCTGCGGGCTGGCGCTGAGTACCGCGGGGAAGAAGACGAGACCTTTTCGCGCGGCGTCGCGTCGATGATGTCGCTTTTGGTGCTTGGGGCGTTCATCGTTGTCGGCGGGTTCTTTCTCATTCGCTGGCTGTCCGGCGGAAATTCCCCGTTCCAATTCGGTCGAAGCCGTCATCGGCTTTACGAAGATGCCGCCCACCGCACCACCTTCGCGAATGTCGCAGGCATCGACGAAGCTGTCGCTGAGCTTCGCGAAATCGTGGACTTCCTCAAGAACCCGGAAAAATACCAGGCTCTCGGCGGCCGCATACCCAAGGGCGTGCTGCTGGTCGGGCCGCCGGGCACGGGCAAAACACTACTTGCGCGAGCCGTTGCCGGCGAAGCGGAGGTTCCTTTCTTCAACTTGTCGGGCTCGGACTTCGTGGAAATGTTCGTCGGCGTCGGCGCGAGCCGTGTCCGGGATCTATTCCAGCAAGCGGAGAGCCGGGCGCCCTGCATCATCTTCATCGATGAATTGGACGCTCTCGGCAAAACACGAGGCTCCAATCCGATCGGCGGCCATGAGGAACGCGAGCAAACGCTCAACCAATTGCTCGTCGAGATGGACGGCTTCGATGCCAACAGCGGCGTCATCATCATGGGCGCAACGAACCGCCCTGAAACCCTTGATCCCGCGCTGCTGCGTGCCGGCCGATTTGACCGTACGGTCGTCGTCGATCGCCCCGATGTGAAGGGACGTGAGGCGATTCTCAAGGTGCATTCTCGCAACGTGAAGCTTGGCGACGACGCCGATCTTCGCAAAATCGCGTCGCTGACGCCCGGGTCGGTCGGCGCCGATCTCGAGAATCTGATTAACGAAGGCGCCTTACTAGCCGCCCGCAACGGAAAATCGTCCGTCGGAATGGCGGAACTGAACGAAGCGATCGAACGCGGGGCGATCGGCCTTGAACGGAAGAGCCGCATCATCAAGGCGGAAGAAAAACGTCGGCTTGCTTATCACGAAGCGGGGCACGCTTTGGTCGCTTGTTCGCTACCGTTCGCCGATCCGGTGCACAAAGTGACGATCATTCCTCGTGGACCGGGAGCACTCGGGTATGTACTACAGCGGCCCGAAGACGATCGCCACATGCATACGCGCGGCGAACTCCTGACGCGGATCAAAGTCTGCCTCGGAGGAACGCTCGCGGAAGAAATCACATTCGACGAAATTGCCAACGGAGCAACCAGCGACCTGCAACATGCAAACATGGTCGCTCGCCGGATGGTGAAGGAATTCGGCATGAGCCGGTTGGGCCGAATCTTCTTCCGTGACGAAGGGGAATCGACTTTCCTCGCCGGTTCCGGAGGAAGCGGCGATCGGGCGAGCGAAACGACTTCGCGTGAAATCGAGATGGAAGTCCGCTCGATTCTCGACGATTCAGGCCGCGAAGTGCGCGAACTGCTGATGTCTCGTCGGGAGGCGCTCGATGCTTTGGCGCAAACGCTGTTCGAGAAAGAAGTGATTTCCGGAGAGGAACTGCATCAGATCCTCAATGTCTGTAATGCTCCGAGTACGGGGGACCCGACGCGCGTCGATCCCTTAAGGAACGGTCACTAACCCGTTGAAGCTCGCCCGGCGCATCGAAAAACGCCTCGTCGCAGATGCGGCGAGGCGTTCGTGTTGTTTCGACCCAACGGGTTGCTTACTTGTGGACGTCGTGGCAGGCCTTGCAGTTGGCGGCAGCCTTGAGAGCCTTGCCGTCGCCGTCTTTGGCGGCCTTGATGAGCGCTTCGCACTTGGAAACCCAAGCCTTCTGCTCGCCCTTGGGGGCCTTGTTTTCGCACATGGCCTCGAAGAGTTCGACCAATTGCTTCTGCTCTTCGGCCGACGCCTTGCCGGACGCGACCTTAGCGCAGAGGCCGCCCTTCATGGCCTTCTTCATGACTTCCGAAGTGGTGTACTTCGGAGCGAGTCCCGCGTGGTTGGTGCCGAGCAGCGCAACCATGGCGCCCAAAGCCAGAAGTCCCGTCGCCAGAAATTTCTTCATCCGTCCCCACCTTTGAAAAACGAGGCTCGACCTGTCGGTCGATGCCGACTCATCTTCTCCGATGCGTACCGAACGACGAACACGCACGAAGAAGCCGATACGCCAACCATTGCATGCGCAGGCGAACCGCGACGCTGCAAGTCGAAACGCCCTACGCCTTGGTTGAGGACGAAGCGAAAGGCTCGACTATTCGAAACCGCCGAAGGAAGCCGCTGGGCAAGGGACCGCAGGATGCGCGATCCGGCATGCAAACACGCGTATAATTAACGCCCCTGACGGATGTTGTCAACGAAAAGGCCGAATTTCGCATGATCCTTTCCAAAGCCGAAATCCAAGCCATGGCGACTAAGGCGGGCTTCGACCGGGTCGGCTTCGCCCGCCAGGGAGGCGGACGGGTTTTCACGGCTGACAGAATGGCTCGACCAAGGCTATGCCGGCGAAATGTCGTACATGGAACGCCATCGTGAGGCACGACGGCATCCCAAGTCGATACTGCCGACCGTGCGAACCGTGGTCATGCTGGCGATGCGCTTATCATCCCAGCATCCCACCCAAGCAATCGCCCGTTCGCGTTGCCAGTTACGCTCAAGGGGACGATTATCACGACGTGCTGCGTGCACGTTTAAACGCGCTGTTGGACCGACTGCGGCAGAGCGATCCTTCCCTCGAAGGTCGCGGCGTTGTCGACACTGCTCCCCTTTTGGAGCGCGACTTTGCAAGGCGTGCAGGACTCGGCTGGGTCGGCAAAAATACGATGCTGATCGACAAACGCTTGGGCAGCTGGTTTTTCCTCGCGGGTCTCTTGCTGAATCGCGATTTTCCCGAAGACCGCCCATTCGACGCCCAGCATTGCGGCACATGCACTCGCTGCCTTGACGCATGTCCGACCGATGCGTTCGTCAGCCCCGGCGTTTTGGATGCACGCCGGTGCATCAGCTACCTCACCATCGAATTGCGAGGACCGATTCCGATGCCGTTGCGAGAGGGCATGGGAGAGTGGATTTTCGGGTGCGACATCTGTCAGGAAGTATGTCCCTGGAACCGCAAAGCAACGGCCGGCGCGGAAACGGCTTTCTCGCCGCGGGCCGTATGGGATACGCTCGATCCGTTAGACTTGCTTTACATAACGGATGAGGAGTTTCGTAAACGTTTTCGCGGTACCGCCCTATTTCGCCCAAACGATCAGGGGCTGCTGCAATGTCGCTATCGCCCTGGCGAATCAAAGGCGCCTGGAAGCGTTGTCGGCTTTGGAAAAGCTGACAGAAGATCATGATCCGGTCGTCGCAGAAGCAGCGGCTGGGGAGTGGAAAAGCTGCGTCGATCAACAGACCCAACTCATTTCACGTGCGAAGTCATTTGAGTCGGCAACATGTGATGCAGCATGGCCGCACTAGGAAGATCGGGGAAGAGCGAGCCATCATGCGGCGGCACGCCTTGCACCGTGTTGCCCGCGCGACGGCTACGGTAGAAGGCGCATTTGGTTTCGAGATAGCAATGGCGATTATGAGGATGAATGAAACGACCCATTCGGCCCCATTTGCTTTCCACTAAGGTCAAATCCGAGTTCGCGGAATGGACGATGCCGGTATGAACGACTTCCTCGGCACTATTTCGATAAACCGCCACATCTCCAGCTCTGGGAAGGTGGATTTCAATGTATCCATTGTCGCTTAGGATCTTGGGGACTTCTTCCCCTGGAATCCAATACTGCCCATCGGAGAAAGTGAAACCATGGCAGTTGCAGGGCTGCCAGCCGCCAGGGATATGAATGACTTGCTCGCGGAGACGAAATCGCTGCAGCATCGCCGTCTGCCGTTCGAAAATGGCCGGTTCGAGCGAGGTGCTGGTGAAAATCTTGCGAATCGCAATTCTCTGGCCCCGATCCGTATAGAGGGGGCTTTCCATATCCGAGGCCGGTATGGTGTTCTGATCCTGCAAGTCGTTGGCGAAATCGCCCCCGTCACCCAATGCCGCGAAGTCGTCCACTTCGAGAAAAGCCAGGTAACTCATCGAGGCTGTCACAAATCCTGCGCCCAGGACAGCCGCCATAGTCAATCTACCCCATTTGCTTTGGGCGGCGGAGGCAGCACGCGTCCAAAAATGAGCGGTAACCGGAGAGGGTGCCACGAATCCAAACACATAGGCCGAGGCAAACAGGGCTAAGCTGCCTTGAAGCTCTGCGGACGCGGACGCGAAGTGCGTTACGACGAGTGCCGCTAGCGAAGCAAAAAAGGCAACTCCCGCCAGGGTTCGGATCGAAGCAGCCCCACGTGAAGGGCGTTCACCCCAGGCGAGCAAGCGAGCGACGACAAGCAGCAGTCCGCCGCCAGCCACAATCGCCATGCTTGCCCAAATACTCGCCAAGGCTCCGCTCCTACTTCAATTCAACCGAATCTGTGGACGACGGTTCCGATGCCGCCGATTGAATTCTACCTGAAACCTATTAAACGCTCGTGAACGCTCGCACCTTCTGCGAAGACTTCGTCGCTTCTGAGACGTTTCATCAGGCCGAAAATATCCCATGAAACTAGGTGAAATATTGTTAATCGAGAACTTGCCGGTTCCTTAAAGTCACGGAAGGCAGGCTGAACTTCGGAAAACGGAAGGTTGAAACTCACGAGCGCGTCGCGGTTCTCATAATCTGAAAGAGACCAAGATCCCGCTCCCGCTTGCGAGAAACGCCATGACCGCGTCAGTTTCCGTGCCCGACCAGGAGGGAAGATTCGGGGATTTCGGCGGAAGGTATGTGCCGGAAACGCTGATGCACGCCCTGCGCCAGCTCACCGAGCACTATGAGATAGCGCGAAACGACCCCGAGTTCCAGAAACACTTCGAATATTACCTGAAAGATTACGTCGGCCGGCCTTCACCGCTGTATTTTGCTGAACGATTGACCAAGGAAGCCGGCGGGGCTCGCATCTACCTCAAACGAGAAGATCTGAATCACACCGGCGCCCACAAGATCAATAACTGCATCGGCCAAGCGCTCCTGACTCGCCGCATGGGCAAACCTCGGGTCATCGCCGAAACCGGTGCGGGACAACATGGGGTCGCCACGGCGACGGCTTGTGCGCTTTTCGGCCTCCAATGCGCCGTGTACATGGGCGAGGAAGACGTTCGCCGGCAGAAGCTCAATGTTTTCAAGATGAAGGCGATGGGAGCGGAAGTGGTTGTCGTCACCAGCGGCAGCCGAACGTTGCGCGATGCCGTCAACGAAGCGATGCGCGATTGGATGGCGTCGGTCGAAAACACCCACTACATCATCGGAAGCGTCATCGGCCCGCATCCATTCCCGGCCATGGTCCGCGACTTCCAATCGGTTATCGGCACCGAAACGAAGCACCAGTGCATGGAGAAACTCGGCCGGCTGCCCGATGTCGTCGTCGCCTGCGTCGGCGGCGGCAGCAACTCGGCGGGCATGTTCTACCCGTTCATTGGCGATCGCTCCGTGCAGCTTGTGGGCGTCGAAGCGGGTGGGCGCAATCCGCACCCCGGACATCATGCCGCCACGCTCAGTCACGGCAAGCCCGGCGTGTTGCATGGCACATTCAGTTACGTCTTGCAGGATGACGATGGACAGACGGCGCCGGTGCATTCGATTTCGGCAGGCTTGGATTATCCCGGCGTCGGCCCCGAACACAGCTACTGGAAGGACACGGCCCGTGTCCATTACACCTCGGTCGGCGACACCGAAGCTCTGGAAGGCTTTTCGAAGGCCAGCCGACTCGAGGGCATCCTTCCCGCGTTGGAAACTTCGCATGCCATCGTCGAAGGCATGAGGCTTGCGGCGAAACGGAGCAAAGAGGATGTCGTCGTCATCTGCTTTTCAGGCCGCGGCGACAAAGATTGCTTTGAGGTGGCTCGCTTGCAAGGCGAGAACATCGAAGATTGATGCAGTCCAACCAATGCGTTGGCTCAGCGTTTCTCGAGCGGCGCATAGTTCGCGATGATCGCCATCGCGGTTTTGAGGCCATCGACAGCTGCGCTCACAATGCCCCCCGCGTATCCCGCCCCCTCGCCGATGGGATACAGACCGCGGACCCCAGGCGTTTCGCGATGGATCGGATGCCGCGGGATGCGGATGGGCGAACTGCCGCGCGTTTCCGGGGCGACGAGCGTCGCCTCTTGAAGAAATCGTCCTTGCCATTTGCGATCGAGTATCGGCAGACCATTTCTTAGAGCGCTTTGCACGACAGGGGGCATCAACTCGGTGAGATCGGCAAGCACAAGGCCTCGCGGGTAGCTGGACTTCGGCAGGGAGGTCGTCCGTCGATTCGCGAGAAAGTCTTTCGCGTTCTGGATCGGACAACGGTATTCCTGTCGGCTTAGCTCATACGCTCGCTTCTCGAATTGAGCTTGAAGGCGAACTCCGGCAAGTGGATCGGTCCCCGGGAACTGATCGAGCGGAATCGTGACGACCAACCCACTGTTCGCAAACGGCGACGCTCGATCGGAAAGGCTCATCCCGTTGGTGCAGAAATAGCCTTCTTCCGACACGCTCGGTATCACGTGCCCCCCAGCACACATGCAGAACGTGAATAAGTCGTTTGTGCCGTGAGCGACGAGATTGTAGTCGGCGGCGCCAAGGCGATTTTCGAGGGGCGCATGGCCGTACTTCACGCGATTGACGACTTCTTGAGGTTGTTCGATGCGAACGCCCATCTGAAATGGCTTCTGCTCGATGGGAATACCCCGGCGAACGAGCATTTCCATGGTGTCGCGTGCGCTATGGCCAGGACCCAAGACAATCAGTTCTGTAGGAAAATAGCCGGACGACGTCGTTAGCCCGCGAACGCCTTCAGACCCCAGGTCGATATCTTCGGCCTTGCAGCGAAACCGTACTTCGCCACCGAACGATTCGATCCGTTGGCGAAGCGCTTTCACCACGGCGGGAAGGCGATTGCTGCCCAAGTGCGGGCGGTAATCGTAGAGGATCGACGGCTTTCCTTTGCATTCCGCGAACAACTCCAAAACGCGACGCACTTCAGGGCCGGAACCGCGACAGGTGAGCTTTCCATCGCTGAAAGTGCCCGCTCCGCCTTCGCCGAAAAGGTAGTTGCTTTCGGAGTCGAAGGTCCCGCCGCCATCAAACTGTTTCACGTCGCGAATGCGATCGCGCACCGCAGGGCCGCGTTCCAAAACGATCGGTCGATAACCGGCAGCCGCCAAAAAGTACCCGGCAGCAAGTCCCGCGGGACCCGAGCCGATGACGATCGGCGGATGGACGAGCGGCTTCGTTCCTGCCTTGGGCAATTCGAAAGGCGGTTCCTCGCGGCATTCGATGAGGAGGTCGCCGGAGCCTCTCCGCAAGGCATGCCGAACGACTTCGGTTTCCTCTTGCGGCACCCGAACTTCGGCGGAATAGACGAAACGAAAGCGATCCCTGACCCGGGCGTCGAGACTTTTGCGGAGGATGCGCCACGAGCCGAAGTCGTGAGGCGACAGACCCAGGATGTGCGCGAGATGTTCCGGAAGAGCCGCTTCCGGTTCCTCGATGTCCAAGCGGAGATTGCTGATGCGAATAGCCATGACAGGGCAGCGAAACGATCACCTCCGAGGAGTCGGCTAGCGGACACTGTTCATGCTATCTAGCGGTCGTGACGACGTCATGCGGGGACGTCATGCAATCGTGAAGTCGGTGCCGAGACTCCAGCCGAGCGATTCGCCGAGGCTGTTGAACGCACGGACCCAGAAGCGGTAGCGGCCCGCAGCAAGCGGCGTCGAAGGTGTGTAGCTGTTCGTGCTGAGCGACTGTTGGCGAATGACTTGATCGACGCCCGTCGTGGCATTGTAAACCCACAAATCGTAACGCAGTGCTCCGCTGCTTGCGGTCCATTGGAACGTAGGCGTTTGCGTGTTCTGCGCGCCTACGGGAGCGGTCAGGACCGGGATAGCCGGTGCGAAGATCGCGAAGGAGCGGGCCACGCTCCAGGTTCCGACATCGCCATCCGCATTGGCCGCACGGACCCATGCGGTGTAGGATCCGGCCGGCAACGCTGCGACTGCGGTAAAGCTCGTTCCGGCGAGATTCGCTACGCGGATGGGAACCGCACCCGTTGTGTTATTGGCGACATACAGTTCATATTTGGCTGCGCCGGTCGAAGTGCTCCAGGTGAATGTCGGCAGATTGTTCGTGGACGCTCCGGTCGGTGACGTCACGGTGGGAGCCAAGGGCGCCGTGACTGCGAACGCATAAGCGGTGCTCCAACCGCGTGTCTCGCCCGCGGAGTTGTAGGCGCGCACCCACGCTTGGTAAGTGCCCAAGGGGAGCGTGCCCGGCGAGTAGGAATTGGTCGCGAGATTGACTGGCCGGTAGCTTTGGCCTGTCGTCAAGTTGTCGAGCCAAAGATCGTAGCGTGTCGCTCCCGCACTGGCGGACCACGTCACTGCGGCCGCCTTGTCGATGGTCGAACCGGGACCAGTAAACGTTGGCGTGACCGGGGCTGTTTCGACCGCAAAAGTCTGCCCTGCGCTCCAACCCGCGGACTCGCCCAGCGAAGAGAGCGAACGGATCCACGCCGTGTAGGCGCCGCGCGGCAATGCGGTTGTCGGCGTGAAGGTCGTCCCGGTCAACGTCTGCTGACGAATAACCACGGCTCCCGCGGCGCTCGCCACATACAGGTCGTATTTGTCGGCTCCGTTGATCGCCGACCAAGTGAAGGCGGGCGTGCCGGTCGATTGCGTTCCGATTGGTCCGGTCAGCGTCGGCACAGCCGGAAGCGTCACGACGAAGTTCAGTCCCTCGCTCCATCCGCGTGTTCCACTGGTGGCATCAAAAGATCGAATCCACGCGATGAAGTTGCCCGCCGGAAGGGCCGTGCCGGTACTGAACGAGGTAACGGTGAGATTCTCCTGACGGATAACCAACGCGCCCGTGTTCGCGTTGCTGACCCAAAGGTCATAACGGGCTGCGCCGCTCACGGCGTTCCAAGCATACGTAACCTGGTTGTTGCTCGATGCCCCTACGCTCGGAGAAATGAACGCAGGAATCGCCGGCAACGCGACATCGACGGTGAAGTTCGCTCCCGTGCTCCACGGGCTGCTATCGCCGGCATCGTTCGTCGCTCGTACCCAAAAACGATAGTTGCCCGCCCCAAGTGCAGTGGTCGGGGTAAGCGATGTGCTGGCGAGGCCAGTCTGGTAAACGACTTTGCTCGCTCCGGTCGTGAGGTTGTCGACCCACAAATCGTAGGTCGCCGCCCCAGTCGGCGCCGACCATGCGAACGTCGGCGTCCCATTCGCAACCGTTCCGCTCGGCCCGTTCGGCGTGGGAGTCGCCGGAGCGACGATCGTGAAGTCGAGCTGACTGCTCCAATTACTGACTTGATTCGTGGCCGAATATCCACGAACCCAAGCGCGGTAGACTCCCGCAGGCAACGATGTCCCCGGCATGAATGCGTTCGTGTTGAGAGTCGTCTCGCGGATAACTTGTGCTTTGCCCGTGGAGACGTTGTCGACCCACAGATCGAATCGCACTGCCTCGGGCGGCGCTCCCCATGAGAAGGTCGGCCGCGTCTGCGCGGTGGTTCCAACCGGAGCCGACCAAATCGGCGAGGCCAAGGGAGTGCGAATGAAGTTCGAGTGGACGTTGGTGGAGCCGATGGTGATGGTGCGGACGACGGGCGAAACCAACGTGCCGCCGCTAGCCGTGACTTGATAGGTGCCCGCCGCGAGTTGCATCTGATAGCCGCCCGCGGGGGTGCTCGTCGTCTGGAACGTGCCTGAGGTGCCGTTGATGCCGACGGCGGAAATCGTCGCGCCGCTAATCCCTTCCCCCACGCTGTAATAGGTGTCGGCATTCGTGTCGTCGTAGACCGTGCCGAGGAAGAACGGATTGCCGAAGTTGAATCGGTTGCCGAAATCCTGCGTGATCACAAGCGGACCGAAACCTGGAGTGCCGGTGTCGTCCACGATGCCGATGCCGACCTCACGGACATCGGTCGCCATGATATTGTCGCGATGTCCGGCGGGGCTTTGGATGCCGCCAGGGCCGTTACCCCAGTCGATGGCGAAACCGGCATGAGCGTGGAACAGGCTCTCCGCATAGGAGAACACGTTCTCCCGCGCCATCTGATAGTTGTAACCTGCGTTGATGAAACGCTGCCCAAGGCCAGGTTCGCCCGGAAGCTGATGCGATTGGGCGTCTGCCGCAGCGAGCGCTTGGCTGTGGCCGAGAGCCGCTTCCGCTAGATCGTCGTTCCAAGCAACCGGGGGTGCGGGGGTAAGCAGAGCCCATTGATTCGCCAGCGTTGTTCGGTTGACGCCAAAATAGCTCATTGCAGATGCGACATCCGAATCGCCGCTATTGAGCAAGATCGGAAGTTCGGCAGCCGGGTTTTCGCGCATGCGATTGATCAGTTCGAGCATGTACTGCTCGCGTGCGCCTGCCGTCGGCGTCAAGCGATCTTCAAGCGAGTCGAAGGCGATGCGATAGTTCGCTCGTTTGCGGTGCGCATGCTTGCCTTTTGACGTTAGCCAACGGCGGACGAAGGAAAACATGCCCATAGCGGTGCGCAACCGTCAAAAAGGGACGTAGCGATAATCCAACTCTAGCGAACAAATCCAAAAGACGCCGACCGTTGCGCCGATTTACGTTCTTTCTGAACGAGCATCCACTTCTGTTGCGGAGAATTAAGCTTCGGATTTGAGTTCCTGCACCAAAGCCCGCAAGAACGGCTCGGCATCCGTGACCACGCCGACCGTTTGGTGACTGCCTCGATCGGCCAACTTGGTTACGGTCGCTGGATTGATGTCCACGCATGCGACTTTCACCCACGCAGGCAGAAGATTACCGACCGCGATGGAATGCAGCATGGTCGCCATCATGAGGCAGAATCCGACGCCCCGAATCTTTTCCCGCATCGTATCTTGAGCGACCAAGACATCCGTGATGACTTCCGGCAACGGTCCGTCGTCGCGAATGCTGCCGGCGAGGACGAAGGGGATATGAGCTTGGACGCATTCGTACATGATGCCGCTGCGGACAGCTCCTTGCTCGACCGCGTTGGAAATGCCGCCGAGCCGGCGAATGCGGTTGATCGTGCGAAGATGGTGCTCATGCCCTTCGTCCGCAGGCAGACCCCGATCCAGAGACACGCCAAGACTCGTTCCGAAAAATGCTTGCTCAAGGTCGTGCGTCGCAAGTGCATTTCCGGCAAAAAGCACGTCGAGGTATCCCATGCGGATCAAATCGCATACGTGCGGCACGCTGCCGGTATGCACCACGGCGGGGCCCAGTACCGCCAAGATCTTCTCTCCGGCCTGCTTCGGTCGCTTCATCGTGGCGGCGATTTCGCGAACCGTCACGCCTTTTGGCTTCTCGCTGGAGACGGCGCTCGACATGAACTCGAACAGGCTCTGACGCGGGGCCGTTTCGGCAGGGAACACGCGAGTCCCCTGCCGTCCGACGATGATGCGATCGCCTTTGCGGACATGCACCATGGGAATGCACCGAGCCGCACTGCCTTGCGGATCGACAAGGATGCCGCAGTCCATCTCTTGATCTTCGACCTCGATCCACTCGCCATGGAGCCTTACCTGAGTTCGATAGTTTGTGGTGCTGTAGAAGTGCTCCGGAAAGGCTCCATCGACATCGGCGTTTTCGATGGCGGCATCACGCGTGGTGGTGGATACGGCCCCGTGGTCGTGAATGGCGCCCAAGATATCTTCGAGTGCCTCGGCGGTATCCGCCTTCACCTGCAGCCGGGCGAAACTCGGATCCGTTTGCTTTTCGCCGACTCGAATTTCACGGACGGTGTAGCTTCCGCCCCGAGTTAGAATCTCGTCGAGCACTTTGGGGAGCAGCAAGGAATCAATGATGTGTCCCTGTAGCTCGACATCCTCGACGTGCTGTTTTTTGGCCGCCATGGCACACCTCGTTGCCTTAGATGGAGTGTCGCCTCCTTTATGTTAGCCCACCTGCCCATTCGCTCGCTCTTCTGCGATTCCGGAGTCTCGCCTGCCGGACTGGATTCGTGCTATTCTGTGAGTGCGATACTACTCCGCTGGGTGCCGAAATGGACGCACGATTGCTTCTGAAGAAATCCGCAGGATCGCCGCAAACCTTTTCGCTACGGTCGATCGAAACGCTGATCGGCAGGCAGACGGGGTGTCAGATCCGAGTGCCGTCGGGTTCCGTCAGTCGACGCCACTGTCGATTGAGCCAAGAGAACGACCTGTTGTGGGCGGAGGATTTGGGAAGCGCGAACGGCACGATCGTGAATGGTCGTCGCATCAAAGGCCGTTCGGTGCTTCGGCCGGGCGATTGGCTGCAAGTGGGCGCAGCCAAATTCCTCACGGTGTATCAGCTATCGGAACAGGCGATTCAAGCCTTGCTGAATCTCGCCCCGACGCCGCCTGCATTGCCCAGGGATGAGGTCATGCCGGACATCGACATCGAAGTGGTCGACGAGGATGTGGGCATCACCGAACCGGAGCTTGTCGACGATGAGGAATTGACATCCGTGGTGGAAGACGTGGAAGTCATTCCTGCCGTCGAAGTCGAACCGATCCGTCCAGCGGCAAGCAAGAAGAAGAAACGCAAGTCGGATGATTCCGCCCCAACTCCTGCAGCGTCGCTCGAAGAATTCGACGTCAGCAAAATCCTGCAAATGCGCCGTCAGACCATGCTTGGCAAAGGCGGTACTGGCGATCTCAACGACCTCGGCGAATGATCGCCCTTCGATGCGAGGTGCTTCCATCGCACCTCGTTTTGTGAGCTAAAGTTCCGTCGGATGCCGATCGGGTTCCGGCTATTCCGGGATGTCGGCGCGACGGTAGCTTCTCAGCATGGCGTCGAACGCGTTGTACATTCGCTACGGCAAACGTTGCGTCGACGTCGTCTCTGCAGCGATCGTCTTGTTCCTGCTTGCGCCGCTGTGGTTGGCCATCGCGATGATGGTCCGTCTGCGTTTTGGCGCCCCCATTTTTCATCGGGAAGAGCGGCTAGGTCGTGCTGGTTGCGCGATTCGGATCTTGTCGTTTCGTTGGACGAAATCTCCGCACGTCGAACCTCCGACTTGCATTGTCGGTCGGCTGCTTCAACGGACGCATCTTGTCGCATTGCCTCGATTGTGGAATGTGCTGCGAGGCGACCTTAGCCTCGTCGGTCCCGAATCTTTGCCGGCGCGCCACCAGTTTCGCAGACGCGCCGTAAAGCCTCCTGCACCGACATTGCGTCCCGGTCTGTTCGTCGTCGAATCCGAAGTGTTGGCCAACGACCCTTCCTGCAATCGCTTCGGAACGGTGGAACTGCAGCTACATGGAGCGATGCAGCTTTTCTCGACCTCTGCGTCATCTGCCGCTCCCTAGCAAGCCTTGGAATTGTACACCGTTCGCCCGTGAGGAGCTCGACGAAGGCGAGCGACGCCGATTGTCCGCTTTCAGAGTTGGAAACGTCGGTTACAGCCCTTGCGTCCGCGACGGACCTGATGAGCCGTTTCGGCGTGATACGGATTGTTGGAGCCCATCAAGAAACCGAATGGATGGAGGTGTTGCGCACGGTCGCTTCCTACGATTTTCATCATCTTCCGAGCTATCACCGTCTTGCCGAAGCACGCGGCGAGGGGAGAGCGGTGCTTTTCGCCTATCGCGAAGGGAACACCGTCGCAGCGGTCCCGTTGCTTTTACGTCCTTTGCAAACGTTGCCCTGGGCGGCAACCGATTCGCTGCCGAAATGGGACGCCACTTCGGTCTATGGCTACGCGGGGCCCGTCGCCAGCAGGGATGGCATGGAACCCAACTTCGCAGGGCGTTTTCGGCGAGCCCTTGCTGATGCTCTGCGAACACAAGGGGTCATCTCCGTTTTTTCACGGCTCGACCCAATGTTGGAGCAATTGCCCCTACTCCGAGGCCTCGGACAAACGCCGCGGGTCGGGGAAACGATTTCGATCGACGTGATGAAGTCGGACAACCATCTGCTCGACGCCATGCATCGGATGCACCGCCAAGACGTCCGTGCGTTTCGCCGAGCCGGCGCATGTCTCAGCGTGGACGAATCGCTTCGCGATCTCGAACGATTCGCGGAGGTGTATGACGAGAACATGCGCCGTGTCCACGCCGCCCAACATTATCAATTCGACCTCGCCTATTTCCATGATCTTTGTCGCGACCAGGATCATGTCAAGTTGTTGTTGGTTCGAGACGGCAACGCCATCGCTTGCGGCGGCCTCTTTTTGCATACCGGCGATATCGTTCAGTATCACCTGTGCGGAACGGCGCTCGAATACCTTCCCGCATCGCCCGGCAAGTTTCTGATATTCGCTGCCTGCGGATGGGCACGCGAACGCGGAGCGAAAATTCTGCATCTCGGCGGTGGCCTCGGAGGCAGGGAGGACTCGCTCTTCCAATTCAAACATCGCTTCGGCGGCGCGACTCATCCGTTTCACGTTTGGCGTTGGATCGTCGACGCGGATCGCTACCGCCATTGCTGTGAGCTGCGGTCTCAGCATGACCGCGTCGCGAGCCACCAACATGCCGATCCTCATTTCTTTCCCGCATATCGGCGGCCGATACGCATGGAAGGGTGAACATTCGAGCGTTTCGAGAGTTTTTCTTTTCCTTCATCTGCGACGCCGCATAGTGTGAAAGTAACTCGCCCCTCTCTTCGATCCCGTTTCCTCAACGAGGTGCATCATGATCGCGCGCAAGAACCTGCGTTGGTTCGCTCCCGCGCTTGCCTTCGTCATTGCAGTGGTCGCCGGCATGCAAGTCCTCGTGCCCGCCTTGGCCCAGACGAGCAGCAAGTCGCCCGCCGAATCGTCTCCGGAAGCGGATGCCATTCGCCGATCCGTGCAATCCTTCGTCGCCGCCTTCGAAAAGGGAGACGCCAAGGCTCTTGCCGCTCACTGGACCGAAGCGGGGGAATACTTGTCCGACGATGGCGAAACCTATCGAGGCCGGGCTGCCATCGAAAAGGAATACGCCGCCGCCTTCGCCAAACGTAAAGGACCTGTCAAAGCTGAAGCGGAGGTCGATTCGATCCGCTTCCCTTCCAAGGACACCGCCATTGAGGAGGGGCACTTCAAGGTCTCCAACGGCAAGGATTTGGCGAACGTCGGAAAATACACAGTCCTTCATGTCCGCGAAGAGGGCAAATGGCTGATGGCGCTCGTCCGCGAATGGCCTGCCGCGGGCGCCTCCCTCCGTGAACTCGATTGGCTGATCGGATCATGGAAGGCCGATCGCGAGGGGGTCGAAGTGCGAACCGACTATGAGTGGTGGAAGGGGAAGAATTTCATCCGCGTGCAGTTCTCCATCAAGACCAAGGAAAACAACCTGAGCGGATTCCAGATGATCGGCGTCGATGCCGCGACCGGCGGCATTCGATCATGGGCTTTCGATCCCGACGGCAGCTTCGGCGAAGCCACCTGGACGCGCGACGGCAAACGCTGGATGCAGGAATCCGCCAGCGTTCTCGCCGACGGCAAAACCCTGGCTGCCACCAACATTTTTACGCCCATCGACCGCGACACGTTCCTATTCCAGTCGGTCGAACGCAGCATCAATGGCGAAGCGGCGCCGGAAATCGCTCCGGTTCGCATTCGTCGCATCACCTCCAAGTGATCCTTCCCTTCATCGCATCTCATCAGGAGCCAGGATCATGAAACAGCGAATGATCGTCTTTGCGTTTGCCGGATTGCTGATGACGCTGATCGCATCCGATTCGTTCGGACGAGGAGGCCGCGGCGGAGGTGGGGGCAGAGTCGGTGGAGGCGGGTTCTCCGGCGGAGGATTTTCCCCCGGTCGCCCACCAGGAGGAATGCCCGGCGGCGCGGTCCATTCCTACGGCGGTATCCAAGGCGGCTCGGGAAGTCGCGTTTCTTCCGTGACGCCGGCGGTCGGCCCTCGAGGCGGAACAGGAACAGCCGGGAAAGTCGGCGGCAGCTACACGACCAAGGGCGGCAGCACCATCGACTACAAGGGAGCCGGCGTCGGGGGAACCACCCCAGGAGGAATCAGCGGCGGACGCTATGTCGGCGGCGTTCAAGTCACGACGCCGGGCGGCAAAGAAATGACCCACGTGGGTTCGGGTCGCGGCGCGGTCGGCCCAGGCGGCAATGCCATCGGCAGCAAATCCGGCGCGACCGTGGGTAGCGGACCTAACGGTTCTTTCGCCACCAAGTCGCATAGCGCTGGAGCCATCGGTCCCAATGGAGCGGCGGGCGTCAGCAATCGGGCCGGAATCGCCAACACTCCCACCGGAGTTTACGGCGGCTATTCGCGCAAAGGTGCGGCCATCGGGCCCTACGGCGCGGCGGGCGTCCATACTGGAGCGGCTTTCAATCCTTACGGAGCTGCCGGTACCCGTACGGTCTATGGCACAGGAGCCCACGGAACATACTATCGCAACACCTCGACCGTGCGTGGACAGTCGATCTATGTCCGTTCATCCGTCGCCACGTACCCGTGTTTTCGCCCCAATTGGTATCGAAACAATCCCGGCGTCTGGTATGCCGCAGGTTGGGCCAGCGCGAGTGCCGTGTGGCGTTACCCGGCGTGGCCAGCCATGGTCAGCTACGGCTATCCCACCACGCCGGTCTACTACGATTTCGGCGACAACGTCGTGTACCAAACGGAAAACGTTTACATCAATGGCGACCCCGCCGGCACCCCTCAAGAATTCTCCCAGCAGGCGAGCGAACTTGCGGAAACAGGCCGCAAAGCGGAAGCGCCGAAAGAGGACGAATGGATGCCCCTGGGCGTCTTCGCGATGGTGCAGGGCGAAGAGCAAACCTCGAACAATATCTTCCAACTCGCGCTGAACAAAAAGGGCGTCTTACGTGGAACGTACTATGACGCCGTCACCGACGTCACCTATCCGCTCACCGGAGCCGTGGATCCGAAGACGCAGCGAGCCGCCTGGACGGTAGGCGACCGCAAAACGCCGGTATACGAAGCCGGCATCGCCAACCTGACGAAAGAGGCAACGACCATGATGGTCCACTACGCCGAACGGAGCGCTCAGTTCACGTTGGTTCGACTGGAGGAGCCCAAGGAGGAAGCAAAACAGCCGTGAGAGATGAGTCGTCGAAATGAGTAAGCAGATCAGGGCGTCATGGTGTTGGACACCGTGACGCCCTTGCGACTTGCCCTTCCTGAGTGAATACTCTGAGCCGCTCTTCGTGCGTCTTACGCTTCGCTCAGCGTCGAAGGAACTATTCCGGCTGGAAAGGAATACGTGGACGCAGGACATTGGTCGGCGTCCCTTGCACCGTCTGCGTGAGTTGGCGGTGGACCCAGTCGAGCCAATTCTGCCATTCGGATTTGGACCAAACTCCCGCTCCGCGGAAGCCGTCGCTGTCGGCCGCCATCTCTTCCAGGTCGGATCGCGAGTTTTGCACGGCAGTCAGAGCGGTTTGCCGAACCAGTTTGATGTGGTCCTGCGTGTCGATCATCACGCCCACGCAGCGCCAGATGCGTTGGCAGGCGACCAGGCCTTCAACCTTTTTGCGGTATCGCTCGTGCAACGCCATGTAGCGGCGCAGCGCTTCGCCATGCTCATTCAGTTCGAAGCGAATGTCCGCAACGGCGAATAGTGATTTTCGCAACCGAAGCAAATCTTCCTGCGTGACGTCGCGGCGCTTCGCCTTGGTTTCGAGATCGTCAGCCAACCGTTGATACGCATCGACCGATTTCTCCAACCAGTTGCGCTGCGTGCGGCGGTGAAACGCCTTAGCTTCCTCAACCGCTCCGCGTTGTTCGATCGGCAGGCGCTCGAGCGCGGCGGTTTCCATGTCGATCGCCTTGCGTCCTGCGACCTCGGCCAGCTTGCGGCAGGAATCGCCGAGCTGTTCGCGCATTGCCCACCACTGCGGATGGTTCGGATACTGCCGCGTGGCTTCTTTCATGTACCACCACGCTTTTTCGAGCTGTTTCATCTCGCTGAGCCACCAGGCGAGCTGGTAGATCGATTTTTCCTGGGCGTCGCGATCCGCGGTCGGGCTGACCGATTTCAGGTTCTGTTCGAGAATCGCCACGGCCTGGTCGTGGTTGGTTAGTTCCCATTCCGCCAATGCAAGGCGATACCGGGCGCGATAGGCGAACGGAGTGAAGGGATACTCGATGCACTTGTAGTACGCTTTGAGCGATCGCTCTTTCTGCCCGAGTTTCTCGAAGCTCTCCGCGAGATCAAGCCAAGCTTCGGCAAGCTGCGTCTCGTCCTTCGAAAGGCGAACGGCACGCTCCAACACGGAAATCATGCGGACCGAATCCTCGGCCGAGCGGTAGCTTCGGCTGCTTCGCCACAGCGGCTCCAGTTGCTCGTCGAGCGGCCGGGCCATCGCGGCTTGTTCGAAGGCAACGCCGGCTCGGTGATACTCGCTTCGCGCTTCTTCAAGCTTCCGCTTCTTTTCGGCGGATGGCAGGTGACGTGCGGACTTTTCAAGATTCTTCGCGAATGCTTCGGCGGCGAGCGCCAGCTTTTCCTCGGCCATACCAGGCGAAGAAATGCGTTTGTAGAGATCGGCGAGCTTTTGAGTGCGGGGAAAATCGTAGCTGTCGAGGAAATGGCGGCAGCCCAGTTCGAGCGTTGCGCGGGCCATGTTCAGATCGAACAGCTTGTTTCGATAATCGCCCGGAGTGCGAACTCTGGAAAGCGCCTGTCCCCATTCCTCAAGTGCAAGATCCGGTTGATACTCGAGGCCGAAGAGGCGGAGTTCGCCCAGCCGGAAAAGCGCGGCCTGCCCTTCGGGGCTGTCCGTGGCGGCGACTTCCTCCCACGCCTTGGCGGCTTGATTCAAACTCGGAGGATCGCCCGAAGCGAGGCAGTGACCCAGCTTGTAAAGGATCCACGTTCGCCCGCCGGGGACGAGCGAGGCATCGGGGAGCAGCTCCTTCAGCAGACTTGCCGCCCGATTCCACGTCGAATCTTCCTCGGCGAACTTCGCAAGAAGCAGGCGGGATTTAGCCAGGTGTTCTCGAGCGATGTTTCCGCTGACGCGTTCGAGTTCGCGGATCGCTTCGGCGCGTTGCTCCGATCGCAGCAGGAGATCGACGCGCGTCAATCTCGCCTTGGCGATCGCGTTCGGCTCGTCGAGCAATTCGAGATGTTTCTGATTCGCCCTTAATGCCCCTTCGATGTTCGGTTCCGGTAGTTTCAGGTAGGCTTCGGTCAGCAACGCATAGCCGACGATTGGGCTGTCCGACCCGCGTTCGACGCCGTTGCGAATAAAGTCGATGGCCTTTTTGAGCTGCGTCTCGTCACGCAGATACATGGCGCCAAGACGGAAGGTGGCGGCCTGGTATTCGTCGGCCGCGATGGCGTGATTGCGGGCCTGTTCGAGGTGCGTGATCGCCAGCTTGGGATAACGAGGATTCTTCAGGTCTTGTTCGGCGAGGCGATACCAAAGCGTGCCCACGACGAAGTGGATCTCGCCCGCGCGGCGCGGCTGCTTCTCCGCCTCCTCGGCAAGCAACTCCGCATGGATTTTCAAGTCTTCGAGGTTCGTTCCGCGTTCCAATTTCTTGCGGAAGTCAGTCAGATTCGCTCGCAAGTTGACGGCATTGCGGCTTGATTCTTGCCGCAAAGGAGCGCTAAGGGCGACGCTGAGAAAACAGAAAAGGCCGACGAGGAATGTGGGGACCTGCCACAGATGGCGCATCGACCGCCCGGCACGCCCACGAGTGGCGCGAAGCGTCGGCACGTTCGCCTTGGCATAGGTGGTCATGGCTGCCCCTCCCCATGGGGCAAATCCCAACTTCGTTTCCCCTCCCCCGAGGGGCGGCGGGTTTTGCCATAGAAGTTTGATGCTGTCAAGCCGAAGAAGCTTGAATTGAAACTCTCGACGTAAAGCTGGGGAGGCGAGGGGAATTTCGGAAAAGCCTTCATGCTCCCGAAAACACAAGAAAGCCCGAAGGAGTCCTTCGGGCTTTCCACGTCGAAGCTGTAGAAACGGTTATTGATCCACCTGGGGCATTTGTCCCGAATTGGCGTTCCAGAACAAGCACAGCATGTCAGGGCTGACGTTGTAGTTGATCTGTCGAACCGATCCGTCCGCGACAAGCATCGGCGCCCCGCCAGGATGACCCGAACCAGTGGTATCCGAGACGGATTGCGAAATGCCGCTCGCGCATTGCGTTGTGGATCCGCTTGGGCTGTCCGGCAAGATGTTGAACCAACATCGGTTTGACCAGACGCCGGAAACGCTGTTGAAAAGTTGGTCGTTCCCTGTCGGCGCATTATAGTTGTTCGTACTTAACGAGCGATGCGCAACAAGGCCTGCATTGGAAGTGCCGTTGAGCGTCGTAAGCGTCGCCATGGTGTAGCCGCTCCAGCTGCCGCCGCCTCCGCACCAACCGCCCATGATCGTTCGCCAGCCGCCAACGCCTGCCGCAGCAGCTTGGCTAGGACCTCGATGGTTGTTGTCCCAGCCCGCGGAATGGACCGTTGCGTAGTCGGTGTAGGCGCCGATGCTTGTGGAGCGGCGAGAAGGGCAAAGAAAGATGGGAACAGGCGAGGGCGCTCCGCCTGTAAACGCCGGATTATTGGCCTGTTCGATGTAAGGCAGAATCAAAACGTACCATGCAAGAGCTTGTTGGTTCGCCGGAAGGGCTCCGCCTCCGTTGGTGTATCCGGTTGGAAGTACCTTGCGCGTGTCATGATAGCCGTGGACGGCCAGACCGAGCTGCTTCAAGTTGTTGGTGCACTGAGCGCGGGATGCAGCCTCTCGCACTTTCTGCACGGCAGGAACGAGCAAGGCGATCAAAACCGCGATGATCGCAATCACGACAAGCAGTTCGATGAGTGTGAAACCTCTTCTTCGTACCCGATTCATGAGCTTCTCCGGATCAAGGAAATAGAAGAAATGGAACGTTACTTGGGAAGAGACGTCGCTTCGATCTGCTCAAAGAGGCCGCCGGCGTAGGCTACCCAGATTTTACCTTCCGCCCCGTTTTTTTCATGAGCAGCGACGATTTTCGGCAGTTGGCTGGGTGGCAAGTTTCCTTCTTTTCCGAGTTTCTGCTGGTACGAAACGCCATACCGGATCACGTAAGGCTCTTTGTCCGTCGGCGATATCAGGACGTCCTCGTGCTCGGTCTTTTTCCGTGTTTCCGCCAGAAACTTCTTGAAGGCATCTTCGCTAGGCGGCGCCTTGTTGCCGTTGGCGGCAGCGTACTGACCCAAGTAGTTGCTTAAGTCGGCGATGTGCTTGCGAGCAGGTGGCTGCGAACTCGATGTGCAGCCGGTGAGAAACACGACCGCCAAGAACCCAACAAGAGCAGAACGCATGAACTCGATCTTTCCAGTTTGGTAGGATTGACTAGATGGCTGGGTGAATGATAAGACGCGTTCAATCCGCTCGCAAGTTCAATATAAGTCAATTAGGGAATCGCAAGGGTGGCTCGAGCCGCGGGCCGCAGCGCGCCCATCGCGTGGCCCTGGAATGACGTTTGCCAATCAACGTGTGAATGGACCATCACGATGGGTAACGCAATTCGAAATGGGTGGATCGCGGTCATCATCGCATCGTGTCTCTGCGCCGAAACCGGTATCGGACAGGATAAGAAGAAGGATGCCAAGAAGCCCCCGGCCATCAAAATGACGCTGCCGCTCGCTTTGCAGCCTGGATCAACCATCACGGCGACCCTTCGCGGACACGGATTGGCTGAGGCGAGCGAAGTGCGGTTTCCAGGCGGCCAAGCCACTGTCGTCAAGTTCGCGTCGAAGGGACAAGCAGGCGTGCCGGACAAGAATCCGGAGCGGGTTGGCGACACTCAGGTCGTCGTCGAACTGAAGGTCAAGGACAAGCTGCCGACCGAACCGATTCCGGTCGTCGTCGTCACGCCGAATGGGAATACCGAGCCCTTCTTGATGCTTATCGCCGATCTCGCGCTGCCGATCGTGAAGGAGAAGGAGCCAAACGAGGGCTTCCGCAACCCGCAGACGATTCCCGTTCCGTGCGTCGTCGAAGGGACTATCGAACGCCAACGCGATGTCGATGTGTTTCGTTTCGAAGGGAAGAAAGGCCAGAAGATCGTCGCGGAAGTGGTATCCGCCCGCCAGGGTTCCGGGCTCGACGCTCAGTTGACTTTGTTCGACAAAAGCGGCAACCAACTCGCCTTCAGCGACGATGCCGTCGGCCAGGACCCGTGGATCGAACTGATGCTGCCCGAGGATGGCGAGTATCTGCTGTCGCTGATCGATGCCCACGACACCGGCAGCAACCTGCACGCGTATCGTCTCATCGTCACGAACGCCAAGAAGGACTGACATGCGCATCGCGATCATCAGCGACACGCACAGCCGAACCGCGACCATGCGTCATGTGCTGGAACGCATCGCGGAACTGAAAGCGGATCTCATCATCCATTGCGGCGACATGGAAGATGCGCATGTCATCGAAATGTTTCCCCCGCACACGCATTTCGTCTTCGGCAATTGCGACGACGACCGCGATCGCATGATGCGTGAGGCCGAACGCGTCGGCGCGACGCATCACGGCATCTGGGGACAACTCGAGATCGACGGCGTGAAGATCGCCTGGACGCATGGCGACGACCGCCGCACGCTGCGGGAATTGGAAGCATCCCAAGCGTTCGATTTTCTCTTCTACGGCCACACGCATGTCGCCGAGCAGCACCGCGTCGGCAAAACGCTCATTGTCAATCCCGGCGCCCTACATCGCGCGAGGCCCAAGCAGTTCGTGATGCTGGACACGGCGACTCGGCAGTTGGAGTCGATTGTCCTCGATGAGTTCGATTAATGCCCTTCCGCTTGCGGCTTAGCGAGCCGCAGGCTCGGCGCGAACGCTAAGCCGCAAGCGGGAGACGGACGATCGCGTGTGGGACATTTTCATTCGGACGCGTCCAGTTCGGCGGAACGCCACACCATCGCGGCGTTCAAGATTTCGCCATCTCCCCGCGCTGTTGGGCAAGGCTGCCGAGTTTCTTCACTTCGGCGGCGGCTCCATTGAGCATGAATTTCAGCTCGCTGGAGATCGCCATGAACTGCCAGCCCTCTTCGGCTCGCGCGAGCACTTCGTCTCCGGAGTAACAGTGGACGCCGGCAGCGACGCCGTGCTTTTTGCACGTCTTGAGGATGTGGTCCATCGCTTCCTTCGTCGCCTGCCCGCTCGGCGGTTTGCCGTCCTTGCTCCGCATGCTGGCAGCGAGATCATTGGGCCCGACGAAAATCGCATCAATGCCGGGGACCGAGAAAATGGCGTCGGCGTTCTCGACCGATTGGATGTGCTCGCACTGGAGCACGATCAGCAACTCGTCGTCGACTTTGTTGTAATAGGTATTCGCATCGGTATCGAAATTGAGGGCATGCACGCTGCCGCCGACGCTGCGATTGCCTCGCGGCGGATAGAGACAGGCGGCGACGGCTTCTTCCGCTTCCTTTCGCGAATTGACCATCGGCACGACCACGCCTTGGGCGCCATTGTCGAGCACTCGCTTGATGTGGTCGTGGCGATTGGCGGGAACGCGAGCAAGGGCAATGCAATTCGAGTCCGCAATCGTCGCGAACATATGCACTGCGGTTTCGATGCCGACAAGGCTATGCTCGATGTCCACGGTCAGCCAAGAAAAGCCGGCCCGTGCCATGAAGCGTGCAGCGGTGATGCTGCCTAGCGAAAGCCAGGTGCCGACAGAGGGTTTGCCGGCTTTGAGATCGCGTTTGACGAAATTCGGTCGCATGGAGGTAGCTTTCGTTAAGGAGCCGCGCACGAAGTAAGCGATTCTTGAGGCGTCGAATCAATCATCCACAAATCGGCGGCGCGGTTCGGGCCGCTTTTTCGGTTTCCGAGCGAGATGAGGCCGCGAAACGGCGTGACGTGGTGCTTCGTCGTCAATGACTTCGGGGTCTTCGTCGTACCACGTCGTTTCGGCAATTTCGGATTCGGGAGTCGGCGTCGGATGCGGTTGATCCAATGAATCAGTCATGGTTGGCGTGCCTCGCGGGACAAGGAAACGCCGGGCTGCCGCCCTGCCGGTAGCCCGCTGCCGATTAGTATACAATCGCGGGAAACGGAGCGAAATTCGCAACGGCCTTGAGACACTTCCATGTCCGAACTTGAGATACCTGTCAGCGAGATGCGTACACGACTGGATCCGCTTTACGCGGAGATCGGCCGAGTGCTGATTGGCCAGCGCGAACTCGTCGATCGGTTGCTGCTCGGCTTGCTCACGGGGGGGCACCTGTTGCTTGAAGGCGTTCCCGGTCTTGCGAAGACGCTGGCGGTTCGGACGCTGGCGCAGACATTGCACCTATCGTTTCAACGCATCCAATTCACGCCCGATTTGTTGCCCGCCGACGTGATCGGCACCCAGATCTACAACCCGCGCAGCGGCGAGTTCGCGGTGAAGAAAGGGCCGGTTTTCGCGAATCTGGTCCTCGCGGACGAAATCAACCGCGCCCCGGCCAAGGTGCAGAGCGCGTTGCTCGAAGCCATGCAAGAGAAGCAGGTTACCATCGGCGACCACACATTCCACCTCGACTCGCCTTTCCTCGTCCTCGCCACGCAGAATCCGATCGAGCAGGAAGGGACGTATCCGCTCCCCGAAGCGCAGGTCGATCGCTTCATGATGAAGCTCCGCCTCGGATATCCCACGCGCCAGGAAGAACTCGCCATTCTCGACCGCATGGCCCTGATCGAACCCGACCTTGCCGTGAAGCAGATCCTCACGCATGACGACCTGGTCGAATTGCGAAACACGATCGACAACGTGCATCTCGACGACAAGATCAAACGCTATATCGTCGAGATCGTGCACGCGACTCGACAGCCCGGCGATTTCGGGCTCGAACTGAAGCAATTCGTGCAGTATGGAGCCAGCCCCCGAGCGACGATCTTCCTCGCCCGCGGAGCAAAAGGGCAGGCGTTTCTCGAAGGGCGCAGCTACGTCGTTCCACAGGATGTGAAGACCGTCGGATACGACGTGCTCCGCCACCGCGTGACGCTCACCTTCGAAGCGGAAGCCGAGGAAATGACCCCTGAGCAAATCCTGCAGCGCATCTTCGACAAGCTCAAAGTGCCGTGAATCATACCCTCTCCCCCCCGCCGGCGATGGAGTCAACGCTTCAATGAATTGAGCGGCGGGGGGAGAGGGAGCCCGAAGGGCGGGTGAGGGGGGACAGACGGACAACGTGAAGCCAAGAATACGTGACGGTGGAGGCAAATGGAAACCGAATTGGAACCGCAGAGCCTCGTAACTACCTGCTAATCCGCCGTTTCCGGCAGGCCCATTCCGCGCGCACGTAGCCCAAACGGAACTCAAATTGAACTGGCATGCGGGCTTGGTTCATGAATGCAGATCAACGCAAATCCCCCCTCACCCGGCCTACGGCCACCCTCTCCCCCCGCCCATCTCTCAACGGATCGTTTGCTGCGATCGCCGGCGGGGGGAGAGGGAATGATCGCGAAAATCACGCGCGCACCAACGGCGACCGTGCGAATTGCATCGATTTCTGGACCACATCGAACGCGGCGTTCGGCTTTCCGAGCCTCGCCGCGTTCGCTTTCATCGCGGCGAAGCGGTCCTTGTTCTGCAGCAGTTGCGACAGCTTGTGCGTTAGTGTGCAGGGTTGGTTCGCTTTGATGGCGGCGCCGTTTTCGAGCAGGTAATCGGCATTCCGCGTTTCCTGGCCCGGGATCGGATTGACGATCGCCATCGCGGCGCCGCGAGCGAGCACTTCCGAGGTCGTCAGTCCGCCCGGCTTCGACACGACGATATCGGCGACGGCCATCAGTTCGTCAATCTCCGTCGTGAATCCCATCACCTTCGCGCGATGGCGATCCGGGACGGCGATTTCAGCAAGCTTGTGCTTCAGTTCCTCGTTTTTCCCTGCGACCACGACCACTTGCAAGGGCTGCGACACATTTAGCACCGCGTGATACAGATGCTCGATCGGGCCGACGCCGAAGCCGCCCGCGAGTTGCAGGATGATGGGGCGATCGGTCGCGAGTCCATGTTTCGTAAGGCATGCGGCCCGGTCTGGCGTCTTGCGGAAATTCGGATGAATCGGAATGCCGCTGACGGTGATGTCGCTTGCGGGGACCCCGAAGTGCTGCAGGTAGACGGCACCCTCCTCGGTGGCGGTGAAGTAGTGGTCGCATGGCTGGTTGACCCAAAGCCGATGCGTCTCGAAGTCGGTCGTCACCGTCACCTGCGGCAGATCGATCTCCCCCTTCTTGCGTAGCGACGCGATGATCTCGGCCGGCAGAAAATGCGTGTTGATCGCGAGGTCCCAGGGTTCTTCTTTCAGCAGCCGAAGAAACTTTCGCAGGTTCATCTTTTCAAGAGCGAGGCGGAGGCGGTCTCTCCGATTTTTCCCGGATTGGCTTGGCTGATCGAGCATGTCGTAGAGATGGCCGAGCATGTGCGGCGCCCGGTTGACGAGGTCGAGATACGACTTGCCGTAAAGCCGGCGAAACGCGGAGTTGGTGAGATCGAGCACATCGATGTTGCGAACCGTCGCCTCGGGATGCGTTTCGCGCAACGCGAGTTCCACCGCCTGCGCCGCCCGCATATGCCCGGCGCCGACGGAAGCGGACAAGACCAAGATGCGAGGGGACGCCGACATGGAAGACTCCGAACAAAGGATGAATGAGGAAGGATAAAAAAGAAGGAGCGCGTGCCATGCTTCGCCGGGTCCCTAGCTTGGCTCTGCAATGCTTCCGCTCCCACCGGCGAAGCATGCGAACCCGCCGTCGATTTCGCGTCCATCATCATGCAGGTTCCAGGCTCCTGCCAGTTGGCATGCTTGGGCGGTGAAAGCAGACAGTTCAACGACTCTCGCCAGGGACCCACCCAAGCATGGCACGCCGGCGCATGGGAAATGGTCTGCTCCGCTGCGCGTCGCGGCTAACCAACAGGCACGAAGGCCTGTCGAATGTAACGCACGATCACGGCAAGCGCGCAGCAAAAAGGCCCGATCTTGCGATCGGGCCTTCGGCGCCTTGGGGGAGGCGGCGAGAACTACTTCGTGGCTTTCTTCATCGTCTCTTCGAGATCGCCCACCTGCACCGTGCGGCTCACGACTTTGCCGTCGGGGCCGACGAGGAACAGACTCGGCATGCCAAAGATTCCGTACTGCGTGGCCAGCGGGCTGCGGAGGCCGGTCTGGCCTTCCTTGCCGGCCTGGTAGACGTGGATGCCAGGGATCTGATCCTTCGACACCGTCTGCAAACCGACTTCCGGAGTGTCGTCAAGGTTGATGCAGACAAGTTCGAGGTTCTTGTTCTCGGCCAGGATTTTCTTCATGCGAGCGAAGTCGCCGATGCAGGCGGTGCAGTTGCTCGACCAGTAGTAGGCAACCACGAACTTGCCCTTCGATTGGGCGATGTCGTAGGTCTTGCCCGGAGCGCCGAGCAGGCCGGCAGTCAGCTCAAAGGTTTGGCCCACCGAGTCGAGGCGGCGGATGCAACCCTTCGCCAGCGGCGAAAGGTGGCTTTCCGGGAAGTTGGTCGCGATTTGCTGGTACCAGCGTTTCGCTTCCTCATCCTTGCCGTTGAACTCGGCCTGCATCGCGAGTTGCTGGCACGCGTCGGCCGCATCCTCCGACTTCGGATACGCGGTGACGAACTTAGCAAGCTGCTCGTTGTACTCTTCTTGGACCTTCGCGCCGAGCTTCGGATCGACGATTCGGTTGGCGTAGCTGGCCCACAATTTCCGGTAAGCGGCATATGCGGTGACAGGCGAGGTCGGCGCTTGCTTCTCGTATTGCTCGGCGTACGCCGCCAACTGTTTCATCATCGTTTCGTCGCCGGCCACCGCAGCTTGCGACAAACCGTCGAGAATCTGCTTCACCCAGGTCTCATGCTGAGCCGGGGTATGCGATTCCTTGCCCTCTTGGATGATCTGCTGCACGAGCGCGATGCGAGTCTTGTAATACTGGATCGCCTTGGGATTCTTCGGATTGGTGAATTCGGCGGCGCTTTCGTCGATCTTGAGAAGTTGAGCGAGTAGGTCGCGCATCTTCGGTGATTCCGGCGTCGTGGGGCCACCACTGCCCGGAGTCGAATTTTCTGGTTCGGTCGAAGGAGCGCCGACCATACGCCACGCAAGGCCGACTTGAACCATCTCTGGCAGGTGCAGGATGTCGATCTTGTCCTTGTCATGCTGGAAAAGGATCGTGCGGCCGACGACCTTGAAGACGTCCTGAGCGGCCACCGCTTCATCGGCGGGCCACACGCCCGGGGCGCCGATTTCCACGCGTACGACCGTGGCCTTGGTGAAGGCCATCAGCTTTTCGCGGGTCGCCTTGAAGCGAGCTTCCGCCGCGGCGACGGTCTTTGTGATCCGGTCGCTTTCGGCTTGCGAGAGCTTCAGTGCCTGGATGTCGGCTTCCGTCATCAGCAGGGCTTTGAAGCGGGCGAAGTCGTTCGTCATCAGGGCGGTGAACGCTTCTTGGCCGGCTTCCTCGGCGGAAATCATGCGCCAGGAATCGATCTTGCCGTCCTGGTTGACGTCCACGCCCCACTTCATGCCGGCGGTGCCCATCCAGCGGAATTGATCGGGGGTCTGGTCGAAGTTGGAATCGACCTCGCGATAGACCTCCACACCGTCCTTGAAGTAGGACCACATGTCGATCTGCTTGTCGCCGTTGGAATCGAAGAACTTGCGAACCGGCTGCTTCTTGGAATCGAGCAGCATCCAGCCGCTGGCTCCCTGCTTCGCTCCGGAGACAAGCTTAACCTCGCAGCCGGCGAATTCGTCGGCGGCGGGGGTGGAAAGCTGCACGTCGTCGAATTTGGGTTTGAAAGCAAGCATCTGGGCGACGGTGGGCGCCGCCCACGATGGGGCCGCCGTCAGCGCGACCAAGAGGGTCGCCGCCAGGCCCTTGAATACGGCTGTTCTCGCCATCCCCGGTCTCCTTATGCGTGGAAAACAATCGCTCTGTCTTCCATTCATCGGCAGACGGGACAATCGTTGTTGACCTCAAGGCCGGAAAAACCGGCAAAAGCGGATCAAGGCAAAGGGGGTAGCTTGTGGGATGTGTCGAGCGCAGCGAGACGCACCTATGTAGCCCTCTCGCTCCGCGAGAGGTTAGCGGATCAACGCCACGCCGACGCGTGGGCGCGCTGCCGCTTTCTTCGCGGAGCGAGAGGGCTACATAGGTGCGTCTCGCTGCGCTCGACACACCCTACACGGTTAGTTGCCGTTATTGAATCGCACGGTCGGCTTTACGTTGTTGGCGTTCGGATTGGGGGGCGGGTTTTGACCGGGCGCGGGCATGCGTTGCCATTGCCAGCCTTGGGGCAACGTCGGATTAGGGAACGTTTGGGCGGTGAGTTGAGCGTTCGGATTCGCGCGGGGGAAGTCCCACGAGATTTCGTTTTGGTTCGGCTTGAGGAACCAAATCTGGCGAGGCAGGCTGGTTTGCTGGAGGAACACGAGACGCGCCTTGGTGAACTCCGCCTGATCGCGAGGCTGGATCGGGAAGACATCGAGGTAGTAGTAGTGGTCGTCGCGGCCCGCGTAGACCATCTTGTAGCGAGACTTCGCTTCGGCCGCCTTCATGCCGAAGACGAATTGCAGGAAGTTGTCGTCGCCGACGCCTACATTCTTCGGCAATTCATAGACGCGGATCGCCTTATCGCTGGGCACGTATTCAAAGACGCGTTCCGTCGCAGACGAGCTTCTCATAGACGTCAGGCCGATCCTTGCGGACCAGTTCCAGACTCGCGGGGGGCGGTCTTTGCGGCGGCGCTCCCTTTCATGAAACGGACGCCCTTCGAACTTTTCGGTGGTGTTGAACACCTTGTCCTTGCTTGAGCGGTGGCATTCCGCCTCGAAGCTGTCGATCTGGCTCATCGCCTTCTCCCAGCGTTCGAGGATGATATCGACTGGATCAGGCTGGCCGGGTTGAGCGGGAGGCTGCGGCGGCTGTTGCGCTGAAACGAGCGAGGCGCCGAGCATAAGCAACGCGGCGGCGAGGGGGAAACGCATCGGATCCGTCTCCTAAACCAATCAATGCGGCCCAGCGCGGAAGGCTGGGCGGATCGACGTTATAGCATGGCCGTTTCGCTTGGAAAAAGAGCGATTCTCGACCGCATCCAACTATAGCCCCACCGGCAATCCCCGCTTGAGGAAATCACGGCGAACGGCGTAAATCACGCGACCCAGAGAACCGAATGCGCGGAGCAGCAAGCAGAAGCAAGCTGGCGAAAATAGGAAGGGTGAATGGACGCTGCGTAGGCGTTGCTCACCAGAGCGTGTAGCCGCCGTCGATGACGAGCGATGCTCCAGTCATGTATCGCGAGGCATCGCTCGCCAAGTATACCGCGAGGGGACCTAGATCTTCCGGTTGTCCAAAATCGCCCATCGGAATGTTGACGCGGAAGCGGTCGATGACTTCAGGGTGCAATTTCGACCATCGTTGATTCGGTTCCGTCATGAAACCGCCGGGTAGGATCGCGTTCACGGTGATCTTGTGCGACGCCCAATCCGCAGCGACGGCGCGAGTAAACTGCACGAGGGCGGCTTTCGCCGTTTCGTAATGTCGGCCAGCGATCCCACGACCCGCGACGAGTGCATTGATCGAAGCGACATTGATGATGCGACCGCCTTCGCCGCGGCGGATCATCGCCGCTCCGAGCGTCCGTGTGCAGAGGACGGCGCTCGTCAAATTCAGGTCCATCATCTCGCGCCACGTGTCAAGCGGCATCTCCTCCGTGGGCACGTTATGTCGCCGCCCGCCGACATTATTGATCACCACATCAAAACTGCCATGGTCGGCAAGAGCTTTCTCGCAAGCCTGTTCGCACGCATCGGGTTGAGAGACGTCAGCGGAGAGCGTCCAGGCGAAACGGCCCAAAGCGCGAATGTCGTCGGCTGTCTTTTCCAAACTCTCCGCGTCTCGGCCGACGAGAAAAACATCGGCGCCGGCGTCGGCGATAGCGAGAGCCATTTCGCGGCCCAATCCACGGCTGCCGCCCGTGATGAACAATTTCTTGCCGTGTAAGCGAAACCGATCGAAGATGCTCATCCACGTCCCTTTCTGATGTCGGTTCGAGCATCTTCCGGCATCCGAGTCCGATTGGCAACGAAATCCGCGTAGGCATTCGCTTCGGAAAAGAAGTAGACTATGGGTATCTCGCAGTACACGACGCGTGTGCCGTCCCGGTCTGCTCGCCCTTCATCGACGATAGATCCTAGCCGCGGATCGGATGATGGAACTCAAAAAAACCGTTTCCAATGCCGAGTCGAGCCGGCCTGTCGGCATCATGGGCATACGCCCCGAAGATTTGCTTTCGGGCGTGCCCGCCATCGTCTGGATCGTGGATCGCGATCTGGTGATCCGGCATTCCGAGGGGGGAGCACTCCCTGCAGCAGGCATTTCGCGCAACGTATTCCTCAACAACGACGTTTTGGGCTTTTGCGACACACAGCATCTACGACAGCAATTGGAAACCGCCTGCCGCGACGCATTCCAGGGAAAGTCGACGGCTTTCGATTCCGAATGGCGTGGTCTCTTTTACCTGAATCACATTGCTCCATATCGGGATCGCGACGGCTCGATCATCGGTGCGCTGGGCGTCTCTTGGGACATCACGGATCGTCGGCTCCGTGAGAATCGGCTGTCCGTGGCGAACGAGGTGCTCGCCGCAATCGCTGGTCCGCTCCCGCTAGACGAGGTGCTCCACCGATTGGCGTCGAGCATGGAAACCCAACTAAGGCAAACCCATTGCTCGATCCTGCTGTTGGACGAATCGAACGAGCATCTCCACGGCGGCATTTCTCCTTCGTTGCCGCAAGGGTACATGGATGCCATTCGAGGCTTACGCATCGGGCCTGACGTCGGCACATGCGGATCGGCGGCGTACTTCGGCAAACCTGTGTTTTCGGCAGACTTGACGAAGGATCCGAAGTGGGATCGCGTGATTGCCTTAGTCGAGCGATATGGGCTCAAGGCATGCTGGTCGATGCCGATCCATTCCAGCCAACATCAAGTCCTGGGGACTCTGGCAGTCTACCCAGACGAGTCCCGTTTGCCGGAACCTCGCGAAATCCGCTTGCTGGAGACAGCGGCACATCTCGCCGCCATCGCCGTCGAACGCCGGCGTGTGGAAGACTCGCTGCGCGAAAAGACGGAAATGAATCGCCGGGTCATCGAAGCGATGCCGGGCGGAATTGTCGTCATCAGTGCCGACGGCATCTTTCAGATGGCCAACGAGAAGGCGCAGGAAATTCTTGGGCTTAGCTTCGACGACATCAAGAAACGCTTCGTCGTCGACTTCGCGGGCGAAACGTTTTGGGAAGATGGATCTCCCTGCCCGCCCGAAGATTATCCGGTCAGCAAATGCCTCAAGTCGGGCAAGCGGGAGGGAGCGGCCACCATCGGCGTGAAGCGGCGCGACGGAACGATTTGCTGGGCCGTATTCACGGCAGTCCCACTTCTCAACGAGAAAAACCTGCCGAGCGGCGCCATTGTCACGTTCGTCGACATCACGGAGCGCAAATCGCTCGAAGAGCAACTGCGGCAAGCGCAGAAAATGGAAGCGATCGGCAGGCTTGCAGGCGGCGTCGCCCATGACTTCAACAATCTGCTGACCGGGATCCTGGGCGTTGCGGAAGGCATGATGTCGGAGTTGCCGGCCGGAAGCCGCGGGCACGATGGGGCGAAGGAAATCGTAGAGACTGCCGTCCGGGCCGCCAATTTGACGCGCCAATTGCTTGCGTTCAGCCGAAAGCAAATCGTCACGGTTCGGCCTGTCCAGGTGAACGCCATCATCGAGACGCTCGAGCGCTGGCTTCGCCGCATCCTCGGCGAGGATATTCGCCTCACGCTCTCGCTCGACCGGGATCTTGGCCTAATGCGTGCCGACGCGAGCCAGATCGAGCAGATCATCATGAACCTGGCGATCAACGCACGCGATGCGATGCCGCATGGAGGCGAGTTGCGGATCCAAACTCGCAACGTCTCGAAGTGCCCGACCTCATGCAAAGGGCTGCTTGGCGACATCCATTGCATCCGGTTGACGGTTTCCGACACAGGCATCGGTCTGGACGAAAACGCGAAACGTCATTTGTTCGAACCGCTTTACACCACCAAGGAAAGCGGCAAAGGAACCGGACTCGGATTAGCCACGGTCTATGGCATTGTGCAGCAGAACGACGGCCAAATTCTCGTTCAGAGCGAACCGAAACAGGGGACTGTGTTCGACATCTATTTCCCGGAAGTGAGCGATTCGGCCGAGAGGCCTCTCGAAACCCCGCCCCCTTCCAAACCCATCGAAGCCAAGCCTTCTCCAAATGCAACGATCCTGCTGGTGGAAGACGAAGACATCGTCCGCAAAGTGGCGGGGACGATCCTCAAGCGGCAAGGCTACAAAGTGCTTGAAGCTCGAAATGGGATTGAGGCAATCGGGCTAGCCAAAGATTACCCGAGCAAGATCGATCTGCTGCTCACCGACGTCATCATGCCTGAAATGAACGGCGCCAAACTCGCCGACATTCTTAAGCTGTCCCGTACCGGGCTCAAAGTTCTCTTCATGTCCGGCTACACCGACGATGCCGTCGTGCGAAGCGGTGTGATGACGAACTCGATTTCTTTTCTGCAGAAGCCCTTCACCAACGACGCGCTCGGGGAAAAGGTCCGCGATGTGTTGAATGTCGGCGACGCGGGCGAACACCGTCATGTTGCCGCCCCCCATTAGAAACGTCCGTCTGGCGGATTTCGGGCGAGTTGCGGTAGAATCCCGCCATGTCGTATCGCGCTTTCAAACGTCTATTCGGCGAAACCAGCCTCGAGCGGAAATGCCGTTTCCTCTTCGGAGCCGGCATCCTCGTCCTCATCACGCTGAGCTTTCTGCTCTATGCATGGCAGACCGAACACCTTGCCTACGAGCAGGCGGCCGTCACATGCAAGCTGCTGGTCACGCCCATTTTGCAGCAGGAGCACCAGGCCTTCCTTCGCAATCAATCGCCGAAGGGAGATCCGAAGAATCCCGCCTTCGGCCTGAATCTCGAAGCGAGCATGCCGTTGCAGGAACCGGGGAAGGAGTACCAGTGGACCTTCCTACGTGAGCCGCAGTTTCAATTTGGGCATGAACGCGAACTCTATAAGGAATTTCTCAGGGATGATCCGGACAAGAAGGAGGACACCCGGCTGCTTCCGAACGAGCATGTACTGCTCTATTACGCCCCGATTCGTGCCTCCAAAGGCTGCATGAGCTGCCATCAGCAGATCGCTCAGGACAAGGGACTCGGCACGCTGGCGGAAAACGATCTGCTCGGCATGTTGCGGCTCCGCATGTCCACGAAATCGATCGAGGAGGGGGTCCACTGGAACCGCGCTCTGCTGATGGCCGTCGCCCTCGCCACGGCGATCCTCATCATGACGGGTAGCTGGATCATCGTCCGCTACATCATCGTGAAGCCGGTGAAGCATTTGAAGGAAGTGTCGGATGCGATCTCGCAAGGCGAATTGAATGTGCGGAGCGAAATCCAGACGGGTGACGAATTCGAGGATCTGAGCCATGCGTTCAACCGCATGCTTCGTTCGCTCGTTGCCATGCAGGACCACCTGCGCAAAGCGAACGGCGACTTGGATCACAAGGTCGACGAATTGGCTCAGGCGAACCTCGCACTTTATGAATCGAATCGCCTGAAAAGCGATTTTCTCGCGACCGTGAGCCATGAGCTTCGCACGCCGCTCAACAGCATCCTCGGGTTCTCCGACGTGCTGCTTTCCAGCGATTCGCTGGCCGACAAGCAGCAGCGATGGGTCGGCAACATACAAACTTCCGGAAAGCGCCTTCTGAATCTCATCGAGGACATCCTCGATCTCGCCAAAATCGAAGCTGGCAAAATGCAGGTGAAGATCACCGAGTTCAGCTTGCAAGACATGTGCGAAGGTCTGCAGACGATGTTCCGTCCATTGGCTGAAAAGAAGAAAATCGACTTGCGGGCACAGATCGATCCGGGCATTCCGTCCCTACGGCAGGATCAGACGAAGTTTCAGCAGATTCTCGAAAACCTGCTGTCGAATGCGGTCAAGTTCACGCCGGAAGGGGGCCGAGTCTGGATGCGCGGGGAGAGCGATGGTCGCTTCCTGGTGTTGACCGTCAGCGATACGGGCGTCGGGATCGCGCCCGAGGAACAGGAATTGGTGTTCCAAAAGTTCCGCCAATCGGGCAACACGATGACCCGGCAGCATAGCGGTACCGGCCTGGGGCTTTCTATCGTCCGCGAACTGGCAAAGCTCCTCGGCGGCGAAGTCGGCCTGCAAAGCGAACTGGGACGTGGAAGCACGTTCACTCTCCGATTGCCGTTGCAGCTGAGCGCGGAACCCCGGCTGGAGTTCGACCTGGCGAGCGAAAGCGTGGATCTTACCAAGGCCCAACGCGTCGATGTCCGCGCGTTCGCCTCGGCGCCCACCCGGCTTGACCGCGGCACTGATACAATCCTCGACAGAGGCGCATCGGTTCCCACCACCGAGAACGCTTCCCCAGGGGCGGCGCCGAAGCCCCTTCAAGGAACGACCGAATGAACCCTTGGCACGACGTTGAACTGGGACCGCAGACCCCCGAGGTCTTCCGGGCCGTCATCGAAATCCCCATCGGCTCGCGCGTGAAGTACGAGTTGGACAAAGACACCGGCCTCCTCCGGGTCGATCGCGTCCTCTTCTCCGCGGTTCACTATCCCGCGAACTACGGTTTTTTGCCGAAGACGTATTGCGACGACAACGATCCGCTCGACGTGCTGGTGCTGGGCCAGGTGGAAGTAGTGCCGCTGGCGATCATCCGCGCCAAAACGATCGGCGTGATGCAGATGATCGACGACAACGAAGAGGACGACAAGATCATCGCCGTCCACGCCGACGATCCGGAGTATCGCCACTACCGCGACATTTCGGAACTGCCCGAACACCGCCTCATGTCGATCCGCCGATTCTTCGAGGATTACAAGGCGCTCGAAGACAAGAAGATCAAAGTCGAACGCTTCATGGGCCGATTCGACGCGTGCAACATCATCCTCAGCAGCATGGAACTCTACAAAACCAAGCGTGCGGAACTGGTGCAGCACTAGGCGATATCATCTTGAACTGAATTTGAATCTCGAGACCTCGCGAGGATGCCTTCCCCAGCTGCGCGACTCGTTGCGACTGAGCCGTGAGGAGTTGTAATGGCACTTATAGATGCTGCACGGCAACTTGTGGATCGAGCCAACGCCGCAGGCCAGCGAGGATCTGTTGCGAGACCAGAGGATCTAGACGCACTCATTCGGAAGCATGTTTCCTACTTTCCCGATTGGTATTTTCGCCTTATCACCACTGTTCCTATTTGCCGTTTGCAACTCGGCTGGAAGAGCCGTGAACCAAGTCCTCCGCAATATCCGGATGACATCTTCGATGATGGGATCAGTTGGATGATTTGGTCCAGCGTCGCCGAAATGCAGTCTGAATGGGATTGCTACCCGTGGATTATTGTAACCGAGGGCCATTATCTCAACGTTGCCGCCGATGATGAACACTGTGGCAATCCCTACTTCATCCCGACAAATCTCGGAGAAGATCCTCCCCTGTTTCGTGTTCACCACGAGATCGGAAAACTGAAAGAGTTCGATGAGTTCGCCACGCAGGTGGCGCCGAGCCTGTCGCAGTTTTTCCAGAATTGTATCGTCCGTCAGGATTGAAAACTAAACAGATGAAAATCGGCGAACGATCGAACTTGTTTGCGCATCCGAACTACTGCAGATCGGCCCCGGAATGGTTACTCGCCGGCATACTCTCTTCTATCGCAATTCCGCCACTACCGCCCGCCACGCTTCTGCGGTTGGCTCCGCATCTTGCTTGGTGAGTTGCCGAAGCGCGGAGTGCGCAACGATCCGGTAGGGCGACTTCTCTCCGCTGTCGCGTGCAAGTTCCTTCTGATACTGTCGTGCTTGGGCAGGCGTTAGTTTGCGAGTGCGGACGAGAAAATCAAATCGCTCCAACTTGATTGCGGCTCCTTTTGAGACGCCTTGTTCTTCCGCGGTTACAGCGAGCTTCAGCGAAAAGTCTTGGCGGAGGAACGTCACATCGAAGCGTACGGAAGGCCCATCCTGAAACCCGGTCCGATTGAAGCCTGCGATCCCACCTTGGTTGTAGCCGCCGAAACCGAACTGTCCGCCGGCATTCGGGATTTGTTTCCGCGGCGCAGCCAAGAACTCTTGCCATAAGATTCCGCTGAGTTGACCCGTCACCATCGCCTCGGAGCCTCGGCGGGCGGGGGGATGGCACAGCAAGCAGTTGTCCAGATGGCGAATTTTGACCACCTCGCGAACCAGGTAGGACTTGCCGTCATCGCTGAGCTTGGGGTCTCGCGGATCCGGTTCCTCGAGCAGTTTGACAAGCGCGTCGGCCCAATCCATGCGTTCCCTTTTCGCAATCAATTCCATGGTCCGTACCGCGATTTCGGGGCGAGGATAGCGAAGTCCGAGCCGAATCGCGCCGTCATAGTGCGAGCCCGGCTTGGACTTGAGGGCACTAGTCGCTTCCGCGCGGAGCGATGGCTCTTCCGAAAAGATCGCGAGCTTCGCCAAGGCGAGGGTCGCGTCCGGATGGTTCAGACGCTTGAGATGGCGAATGAGGCCGCTCCGAAGCGCCTCCGATTCGGGCGACAGGATCTGCATAAGTGCTGCAACGCGGGCAGCGATTCGAGCATCTTCGGACTCGAAGGGCACTTGAGGATTCTGAGTCTTGTCTCGCAACGCCGCTTCATAATCTGCCCATTCCCTTTTGCTCGGGGGATTGATCAGGTGCAGGGATTCCTGAAATTTCGCATGCACCAGAAGGACCGCCCGGTCTAATCGCTCGGCTTTGGACTGAGGGAGGCTGCAATCAGGCGCCAGGCGAAGGAAGCCCCTGGAGGTCTGATCGTCGGAAGACGCCCTCGGCGAAATGATCCACGGCCTTCGCGTTTTCCGCCGCCATCAGATCATGCGCGTGCATCGCGTTCGACGGGCCCGATTGAAATCCAAGCCCCCTGAAGGGCCGGCAATCCGCCAAGGCCTAGGCCTACTTCCGGCGCGGACATCAAATCATCCTCGATCCATGGCAGCGGTTGAGCGGGGACACGATCCTGATTGCTGAGCAAGAATTTCTTCATCGCTTCAGGATTGGCTAACGAGGGCCCAAGGTCGAAATGCGTAATGCGGAAGTCGTTCGATTCCGTCGCATGGGCGTCGGCGAGCCGACCGCTCCATTGGGGTTCTCCTCGCGTTGGGTTCCAAAAATCCCAACGCGGCGGCGCGAATCGCCATCGGCTATCGCCTGGAATCGCCTGTCTCGGTAACTCGGCAGGAGCTTCGCCGGCAATGGCGGCGCCGAATGACAGGATCACCAATGCGCAGGGCGCGGCGAAGCGCGCGCCGAGGAGCGGCATGCGAGCGGACATGAGGAGAACCTCGAAGATGTGCTGAAAATCGCGGAGCGAGGCGCGATAGGACGTTTCGCTGTCGGAACGCCTTCACCGCCCGAACTTGCGCGGGAGATGCGGAGAAAAAACAACGCGGCCGAGGTGGCTCCTCGGCCGCGTTTCGTCGGATTGCGGAAGCGCTACTTGCTGAGGGCGCCCAGATCGATCACCGTCAGCGGGTAGCGGAGGGCGGCGGTCTTGTTGCCGGCGACGTCCACTGCCGAAATGTCGATCGTGAACCGGCCGGTGCGATTCAAGTAGATCGGAAATTGCATGGGGACGAAGTTTTCCTTGCCGAGGTCGATATCGGCAGGCAGATCACGCGGCAGCTTGCTGACGATCGGCGTCGTCACAGCTTGGCCCGCATCGTCGAGGATCTTCATCGTCACTTCCACGTTCGGCATCTTCTTGGCGTCGAGCATAGTGTCGATGATGGCGAACGAGCAGACGTAATGCTGCCCCGGGAAACCGACCGCCGGGGCCGTCACGCCGATCATGCCGAAGCCTTGCGGCTTGAGGTCGAACGAATAGACGGTGGACTTCGTTTCCTTCGAGAGACGGTCGGCCACGGTCAGGCGGATATGGTATTTTCCCGGTTCCTGGTTGCGGCCCATGATCACATGGAGGTCGCCCGGCATGCGGTTGCCGCCGAGTTGGCTGCTCACTTCGTTCGGCGTTTCTTTCTTGAAGACCTGCTTGGCTTTGTTGTCGAAGAGTTCGAGGATGGTGAGGTAGTTGGCCTTGCCGGTCTTGTCGTCGAATTTGAGGCCTTCAATGTCGTAGGTGATGAAGAGGACGTCGCCCGGCAGACACTGCACGTCGGCCCGGGTTGCGCCGAGAGGGCCGAAGCAGGGGCGGACGTTCTTGATTTCGAGGGCTTGGGCCTGGCTTGAGGAGAGAGCCAGGGCAAAGAGGGCAACGCTGGCAAACAGACGCATGGGGTGTGACTCCTTCCAGAGTTTGTCGGGGCAGGCGGCGTTCTCATCCTTTAGACGCTTCTGCGTGTCGGGGCTATTCTGCCGGGATGGGCAAAGAAACGCCAGATCAATTTGCCGCCGGACGACTTGCGTCCGCGGCTCGAAATTAGGCCGCTTTCGATTGAGGTTCCGGATACTTGATGCGGGCATGGAAGAGCGCGATCAGAGACTTGCTGAGACTTTCTTCGATGAGATGCAGGTCCGTCAGCGTCAGTCCGCTTTCTTCGAATTGGCCGTCGAGCAGTCGTTTCATCAACAGATCGTGCACCATTTTGCCGAGGCTTGCGGGCGTCGGGTTCGACATCGAACGGCTTGTGCTTTCGGCGGCGTCGGCGAGCATGATGATCGCGGTTTCCGGACATTGAGGCTTAGGGCCGGGATAGCGGAAGCAGGGCTCCAAATCGCCCGACTGCCCCAGGCTTGCCTGCAGTTTGAGTGCTTCGCGGTAGAAATACTCGACAAGCGTCGTGCCATGATGTTGAGCGATCGCATCGACGATCGGTTGCGGCAGGGCATATTGCTCTGCGAGCGCGACTCCATCTTTCACATGACCGATAATGACGAGCGTGCTGAGGCCTGGTTCGAGTGATTCATGTCGGTTCTCGCCCTGCTGGTTTTCGATGAAGTATTGGGGCTTGAGCATTTTGCCGACATCGTGGAAGCAACTGCCGACGCGGGCTAGCAAGGGGTTGGCGCCGATCGCCTCGGCTGCGGATTCCGCGAGCGATGCCACCGTGAGGCTGTGCGTGTACGTCCCTGGGGCGCGCTTCACGAGTTCCTGCATCAAAGGATGCGTGCCGTCGGCAAGTTCGAGGAGGCTGATGTCCGTGACGACGCCGAACCCTCGCTCGACGAACGGCAACAGCCCCGTCAGCACAAAGCCGGAACAAGCGCCCCAGAGCCAATGCCGGAACATATCGGCCGCGATGAACGACCACGTCTGCCCCGTAAGGATTCCGCTTGCGAGCGTCATGGCGGCATACGCTCCGCCCGCCATGGCCGCAGTTTTCACCAACCGCATCCGGCTTCGCACGGAGCGCATCAGCAGGATCGCCGTCGCCTGCCCGCCAAGTTGCACCAAGATTTTCTCGACGCTGCCGCTCGCCATGAGGTTGATGGTCAGCGTCAAGGCAAACGACATCACAAGCGCGAACTGCGGGTTGTACGCCAGGGTCAGCACCATCGCGGTCATCGTCAGAGGCAACAACACCGCGTGCCATGGCGCCTGATCAAGAATCAGTCCGAGCGAAAGCGTCAGCAGAACCAAGATGGCGACGCCAGCGACGGCTTGCGAGCTTTGGGCAAGGCCGACCTGGAAGCGAACGACATAGAGACCGATGCTGATCGACAACATTCCGAACATCAGCACCATCGCAGCCCCGCGGATGGTGCGTTCGCTGATGCTAAGGCTTTTCAGGTAAGCAGTGTGTTCTTCTTGCAGGATCGATAGTTGCCGATCTTGGATCGGCTCGCCGCGCGGAACCAGCACGGTTCGGCGCTGAAAGCGATCGACCAGCGGAGGATCGGTGGAAAGGCGAGGATCGACGGCAGCATTTTGTTTCGCTTGCTCAAGCTGGTTGACGACCTCGAAATCAACGCGGGCCCGCAGATCGCGAGGCAGCACCTCGCCGACGCGGAACGTCATCGGCGGTCCCCACCACACGGCAAGCAAGGCGCAGCCCAGCACGGTCAATGCAGTCAAGCCAAGGCGCGCCAGCTGGTCCCGATCCGCTAGTAGACGCCGCCACGGCGCGTCCTCCTGGCGTTCCTTGCGAAGCCGATCCTTCCATGGACCGAGCCGACCATCCTTGATCCAGCGAAACATGCGGCGGATATAGCGAAACAGACAGTTTCACGTCAAGCGAGGCTATGTGGCGATTATCCACGCTTCGTGGCCGAATTCTCAGCGATCCCGTGCGTTGCGCGGATGAGCGTCAGCATGCTTGCGTGGCTCGCCTAGTGCAAAGGGCAAAACCCGCGACTTGCGCACAAGCATGCCGATGAACAAACGACCGACGTTACGAATGATTCGCCGATGGAAAGGGAAGCAGAAAAGTGCGCGGCAAAGGGTGGCTAAGGATGGCACACGTTGAGGTGTCGTGCGGCCTTCCCTCGGTATGCGAGAACTGCTTCGGCTCAGCTTTCCTTGTCGATTTCGACGACGCTGCGGTCGCGGATTTCGCGGATCTTGCGTTTGTATTCGCGATCCGCGATGATGCCGCGCAGCCGGTTGCGAATTTGCTTCTGCACTTCCTCATTGAGCGGCATCTGGCCGCCGAACTCGCGTTTCTCCAACCGCATCAAGTGCACGCCAGTGGAAATCTCGACGATCGGGCCGATTTCTCCGTCCTTCAGTTTGAAAAGGATGGGTTCCACTTCCGCCGGTTTGATCTCCCCTTTGCGGACTCCCATTCCGGATCCGCCGCGGAACTTGCTGTCGCCATCGTCGTATTTCGTCAGTTCGGCGAAAGCCGTCGCATTCGGCAGCCCGGCAAGCAATTGTTCCGCGTATTTCTTGCAATGCGCCACGGTAGGACGATCGGAATTCACGGCGATGAACACGTTCTGCCATTTCACCGAATCGACTTTCTGGAACTCATTGAGATGGGTGCGGTAATAGTCTTCCACTTCCGCGAAACTGATCCGCAGGTTGACGGCCGGGATGATTTGGCTTCGCAGATACTCCATGTGAATGAAGTTGCGCTCGACCTGACGTTTGAGGATCGTCAGCGCTTCCTTCACGATTGGATCATTCTCCTGATCTTTGGGCAAGTTGGTGTTCACCTGCTTGTGAAATTCCTCGACTGCGGCTTCCTTGAGCTTTTCCATCGCTCGCGGATTCATCTTTTCGATCTTCTTGATCGCTTCCTGATACGCGGCTTCCTGATCGATGATGTTGTCGAGCACCTGAGCGAACATTTCCGCTTGCTTTTCCTGACGCGGCACGTCGGGCAGCTTCGCGAGTTGGCGGAAAAACGCTTGCGGAATCGCGGCCATGATTTCGTCGTCGAAGATCGGCTTGCCGTTGACCCAAGCTCGCACGCGGATCTTGCTGGGCATGGAGTTCTTGAGACCGACTTGTTGCGTGCCGCTCGGAAGAGGCAAATTCGGCGTCGGCGGCGTGCTCGATACCGGAGGCGGCGGAGCCACTGGATCGGCCTTCGGCATCGGCGTGGTTTGCAGCGGCGTGAACACCGGATTGCCGCCCGGCAGCGGCAGGGCGGCGGAGTCGCTTGAACGAATTGCGGCTCTTCCGGAGCGGCCGCGCGAGCAGAACCGGGAGCGGCTTCACGGGTGAGATCGAGGGCGAGCGAGTCGTTGCGCGGGACCAAGGCGGTCGCTTCGGAATGGAAGCAGCCGACCAGCCAAGACGTCGACGCGAGAAACACGCCGGCCATGGCGCCGCGGAAAGACCTGTTCATCACCGCCTCCTTGCGGGTCGAAAAAAGTCTGCGATTCCCCAAGGCACCCGTCTTCCCGCGTCATCCATTCCGCCGGAATCCAGGCCGCGCAAACCTTCCTCGGTCGGCGACTATACCGTCACGCGGCGTAAACGCAATACGACCCTGCGAAGGTAGTCCTCTCGCTCCGCGTGAAGTCCGCGGCGATGGAAGGTTCAGACCGCCGTGGAAACAAGTTTATTAACTTGTTTAAAGCACAAACCGACAAGTTAGATAAACTTGTCGCCACGAAAGAAAGGGGAGCCCATTCGTATCCGATTCACGCCGCACAACAACATGCGGTGCCGAGCCTGACCCTAAAATAACAGTGCTGTTTCCTCTTCCGAGTGCCGTTGCCATGTGCGGACGATTCACGCTCACCGCGACCGTCGATGATCTGATGGCTGCGTTTCCGATGATCCGGTTCGTCGACATCGAGACGGCGCCGCGCGGCAACATCTGTCCGACGCAGCAAGTGCTCGGCGTTCGTCGCATGGAAAACGATCCGATCAGCGCTTGCTGGTTTCGGTGGGGCCTGGTGCCGTTTTGGGCGAAGGACCTCAAGATCGGCGCCTCGATGATCAACGCACGCGCGGAGACGGTCGTCGAGAAGCCCGCGTTTCGCACGGCATTCAAAAAGCGGCGCTGCTTGATCGTGGCCGACGGGTTCATCGAATGGACCGGCGAGAAGAAGGTGCGCAAGCCCTGGCACATCACCTTCGCCGATCGCCGGCCCATGACCTTTGCCGGGCTCTGGGAGCGATGGGGCGAGGCGGACAACGTCGTCGAAACCTGCACCATCGTGACGACGTCGGCGAACGACGCGATGAGCAAACTGCACGACCGCATGCCCGTCTTCATCAGCGAGCGCGACCGCGAGCGCTGGCTGGATTGCAGTCCCTGCGAGCCCGGGTTACTAACCGAGATGCTGCGCCCCTATCCCGGCGACGACCTAGCCTTTGCCCCGATCGAATCGCCGCTCCCGAAAGCCTGAGCGGTTCGCTTCGCATCTCGCATTTTTACGGCAAAGGCGCCACAATAACGCGTCGGCTCTTCGAGATCCCGCCTGTGGAGCGTGTCATGCCCCGCCTGCTTGCTGCCGCGTTCGTCGCTCTTCTTCTGCCGCTCGCCGCGTTCGCTCAGGACAAGAAAAAAGACCAGCCGGCGCCGAAAGCGGAGGCGGCGCTCAGCGTCGAGAAACTGACCGAGTTGACCAAGCCCTCCGTCGTCGTCATCCACTACACGGGCCGCGAAGGGAAAGAAGCCGGCCTCGGCAGCGGGTTCGTCATCTCCGACGATGGCCTCATCGTCACAAACATGCATGTCATCGGCGATGCTCGGCCCATCTCCATTCAGATGCAGGACGGCAAGCGGCATGACGTCGTCTCGGTGCATGCCTTCGATCGTCACCTCGATCTCGCCATCGTGAAGATCGATGCGAAAGGCCTGAAGCCGCTCGCTCTCGGCGATTCCGACAAGCTCACGGTGGGCCAAGCGATCGCGGCCATCGGGCATCCGCAGGGGTTGAAGTACAGCGTCGTCGCCGGCGTCCTCTCGGGCACCCGCGACGTCGAAGGCGTCACCATGCTGCAGATCGCGATGCCGATCGAGCAAGGCAACAGCGGCGGGCCGGTGATCGACATGCAGGGCAAAGTCGTCGGCGTCGTCACGCTGAAGTCGCTCGTCACCGCCAACCTCGGCTTCGCGGTCCCGGTCAATGCCGTGCATGCGATGCTCAAGAAACCGAACACCGTGCCCATGGAAAAATGGCTCACCCTCGGCGTGCTCGACAAGAGCGAATGGAAGACGGTTCATGGCGGTCGCTGGCGGCAGCGCGCGGGACGAATTACTGCGGACGGCGTGGGAACCGGGTTCGGCGGACGCACCTTCGCCCTTTGGCAACATGCCATACCCAAGGAGCCGTACGAGATTTCCGTGGCGGTGAAACTCGACGACGAAGCCGGAGCAGCGGGCGTCATCTTCGCCGGCGATGGCGGCGACCGCCACTACGGGTTTTATCCGACGAGCGGCAAACTGCGGTTCACGCGATTCGAAGGGCCGGATGTGTATTCGTGGAAGATCCTCCATGATGCTCCCTCGTCTCACTATCGGCCCGGCGAATGGAATCAGCTTCGCGTTCGCATCGAGAAGGGCTCCGCCCAGTGCTTCGTCAACGATCAGTTGGTCCACGAAGAGAAGGATCTCAAGCCCTTCGGCGATAAGGCCGGCATCGCGAAGTTTCGGCAGACGGTGGCGGAATACAAGCGGTTTCAGGTCGGCACGAAGCTGGGGGCCGCACGATTGCCGGAAGAGCAGATCGCCTCGCTGAAGAAGGCGGTCAACGCGTATCTCGACGATAAGAGCACGTCGGCCGAAGCGATCGAGAGGTTGCTGCCCGCGGGCGATCCGAGCATGACGATCCTCCGCGAGCAGGCCCGCAAGCTCGAAAAACAGGCCGCCCAACTCAAAGCCCTTGCTAGCCGTTTGCATGTGCAGGTGGTCCTCGCCGAACTCGCGAAGGAAGCGAAGAAGGACGAAAAGGACCTCGACCTCGCCCGCTCCGCGCTGCTGCTCGCCAAGCTCGACAACGAGGAACTCGACGTGGACGCGTATCGCAACGAGTTCGATCGCTTGGGCCGCGAGTTGAAGCAGGCTTTGCCGAAGGACGCGGACGACGAGAAGAAGCTCGAAGCGCTCAACAAGTTTCTCTTTGAAGACCGCGGCTTCCATGGCAGCCGACATGACTATTACTCGAAAGCGAACAGCTATCTCAACGAAGTGCTCGACGACCGCGAAGGCCTGCCGATCACGCTCGCCGTGGCCTATATCGAAGTCGGCCGGCGCATCGGCCTCAACCTCGTCGGCGTCGGCCTCCCGGGACATTTCGTCGTTCGTCATGAACCCAAAGGGGAAACGCCGGTGATGATCGACGTCTTCGAGGGCGGCAAGTTCATGAGCGAGGAGGCGGCCGAGCGCAAGGTGATGTCGATGACCGGCAAGGCGCTGCGGAACAAGGACCTCAAGACGGTGCCGAAGAAGGCGATCCTCGTCCGCATGCTGCACAACTTGATCAACCTCGCCGACAAGGACTCCGACCGCGATGCGATGCTCCGCTACCTCGACGGCATCCTTACGATCGACCCTGCCCAGCATGAGGAACGCTGGGTCCGCGCCGTGTTGCGGTTCCAGACGGGCCTGCATGATGACGTGATCAGCGATTGCGACTATCTGCTCGACCATGCCGAGGGAACCGCGACCGACCTCGACCGCGTCCGCGAACTGAAACGGCGAGCGGAGACCCGAAAGTAATCCGCTGTCGGCATGGCCGCTACTTGGTTTTCTTGAGGCCGGTCGGCTGATGAATCGCCTTCTTGCCTGATTTGGCGCTCGTCACCTCGAATTGCGGCTTGGCCTTGCTCGCCTTCGCCCGATGCCCGCCCGCTTTCGCGAGTTTGGTCACCTTCTTGGTGATCTTGCCTTTCGTCTTCCCCTGCGACGTGTTCCACTCGACCGAGTCGCCGACCTTCAAATTGGACGTCTTCTTCGCCATGACATTCGCTCCGTGGTGAAATGAACGTTTCACCGCGAACGGTGTGCCGAGGAGCGAGGGAGGCGGCTGAAGCCGAACCTCGAGAAGGCCCGTGAACGGGCCTCCGCCATGGGATGTGGAAGCGGCCCCGAGTAACCCGCCGTCAACGGCGGGCCTAGACGCTGCGCGAAAGCCCTGTGAACGGGGCTCCGTCTGCGAATGAAGTCCACCGAGACGTCATCGTTCCGCTTCCCGATCACACCACCCCTCGCGAAGACGCCATGCCCAGACCGAGCCCCATTCATGGGGCTTCCGCGCAGCGTCTAGGCCCGCCGTTGACGGCGGGCGATGAAGCCGTTTACCCTGTCCCTTCCAGGGAGGCCCTTCTCGCGGTTCGGCTTCAGCCATCTCAACCCTGGACAAATCCATGGCCCGCAATTTCTACGCGGAGATCAACCTCCATATCGTTTGGCACACGAAGGAAAACTCGCCGATGCTGATCCCCAAAGTCCAAGCCATCGTCTACCACGAACTCCGCGGCAAATGCATCAACACGCGCGGCGTCTACCTGCATGAAATCGGCGGCATCGAGGACCACATCCACCTCGCCATCAGTGTTACCCCAACCATCGGAATCGCGGATTTCATCGGCCAATTGAAAGGCGCATCCGCCCACGAAACGAATCAGAAGTTGAGCGGCAAATTAGTGGAATGGCAAACCGGCTACGGCGTCGTTTCATTCGGCACGCGCGACCTGGAATGGGTGCGCCGCTACCTCCAGAACCAACGCGAACGCCACGCCCGCGGCGAAATCGAATCGCGATTGGAACGCATCACCTCCGAGGAAGCTGAAGCCGAACCGCGAGAAGGGCCGTGAACGGCCCTCACTGTGGGATATGGGGACCGATCCGATCACCCGCCGTCAACGGCGAGCCTAAACGCTGGCGTACCTTCCTTGAGGGGAGCGCCGTTGAGCTTGACGGTTCCCGAGACCTCGAGCGACTTTGGCTCGACTGGGCCTTGGTTGCAACCGATCACTGCAGCAAAAACGAATGCAATTGGAACGAGGCGTTTCATGGGAGAGCGGATTCCGAGTGAGTAAAAGGCGTGGAAAAAGAAAGCGCCACGGTCCAAGAGAACCGTGGCGTTCGAAATTCATTCGAGTTAGTTCAGGTTCAGCACGGTCCCATCGTCGCGTGTGGCGGCGCGAGCGAGGGTATCGAGCGAGGTGGAATCGGAGAGGAATCGCACCGATCCATCCCCCAGCAGAATGTTCACCCCGCCCGTGTGCATGGACGAGATCGGGTAGTTGTTGGATGCATCGGTGGCGATGCCGCCGCTGCCCGCCGTGAAACCAGTTTTCACGTTGATTTGGTATCGAACTGTCGTCGAGTTAAAGAGACGGTCTCCACTTGGGCCTGGGGTGGTCTGGCTGGTGCCCATGGTCCAACCATAAGGGCCACCGGGACGGTAAGAACTCGTGCCGGATTCGGAAAGATTGATCGTACCGTTCGTCTCCGCGACCAACATTGTGTTGCTGGTGCCATCGGAGATCGAGATCAATGTGTGTTTGCTGGCGCCGTAGAGGGCTCCGCCAGCACCGCAACGGCCACCACTGTTGCAGCCAGCTATTCGCGTTTCCGTGTAGCCAGAGATCAAGCCGGACTCGGCCCCTGCGACGCACGCGTAATCCGACGCCATGACGTTGTTACCCATAATCACCGGAAGGACGCTGGACGGGCACTTGTACATGTTGATCGTCAGGTTAGCGCTGAGCGCGCGGTTATTCGCGTTGCTGAAGCCGGAGTTGGCGCCGGTGAATTGCCATTTCGCATAAAGAGCGTTTTGTTCGATGTAAGGCAGAATGAAAACCATCCAGGAGCTTCCCCAGCCTCCACCGGAGCCCCAAGGCGCTACATCCGAAACGCCGCCGGGCGGCAGGGCTTTGTAGGTGTCGTGGTAGTTGTGGAGGGCGAGACCGATCTGTTTCAGGTTGTTTTGGCGTAACCGTTCAGCCCTTGGAGTTTGGCGCAGCTGAAGTTTTGGGTATTTGCTAGTGTTTGGGCATGGATGCCGCGGATGCCATGAACGACGCTTGCCCCGGTTGCCGTGCCGCGAAGGTTCGGATTGCCGAAGTGGAGGCTCGGGTTCTGCAGTTGGAAGGGGTCGTTCGCGATCTGCTCGATCAGATCAGTCGGCTTCAAGGCAAGCCTCCCGCGTCGCGTCCTCATGTATCGCAACCGCCCGCTCCCGCCAAGAAGTCCACCGGCAGGACGCCGGGCGGACAGCCCGGACATCCGCCTCATCTCAAGCAACTCATGCCCGTCGATCGGCTCAAGGACATTATCCGCCACCTTCCCTCGCAGTGCCGCGCATGCCAAGCCGAATTGCCTGTCGAGGCGGGACCGAATGATCCGCCGCCGGCGCGTCACCAGATCGCCGAGTTGCCGTCGATGGCCGCGGAGATCGTCGAGCATCAGGGACATTATCGAACCTGTCCCGAGTGCGGCGAAATAACTCATCAGGCCATTCCCGCCGCGATTCGCGCTCGCAGCGTCGGCCCGAGACTCACTGGTTTTTTCGCTTACTTGGCCGGCTGCCACGGCATGAGCAAACGCGCCATCGAGGAGGTGTCCGCGTCGGTGCTGGAAGCCCCGGTCTCGCCGGGCACGATCTCGAACTTGGAACAGGAAACCAGCGCGGCGTTGGCCGTGCCGCATCAGGAAGTGCGCGAGGCGATCGCGGCCGCTGCGGTCAAGCATGCGGACGAAACCGGCTGGAAACTCAAAGGCAAGAAGCGTTGGCTGTGGGTCGCAGCAACCCGAACGCTGGCCCTGTTCGTCATTCACGCGAAGCGAAGCCTGGACGCGCTGGTGTGGATGGTCGGCGCCAAGTTCGTCGGCGTGTTATGCAGCGACCGATGGATGGTCTACGACGAATGGCCCGCAATCCGTCGCCAAGTGTGCTGGGCGCATCTGAATCGAAACTGGGAGCAACACCAGGAGCGGGGCGGCGCGGCGAAGAAACTTGCGGACGAATGGTTCGCGATCAGTTCCAAGGTGTTCGACCTATGGCATGCGTTTCGCGGCGGAGGCCTCACGCGAACGGAATTGGGCGACCGGATGGCGGATCGCCTGATGGAAGCAGCCGACCTGCTCGATCGGGGCACGCGTAGCCGCGATCCGAAGCTGACTCGCTTCTGCACGCGCTTGGCGAAGATGCAGCAGTCGATGTGGACGTTCGTGGTGGAGCCGGGCGTGGAGCCGACGAACAACCACGCGGAACGAACGCTGCGTCGGGCAGTGCTGTGGCGCAAGCGAAGCTTCGGCTGCAGCAGCGACGGCGGCTGCCGGTTCGTGGAGCGAATCCTGACCGCGGTGCAAACGTTGCGGCTGCAAAAGCGTCCTGTCCTCGCCTACCTCCAAGCCGCCATCGCCGCTCACCGCGAGGGAGCATCCACGCCCTCACTCATCCAAACGGGGTGAACGGTTACTACGAATCAAGGTGGAGCCGGGCGTCCACACGGTCATGGCGAGCTATTTTCTACTGCGCAGCTCATTGAAAATCGATCTTGATCCCGGAGAATCCATCAAGCTTGTAACGTGGCATCGTTCGTTCGTCACTGGATTGGCAATTGATGATTAGACGCCAAGGATCTCGGTTCTGACAAAAACAGCCCTCGCCCGGCCTGACGGCCGAACGAGGGGCGGTTCCACTTCAACGCCTTCGCGTCTTGTTTACTTCTTCGCCAACGCCGCTTGCGCCGCCGCCAGCCGTGCGATCGGCACGCGGAAGGGCGAGCAGCTCACGTAGTTCAGTCCGATCTTGTGGCAGAACTTGACGCTGTCGGGTTCGCCGCCGTGTTCGCCGCAGATGCCGATCTTGAGGTCCTTCCGCGAACCACGACCGCGTTCGACGCCGATTTGCATCAGGCCGCCGATGCCGTCGAAATCGATCACCTGGAAGGGGTCCTTCGGAACGATGTCGTTCTCGGCGTACACGCGGATGAAGCTGCCGTAGTCGTCGCGGCTCATGCCGAGGCCGGTTTGCGTCAGGTCGTTGGTGCCGAAGCTGAAGAACTCGGCTTCCTTGGCGATGTCGCCCGCCGCGATGCAGGCGCGGGGCAGTTCGATCATCGTGCCGACCAGGTACTTCACCTTCACACCCTTTTCGGCGAACACCTTCTCGGCCGTGTCGCGAACGATCTTGGCCTGGGCCTTGAATTCCGGCAGGAACGCGACCAGCGGAATCATGACTTCAGGCTCGACCGGCGTGCCGGCCTTCTGCACGTCGCAAGCCGCCTCGAAGATGGCGCGGGCCTGCATCTCGGTGATCTCGGGGAACACGATGCCGAGGCGGCAGCCGCGGAAGCCGAGCATAGGGTTGAACTCATGCAGGCCCTTCACGCGTTCCTTGATCTTCTCGACCGAGACGCCCATTTCCTTGGCCATCTCCGCCTGTCCCTTGTCGTCGTGCGGCAGGAACTCGTGGAGCGGCGGATCAAGCGTGCGAATCGTGACCGGCATCCCCTTCATCGCCTTGAACAGGCCAGCGAAGTCGTTGCGCTGGAAGGGCAGGAGCTTGCCGAGCGCGGCCTTGCGGGCCTCCGGCGTTTCCGCCAGGATCATCTCGCGCATTTCCTTGATGTGATCAAAGAACATGTGCTCGGTGCGGCACAGGCCGATGCCTTCGGCTCCGAACGCCACCGCTTGCTCGGCCTGGTTCGGCTGATCCGCATTCGTGCGGATCTTGAGCGTGCGAACCGCGTCGGCCCACTTCATCATCTTGTCGAAGAGCTGGTAGGTGGCGCTTTCCTCAGGCTTCATCGTCTTGTTGACGAGCACCTGCACCACTTCGCTCGGCTTCGTCGCGATCTGGCCTTCCATCACCTCGCCGGTGAACCCATCGACGCTGATGAAATCGCCTTCCTTGAAGACCTTGTCGCCGACGGTCATCGTCCGCTTTTCGTAGTCGATCTGCAGAGCATTGCAACCGACGATGCAGACCTTGCCCATCTGGCGGGAGACGAGGGCCGCGTGGGATGAGGCGCCGCCGAAGGCGGTGAGAATGCCGTCGGCGGCCTGCATGCCGCGAAGGTCTTCGGGGCTGGTTTCGCGGCGGACGAGGATGACGCCCTTGCCGTTCTTGTGGACATACGCCTCGGCGTCGTCCGCGAAGAACATGATCTTGCCCGAGGCGGCGCCAGGGCCGGCGTTGATGCCCTTGGCGATGGTTTTCGCCTTCTTCTTGGCGGCCGGATCGAAGATCGGCTGAAGGAGCTGGTTCAGATCGTCCGGCGGAACCCATTCGCCGCTGATCGCGGTTTCCTTGGTGATCTTGCCTTCGTCATGGAAATCGACGGCGAACTTCACGGCCGCGAAGCCGGTGCGTTTGCCGTTACGGGTCTGCAGCATCCAGAGCTTGCCCTTCTGGATGGTGAACTCGATGTCCTGGACGTTCTTGTAATGGTTTTCCAGGGTCTGGCGGACTTCCAGCAGTTGCTTGTAGCTGGGGGGCAGATCCTTTTCCATCTCGGCGATTTTCTTCGGCGTGCGGATGCCCGCGACGACGTCTTCGCCCTGAGCGTTGATCAGGTATTCGCCGTAGAAGACGTTTTCGCCGGTGGCGGGGTCGCGGGTGAAGGCAACGCCGGTGCCGCAATCGTTGCCCATGTTTCCGAAAACCATGGACTGGATGTTGACGGCTGTGCCCCAATCGTGCGGGTAGCCGTATTGCCGGCGATAGACGATGGCGCGGTCGTTGTTCCAGCTATTGAAGACGGCCATCATGGCGCCGCGGACCTGTTCCATCGGATCTTCGGGGAAATCCTTGCCCGTGCGATCCTTGACGGCCTTCTTGAACCGCTTGACCAGTTCCTTGAGTTCGGCCACGTCGAGGTCGTTGTCTTCCTTCTTGTGCTTCTCGTGCTTGAGCTTCTCGAGGATTTCCTCGAACGGATCGACGTCGAACTTGCTCTGAGGCTTCATGTCGAGGACGACGTCGCCGAACATCTGGACGAAGCGGCGATAGCAGTCCCAGGCGAAGCGTTCGTTGCCCGTGGCGGCGATTAGGCCGGCGAGGTGGCTTCGTTGAGGCCGATGTTGAGGACGGTATCCATCATGCCCGGCATGGAGACGCGGGCGCCGGAGCGGCAGGAGAGCAGGAGCGGATTCTTGGCGTCGCCGAACTTGGCTCCCATGACCTTCTCGGTCTTGGCGAGAGCCTCGGCGATCTGGGCTTCGAGTTCCTTCGGGAGCGTCTTGTTGTTGGCGTAGTAGTAGTTGCAGACTTCCGTGGTCACGGTGAAGCCGGCGGGGACGGGGAGCCCGATGAGGGACATTTCGGCGAGGTTGGCCCCCTTGCCGCCGAGCAGGTTTTTCTGGGAACCGTTCCCCTCGGCGGAGTTGCCGCCGAAGAAGTAGACGTACTTTTGGGACATCTGGAGAATCCTGTACCTTGAAACGAGAAACCGACCGGGCGGCCCGTGCCGAGAGAGCCCGCCGAAAGAGCGTGGTTTGTGTGCGAAAGTCAGACGTGTTTTAGGGATGTGGCGTTGCGGGGCAAGGAGAAGAGGGGCAGGAGACGCTTTGTGTAGCAATGAGACCGGATCGATTCACAACGGCGCATCGAGCCTCGCGATTCGCTGCCACATCCCCGGAGAACCAAGTACAATACGAGGGAATCAAAAATTATTCGGAAACAGAATCTGAAGAGGTGCCGGCTTGGCCGAAGAATCGTTCTGCTCGATGCCGAATTGTGAACATCGAAGGTGGAGTTCCAGCCCCTTTTGTGGAAAACACCTGATCGAAGCAGTAAGCGTTGCATTGCCGAAAGACGATCAATCAGCGTTTTGGAATTCGCTTGATACGGTGTTCAACACGCTCACCTATAAGGAGCGGGAGATTCTAAAGCTCCGACACGGGTTCGGAGACGGATACAGCTACACACATGCCGAAATCGCACGCATCTTCAAGAATACTACCGAGGGTATTCTTACGATTGAAGCAAAGACCGAGAAGAAACTCGAGGATCCCGTCCGGTACCGAATCATCAAAGCTGCCTGTGCCAAGATTTTCTCGACGTTCGATCTTGAAACGCTTAGTTCCAAGAAAAATCCGCCAGCTATTTTGCTGCAGAGCGTCGTCGAAAAAAGCGAAGGAACGAGTGAGGGCCAAATCGTAGAAGCCGTATCGATTCCCTGGTTCATGATTGCGAAGCTGATCGAGAAGCACCCATCTGTTGTGTATCAGATTGACCCTAGAAAATGGGAGGAGCTGATCGCGGGCTGGTATACAGCTGCGGGGTTTGATGAAGTCATTCTTACGCCTCGCAGCAGTGATTTTGGCCGAGATGTCATTGCAGTTAAGTACGGCATGTTGACTGTTCGGGTGATTGACCAAGTGAAAGCGTACAAGGAAGACTTGCTTGTGCCTGCCAACGATGTCAGAGCCTTGCTAGGAGTTCTGCAAGCTGATCAGAGAGCAACAAAAGGCTTTGTGACAACGACTTCGGATTTCGCTCCGAGAATCGCGGATGATCCTTTCATCGCACCGTTTCTGCCTTTTCGACTCGAACTTATTAATGGATCCAAGCTAATCGAACGAATCAAGCAAGTGGCGGATAAACGAAAATCATGCGATGTCTGATCGAAATGCCTCGACGTTCGCTCGACGCGGACAAGAGTTCGCCGGAGAATGCCATGTCGCACACTTTGAAATCGCTCGGAATCGATCGGCTCTCCGTCGAGGAACGGATGCGGCTATTGGAGGAGATCTGGGACAGCATCGCGGAAGAGCAACCGGACTTGCCGCTTACGGAAGCTCAGAGGCAAGATCTTGACCGCCGCATCGATGCGTACGAAGCGAATCCGAACGCAGGCAGTCCGTGGGAGGAAGTAAAAGCTCGTCTCCTGGAGAAGCAATGAGCCTGCCGCTCATCCTGACCTCCGAAGCGGAGGCAGACCTCGCCGAAGCGAAGGCTTGGTACGCAAGTCGCCAAAAAGGCCTCGACATTCGATTTGTTCAAAGCATCGAGCAAGGCTTGGACACGATTCGGCAGTTCCCTCGAATCGGCAAGGAAATGAATCGCGACGTGCGGCGACTTGTTCTGCGTCATTTCCCATATGCAATCTTCTATCGGGTCTCGGAGCAGCACATCGCGGTGCTGGCCGTCTACCATAGCCGGCGCGACCCTCGCGGTTGGCGGATTCGCTTTTGAATAAGAGAAACGTCAACACCCAGCGGAGCAAGCTCCGTCTGGGTGTCGTTTGGCTGTCACGTAACTCGCTTGCTACTTCTTCGGCAAATCCTTGACCGCGGCGACGATGGCGTCGGCGGTGAGGCCGTATTTCTTCAGCAGCTCCTCCGGCTTGCCGGATTCGGCGAAGGTGTCGTTGACGCCGACGAAGCGAATGGGCACGGGGTGCTGACGGACGACGGACATCGCGACCACGCTGCCCAGGCCGCCGTGCAGGAGGTGTTCTTCGGCGACCACGATGCGGCCCGTTTCCTTGGCAGCGGCGAGGACGGCGGCGTCATCCAGCGGCTTCACCGTGTGCATGTCGAGGACGCGGGCCTGGATGCCGGAAGCGGCGAGCTTCTCGGCGGCTTCCAAGGCGGGGGCGACCATCAGGCCGTTGGCGATGATCGTCACGTCCGTGCCCTGGCGAACCTGAATCGCCTTGCCGAGTTTGAAGTCGCAGCCCTTTTCGTAGATGACCGGGACATTCGGGCGACCGGCACGCAGGTAGGCGGGGGTCTTGATCGCGCCCAGCGCCTCGACCGCCTTCATCGTGCTCGGCTCATCCGAGGGGACGACGACCGTGAAGTTGGGCAGCGAGCAGGCGAGGCCCACGTCTTCGATGCCCATCTGCGAAGGGCCGTCTTCGCCGATCGAGATGCCGGCGTGAGTGCCGACGACTTTCACGTTGAGATTCGAAACGCGACCGACATGGCAGTTGGTCGTAGGCGTTGCACATGATGGACCGTGGCGAAGCTTGACAACCAGGCTTGCTTGCCCGAGGCCGCAAGCCCGCCGGCGACGCCGACCATGTCCTCGATTCCGCGATGCCGACGTTGAAGAAGCGATCGGGGTACTTCTTGCCGAAAAGTTCGAAAGTGCGTGGAATTCAGGTGTACGTCGGCATCGACGACGACTAGATCCTTGTGGGTGTCGCCAAGTTGGGCGAGGGCGATACCGAACGATCGGCGAACCGATTTTCCATCTCCCTACGAAACCACTCTTCAGCGCGCCGAGGGCGGTGGTATTACGTCTTTTTTAGTACGCCGGCGCGGGATCTTGGTGAGCAATACGATCATGCCGAGCAGGAAGAAGAAATATGAAGAAACGCCCCATCCCAGAATCAGCAAGATAACGACGATGAGTCCGAATGTCGGATCGAGCGCATTGGCGATCAGACCGAACGCATACAAGTCGATGATGAAGTTGATGGGGGCCGTGATGACCTGCACCACGAGAAACGCGATCAGATTCAGCGCTTCGTTGCCGACGCCCGGCATGCCGACATAGGCTCCCAGATCACGCAAGTAGACCATGAAGAACAGCCAGCCCAAAATCATGCAGGCGAAGCTGCCCAAGGCGAGGTAGTAGTTGAGCCGATCGAGCTTACCCGGATCGATGTCGTTCCACACCTGATTGAACAAGAGTCGAATGATCCCTGCGACGATGGGGACCAAGTCGAAAACCAGGCTCGCAACAATGATGACGCGGGTGCGAGCGCCGCGGGGCGTGAAGCAGCAGAAGAACGATCCGACGATACCCACGATCGGAGCGACGGCGACAGCTGCGATTTGAGCGAGCGCCATCATCGCCACGGGGATCGATAAGCTGCCGAGCACCGCGAAATCGGCGGCGTTCTGATCGGGCCGCAGCGAAAGTCCGCCGAATATGGCTAAGCTCAGGATGAACGACAAAATGGCGACAGCGATCGCGACGAGCAGAATCATGAACTTGACGAAATGCATCTGCAAGCCGAACGCGACGGCGCCGAACTGAGCCTTGCGTTCCTTGCGACGCAGCTTGAGCCGTTCTTCCGGACTAAGCCGTTCTTCGCCTTCGCGGATATCGTCGTCGTCGAACTCGTCGGCTTTCGACTTCGTCTTGGCCTTCTTTTTCTTGGGCTTCCGCTCTTCTTCGTCATCATCCTCGTCGTCATCGTCCTCATCGCGGCGTTTGCCGCGGGGGCGATCGTCTTCGTCCTCGTCCTCATCGTCGTCGTTTTCGCGCGAACTTCGGCGCGGACGATCGTCTTCTTCATCGTCCGCATCTGGGACGACGAACGAGGTCTGACAACGCGGACAGCGGATCTTCTTTCCCGCGGTCTTGTCGTCGAGCTTCAGCTTGTGCCCTTTGGGGCAGGTAGCCTGGATGGTCATGGTCCGCCTTCGTAGCCGGATCAGGCGAGCAGGGCGAGGGCCTTGGTCGCTTCATCCTTGGTCAGCGGCTTGCCATGGTGGTTTGGATCGGAAGCGAGCAGTTGCTGCAGCGGGTAGCCCTTGAAGGTGCGGGCGATGATCGCGCTGGGGCGACCCTTGGTCGCGGCAGCTTTATCGAGGGCGGCGAGCACCTGGCTCACATCGTGCCCGTCGATTTCCTGAGCGAACCAGCCGAACGCCTCAAACTTCGGAGCGAGCGGCTTGAGGTCGAGCACGTCCTTGGTGGCTCCGGTCTGCTGATAGCCGTTCTGATCGACGATGCAGACGAGGTTGTCGAGCTTGAACTTTTCCGCCGCCATCACCGCTTCCCACACCTGCCCTTCGGCCACTTCGCCGTCGCCGGTGACGACGTAGGTGCGGGTGGGGTAGCCGTCGAGCCGAGCCGCGAGGGCACAGCCGACGCCGATCGACAGGCCCTGGCCCAGCGAACCGGTGGAGGCTTCGACGCCCGGCAGGCGACGCATGTTCGGATGGCCTTCGAGCACGCTGCCGATCTGGCGCAGCGTGGGGAGCAGATCGCGCGAGAAGTAGCCGGTTTCCGCCATCACCGCATAGAGGAGGGGCGCCGCGTGTCCCTTGCTGAGGATGAACCGATCACGCTGGGGCCAATGCGGGTTCTTCGGATCGTATTGCAGCACGCCGCCGTAATAGAGGGCGGCCACGATGTCGGTCGCCGACAGCGAACTGGTGGGATGCCCGGAGGCGGCCGCAGTGGTGCTTTCGATAATGTCGCGGCGAAGCTGCTTCGCTTTGTTTTGGATGTCCGCGACGGAAAGACGGGGGGTCGCCACGCTCGGTCTCCGCTCGAAAAAGACGGCTCGGTAGGTCGGTATCGGCTCGTTGGTCCGCCTATTGTAAGCAATCGCCCGACGATGAAAAGCCGGGATAGGCACGGCTTATGAGAATCGGCGCCGCGAGGGGGATCAAGAGAAAACATTGAGAAACCAAGACGCACTCGCCGAGGCTTCATGCCTAGGCACGCAAGCACACCTTGCCGAAGTGCTGGCCGCTTTCCAGATGCCGCATCGCGTCGCGGATGTCGGCGAGGGGGAAGACGCGGTCGATAATCGGCTCGGTTCGGTGGTGTTCTAGCGCGCGGTGCATCGTTTCCGCCATGCCGCGGCTGCCGACGAAGATGCCTTGCAAGCGAATGCCCTTCATAAGGACTGTCGTCGGATTGAAGCCGGCTGCATTCACCGCGGCGAGTACGCCGATGAGCGTGACAGTTCCTGCGAGGCGGACGGCGGCGATCGATTGCGGCAACGTGCCCGCTCCACCCACCTCAACGACAGAATCGACGCCGCGACCGCCGGTCAGCTTGCGCACCGCCTCAGCCCATTCGGGCGTTTCCTTGTAGTTGATGACGTCGGAAGCGCCGAGTTGCCGTAGACGCTCGACCTTCTCGGTACTGCCGGTCGTCGAGATGACGCGGGCGCCATGCATCTTCGCGAACTGCAGAGCGAACAGCGACACGCCGCCGGTGCCCAGCGTCAGCACCGTATCACCCGCGTTGATGCGGCCAATCGGAATCAACGCATGCCATGCGGTCAGCGCAGCGCACGGTAGCGTCGCGGCCTGCTCGTCGCTCAGATAGATCGGCGTCGCGACCAGGCCCTCCTCGGGAAAGACGACCTGTTCCGCAGCGACGCCGAGTCCGCCGCCGCCGAGCGCGGAACGGCGCATCGGCTCCGTCATTTCGCCGGCCATCCATTGCTGAACGAACAAGCTGACGACGCGGTCGCCGACTTTGAATCGCGTCGTGCCTGATCCAACTTCGACGACTTCGCCCGCGCCGTCCGAGAGCGGCACGATCGGCAGCTTGAGCTTCGGGTTGTACTGTCCCTTCACCATCATCAGGTCGCGATAATTGAGCGACCACGCCTTCATCCGCACACGCACCTCGCGCGGACCAAGCGGCGGATCGGGTCGATCGACGACTTGAAGCGAATCGATTCCGAACGGGGCATGCAGTTCGACGGCTTTCATCGGCAGTTCCTCCACCTTCGATTGTTGCCACGCCGCCGCGGCAAGGCAAACGTTCCGCCGCGATTGATCCGTAGAATAGTCCCATGGCGGAATTGCGTGCTCAACGTTCTCATGCCGGCGACGGCTGGCGTCGCTCGTTGCCCGATCGCGAAGAAGTGGTCGTCGGCCGCGAAGGGGGCATGTTCTCGGTCCCGTGGGACCTCTTCGTCTCGCGGCGTCATGCGAAGCTCGTGCATGAACCTGGCAAGCTCATCGTCGAGCGAGTGCCGGAAGCTTCCAATCCCATCTATTTCGCAGGCACGGCTCAGGATCGCTTCACGCTGAATCCGGGCCAGCATTTCGTCATCGGCGAAACGTCGTTCACCTTCGAGGACGTCCGGCCCGACACGCCTGGCAGTGCGGGCAGCGAGGACGAAGCGCCGTTGCAGACGCGGACGATCTCCTCCCCCGAACTCGAACGCGTCCCGCTTCGCAATGCACGCCATCAGATCGATGTGCTCTCGCGTTTGCCTCAGGTCATTTCCGGCGCCACGGACGACGCGGAGCTTTATATCCGCGTCGCTGAATTGTTGCTCGCGGGGGTACGTCGCGCGGATGTCGCGGCGTTGGTCGCGATCGATTGCGACCGCGAAGGCTCGGTGCAGGTGCTGCACTGGGAATCGCGGGCCGGGGCGATGGCGGAGTTCAAACCAAGCCGACAGCTCGCGCGGGAAGCGATCCGCAAGCAGGAACAGACGATCGTCCACATGTGGAAAGCCGATGTGGCCGAGTCGGCATTTCACGCAACGCAAGGGGTGGAAGGTTTCGATTGGGCGTACTGCTGTCCTCTTCGTGGCGAAGTCTGCAAGGGATGGGGGTTTATACTTAACGGGCCGATCGACTGGAAGCCGCCGGCACGCTGGATGGCCGCTCGAGCAGAGGTTTGCCGGGCGACGATTTGAAGTTTACCGAACTCGTTGGCGCCATCCTCGCCTCGCTGCGTCAGGTGCAGCAGCCGGAACGCCGGCAGAGCAGCCTCGGCACTTTTTCCCCCGCCGTCGTCCGCGTCACTTCCGATTCGGACCCGGATACGGCTCTCAAGGGCAAGGAGGAGGAAGTGTCGGTCCTCTTCTGCGATCTACGTGGTTTCTCGCGTCAGGCGGAACACCAAGCCCAGTACAACTGCTCGATGCTTCTCGGAGCGAGTCAGCAAAGGCTGGGCGTGATGACGAAAAGCATCTTCGACAGCAAGGCCACGCCGACTTCCAGGAGATGCGGCCCTCGGCTTCTGGGGGTTGGCCGGTGCCGATGCCGAACAAGATCGAGCAGGCATGCCTCGCCGTTCCTCCTGGAAATTCGCAGCCTCGTGGAAGCATCCGCCCAGCGACCCGATCATCCGCTCGCTGGTTTCCAGGTCGGCATCGGCCTCGCCACGGGGCAGGCGGTGGCGGGGAAAATCGGCACGTCGGGCCAAGGAAGATCGGCGTGTTCGGCCCTGGGTGGTCAATCTCTGCACGCGCCTGGAAGTGATGACGAAGATCCTCCGCGCCCTGATCCTCGTGGACATGAAGACGGCACGGGCCGCGACGGAACGCCTGCCGAGGGACGTTTGCCGCAGCCGGCGATTGGCGGTGGTGCAACCCTACGGTTTGGATACGCCGCTCACCGTGGCGGAGTTGCTCCCCGGCCCCGACGAATCGCCTCTCTCCGACGAGGATCTCCGCAGCTACGAATCCGCATTGGATGCGTTCGTCGCCGGCCAATGGGAGAGAGCTTACGACCTCCTGCACGCCCTGCCGGCACGCGATCGAGGCAAGGATTTCTTCTTGCTCAGGCACCATCATTCAGCACAACCACCAGCCACCCACCGGTTGGAACGGCGTCATCACGCTCACTTCAAAGAGTTGAAGGGCTGCAGCACGCCGCAAGCAAGCAACTCAGAATGCCGCGGACGAGCCCGTAGAGATCGGTCAGGCGGTAGTCGCGGCCTTGAAAGCGATAGGTCAGTCGGGTGTGGTCGATGCCGAGCAGGTGCAAGATCGTCGCTTGCAGGTCGTGGATGTGGACCGGATTTTCGACGATGTTGTAGCTATAGTCGTCGGTCGATCCCCACACCGTTCCGCCGCGGATGCCGCCGCCCGCGAGCCAGGACGTGAAGCAGCGGCCATGGTGGTCGCGGCCGTAGTTCGGCTTGATTGCCTCCTGCCCGTAAACCGTGCGCGGCCGAACTCGCCGGTCCAGACGATCAGCGTGTCGTCGTCAGTCCCACGCGTTTCAAATCGCGGATCAACGCGGCCTGCGGCTGATCGATGTCCATCGCCTGCTTGGCAGATTCTCCGTAATCCGCCATGGCGTGTCCAGCCGCGGTGGTAGAGCTGGATGAATCGCACGCCGCGTTCCGCCAATCGCCGAGCGAGCAAGCAATTCGCGGCGAACGAACCCGGGCGACGCGATTCGGGGCCGTACATTTCGAAGACATGGTTCGGCTCCCGCGAAAGATCGGTCAGTTCGGGGACCGACGCCTGCATGCGGAAGCTCATCTCATACTGCGCGATGCGAGTCGCAATCTCCGGATCGCCCGCTTCGCGCAGCTTCATCTCATTCAGTCGAGCCAAACCATCGAGCATTTGACGGCGCAAATCGCGGTCGAGGCCGGGTGGGTCGTTGAGGAAAAGAACCGGATCTCCCTGGCTACGAAGTTTTGCCCCCTGAAAGCTTGACGGCAGAAACCCGGCTCCCCATAAGCGATCGAGCAAACCTTGGTTCGCGTCCCTGCCGGAACCATGCGAAATCATGACGACGAAGGCGGGCAGGTCGCGGTTTTCCGAGCCGAGCCCATAGCTCAGCCACGATCCCATCGAAGGCCGGCCCGGCTGCTGCGAACCCGTTTGGATAAACGTAATGGCCGGGTCGTGGTTGATCGCCTCGGTGTGCATCGAGCGAATGAGGCAAATATCGTCGATCACTCGGCCCGTGTGCGGCAGCAAGTCGCTGATGTACGTGCCGTTTTTCCCTTGCCGCGAAAACCCGAACCGCGAGGCGATGACGGGAAAGCTGCTTTGGCCCGACGTCATGCCGGTAAGCCGTTGTCCCATGCGAATGGACGCGGGGAGTTCGGAGCCTTGGCGTTCGCGGAGTTGCGGCTTGTAGTCGTAGAGTTCGAGTTGCGAAGGCCCGCCCGATTGAAACAGGCAGATGACTCGCTTCACCTTGGCCGGAAAATGCGGCACACCCTCGATCCCGCCGACGCGTGGCGCATTCGCCCGAGCGTCCTTCGCGAGCATCGACGCCAACGCCGCCGTTCCCAGGCCCGCAGCCGTTTGACCGAAGAAATGGCGACGCGTGAGGAGCGAAGCGGCTTCGCGAAGCGGTTGCATGAGGGAGGACCTTCAGGCAGGCGGAAATCTTCACCCAATATAAGGCCTGGAAGGGCGGCCTGTCGAGCATCGCGGTCGCGGCAATTGCCGTTTGGTGACGGCGAATTGTGAAGATTCACGAAATCGGCCGGAAAATCACCAACCCAGTGACTTCACTGATTTCGTGCGATGTCGTTGGCGAAAAAAAGCCGTTTGCTATCGGCGCGAATGCGTTTGGTGACGGTGCATTCTGGGCAAAATCGCGGTCAGCGCGCATCACTCCAGAAGCCCATAATACCCTGTATGACCCCGATTCGCCAAGTCGGTGGTTTCTGGTCTGCTGACATGGTGATTCCGTCGTCCTGAAGCTACGATGGGCTCAGCCGGTGCGCATCAAAACAGGTTCCCGGCAAACGCCGCATCCATCGGGTGCTGGATGCTGCGTCTGCCGGGAACCTGGAACGGTGCGTCTTGCTGCGCTCGACACACCCTACAAAGCGGTTTAATGCCCCTTCGGCGTACCCGGCTTCTCCGGGATACGCATCGAGTAGAAGCTGCGCCAGACGAAGATCAGCGACACGGCCAGCAGGCCGAGGCCGAGGTATGGCGTGAAGTCGCTGGTATGCTTCGTCGCGTCGGCCGCCATTTCCTTGATGGCGACCGCGATTTCCACCGCGAGTAGGCCGAACAGCGTTGAGAACTTGATGATCGGATTCAACGCCACCGAGCTGGTGTCCTTGAACGGATCGCCAACCGTGTCGCCGATGACGGTCGCGGCATGCAGCGAGGTGCCCTTTTCCTTCAAGTCCACCTCGACCAGCTTCTTCGCGTTGTCCCAGGCGCCGCCGGCATTCGCCATGTAGATGGCCTGGAACAGGCCGAAGACGGCGATCGAGATCAGGTAGGCGACGAAAAAGTTGGGATCGAAGAACGAAGGCGAGCGTGATCGTCATGAGGGCGATGAAGATGTTCCACATGCCTGCCTGAGCGTACTCGGTGCAGATGCGGACCACCGTCTTCGAGTCCTCAATGTTGGCTTCGGCCTTCTCGAGATTCATGTTTTGCTTGATGTACTCGACGGCACGATACGCGCCCGGTGGTGACCGCCTGCATCGAGGCGCCGCAGAACCAATAGATCACCGCTCCGCCGCACAGGAAGCCAAGGAGCACCAGGGCGTCGGTCAAGCTCAGAGCGAGCATGCCCGATTTTCCAAGCAGCAGGATGATCGAGAAGATCATCGTGGTGGCGCTTCGACGAGAACAGTGCCGACCAGGCTTCGCGGTGGCTTTAAACGTGTTGCCGGCCGAGTCGTTCGCTTCGAGGTAGTGCTTGCCGCGTTCGAAATCGGGCTCGAAACCGAAATCGCGTTTGATCTCCTCCTTGATGCCCGGAATGTGCTCGGTTTGGGCGAGTTCGAAGACGGACTGGGCGTTGTCGGTCACAGGGCCGTAGCTGTCCACGGCGATGTTGACCGGGCCCATACAGAGGAATCGAAGGCGACCAGGCCGAAGGCGAAGACCGAACCGACGCCGACGAGGTGGTCCGTGGCGGCGAGTTCGATTTCGATGCGGTCACGTTCCGCTGCCGGCAGGGCCTGGCGTGGCCGATTTCTTCGTATCCCAGTTGACTTCCTTCTTCTCGGCATCCTTGCCCGTAAGTTCCTTGAAGATCTTCGTCTTCGTGGCGGCATCCAACTTCGCCATCGTCGGCGACGTCGGATTGTGCAGGCGAACCTGCATGATCTTGTCCAACCCCATCTGGCTGACGAAACGCGACTGCCATCAGGCCCGCGATCAGCAGTCCCTTCCAGAAGGCGCTGAAATTGCCCGCGACGATGCCGGAGAGGATGGTCAGCGACGCGCCGCCTTCGCGCGATGCGGTCACGATTTCGTTCACATGCTTCGAGTGCGAACTGGTAAACACCTTGGTGAACTCAGGAATCAACACGGCCGCGAGCGTTCACGCAACTGATGATGCTGGCGGAGTTGCCACCAGAGATCGGATAGGCGGTGCCGCCGACGGCGAGGTCGCGGATGAGCAGCCAGCTCATGAAGTACGACGTGCTGATGCAGAGGATCGAGGCGATCCAGATCAGGCGGGTCAGCGGCGCTTCGAAGTCGAATTCTTTCAGACCACGGTATTTCGCTTCGGAAATGCCCTGGTTGAGGAAGTAGGGAAACGCCGGACATGAAGTCCATGAGGAAGCGCATCGTGAAAATCCAGACGATGAGCTTCACCTGGAGGTCCGCCTGGGCCGCGGGAATCGCGAGCGTGATGAACGCGATGAGGGCCACGCCGGTCACGCCGTAAGTTTCGAAGCCGTCGGCGGTGGGGCCGACGGAGTCGCCGGCATTATCGCCGGTGCAGTCGGCGATGACGCCGGGGTTGCGGGGATCGTCTTCCTTCACGTTGAAGACGATCTTCATGAGATCCGAGCCGATGTCGGCGATTTTGGTGAAGATGCCGCCCGCGATGCGGAGTGCGGAGGCGCCGAGCGATTCGCCGATGGCGAAGCCGAGGAAGCAGACGCCGACGATCTGCCGCGGCACGAACAGGAGGATGACGACCATCATCACCAGCTCGAGCGAGATGAGGAACAGGCCGATCGACATGCCCGCGCGGAGCGGAATGTTGACCACGTCCCACGGCTCGCCTTTCAGCGAGGCGAACGCGGTGCGAGCGTTGGCATAAGTATTGACACGGATACCGTACCATGCCACCCAGTAGGATCCGATGATGCCGACGATCGAGAAGAGAAGGACGTAGACGACCTTCATGATCGGCTCGATCGGATGTTCGCCGGGAGCGAGGTCCGGAGCGTGGCTGGGGTCGTTGAAGCCGAGCAGGTAATACGAGATGGCCGCGGCGATCAACACCCACAGCATCATCAAGAATTTGCCCTGCTGCACGAGATACGTCTTGCAGGTCTGGAAGATGATCTCGGCCACATCGAGCATCGATTTGTGAGCCGGAAGGGCCTTGATTTGAGCACGCAGATAGAGGCTGATGCCCAGCGTGCCGCAGATGACGACGGCTCCGGCGAGAAGCAGGTTCCACGCGGAAATGCCGCCGAGCGTATCGAATTTGCCCGCATGCAGATCAGGAATCGCAAGGTCCGCTTCGCTGGCGAGAGCAGGGGCGGCCAACAGAAACATCAGGGCCGCAGCCCCAGAGAGGTGTCGCAAGAGCTTCATGGCAGGGGGTTCTCCTGGGTGCATGTCCATCGAAGTCGAGGGAGAAGACGATTCGGCAAACGAAGATCGTTCCGCCGCCGATTCGACTTCGTGAAAAACCGCACGAACTTAGTCGAGGCAAGGATAACCGGGGCGTAAGGCGAAGTAAAGCGAGTGAAGAAAAGGATCCGTTCGTTTAAAGGACTCGAACCAAGAAGCGCATGATGAACGGAGAACCGAACATTTTATTGTCTAGACAACTATTGTTCCGACGTTTATGATGGAAATGACGTTTGCCCTCTGCCCAAAGGTCACTCCCATGAACCATTCGCCCGCTCAGGTTGATGTCGTCGTCATCGGCGGGGGCCCTGCGGGGTCCACCGTTTCCACCTTGCTCGCTCAGCATGGCCTCAAGGTCCATCTCTACGAACGTGACAAATTTCCGCGTTTCCACATCGGCGAGTCGCTTATCCCGGAAACCTACTGGGTCTTCAAACGGCTCAACATGCTCGAGAAGATGAAGAAGAGTGCCTTCGTCAAGAAATACAGCGTCCAATTCGTCAATGCCGAGGGCAAAGAGTCGGCGCCGTTCTACTTCCATGACAATAAGCCGCACGAATGCTCGCAGACATGGCAGGTCATCCGCAGCGAGTTCGATCAGATGATGCTCGACAACGCTCGCGAACATGGCGTCGTCGTCCATCAACCAGCCCGCGTCCTCGAAGTGCTCTTCGAGGGGGACCAAGCCGTCGGCGTTAAGGTGCAGGACGAGAACGGCGAGAGGGAAGTGCGGGCTAAGGTCGTCGTCGATGCCAGCGGCCAAAGCGCGATGCTGATGAACCGCTTCAAGCTCCGCCTGTGGGATCCGGTGCTGAACAAAGGCGCGATTTGGACCTATTGGGAAGACGCCTACCGCGACGTCGGCAAAGATGAAGGAGCGACCGTCGTCATCCAGACGCCCGACAAGCAAGGTTGGTTCTGGTACATCCCACAGCACGACAACACGATCAGCGTCGGCATCGTCGGCCCGTTCGATTACCTATTCAAAAACCGCGGCAGCCATGAGCAGACCTACAACGAGGAAGTCGAACGCTGCCCCGGCGTGAAACGCCGACTCGTCAACGCTAAGCGATCGACCGGCTATTTCGCCACGAAGGACTACTCCTACCGCTCCAAGGAATGTGCCGGCAACGGATGGGTCACGATAGGCGACGCCTTCGGCTTCCTCGACCCGCTCTATTCCTCCGGCGTACTGCTCGCGCTGAAGTCAGGCCAACTCGCCGCCGACGCGATCGCGGAGGGCATCGCCAAGGGCGACACGTCCGCCGCCCAGCTGGGCCATTGGGGGCCGATGTTCAACAAGGGCATCGACCGCATGCGTCGCCTGGTCTGCGAATACTACGACGGCTTCAGCTTCGGCGCGTTCATCAAAAAGTACCCGCAATACCGCGGCAAAATCACCGACCTCTTGATCGGCGACCTGTTCGATGAGAAGGTGGACGTGGTCTGGGAGCCGATGGAAACGCTCTACAAAGACGGCAAGAAAGCCATCCCCGACTGGACCGCCACCGCCCCGCCGGAAGTCGCCGCGAACAAACTCAACGAATTGTTCCTGCCGGAAGGCGTCCTGCGATAAGGCGGACGACACGGTCTCGTCGCAACGGACCATGCAAGGGCCGGCTTCATCGAAGCCGGCCCTCGCTTGCTTTTTTACTTCTTCTTTGGCGCCGGAGGCATGAGGTCCGCAGGTTCCGTTTTCGCGAACTCATCCCATTTGCGGTTCAGCTCTTCGACGCTCGGCATGCCCCCGTGGATGTAGAGGCCGTAACGGATCGAGAGGGGCTTGCCCGATTCGATCGTGCGCGGGCCATCGAACGTGAGCGAGGCGCCCATCCATCCGTCGTTGCGGACGTGGTACACGGAAGGATGATTTGGGTTCTTTGGGTGATCGAAGATCGTAACGCCTTCGATGACTTTATCCGCCACGGGACCCGAGTAGTCACACCATTTGCTGGCTTTCCAAAACACCTCTTTCTCGTCGACGCCACCAACCGCATTGCGGATCGTGCCGCCGCCGTCGCGGACGCCGATCGTCTTCGTCATGCGGACGCCAAGCAGACCGAACGGCGTTTTCCCAAGCGTGACGGATTCAGGCGCCTCGAAGCGGATGTCGAGCACTAGCATCCACTCTCCCTTGTCCATGGCAACGACCGCAGTGCGGCGTCGCTCGAGGAGGCGGACTTTGTTCTCTTTTTCGTCCATCCATCGATACGTTGCGAGAACGGACGCATGGGTATCCGTATCCTCGAATTTCTCGATCTTGTCATGAACGATCTTTCCCGAAGTGAAGTCCGCCCAGAAGTTCGTTTTGTCGACGTCCATGTGCGACAGCCAAATCGAATTGTGATGGCTATGCCCCACCGGATCCTGCGGATGCCCCATCCGCGTCAAGTGCTTCCCCGAGGGACCAACGACAGGGAACACAAAAGGGCGGCGAAGATGCGAGCCGAAGTGCAAGCGAGCGATCTCAGTTCCTTCTCGCTGAAAGGACACCTGGGCATCCGGCAAAGGCACCGCCTGCATCTTGGGAACCGGTTTGGGCTCCGCGGCAAATAATGGTGCGACGACGAAACAGGCCAAGCAGAGAAATGCGAAACGCATGGCGAGGACCTCGGGGTTCCCAGCGAGTGTAACCGAATGCCGCACGAACGCCAGTAGTGGCTTTTCGCACGCTGCGTAAGCAAGCGCTAAGAGCTCAGATGATTATGCTTGGTTCTTGTAGATCTTGATCGCGTTGAGCGTGCGGAGCACTTCGTGGAAGGATTCGGGCCGATCCTCTCGCTTCTTGGCGAGCATCTTGAGCACAAGTTCGCAGAATTGATCGGTAAGATTTTTATCGTATGATGCGGGTGACACCGGCTTCTCGGTGATCTGCTTCACCAACAGGTCGTTGCTGCTGGCGGCGCGGAAAGGGACTCGGCCGGTCGTCAGTTCGAAGCAGGTAATGCCGAAGCTGTAGATGTCGGCTCGGCCATCGAGCGCTTCGCCGCGGATTTGCTCGGGGGACATGTAGCTGCGCGTCCCCTGCACTTTTTGCTTCTTGCGAAAAAGCTTCGAAAAGAAGTTTTCCTTCTGAATCCTTTGGGCGATCGCGAAGTCGATGATGCGGAGTTCGCCGGACGAATTGACGAGCAGGTTGTCCGGCTTCACGTCGCGATGCACGAAACCGCTGGCGTTCATGTACGCCAACCCAGTCGCGGCTTGCCGAAGAATCGAGGGCAGCTTTTCGCGAATGAAGTCGAGTTGCTTGCGGACGAGACGCAGCTTCAGTGAGCCGGCGGGGAAAAACTCCATTACGAAAAACGGCATCTTGAGGTCTTTGTTGACCTCCAGGATTTTAATGACGTTGGGGTGCGCCATCTTGATGCCGATGTTTGCCTCATGAAACAGCATCTCGCGAATCTCGGACTTCGCGGCCCATTCGGGGAGCAGCAGCTTCATGGCGAAATGCCGATGGCTGCTGTTTTCCACGACTTCCCACACCTGGCTGTTCTGCCCAGTCATGAGGAGATTGGCGAGGCGATAATTGCCGACGTTTTCTTCCGGCATAGCTGCTCGAGGGGCTGCGTGAGGTTCCGTGCAATCCGAAGGCGAACCGTGGAATCCTACGCCAAAATCTCGTGGACGACATTCCCCGCGATGTCCGTGAGGCGGAAGTCGCGGCTTTGGAAGCGGTAGGTCATCCTCAGGTGGTCGATGCCGAGCAGGTGCAGCATGGTGGCATGCAGGTCATGCACGGTGACGACGTTTTCGACGGCGTTGTAGCCGAACTCGTCGGTGGAGCCGTGGGTGATGCCCGGCTTGATGCCGGCACCGGCGAGCCACATCGAGAAGCCCTTGATGTGGTGATCGCGGCCGTTGCCCTGCGCCATCGGCGTTCGGCCGAACTCGCCGCCGTAGCAGACGAGGGTATCCTTGAGCATGTCGCGCGCTTTGAGGTCGCGGATGAGCGCGGCGGCGGCTTGATCGACTTCGCCCGCGCTACCGCGCATGTGGTCGCGAATCGAGCCGTGGTGGTCCCAATCGCGGTGATAGAGTTGGATGAAGCGGACGCCGCGCTCGGCGAGTCGGCGGGCCATCAGGCAGTTTGCGCCGAAGCTGCCGTCGGGGCCGTTGATGCCGTACATGTCGAGGATGCGTTTCGGCTCACTGCTGAAATCGCGCAGCGAGGGGACCGACGTCTGCATGCGAAACGCCATTTCGTACTGACTGATTCGCGTGGCGATTTCGGGATCATCGACGACGCGGTCCTGCAGACGATTGAGGTTTTCGACCGCATCGATGATTTGGCGTTGCCGCGGGCCATCGACGCCCTGCGGGTTCGACAGATAGAGAACGGGATCGCCGGTGCCGCGAAGGTGGATGCCCTGGAATCGGCTCGGCAGAAACCCGCTGTGCCACTGCCGCTGTGCGATCGGTTGCGATTGGCCGAAGCGCCCCGTCGAAGTGAGAACGACGAACCCGGGAAGGTCTTCCGCCTCGGTGCCGAGCCCATAGTGGATCCACGAACCCATCGCCGGTCGGCCGGAGATGGAGGTGCCCGTGTTCATGAAGGTGTGGGCCGGGTCGTGGTTGATCGCTTCGGTCTTCATGGAACGGACGATGCAGATGTCGTCCGCGATGGAGCCGATATGCGGAAAGATCTCGGCGATTTCCTGCCCCGATGCGCCGTAGCGGCGGAACCGATGCTGCGGGGCGAAGCAACGGAGCTGGGCGCCCTGAAGCTGCGCGATCGGTTGCCCGCGCGTGATCGATTCGGGCATCGGCTTGCCGTCCATCTCGGCAAGCGTGGGGCGATGATCGAAGCTTTCGAGATGCGAAGGCCCGCCCGCCATGTAGAGGTAAATGACCCGCTTCGCCTTGGCCGGATGATGCAACGGCTGCACGACGCCATTCCACCGCTGCACGCCCGGCCGAGCCGGTTCGTCACCCTGGGCGGGCTTCGTCATCATCGACGAAAGCGCCATCATGCCCATGCCGGCGGCGGTATGGCGGAGGAAGGTGCGACGCTGGAGAGGCTGGAACGAATTCGTCACGGTTGGCTCCGTGGGTTCAAGGCGGCTTCGACATCCTGACTGGCGTGGAGGACTCGGAGGATCAAAACGCGATCGTCCCGCACCACGTAGTAGACCACAAAGGAAGGAAAATTGCGAACTTGAAACGAACGAACACGGCGAGGTTTCTGTTCGTCAGAAATGGAACCAATCTCGGGATGCTGACCAAGAAGTTCCGAAGATCGAGCGACCGATTCGATAAACCTCTGCCCAGTGTTCAGCGCGTCCTGGTCGATCATCCGCTCGATGATTCCAGCAAGATCGAGCTCGGCTTGCGACGTTCTTACAACTCGCATCATTGCGATTGGCCTAGCTTTCGCGCAATGATTGTCGCGCCGAAAGCACGAACGTCGTCGGGAGTCCAGTCCGCAACGCGCCCATTCGCTTCATCGGCGAATCCGACATCCAACATCTCGGTCAATCTCGCCCGTCGCTCTTCGCGTGCGATCAGGTCATGGATGAACGCGGTTTCCGATGTCGAAACGCCTGCGGCAACTTGCGATCGCACGAATGCCGCGAGCGATCCCGAGAAATCAACGGAGAAGTCGGAACTAGTGGTGCCGTGCATCGAAAAGGGTCCGTGGTTTAGCGAATGGACTCGTTCATGTGTTCCTGAATTTTAGCCGATGCCGAGCGAAGAATGCGAGCGACATCCAGCTTAGCTTCCGAAGCCTCTTCAACTCGCTTCATCGTTTCGCACGCCGAGCTTCGACGAGACGGGCCAACTGCTGCCGATACTCTTCTGGGTTGTATTCGCTGACTTCCCCCTGCTCAACTTTGTCGAGGGTTTCCTCGATCATGTTTTCAATTTCCATGCGACGTTGTTCGGAGAGACTGTCCCACCACTGCTGGGATTGTTTTCGTTGCGATTCGATCCACTCGGGAGTCGGATCCGCGATCGAAATTGCGTCTGCGGACACGCCGCTTTGGGCCTGCTGCATCGCTTGGGCCAGCAGGTCGTGAACGTATTCCGATTCGCTGGAACTGACGCCGGCTTTCACTTAATCACGGAGAAAGTCTATCTGAGCGGCAGTAAGCTGCATCATTATTACGTTTGTTTCGGCCGTTGATGTTGCCACGGTCGTCATCTCATGCGAATGCGGTAAACCCGCATGCATTGTACCTTCCGTATCGAACGCCTCAAGCGGTTTGCGGCCGCCTAAAGTGGGTTGCACTTCGATGTAGCACGAACAAAGCTGCAGCGACGTCGCGAGCGCTACACTGGACTGCAATACGCTCTAATTCCACTTGAACAGCCGCAGGGCTAGGAGGAAGCAGATCACGCCCCAGGCGGCGAGGATGGCGAGGCGCCAGCCGACGACGGTGATGTCTTCGCCGCGGAATATTTCGCGCAGGCTTTCGTTGAGTTGGGTCAGCGGCAGGGCTTGGATCAGCGGTTGCACGGCGGCGGGGTAGCGGGTCGGCGAGAAGAAGATGCCGGAAAGCAGATACGAAGGAATCATGACCAGGTTGATGAAGCCGGACATGACTTCCGTCTTTTCCGTGCGGCATCCAAGCAGCAGGCCGATGCCGGCGAACGAGAAGGCGCCCAGGAAGATGATCGCGGCGAGGAGCAGGTACGAACCTTCGATCGGCACGCCGAAGGCGAGGCGCGCAAAAAGCAGCATCACGAACATTTCGGGGAAGAGGAAAATCAATCGCGAAGCGAACATCGACAGCAAAAAGTCGCCGCGATGGATCGGCGTCGCCATCATGCGTTTGAAGAGCTTACGGACACGGAAATCGACCAGCACGAAGCCGATGCCGAAAAGCCCGCCGCCCATGATGTTCATGCCGATCAGGCCGGGCATCAGAAAATCGATGTAGCGCGTGCCCGGCTTGCTCAAGGTGTCGTCCGAGGTCTTCGGAGCTTGCTCGCCGACGCTGGCGCGAACCAGCGCGGCATCCACCCATCGGCGTGCCAGGGCGCTCTCGGCTCGGGCCGGGTCGAAGCGATACGCGAATCCCTCCGCCTTCGGCACGACGATCAAATCGGTCTGCCCATGCGACAACCGTTTCTCCGCAGCCGCCTTCGCGAAGATCTCGACCTTCATCCCTTCGTCGGTCAGCGAATGAACGATCTTCCGCTCTATCTCCCCGAAATCGGATTGCTCGACGTCGATCGTCGGCGGAACGGGCCGTGCGCTGGCGAACGCCCAGCCGAGGATGCCGGCGAGCATAAGCGGAAATCCGTAGACCCAGAAGAGGGCGTGCGGCTCGCGGTAGAACTCGCGGATGCGAGCGAGGATCAGTTGCAGGAACGCGTCCCGTCGGTTCATGGGCTCACGCGGCGGGGGGTTGCGGAAGGTGAGCCTCTTCGAGCCAGCGGTTCATGTCCTCCAAAAACCGCGACGGATCGGGCTCGAACTCCAGGGTGTGATGAGCGCCGGCGTACTCGATGGTCGTCTTGTCCGCGTTCGGAAAACGCTCGACGAACGCTCGCGTCTTCTCATTGTGGATGATCCGGTCCTGCTCGGCGAGGAGCAAGAGCGAGGGCACATGCACATACTTGGGCGCGAACCGCAGGTAGCCGTCGAGCCGGGCGCTTTCGATGAGAAAACGAGCCGTCGCGCGATGCAAGCGATGCGCATCCTGCCGCAGAAAATCCTGCCAGTGCGGCGTGGCGGTGAACAATTCCGGGTCGTTCAGCGGAATGTCGTAGAACTTGCGCGGGCGGAAGAATCGGCTTAGCAGAATCTTGAACCGCTGCACGACGCTGGGCCGAATGCGCGGCGAGATGCCCGGACACATCAGGATCAGGCCATCGATCAGGCCTGGGTGCCGGCGTTCCAAGGCGACGGCGAGTTTGCCGCCCCAGGAAATCGCGGCGAGGAAGATCGGATGCTTCACCACGCCGTTCGGCGTCGTCACGGAGCGGGGCAGGGATTGCAGATACTCGGCGACATCGTCCACCAATCGGCGAAAGCTCGGCGCGTCGCCTCGATCCTCGAAGTTGACGCCCGACCCGCGGCGATCGAGGAACGACACGTCCCACCCACGTTCCGCCAACCAACTGCACGAATGCGAATACCAACCCGCATGGCTTTGGATGCCATGAAGGAAAACGACCTGCCCCTTCGCGGGTTCGAGCGACTTGTATTTGCGGAAACGCCAGAGATAGCCGTCGCCCGCTTTGAACTCTTCGAGCGACCAGCCAGAGGGTTCTGCGTCAGCCAAGCAGCACCTCCCGTCGGAGGGCGATGCGTTCGAGCGATTTCGGATCGACTTCCACGCCCAGGCCCGGGCCTGGCAAGGCCTTCGCCCAACCGCCCCAGCGGAAGGTAATGTCGCGTTTGCCGAGCGCTTCCTTCACGAGATGGCGGTCGTAGGAACCTTCGACGTAGCGGATGTCCTTGACCGCCGAAGCGAAGTGACGGCCTGCGGCAGACAAGATGCAGGTTTCGCCGACCTGACAACCTAGCTGATATCCGAGGCCATGCTGCTTCGCGAATTGAGCGAGCCGAAGCGTTCGCAGGAAGCCGCCGCACTTGGAGAGGCGGAGATTGAACAAATCGCAGGTGCCATCGGCCACCGCTCGCTCCGCATCGACCATGCTGCACAGCGATTCGTCGAGCATCAGCGGTACGCCGACTTCACGGCGGACCGCAGCCAGCGAGCGGACCCGTTCATGCGCGACGGGTTGCTCGACCGAGGTGATCGCGAAGGGCTTCAGTTCGATGATTTTGCGAGCCGCTTCCTCTTCATTCCATGCTTCGTTCGCATCGATGCGAACATCCATGCGCGAACCGATGCGGCTGCGGATAATGCCGAGCCGGCGAACGTCGTCCTGCCCTTCGATGCCGACTTTGATTTTGATCTGCCGAAAGCCGAAGATGCGCATTTTCCACGCGGCGATGCGGGCCTTCCATCCGTTCGCGGATGTGATGGCGCCGCTGTACTGAACATGCTCGCGCGGCTCATGCAACTCCGGCGCGAGCATAGGAACGAGTGCGGACAGCGGTTGACCGAAGTGTTTGCCGAAAGCATCGAGCAGTGCGAGTTCGATCGCGCAGCGGGCCGCATTGCCCAGGCAGTCGCGATCGTCGGCGGGGCCGGTCGGCAGGCGGAGGCGGTCGGTCATCGCCACGGCGGAGGCGAAGTTGGGGCAATCTTCGAGCTGCGCGGAAACGTCGCTGTTTTGAAGAAGCTGCAGTGCGGAAGCGACCGTCTCGCCGGTGACGTAATCGCGAGGGACGCCTTCGCCGTAGCCGATGGTTCCATCGGCGAGGGTGCAGCGGACGACGACGTTGTCGGTTTCGGTGCGGCTATGCGAGGCGTGGCGAATCGCCTTCTTCAGCGGAACGCGAACATGCCAGGCGGCCAGTTCGACGACGCGCATGCCGAAAGATCTCGAGGGAAAGGGCTCGCTCCCAGTTAGGGAATGGATTCCGCCCCCATCGTCAAGGAAGCGAGCAGCGTTCCACCCCAAGCCCAGGGGCGGGGGGGCGCTCCTGGGTTCCAGACGATACGCAGCGTCCCGCTTCCGACATTCCCAGCAGCTCGCTCCGCTCGCCCCCGGGCTTGGAACTATTTCTTCCGGCGAGTCACGTATGATAGAGTACACGTTCCTGATCGAAGCGAACGGCTGAGGCGGGCCATGGGGTTCTACGATCGCGACTACATGCGGCACGACGGGCGAAGCTACGTCGATTCGCTCGTTCCGCAGGGCCGCGTCACCAAATGGCTGATCGCGATCAACTGCATCGTTTTCGTTCTTCAACTCGCCACCCAGCCCCGTCCCGATGCCTTTCAACTTCATTGGTCGCTCACGGATTGGCTCGCGCTCATCCCGCAGCGCGTGGCCCAAGGCGAAGTGTGGCGACTGCTGACCTATGCGTTCGTCCATGACACGGAAGCGTTCACGCATATCGCGTTCAACATGCTGTTTCTGTGGTGGATGGGAACCGATGTCGAAGACATCGTCGGCTCACGCGAGTTCGCCTGGTTTTATGTCGTCGCAGCGTTTCTTGGAGGCGTGGCGCAGACCGCCTATTCCTTCGCCGTTGGCCACCCGATGACGTATTGCGTCGGAGCGTCGGGAGCGGTAACCGCGGTTCTGCTGCTCTGTGCCTGTCACTTCCCCCGACGAACGATACTCGTCTTCGCGATTCTGCCGGTCCCAATCTGGGGCTTCGTCGCATTCTCGGTGGGCCATGACGCGTATGCGATGTTGACGAACATGTCGACAAGAGTGGCCGTCACGGTCCACCTCGCCGGAGCCGCCTTCGGCTACCTCTATTTCCGCCAAGGATGGAAGCTGGCCCGCTTCGACTTCTTCTCGAGCCTCGGCTCCCGTCGCAGCCTTTCTCGCCGGCCTTCGTTGCGAGTGTTTAAGCCGGAGGCCGAGGAACGCGAGCGAGAACCGATCGGCGTCGCCGCACCGACCTCTCCTTCGCTGCTCGACGAACACTTGGAAGCGAAGCTCGATGCCGTGCTGGAAAAAGTCGCACGCTCCGGCAAAGACAGTTTGACGGATGAAGAACGCAAGATCCTGATGCGGGCGAGCGAAATCTACCGCAAGCGACGTTCCTAGAAGGAGATGCAACCTATGCCGCTTTACGAATACGCCTGCAAGAAATGCGAGCACACCTTCGAGGCCCTGGTGTTCGGCAACGAAAAGGTCGAATGCCCCGAATGCGGGACCAGCAAGCTCGAAAAGCAAATGAGCGCGCCGGGCCTCGCGCAGGTTTCCGCGGGCAGCAGCAGCTCCCCCTGCGGCGACCCCAGCCTCCCGCCCTGCGGAGCCGTCGGCTGTCGGCGAACCGGAAGGTAGCCGTGGGGCCGATCGCATATGATCGACGGAATCGATGAAAGACCCTACTTGAATTCATCTATGACTACGAACGTTGCGGAGCTGACAATCGTTCGTAGCCAGTTAGCGCTCGTGGAAGACAATCGCCAATCGTTGCGACAACGCGTTGATCCGTCCACGCATCGGCGCAACTATTTGCTGTATGCCTAAGGTTTTTTCGACATGATTCGCTCGCTGCAGACCGAGATTGATGCCTACTTTTTGCTGGATCAGCAGTTCGTCCATGCGGATGGACTGTTTGGCGACGTGTCGGAAGCGGCGCGCTGACGCATGCAATCCGCCCTCCAAGGACTGACTGCGGCGGAGGTGGATGACCGCCGACGGCGCGGGCTTGTTAATCGCACGCCTAGCTCGCGGCTTCGCGAATACGGCGAGATCGTCGCTCGCAATCTGTTCACCTGGTTTAACGCGATGGTGGTCCCCGCCGCCGTCGCGTTGTTCGTTCTTGGGCTGAATGCCGAAGGGGAAGAACGCCTCCGTCAAATCCAGGCGGGCATCGCCGTCAGCGGCATGGCGATCGTCAACACGTTGCTCAGCCTTTCGCAGGAAATCCGGGCCAAGATCCACCTCGACCGCCTTGCCCTCCTCGCCGAAGCACGTGTCCGCGTGCTGCGCGACGGCATCGTCTCGGAAGTGCCCGCGGGGGATGTCGTGCAAGATGACTGCATCCTGCTTCGCACAGGCGAAACGATCGTCGCCGATGGCTCGGTGCTCGATGCGAAATTTCTCGAAGTCGATGAAGCGCTTCTGACGGGCGAATCCGATCCGGTCCTTCGCAATCCCGGCCAGCCTCTCCTTTCGGGCAGTTTTGCGTCGCCGGCGAAGGCATCTATCGTGCGGAGAAAGTCGGAGCCGCATCATTTGCCCAGAAGACGGCCGCCGAGGCGCGGCGGCTGCATCGCACGTCCAGCCCCGCGACCGAAGTGATCGATCGCCTCGTCCGCTGGCTGACGTTGACGGCCGTCGGGTTGTGCCTGCTCTATCTGCTCGCCTACTGGATGCAGCGCGAAGGGCTCGACCGCAACGCCTTCGTCCGCATGGTGGCGGCCACGATCACATCGATGGTTCCGCAAGGCATGGTCCTGACTGCGACCGTCGCCTTTACCGCCGGCGCAAGCTCCGCATGAGCCGGCGCGCGATGGTGCAACGGCTCAATGCCGTGGAAACCATGGCCGGCATCGACGTCGTCTGCACCGACAAGACCGGCACGCTGACTACGAACCACCTGACTCTCGTCGAGATTCTGCCGCTCGACGACCGCATCGACCTCGCCTCGATTCGGGCGGACCTCGCGATCTACGCATCAACGACCATCGACCGCGACAACCGCAATATGGCGGCGCTTCGCGCGAACCTGGGGGATACGCCGACGGCATCGATCGACCAACTGCCCTTCAAAAGCCAAAACCGCTGCAGCGCGATGCGATTCGAAGCGCCGCACGGCCCTCGCTTGCTCGTGATGGGCGCCGTCGAAGCCTTGGCTTCGCGATTGGAGCATGGAGTCGAGCGACTGCCTGACCTCGTTCAGCCTCGTCAAAAACTGGGCCAACGTCTGATCCTGCTCACCGAAGGTCCTGGGGATGTGGTCCTCGCGGGGCAGCAGACGTTGCCTGAATGCCGGCTTCGCCCGCTCGCCATGATCTGCCTCGGCGACGAGTTGCGGCCCGAAGCAGGGCCGACGTTGATGGAACTGCACGCACAAGGCATTCGCTTCAAAGTCATCTCCGGCGACAATCCGGAAACGGTACGCGGCACGGTGCAGCATCTGGATCTGGAGTTCACCAACGCCCCGGTTGTCTCCGGCGACGAGTTGGCCGCCTCCGCGGATCGGGTGGCATTGATCCGCGATCGCAGCGTGTTCGGCCGCATCGCGCCGCATCAGAAGGTGGAGATCGTCGAAACGTTGCAGCAACTCGGCCACCGCGTCGCCATGATCGGCGACGGCGTCAACGATGTGCTGCCGATCAAGAAGGCCGATCTCGGCATCGCAATGGGAGCGGGCAGCCAGGCGTCGAAGACCGTCTCTGGCCTGGTGCTTGAAACGAACCGCTTCGACCTGCTCCCCGAGACGCTGGAGGAAGGCCGAACGATCCTCCGCAACCTGCGCCGCTCCGGCAAATTGTTCCTGACGAAAAACGTCTACTCGTTCGTGCTGATCCTCGGCTACTTCCTCGGCCTTCCGTTCCCCTACGAACCGCAACAGGTGACGCTGCTCAACTGGTCCGTGATCGGCATCCCCGCCTTCGTCATCGCGCTCACCCGTGAGCGATCGATCCGGCCCAGCAAGACCGACTTCTTCCGCGACCTCGTCGGCTTCTCGCTGCTCCATGGCGTTGTCATCGGCATCGCCGGCTTGGCGGTGCTTGCGATCGCAACATGGCTGCATCCCGGCGAAGGCCGCATCGCGCGAACCATGCTGCTGACGCACCTCGTGTTGCTCGGCCTCGTCGTTCTGCTGCGCGCCATGAACGACGGCGAAACCGCGGACGGATCACGTTGGCTCCGCCTCCTCGCCCTGCTCGCCTTGCCGATCGTCGCACTTGCCGTCTACATCGGTCCGATCGCGAGGTTCTTTCAGCTCGCGTCTTTAAATCTTCAAGACATCCTAGTCGTCATGTCAGCGGCCGCTATGTCCGCTTTTTTGCTTTCTTTCATGCACCTAAAGCAAGTGAGAAAAGAAGTAGCCTCATGAGAGAAGTTAGTCTGACCTTACTTGTCTCGGATTACGATCTCGCGATTCAGTTTTATGTGCATTCTCTTGGTTTGTTTGAAGTCGTCAAAAACATCGATTTCGGAGCTGGGCGCCGATTGGTCGAGATTCGCTTCCTTGATCCTGAAGTTCATTTCTCGATCGCATTCATCAAGCCGTTCAATTTCGACCAGCAACTCGTTGGACGACAAGGGGGCACCGAAGTGTTCTTGGTCCTCCCTGTGCGAGGGTTGGCGGACATGGTCCAAACGATTGTAGACAAAGGCATTGTGGTCTCGACGCCGTTCGTTGCTCTCCCTTATGGGGATCAGTTGATCATCAAGGATCCATTCGGGAATCAAATTTCGCTTTTCGATGAAATCTAAGTGTTTCTTTCTCTGCAACTAAATCTGGACTTTTGAAAGAATCGTTCGATTTTTCGCCGACGCGACTATGAATGCTGCGACCGTTACCTTGAGGTCGCCGTATGCGTATCGCCGTCGTTGGGACCGGCATTGCCGGATTGACGCTCGCTCATCTGCTCTCTGCGGAGCATGACGTCGTCGTCTTCGAGGCGGATGATCGCATCGGCGGGCATACGCATACGGTCGACGTCGAGGTTCCCGAAGGGCGTATCGCGGTCGATACCGGCTTCATCGTTTGCAACAACTGGAACTATCCGAACTTTCTGAAACTGCTCGATCGCCTCGGCGTGCGAACGCAACCGAGCGATATGAGTTTCTCGGTACGCTGCGAACGGACCGGACTCGAATACAACGGCGGCTCATGGAACGGGCTCTTCGCCCAACGGCTCAATGCGCTACGTCCGGTTTTGGCGGACGCTGTCCGACATTGCGTTCTCCAGCTTCAATCGCGAATCGCTGACGTTGCTGGATTCCACGGGGCGAAGGCCCCAGCCTGGGCGAGTATCTGAAGGCCGGCGGTTATCGGCGCGAGTTCATCGAGCAGTATCTGATACCGATGGGGGCCGCGATCTGGTCCACGCCGCCGGATCAGATGATGGAGTTTCCGGCTCGGTCGTTCGTGCTGTTCTTCAAAAATCATGGCCTGCTCTCGGTCAGCGATCGTCCGCAATGGGCGACGCTTGTCGGCGGTTCGCGGGCGTATCTCGAACCGATCACGGGCCCCTTTGCCGAGCGCATCCGCCTTCGTTCGCCGGTCCTCGGCATTCGCCGGCATGCCGATGGCGTCATGGTCCGGACTCCGCACGGTTCCGAAACCTTCGACGAAGTCGCGATCGCCGCACATAGCGATCAGGCTCTCCGCATGCTGGAAGACCCGAGCGACGCCGAGCGCGAAGTGCTGGGTGCGATTCCGTATCAAGAAAATGATGTCGTACTTCACACAGACGATCGCCTGATGCCGCGCTCGAAGCGGGCGTGGGCGTCGTGGAACTATCATGTCGATGCGGGGCAGCGGGCGACCGTCACCTATTGGATGAACCACCTGCAACGCCTGCCGGTGAAGACGCCGCTCCTCGTGACGCTCAATCACACGGAGGCAATTCGGCCCGACACGATCCTGCGAAAGTTCGTTTATCACCACCCGATTTTCGGCCGGGGATCGACTGAAGCGCAGGCGCGGTGGAGCGAGGTCAACGGCGTTCGGCGAACCTGGTTCTGCGGAGCATGGTGGGGCTATGGCTTCCACGAAGACGGCGTCCGCAGTGCCTTGCGCGTGGCCGAAAAGTTCGGCTGCACGCTGGACGCGCCACGTTCGCGACAACTCGTTTAGCCGCCGCTCTCGGAGCGGCGCGGCCTGGTTGCCGCGGTGCGTTGAATCGTTCGCGAGGACAAGTCCACGCCGCTCCGAGAGCGGCGGCTAAACATGGGAATGTGATGGCGTGGACGAGCGGAATCTATGAAGGCTGGGTGCGGCATCGGAGGATGTTTCCGACGCCGCACGATTTCCGCTATCGCACGTTTCACCTCTATCTCGACCTCGATGAGTTGCCTCATCTTTTCCGCGGCATGATGCTCTGGGGATACGACCGGCCTGCGTGGGCAGGCATCCGGCGGCGAGACTTTCTAGGCGATCCGAAGCGGCCGTTGGCCGATTGCGTGCGTGATCTCGTGGAACAGCGGACCGGTCGTCGGCCTGCCGGGCCGGTTCGCATGCTCACCCAGCCGCGGATGCTTGGGATGTCGTTCAACCCCGTCGTCTTCTACTGGTGTTTCGACGAATCCGTTCAAACGGTGGAAAACGTCGTGGCCGAGGTTACTAATACGCCGTGGAACGAGCGGCATTGCTACGTGCTGGACGGCTCCGCGAACGAAGCCGACGGCGATTCGATGCGGCTTTCCGCGGCCAAACGCTTCCATGTTTCGCCTTTTATGGGCATGGACAAACTTTACGGTTTCGCCGTCTCTCAGCCGAGCCGAAGCCTGGTCGTCCACATGGATGTCGAGGCGAATGGCCGCACCGAGATGGATGCGACGCTCTCCCTGCGGCGAAGCGAGATCGATCGCTCCTCGCTGCTCCGCATCCTGCTGAAGCACCCCGCAGCCCCGGCGAAGACGCTCGCCGCCATCTATTGGCAGGCGTGGCGGCTTTGGCGGAAAGGCTGCCCTTACCATCCTCATCCCGGAAGCGCGACGAACCATGATCGAAACGTTCTCCCCGCCGCAACTGCGTCGTGCCCCGCTCCGTGAACGCCGTGCATCCCGTTGGATCGACCGCACCGCTCGCTCCCCGCATCGTGGAGCAATTGCGGTAACATCGATTGCGGCGAAGTCGAGTTGATCGAAGATGGTCGTGCGCGGAAATCTACGGCAAAATCTCCGATCGTTGCCCCCTTCGCACTTCGCTTCAGGTGCATGATCCGCGTGTGTGGTCCCGCCTTGCGTTCGGCGGCACCATCGCGGCGGGTGAGACCTACGTCGAAGGCATGTGGGAAGCGGATGACCTGCCCGCCTTCCTCCGAATCACCCTGCGGAACGCCCATGTGTTCGACGGCATCGACAACTTCTGGTCGAGTCTCGCCGCCCGCTGGCATCGCTTCAAACATTGGCTGAGGCCCAACTCGCTCGAAGGCAGCCGCACAAACATCGCGGCACATTATGACTTGGGAAACGATTTCTTCGCCCTCTTCCTCGACGAGACGCTGGCCTATTCGTCCGCTATCTTCGCGGACGAAGCCACGCCGTTGCTGGAAGCGTCACTCGCCAAATTCGATCATGTGTGCCGTAAGCTGGAATTGACGCCGAAGGACCACCTGCTCGAAATCGGCACCGGTTGGGGCGGGTTGGCGATGCATGCCGCCCAAAAGTTCGGCTGCAAGGTGACGACGACGACGATCTCGAAGGAGCAACACGCCTTCGCCAGCCGGCGTGTGCAAGAAGCGGGGCTGTCGGATCGGGTGAACGTGCTGCTGAGCGACTATCGCCATCTTACGGGCAGCTACGACAAGCTTGTTTCCATCGAGATGATCGAAGCCGTCGGCGAAGCGTATCTCGACGAGTTCTTCGCCCGCTGCAGCCAAAGGTTGAAACCGAACGGCATGATGCTGCTGCAATCGATCACGATCGCGGACGAACATTTCGACCGCTACCGCACCTCATCCGATTTCATTCAACGCTACATTTTCCCCGGCGGATTCCTGCCGAGCGTCGGAGCGATGGCATCGCGCTGCGGAAAAGGCAACGACCTACGGATGACGCACCTCGAAGACTTCGGCCTACACTACGCCCAAACACTCCGCCACTGGCGCCGTCGTTTTCTCGATCGCCTCGGCGAGGCCCGAGCGTTGGGCTACCCCGACGATTTCCTGAGGCTTTGGGACTATTACTTCGCCTATTGCGAAGCCGGTTTCGAGGAATGCCGAACGGGATTGGTACAGGCGATGTTCGCGAAAGCCGGCTGGCGGCCGACCAGTTTGTGAGCCGCATTGTTTCCCGCGGTTGCAGTTTGCACGCCCCGCGATTACTCTGAGCGGAACCTGCCGGCCCCACGGCATGAAACCGGTTTCGTCTCAGGATCTCATCATGGCTTCCGCGAACGTGGACATCCAAAAGAAGGACAACGCGTCCTTCTTCCAACTTCTCACACAGCATCCGACCGGGTTCTGGTTCATCTTCTGGGGCGAATTCGCCGAGCGATGCTCCTATTACGGCATGCGTGCCATCCTTGCGACTTACATGGCCGACCGACTGGGCCTGGGCAAGGAGAATGCCGGGCTTTACATGTCGCTGTTCATCGCCGCGTGCTATTTCCTGCCGCTCCTGGGCGGGTTCCTCGCGGACAATTATTTCGGCAAGTACAACATCATCGTCGCCTTCTCGATCCCCTACATCTTGGGGCATGTGATTCTCGGCATCGAGAATCAATTCGCCGTCGTCTCCGCGCTCGCACTTCTCGCGATGGGTTCCGGCGTCATCAAACCCAATATTTCGACCCTGATGGGCCTTACCTACGACCAGCAAAGGCCCGGGCAGGATTTGCTTCGGACCCAGGCGTTCTCGATGTTTTACATGTCGATCAACATCGGCGCGTGAAAACGTCACCCGGTCAGCATTACAGTTCAAAGACGCTACCGGATGCGCCCAACGCGTTTCTGTTCCCGGCCATTCTCATGGTCGTCGCGTTCATTTTCTTCGCGATCGGCAAAAAACACTATGCCGTCGAGAAGATCGAACATACGCGCGACCTGCCGGAAGAGCGCGGCACGTTGGTCGGTCCTCAGGCAAAGTCAGCGTGCTGCTGGCCTTCTTTATTATGTTTTTCTGGAACGTTTGCCGTTCGATCAGCCCAGCACACGGATCTTCTACGCCGAAACCTACATGAAGAGCGACTTCTTCATGACGGCGGAGCAGATGCAGTCGATCAATCCGCTGCTGATCGTTCTCTTCCTGCCGCTGGTCAATGCCTTGTTCACCTCCATGGCCAATTCCGGATGGAACGTCCGCGCCACCGACAAGATCGCGGTCGGCTTCATTCTCACCGCGACGACCATGGGCATCATGGCGTATTGCGGCTACCAGACGGGCCAAGCGGAACGCATTCAGAAAATGGATGCGAATGGCGTCGCGGAAGTGGACGCGCAGGGCACTCCCGTCATGGTCGATCATCTGCCGGAAGCCAAGAAGGTTTCGCTTTGGTGGCAGGTGGTCGCGTACTTCACGCTGACGATCGCGGAAATCCTGATTTCGGTGACCGGCCTGGAACTCGCATTCGTGGCGGCGCCGAAAAACATGAAGAGTTTCGTCACGTCGTTATGGTTGTTAACCGTGGCGCTTGCGAATCTTTTGCTGAATGCGCCCCTGTCGCAGTTCTATCCGAAGATGCATCCCGGCAATTACTTCGCCATGCTCGCGGGAATGATGGCGGCCGTGATCGTCATCTTCTATTTCGTCGCCCGTCGGTTCAATCGAGCCGTCGGGAAAGCGCAGAAGCAAGCGGAACGTCAAATGCCGGCAGACGAGGAAATCATTACCCGCGACCTTCCTCAGCCCGGCGTCCGCAACCAGCAGCAGCAAGCCATCAACCCGCTTGGAAACGCGACGGCAAGCGCAGTGGTAGCCAGCCTTCGATGTAGGCCTCTCGCTCGGCGAAAGTTAAGCGGCCGCTCGTGATGCGATAGCGCGGCGCCCCTATCCGCTTTCCTCGCGGAGCGAGAGCTACACGGGAAAACCATGAAGGTCGCATCCTACCTCTCGCCGAAGACCAAGGTCCTCCCGAGCGACATCGCGGGGCGTGGGTTGCGCGGTGCTCAATTCGGCGAGAGCGAGATCGTTTGCGTGAAGGGCGATCATCCTCATCGATCAGGGCGACGCTGGACCAGATCGAGAGATCGTCAACGAATCGGACATGCAGATCGCCGACGATCTCTTCCTCGCGCTCTCGGTCGGGGTGAATCCGTGATGATGTTCCTGAATCACTCCTGCGAACCAGACATCGGCGTGCAGGGACAGATCGTCTTCGTCGCATTGCAGGATTTGACCAGGCGAAGAGTTGTCAGCCGTTACGCCACCGTGGACCACGATTGCGAACCGATGACATGCCGCTGCCGCGAGACCGCATCCTGCCGCGGAACGATCACCGGCGACGATTGGCGTCTGCTCGAGTTGCAACGCAAATACGGCGACCACTTCGCCTGGCACATTTTGAGGCGTATGCGGGATGAGCGATCGGAGTTGCGTTCCTGGCTTCCGATACGTCCAGCGCAGAACCAGGATCAGCAACGCGATGCCGAGCGAACCACGCGATCCACATGATGGTTCGCATACGGTTGTGCGGCACGTCGCGTCAGGTTTTGACGCTGGCGAACCGTCTACGCCCGCGAACGCATTCGCTCCAGCCGCTCAATTTCCGAAACAGCCGCACATCTGGATGAGCGCGACGATGAGTTCGAGGATTTCCATGGCTCGCTACCGATGAAAGAACGCCATCACGATTTCGGTCGTGATAGGCCTTCACCACCAACCGCGAACTCCATCCGAAACCCGCTCGCCTGGTCCGACATCTTGATAGACGCCCTCGGCCACCTGAGTTTTCGCTGAATGTTCTCCTGCCCATTGGTCGAGATGGAAGCGATTCGACACCAGGCGATAGAGCGGGCGGTACGGGTCGCCGACAGTTCCAGCACATTGCCGGTGCGCTCGAAAAGGTCGTTCGCTTCACGCTGTTCGCCAACTACACGCAAGGGGCGACTTTGGATACGCCAAAGGCAACATGCGCGCGTCAGCAGATGAATCGCTTTGAAGCCTCCGGCCAGGCTCGTGTCAAGTCGGCGATCGATATGGCGGAATTCGAGCAGTTGCAGGTTCGCAAATTCGATCGCTTGCAGCGTCTCGTCGCAATCGCGGTCGAAGAGGGCGCAGGCGGTCCAGTCGGGGATGCACAAATCTTCAGGGCTGTAGCTGATTTTGAGCCGCAGTGCTTCGTCCCGTTCGTCCATGCTCAGCGGAGATGCGTCGAGGTGGACGAGCCCCGCAATCCAATTGGCGTCGTTTGCGAGCAGCAACGCATCGGGCGGGAGCTGGAAGACGAAGTATTCTTCGCTCAAATCCGGGGCGAAATGGGGATCTTCCAATGCCGGCTTGAGGGATTCGAAAACCGGCTGCGCCATCACGCGGGCCTTCTCGACGAGCCACGTAGTGTCCGCGAGCGAGCCAGCTAACCGGAGAAGCGATTCGCTATCCGGCGTGAACGGAATGCGGAAGGAAAGACTAACAACGCCCGATGTCAGGCCAGCGTGGGCCAGCCGGCACCAAGCTCGCCCGATCTCGGCGAGGTCCGAACGACGTGGTGGGAAGCTGAATGCAGCGGAGCAGGGCGATAGGCGAACGACGAAGGCGTACGGCGACGGCGATCAATTCTTGATAGGAACTGGTTGCTACGAGATCACGAGCGCGGGGCAAATCGGGCAGGTCGCCCCAATCGAAGGCGACGTATCCATGCAAGGTACCCGCGACCGTATTCGGCGGCGCCGAGCCAGGCCTCACGGCATGACGGACCAAGCAACGACGGAGTAGATCACGATGCCCGAGAAGAAAATGCCGCACATGAGCACGACGATCGCCTTGCCGGCCGCGTAATCCTGAGCGCGGAGATACGCGACTTCTTCAGCGTTGAAGGATTCAGCGGGGCATGAGCGTGAGCCGACATGAAGGAGTCTCCGTCCGTACGAACCGTTTGGCGGTCTGGCCGTTATGCTGCCGTCACGAATTTCCTGGGCAACCCGAACTGGACAACCTTTCGCCGGTGCCGGCTTTCTGACGCCTCGTCACCATGGGGCCAACTTCGCTTGCGCCGTTTTCGCACGGCGATAGCACGTTGCCGTCAGATTGAACACACCATGCTCGCACCCAAGGCAAACGCCCGCGCGATGGATCGTGCGGGCGTTTCGTTATCCGATGATTTCTCGACGATTACTTCGGCGAGAAGGGGTGCTTCATCTTGTCCTTTTGAGCCGTCACTTCGCTGACCGAAGGTTCGCCCTTCATGGCGCGAGCGATCGACTGCTTGGTCGCTTCGTAGTTGTACTGGTAGATCTTGTTGTCGTCGGCCGCTTCCCAGTGGATGAAGACGCCGACGACGATGCAGAGGCTGTCGGCAAGGTGCTGGGGAATGATGCCGGCGGCGGTGCTGTCGGCCACGGCGCGGGCAACGGCGGCCTGGGCGGGGCCGAACATTTGCACGGCTTGCTTGGCGCCCTTGATCGTGACCTTAGTGATCATCACGGTGAGCTTGCAAAGGAGGTTGAGGGCGCCACCGGCGAGAAGCGAGCTGTGCCCGGCCGATTGATTGGCCAGGGCGTTGGCAAAGGCAACGCCGACGGGGCCGTCTTTGCTGCCGATGAGCAGGTCGATGTGGGCCACTTCATTGCCGTCGCCAACCAACGACTCGCCGATGTACATGGACATTCTGTGCGTCTCAATTTGGATTGGGGTAAACGATTGGGTTCGCAGTCCGACTATAGCGAAGCCCTGCGTAAAGGCAAAAGGAATCTCGGGGTTTCGGCGCGATTCTTGCCTTGCAAACTTGCTCTGGCATCCCGCGGCGTGCCGATGGCGTTCGTCAACCCATGAGTTGGTTGCGTCCGGTTCAAGCATCGCCACTTCGAGAAACATGGAATTGGCTCGGTGTTTATTCGTGGGCGATTTTGTTCAGTTAAGAAAGGCAATTTTGGGCAAGTTCGATGAACGCATGGATCGATCCGATGGAAATGCGAATCGAGAACGGCCCCGCTGTATGCCAAGCCTTGAATCGGAACGTATGATTCCAATAGGATGCGAACCGCGCATCGGACGGACGGAAGAGGAGGGCACGACATGAAGGGTTCCAGCAAGCGCGAAACCGAGAAGCCCGAAGCGGTTTTGAACCTCAAGACCGTGCAGAAAATGCTTCCCTTGGTTCAACATATTCTCGACGAAATCCTGGCGCGCCGGACACGCTTGGCCAAACTTGCTCCCGAGCAGGAGAACCTCGATCGTTTCCGCCGCGACCTTAGCTGGCCCGAGCGCCAGCGCCGCTATGCTCTGCAGGAAGAGAGCGCCGGTCACGAACGCGAACTGGAAAATGCGATGGAAGAGTTGACCAACCTCGGCGTGGTGCTCCTGAGCCCCACCGAAGGCCGTGTCGGCTTTCCCACTCGCGTGAATGACCGAGCCGCCTTTTTCTCGTGGAAGCCGGGTGAGGAAGGCTTGCAATCTTGGCACTTCGCCGAGGAAACCACCCCCCGCCCGATCCCGCAATCGTGGCTTAAAGAGATTTCGTACACCGGCAAAAGCTGAACAAAGTGAACACCTGACCACACGCCAGCGGCCGCGACAACCTCGCGGCCGCTCTTGTTTTTGCTCCTCCTATTCGCTCAGTCGCCGTGATACGTGCGTCCAAGGCTTTCCCCTGGCTAAGCATTGGAAATCGGCAGCCAGGTCGGCTACGAATCGTATGCGATTCGTCGTCTTCTCGGAACGTCCGATGCCGCTTCATATCGGTCCTCAGTTCGCCTGGGCCGCTGCCATCATGGCGGCGCTGTTCGGCATGCTCTGGATCGTCGAACGCTTCCGGAAGGACGCAAGCATTGTCGATGTCGGCTGGTCCGCCGGGCTGGGCATCCTCGCAATTTGGTTCGCCGCGACCACGCCTTCCGACGATGTGCGACCCTGGTTCGTCGCGGCTCTCGGAGCCTTCTGGTCGTTGCGGCTCGCGGGGCATCTGCTTATCGATCGCGTCATCGGCAAATCGGAAGATGGGCGTTACGTACGCCTGCGAGCAACCTGGGGCTCGCGGGCAGGCTTCTACTTTTTCCTCTTCTTCCAAGCTCAAGCGCTGCTTGCATTGCTCTTCGTGCTTCCCATGGTGGTCGCCATGCGAGCCGAACGTCCGCTGGGCGATGCGTTCGATATCGCCGCGGGCGTCGTCTGGCTCACGTCCGTCCTCGGCGAGACGCTTGCCGATCGACAACTTGCCGCATTTCGCAAAGACCCGACTCAGCGAGGCAAGGTCTGCCGCGCCGGCCTCTGGCGTTACTCCCGGCATCCGAATTACTTTTTCGAATGGCTGCATTGGTGGACCTACGTTTTCATTGCCGTCGGCCATCCCTGGTTTTCGCTGACGCTGGTCGGCCCTGCCCTCATGCTGTTCTTTCTGATCTTCGTCACCGGCATCCGAGCGACCGAGCACCATCTGATTCAGAGCCGAGGCGAGGCGTATCGCGAGTATCAGCGAACCACGTCGCCTTTCATCCCTTGGTTCCCGCGAAAGGAAGCACCGTGAGCGCGATCGATTGGGCCGAACGAGGTTGGATGCCGGACATGGCCGTGCGGTGGGGCATCCGCCGACTGCTCGCCGACCGCTTGCGCATGGAACGCGGCCGAAGCGAGGAGGAAACGCAACGCCGCAAGGCCTCGTTCATCGGCTCATGCAAACAGGGCCCGATCGCCCACGCCGTGAAGCTCGCGAATGAGCAGCACTATGAGGTGCCGAGCGACTTCTACCTGCGCGTGCTCGGCCCCCGTCTCAAATACAGCAGTTGCCTGTGGTCCGACAACCTCGCGAAACTCAAGACGGCCGAAGAGGCGATGTTGCGGCTCACCTGCGATCGTGCCGAGTTGCGTGACGGCATGGACCTCCTCGAACTCGGTTGCGGCTGGGGGTCGCTGTCGCTCTGGATGGCGGAACATTATCCCACCTCGCGCATCGTCGCCGTCTCGAATTCGCGAACGCAGAAGGCGCATATCGACGAACAGGCTCGCCTCCGCGGATTCGCCGATCGTCTGCACGTCGTGACCAGCGACATGAACGACTTCGATACCGAAAGGCGATTCGATCGCGTCGTCTCGGTCGAAATGTTCGAGCATATGCGCAACCACGACCTGCTCCTCCGCCGCATTGCGAACTGGCTCAGGGACGAGGGCAAGCTGTTCGTCCATATCTTCGTCCACCGCGAACTCGCCTACGCCTTCGATGCGGACGGCGACAACGACTGGATGGCCCGCCACTTCTTCACCGGCGGCATCATGCCTTCGTTCGATTGGTTCCGTCATTTCGAAGACGCGATGCGACTTGAGCGGCAGTGGCCCGTCAACGGACAACACTACGCAAAGACGCTCGAAGCCTGGCTGCGGCAACTCGACGAACAACGCGATGCGTTGGAATCGATCTTCCGCACCACCTACGGCTCCGACGCTTCCGTTCGCCTGAATCGCTGGCGCATCTTCCTCATGGCATGTGCCGAACTGTTCGCCTATGCGGAAGGGAACGAATGGCATGTCGGGCATTATTTGCTGAGCAAGGCTTCTTGACCGCGAATCGCCTACACTGACCGCATGGGCAAACCGGTCATCGGCATCGTCGGCGGCATCGGCAGCGGCAAGAGCTTTGTCGCTGCCGAGTTCGCGCGCCGGGGCGGACGCCTCATCTCCGCCGACCCGCTTGGGCATGATGCCTTACGGCAGCCGCATCTCCGCGACCGCGTCGTCGAACGCTGGGGCCGCAAGGTGCTCGATGCCACCGGCGACGTCGATCGCCGAGCGTTGGGCCGCATCGTGTTTCCCGATCCGAAGGAACTTCGGGCCTTAGAAGCGATCACTTATCCGTACATCGAGCAGCGCGTCGCGGAGGAAATCGCGAAAGCGGAAGCCGACCCAGCCGTGCGTTTCGTCATTCTCGATGCAGCCGTAATGCTCGAAGCGGGTTGGTCGAATCGTTGCGATCACATCGTCTTCATCGACGCTCCACGCGAAGTGCGTCTCGCCCGCCTCATCCAAACCCGCGGCTGGACGGAAGCCGAACTCGCCCGCCGCGAAGCCAACCAAATGCCGCTCGACGAAAAACGCCGTCATGCGGATGGGCTCATCCAAAATGGCGGCGACGGAGAAGGCATTAGGTCGCAGGTCGAACGGCTTCTTCGCCAATGGAAAGTGCTTTAACTCTCGATCCGTCGCGATGAGGTAACCTATTTGTGTTCGCTCGGCGTTCGAATGCCTGCGTGGAACACGATGAACTAAAAGGCGACGAGCGATCGACCCTGCCTGACTCGCGAGAAAGCCGATGAACGTCGTTTGCGAACGCTGCAGTGCCCTATTCGAGTCCTCGTCCGAGCGCCCCTCGCGGTATTGCACCTCGTGCCGCGAATGGTTGCAAGCACAAGGGGCCGATCGATTACCCGCCCATGCGGTTTCCGACCGTCCCACCGCGCCGCCGCGATATCTTGACGATCCTTATGGCGACGACGACACGGACATTTCCTTGCGGTCCATTCTGCCGACTCCCGCAGAGCAGCGTTTGGCCCATTCCGGCGGCGTCGGGCTGATCTGGGGCGGATGGCTCGTCATCATCTCGGCTGTCGTTAGCGGCGTACTGGGCGCATTCAATCTCATCGAGATCATGCGCGACGATCCGAACAATCAGATCCCTGCGGGGATGGAGCAGGCGATGATGGTCGGCATGGTCGTCGGCATCGGCTGCGTTTTGGTCCTTACTCTGATCCCGGCGATTTTCATGATGGTAGGTGGAGCGGCGCTGCGGCGATTCTCGTCGCGCGGCCTCGTCATCACGGGAGTCGTATTCGCCTTCCTTATGGTCGTGTGGTACGGCTTTTCACTAGTCTTGGCCGTGGCG
>JAXMAT010000006.1:0-142053 GCA_046350235.1 Gemmataceae bacterium | reverse complement strand
ATCTTGCGCGCGTCGAACGTGTGGCCTGCGGACACGATGAAGTGCTTCTCGGCGACCTGCAGCAGGACGCCGCTGCCGCACAGCTTGGTTTCGCCATCCTGCTCCGTATACAGCGGGATCGTCACGTCGCCGATCCGCCCTCGGCATTCGACGCTAGTGCGGTTCATGAAGGCGATCGTCGACTCGTCCTTGTTCTCGCAGGAGAAGATCATCGGCCACCTCAACCGGACACAGGCGATCCCGCTATTTTATCCAGCGGCTCGACGGTACGCTGCCTGCCACGGCATCTTGTCTGCACTATAAAGGAAGCACTCACGATGACAGCCTTGCGATTTCTTGTATCGGTGTTGATGCCTTGCGCACATTGGGTTCTTCGTGTTTGAAGCCCTGATATGGAAGACAGAATTGGCGTCCGGAGCACGGGAAGACCTTTAATCGTCGGCCACCGGAGGGCGATGCGATGACGATGGCCCTGTGCTTCAATTGCGGTCGCATCAAGTGGGGTGCCATCGTCCCCTGCATGGAGTGCAATGTCGCGTCCACTGGTGACATCGGCCTGGAAATCGCGTTTAGCGATCACATTTTTCATTGGCCACCATCAACGCGTTCGGAGAAGTGGCCAAGGCTATTCGGCGGGTGTGCAAGGAAGACCAACTCCAATTCTGGTCGTTCATCGGGTTCGTTTCGGTTCATCATGGCGGCATCCTGAGCGTGCAGCTGCCGCCCGAGCAAGCGGCCGAGTGTGACGAAGCTTTATCCCGGGCTCATCCCCCTCTGAGACGGTCCACGAGTCGGAGCAGGCGCGGCTCATGCAGCAGTCACAGGTGCGGGACAGCCGCAACATCGAACCCGTTAACGGCCCTGATCGTCAATAGTCTTGCTGCCCGTCCTTTGCGCGTGATTCTTCTGTTCAGCAGAACGCATTAGTCGCCGCGGCACCAAGGACACTGCGGTGGACCTGTTCAACGAGTTGGTGAGCCTATTGCTTGCCGCGAAGCTTCTCGATCTCAGAAGCCCCTCCCGCGCGAGCACCGGCTCACGCGGCATCGGGATCGGCACCCTAAGGCCACGTTCCAGAGTGGAAGGCGAATAGGCCGAACCTCTACCGCACTTTGCCTCTTGTGTCCGCTTCCGCTGGTCGGGAGAATGGCGTTGCCATCGCGGACGTCTCGCCGTGGCTGAGTTGGTGCGTTCGGCGACGGAGGCGCAGGATGGACGCGTTCTTGAAGCGGTTCGCGATGTTCGGGGTGCCTGGCCTCGCCCTGTTCGTCTTTTTGTACTTGATGGACCGATTCAACTGGAGCTTCGAGCAGATCAGCGGTGTTTGGGCTGCAATGATTGCGATCCTCTTTATCATCGCCGTTGCTGGTGTGGCCCTCTGTGCAATCTATTTGATCGGGGTTCGCCGTGCCGAGGCGTTATGGGATGCTGAACAACTACAGCGGAATGCCGAAAGGCAACAGCACCGAGATCGAATTCACGTCGGCGTGAAGCGAATCCTCGATCAGGTGGCTGACGCCCGGACGAAGGCCATTGAGGATGCGAAGGAGCTGTCCAAGGCGCGGGCGGAGAAACTCACGGCCATCATCGAGAGCCGAGTCTCCACCCTCCAACTCCGCATCCGCGAACTGGAGCAGGATGCTTACCGCGCGGTTGAGCAGGACAACCGGACCTTGGGTCAGGATGTCTCCGCCGAGATGACTCGCACCGTGACTAGTTCGCTCAAAGAACTCGGCGAGACGGTGCAAGCTGAGATCGACGACGCGAGTTGGGGGCGGTTCTGGCCTTGGATACTCGGCGTTATCGGGGGTGGCATCGCGATAAGCTTGACTGCGTTCTCGAATGCGATCAGCGATGCCTTCAAGGATAAGGGTGGCCCCGGTGGTAATGCGAAGATCGCCGAGCCAGACGCGCTCACCGAAATCTCCAAGAATTCGCCATGATTATTTTGCGACCGGATGTGCATCGGTGTGGCGGACCGCGCCGGCTTTCGCAGATTGGCTTGTGCTTTCCGGGCGATGAAACCGACGCAGCCTTCATTTCTAAAAAGTCAGCAGGACGCCGCCCTTTGCGAGGCGTTCGGAATTGGTGGATGTGGATGATTGAATTCGCCAGCCCTCTTCCAGGGTGTGCCTTCAAACGACGATTTAGCATAAATGCAATTATCAAATTCCAGATGTCGCCGGCGAGGCCGGCATTGCCTTCATTTTGCCATATGCTTCGACCGTTGAAAGGGTAACCATCTCCGCATCAAATTGGGACAAAAGGTCGTCAAACGTGATGCAATGCACCTTTTTCCCGCCAACTGAAACAAAGTTACTCCTCCACTTCAGACGTTGAACCTCACTGGGATCTAAATGGGAATTCCGACCGATAACAAGAACTGTTTCATAATCAATCTCGTAGCGAGCGAACCGCTTTAAATTGTCGGTACTGCAAGCCGCGGAGTTTATTTTGTGAATCCAATCCACGATCTGGCTGTAGCCATGGTCAAAGCGAGCGCCCCAATCGCGTGTTGCTTTTGTGCCTTTTCTATCGAACACACTATTTGTTCGCGCATCCTCAAATTCGATGAAACAGTACTCCCCGGCGGCTGAGTCGCCAATTGCAAGATCGGCTGAAAAGTCGCCGAAGACGTCGAATTCCCTCGCAAATCGGTCAACCGTTCGGATTCTGGTGTTGAATGAACTGAAGAACCAGGCCAGTTGGCGGCTTTTCTGAAACAAGGGCAATACATCACTCTTCTCGGATAGAGAAGACTTGTTGTTCATGAGGGTGCGGAACTCTTCGAGTTGATTCCGGCACTCTTCGTAATCAAACGTGAAGGTGTCGAACAGTTTCATTTCGGTCCACCCCCAGTTTTCGTGACCTGGGAGATGAGAAGCTGGAGTACGGCCTCGCGCACTATCTCAAATAGTTCAACGTTACCGTCCTCTAATATCCTGATAAAAGCTCTCAAATCAGGCGTGACCCGTAGCAGGTAAATTGGTTTGTCAGGAATTTTCGCGATGTTATTGCCAAGCCATTTGCTGGGATCGGGGTCGAGGCGGGACACGGACTCGATGACCGCCTTCCGGTCGTCATCGGATAGTGAGTCGAATGTCTTCGCAGCTCGTGCGTGAGTGACGATTCTTGGATCGGTAAAATTAGGCTTGGTGGGCCCGCTGAGCATCTCGGGCGTGTGCAAGAACCCTCGAATGATGACGAAGACGTACGCGTATTCGTCGTTCCCGAAGTGCAACCGGATTTTTAGCCCATCAACCGGCGATCCATCAGGATATGACCAGGGAGTACTTCCGTTCATGTCAACTGAGACGCACAACCCAGCCTTGAAGACCAGCTCCCCAGGGATTTGGATGCCGCTATTGGTGAGAAACACTACAGGGACTGAGCCGCTTCCGTCCCGGTACCGTCCTTCAGTGTCAAACAAGGCCCAAAAGTCCTTGAACGTCATGAGGGCCTCCTTGTGTGGATCTCGCAGATTCTACCGGGGTGCACTAGCCCCGGCTAGTAAGCCAGCGATGGCCGGCGAAACTATGTCACGTCTGAGTCATCTCGCCCGAAAGGAAGTCCGCCGTAACCGACGACGGTTTTCCGAAGGCGGTCTCGGGCGGCGGTGGAAAGAAAAGTCCTCCTCGCCGTCGAGTACGAAGACGAAGTCTGCGTCGCCGCCCCAGTAACTGAGGTGACGAAACTGGGTCCGTTTTGACTCCCCGCGCGTACGAAAACAAGCTGACGAGCATAGGCATTGCTGCTGCGAATTCTCGAGGAGTTGGCATCAGAGCGGAAATACGCAGGCACGGCGGACCGGCGTACGCTGCGAACTTCGGGCTGACATGTCGTTCGATCAACTCGAATTATGAATCGCCAAGGCCAGATCGGTTTCGGGCATTTCGGCCCACAATCGCAAGGCAATGCATCTGTACGCACGTCACCGCCTCCGACATATGCCGAGAGCGAGCACCGCGGTCTGAGCGGGATGTACGGAACGAAGGGCTGCCGGTCGATCGATGTGTACCGGTATGGCGGCTTTCCTGCAGTTGCCTACAGTATGTCTGGATCTGCGTCGAGCCCGAGACAACCCCCAGCAAGTCTTGGGTGATGTTCCTCGGCCTGACTGGGCGGAGCATCACAGTCGAAGACACAACCTTCGCCTGCAATTCGACCCACCAACGGCCACTGCCTGCGTCTGATGGCGGACCGGGACTGTACGGACGCAGGAAGCCATTCGTGGCAAAAATCGAAGTTCGGGACATGGCACCGTCGAACGATAAACACTGACCCATCGCCCGAACTTGATGGCGACGCATTATGGCTGTCGGAGGCTTGGGATCATGGCGACAGAAATCAAGGCGTCATACGCAAACCTATTCCAGGGAGCTTTCCAAGAGGCTTCCGCGTTCCTGAGGACAAAGCTCAAGTTCGAGAAGGAGGCCAATCGAAACAATTTCGACTCGGGCATCCCTCTCGAAGACTACTTCCGCGCCGCCTTCGGCAGGTTTGTCCCACAGGAATATGCGATCGACTGCGGCTCAATTGTCGATCGCACGTATACGACCTGCGGCGACTGCGACGTAATTATTTACAGTCCGTGGTACGCGCCTCTTCTCAAGTTTCCAGCCGCCGAAGACTCTCGCCGCAAGATCTTTCCGAACGAAGCGACCTACGGCATCATTGAGGTCAAGCAGGCCTTTAAAGAAGATAGCCTCAAGGAGGCATGCGAGAAAATCCACGATTACAAGAGTCTGGATCGTAAGCCCGTAAACAAATCCGCCGTCGTTCCGGGATTGCTGCCTCCATTCCACAAGCGTTCCGAGCCTTACAATCTGCCCTTCGGAGTTGTGTTCTTCTATGATTGCGAACTCGATCTGGCGAGGAAACGCGACCAAGATCAGTTGTTGGACCTGATCTGGTCCATCGAAGGGAAGCGAAAGCCACAACATCGCATCAACGCTCTATACGTGCTGGACCGGTTCGCGGCCCAATGGGTGGTTGAATGTGTCGCAGGCGGGAAGAAATGGCACGCCATCGTGCGTCCCGAAGAATGCGAAAAGTCGACTCTATCGCTCACTCTTAGCAAGGAAAATACGCTCTATCTGATGTTTGCCGATGTTTGGAATATGCTGCTTGAAATGCACCTGAGCCCGCCAGACTTTCACGTTGAATACGGCGGCGAAGAGCATCTTCAGAACTTCGTGTCTCGCGTAGAGCGATTTGGCTGAAGCCTACTTATGTCAGATCGAAAGTTCCGGCAAGCCGATGACGGTTGCGCGCACAGGTCCGATGTCCCAAGGGCAATTCGGGATTTGTTGTTGACCGCTTCGATCTCCTCGCTCGGAAGCAGGCAAAACGGACCCAGTTCCTACGAATTGGGTCCGTTTTCGTGGGACAAAGTGGGACGAAATCGCCCCAGCCGTCCCACCGGGTTTCGGGCGTATTACAGCGGTATTACGCGACGCAACGCGTTGACTTGAAAGGTATTGCGCTCTGAGACGATTGTCGCGGTTCGCCAAAACTCGGTGGGACAAATCGTCTCACCGTCCCACCCTTCGCGACGCCTTCGCCTTCTTGTACCACGGCCGCCATTCGGGCTTCAGCCCGGCGCAGCCGTCGAGCTTCTTCCAGGGCAGATCCTTCTCTTGCACGCGGGTCGTGTAGTCGAATTCGAGATAGCTCGCTCCGCAATGCGGGCACGTGTCGAAGTAGCGAGGCAGGTCGTACCAAGGCGGCGGACCGACTCCTGCGGTTCCACACCTTCTTCACACGCCGCCAATGCTCGTCCACCTCCGGCGGCGGCTCGGGGGGCTTGGGCAGCAGGGCGTCGAGGCGATTGAGGCGGTTCTTGAGGGAAGGCATGGGGCGTTCCTTGAAGGTCGCCCCGATGGTAGCGGACTGGAAAAAATGGCGGCAAATGCGGCTCACCGGTTCATGCGGCTTTATTGTGGGCGGCTTTTCAAGCCGCAGGCCAATCTTGAAGCAGTCGCAAACCGTCAAAGTCTGGAAATCTCGCAACGCTTCGCCAGCCGAGTCGAATAGCTCCAAGGACCTGAAGGTTATCAGGCCGAGCCGAACCCGTCGTGGCAGACGACCCGCCCGCAGATCCTGGACAGCCTCGCGAAGAACAAATAACCTGCACTCGCGAGCCCCGCGCCCGGACCGAAGCGTGGGGTTCTTTTTTCTTCAACGTGTGCCGCGTCGCCACGAACAACGTGTCGTCCCAGCCTTGTTCCGAAACCTGGGGGGTGTGTCGTGTCTGAGGGCGGATTCGACGAAGGCTACGGCTCCTCCGAGGTCACCTACCAGAGCTGGTTCAGCCGACTCGGCAACGCCATCAAGGGCGTCCTGATCGGCCTCTTCCTCTTCGTCGTGTCCTTCCCGCTCCTCTTCTGGAACGAGGGCCGGGCCGTGCGGACCTACAACTCCATCGCGGAAGCGAAGGGGAAGGTCGTCCCGATCTCGTCCGACGCAGTGGACCCAGCCAACGAGGGCAAGCTCGTCTTCCTCACCGGCAAGGCAGTCACCGACGACACCCTCGGCGACCCCGCCTTCGGGGTCGAGGGCAAGGTCCTGCGCCTCCGCCGCCACACCCAGATCTACCAGTGGAAGGAAACGATCGAGACACGCACCGAGAAGCAACTCGGCGGCGGCACGAAAGAGATCAAGACCGCGAAGTACGGGAAGATCTGGTCCGACGAGCCGATTAACAGCGGCTCCTTCCGCGACCGCGCCGGTCACGAGAACACCGGTTCGATCGAGTTCCCGAGCCAGACACAAACCGCGCCGAAGATCACTGTCGGCGCTTTCGCCCTCTCGAATGAGCTCGCCGACCGCCTGAACGACTTTAAGACCGTGCCTGCATTCTCCTCCGGCTTCGACAAGGCGGCCGACGCGGTGAAGAAGAACTGGAAGGTCGCCGGCGATTCGTACTATCGCGGCGCCGACCCGCAGAGCCCCGCCATCGGCGACCAGCGAGTGACCTTCTCGCAGGTCGCGCCGGCCGACGTAAGCCTTTACTCCGAGCAGACCGGCAACACCTTCCGCCGCTTCCAGACGAAGTCGGGCGACGCTATGTCTCGTATTGAGACTGGCCTGCACTCCGCGGCCGAGCTGTTCCAGCACGACGAAAGCGAGAACAACCTAGTGACGTGGATACTCCGCGTCATCGGTTTCGTCGTGATGGCGCTGGGCAGCTACCTCGTGTTCGCGCCGCTCGTGGTGCTGGCGGACGTTCTGCCCTTTCTCGGTAATATCCTGAGCATGGGCGTCGGCCTGTTTGCGGGACTGATCGCCGCGGTGCTGTCGCTGATCACGATCGCGATCGCGTGGGTCTTCTACCGCCCGCTGCTCGCAGCCGGACTGCTCGCCGCGGCGGCCCTGCTAATCGGTGCCGTATTCTACTTGCGCCGCCGCCCGGGGATGCCGAACCGCCTGGTGCCCCCGCCGCGCGTGTGAGCCCACGCCGCGGGGTGACCGGAGCCCACGGGTCACAGCGCCGAGCGACCAGAGAGTAGTCCGGGTGGCACGCCCAGAGCAACGCGGCCTCGGCGGCAGCCTATTCCAATCTCGACAAGCGGGAGTTAAAAGACAAGTTCATGGCAGAAAGCAAAAAGCTTTTCGCTTCTCACCCCGCCTTCCGCTGCTGATCCGCATCCAACCGCTCTTCCAGCGACGCCATCCGCTCTTCCATCTCCGTCTGCTCCCGAAGCTTGGCCGCAAGCTCGATGACGCTGCGGGCAGCCCCGAGTCGCGTCGCGGGCGGGTTCTTGGGGCCCGTCAACTCCAGCAACGCCTTGCTGGCTTCCAACGACCCTGCGGAGAGGATGGCGGTCGCACGCTTCACCAGATCTGCTTTCGCTTCGCGGTATTGCTTGGCGAACTTCGGATTGGCCAGCCGCCGGTATCCGGCACTCCGCGACATGCCCGCCTTCTTGGATGCGACGTCCATGCTGGCTCCGCAGAGAAGTGCCTGCAGCAGGATGTCGTCTTTCGATTGGCTCTCGCTCATGGGACGTACCTCGGGCTAAGGTTCCGTGTCCTTTGTTCCGCCCCTGCTACGCCGCTCCCTGAACACCTCGATGTACTCCGGGTAGTTCTTCGCGAAGTCGCGAAGTTCCTGATCCATGCGAGCCAAGATCGCCAACGCCTCGGTTTGCTCGCGAGCGGAGAGGTTGGGCGGCAGCTTGGGCCATGACGGCTGAGGTTCGCCTCGGTCGATTGCCGTCAATTGGGCCAGTATGCCCTGGAGTTCCCAAGATCGAATCCGCGCTTCGAGCGTCCAACCGTCGCGGGCAGGGGCCAGACGCTGTTCCAACGCCGCCAACCGAGCGGATGCACTGTTTTTCACGACGCACGCTCCGCCTTCTTGCCCGTGAACTCTTCCCACCTCCGGACAACCACATCGCAATAAGTCGGCGACAATTCCATGCCGCAGCAACGCCGGCCAAGTTGCTCGCAGGCGATGAGGGTGGTGCCGGAGCCGAGGAAGGGGTCGAAGACTAGCTCGCCTGCTCTGCTGCCGTCTTCGACTGCTTGGGACCAGAGAGCGACCGGCTTCATCGTGGGATGCTCGCGGTTCGCCTTGGGGCGGTCGTACTTCCAGAGCGTCGTGCGGGTGCGATCGGCGTTCTTGTGCCGCTCTCCGGGGAGCCAACCGAAGAGGATTGGTTCATGCGCGTAGTGGTACTCGCTGTGGCCCAGGACCATCGAGTCTTTGGCCCAGACCATGATCTGCCGAAGGATGCCGCGTCGTTTCCAGTCGTCGGCGAAGACGAGATGCAGCGGGCCAGCGGGGACGGTGGCGTACCAGTAGCTGCCCGGGCGGCAGTGGGCTTGGGCGTGGTCGAAGGCCGCACAAACTAGCTTCGCCAGCTCCGGTTCGCCGAGCGAGTCGTTCTCGACGGTGAGGGCGTTGGCCGTCTTGCCGACGTAGCTCACGCCGTATGGAGGATCGGAGAGGAGCATGTCCGCCATGGCGCCGTTCAGCAAACGGGCCACATCCTCCGCCTTCGTCGAGTCGCCGCAAAGAAGCCGATGCTCACCCAGCAGCCAGAGGTCGCCCGGCTGCGTGATGGCGGGCGGGGCGTCAGGAACTGAGTCGGGATCGGTCAGGCCTTCGGTCGGTGGCCCTTCGATGTACGAGGCGATCTCTTCGGCGGAGAAGCCTGTGATGTCCAAGTCCACTCCCGCCTGCGACAACTCCATCAGCTCGGCGGTGAGCTTGTCGTCGTCCCAGGAGGACAGCGTTGCCGTTTGATTGTCGGCGATGCGATACGCACGAACCTGGGCTTCGCTGAGGCCTTCGGCGACGTGAACCGGCACTGACTCCAGACCGAGCTTCAACGCGGCCTTGTGCCTCGTGTGGCCCACAATGATCGTGCCTTGCGGATCGACCACAATCGGCTGGCGAAAGCCGAACTCGCGGATCGACGCCATGACGGCTTCGACGCTATCATCGTTCAGCCTCGGATTGCGGTCATAGGGAATCAACTCGGCGGGGTTTCTCTCTTGGACGTACACGCTGCTTCTCCTTGCGGGGACATCGAACTGGTTGCTTCGCCTTCCGCCCGCCGCCTATCCACCTCCGCCTGCAACTTCGGCGTCAGGAAGGTGTTGCCCGGAACCTTCATGCGTCGCCGTGCCGCCTCTTGGGCGGTCAGCCCCGTGGCCGCCAGCCACTCTTTCATCCGCTTGGACTCCGCCAAGAAGACCTGCAACCCCGGCCAGCCGTTTTCGGGCGGGGCCGGGCACCGCTTCTCCGCCTTCAGTAACCGCTGCCTGAGCGCCATGGCAAATTCCCCCAAGCGACAAGCTTAACGAATGCTGGAAGTCCGGCGGCCTCAACGCGCCGGTTTTCTCGCGAAGTTGGGAATCCATGTCGCGGGGAATTCCGGGACGCACATGACGCCAGCCAGTCGGCACATGGCCTCGCGGACCTTCGGGTTGCCCAGAGCCGCAGCGATGGCTTCCGTGCTCCTTCGCATGGGGTTGTCGCATGGAGGAGGGGAGGGCAGGGGGATCGCGTCAAGTTCGGCCAGGATCGGCGCCACCGCAGGGTGCTGCGTCCACGAGGCGTCGACGGGCTCGGGGACGGCTTGGGCGGCGAGTAGTTCGAGGCGGGCGAGGCGGGAGCGGGGAGGCATGGCGGGCACCATCGGGTTGGAGGTGCCTTGAGGCTACCATGGGGGGCAAGCGAATTGAGGGAACGCAACCTGCCTGCTCAGGACCATGCAGCCATGAGATGAGCTGGTAAGATGTGATTCATCAAGATGCTCGATGTCGCATTAACTTGCGACTACGCCAGAGAATCGCATTTATGACCAAGGCTCAGTCAACTTTCCCTTTTCCTGAGCCATTCCCGCTCCCACCAAGCATCCTCTCGGTAAGCGATGCTACGCTTCGCGAATCAGCCGCCGACGCATGGAGAAGCGCCTCGCTTCTCTTGGGCATACTTCACGCGTGGGAAACTTGGTTCTACCAACTTGAAACAAAGAATGACGCTGATCCGGGAGTCGCGATAAGATTGCGCGAAAAAACGGCGATATGCGTTCGAGTGCTTTGCAGTCAAAACGTCCCCGTCTTTCCATTTCGATCCGAATCGCCCAAGGAGATCATGTGTCGCTTTCCGGTTCCACCGTCAGGGGTTCGTGGATGGCAGAACGACATGACCTATCGACACAAAATGAGACACCTGCTTGGTGCGGGCAGCGCGACTTATCTCCAAGCAATCGTGAATAACCTTCCTGACGAAATCCAAAGCGATCCCGCTCGACGTAGCGAAGCAATCGCCGAAGAAATTGCGGAATTGAATTCGTCTGAGATACTGTGGACCGACTGGTTCTCAAGGCTCCGAAGCTTCCTGGAGGCCATGAAGATTGCCCCGAGCACTGCGATGAAAGGGCCTTCCGATAACCGCAAGTCGGCTGAGCAAGATGTCCGCCCAACGCACTTGGACTTTTCGTAACCGTTCACCCCGTTTGGATGAGTGAGGGCGTGGATGCTCCCTCGCGGTGAGCGGCGATGGCGGCTTGGAGGTAGGCGAGGACGGGACGCTTTTGCAGCCGCAACGTTTGCACCGCGGTCAGGATTCGCTCCACGAACCGGCAGCCGCCGTCGCTGCTGCAGCCAGGCTTCGCTTGCGCCACAGCACTGCCCGACGCAGCGATTCGTTCCGCGTGGTTGTTCGTCGGCTCCACGCCCGGCTCCACCACGAACGTCCACATCGACTGCTGCATCTTCGCCAAGCGTGCAGAAGCGAGTCAGCTTCGGATCGCGGCTACGCGTGCCCCGATCGAGCAGGTCGGCTGCTTCCATCAGGCGATCCGCCATCCGGTCGCCCAATTCCGTTCGCGTGAGGCCTCCGCCGCGAAACGCATGCCATAGGTCGAACACCTTGGAACTGATCGCGAACCATTCGTCCGCAAGTTTCTTCGCCGCGCCGCCCCGCTCTGGTGTTGCTCCCAGTTTCGATTCAGATGCGCTGTACACTTGGCGACGGATTGCGGGCCATTCGTCGTAGACCATCCATCGGTCGCTGCATAACACGCCGACGAACTTGGCGCCGACCATCCGCACCAGCGCGTCCAGGCTTCGCTTCGCGTGAATGACGAACAGGGCCAGCGTTCGGGTTGCTGCGACCCACAGCCAGCGCTTCTTGCCTTTGAGTTTCCAGCCGGTTTCGTCCGCATGCTTGACCGCAGCGGCCGCGATCGCCTCGCACTTCCTGATGCGGCACGGCAACGCCGCGCTTGGTTTCCTGTTCCAAGTTCGAGATCGTGCCCGGCGAGACCGGGGCTTCCAGCGCCGACGCGGACACCTCCTCGACGGCGCGTTTGCTCATGCCGTGGCAGCCGGCCAAGTAAGCGAAAAAAACCAGTGAAGTCGAGGCCGACGCGCTGCGAGCGCACGAATCGCGGCGGGAATGGCCTGATGAGTTATTTCGCCGCACTCGGGACAGGTTCGATAATATTGCCCTGATGCTCGACGATCTCCGCGGCCATCGACGTGACTCGGCGATCTGGTGACGCGCCGGCGGCGGATCATTCGGTCCCGCCTCGACAGGCAATTCGGCTTGGCATGCGCGTGCGAGGAACGTGGCGGATAATGTCGCCCAGGCCGATCGACCGGCATGAGTTGCTTGAGATGAGGCGGATGTCCGGGCTGTCCGCCCGGCGTCCTGCCGGTGGACTTCTTGGCGGGAGCGGGCGGTTGCGATACATGAGGACGCGACGCGGGAGACTGCCTTGAAGCCGACTGATCCTGATCGAGCAGATCGCGAACGACCCCTTCCAACTGCAGAACCCGAGCCTCCACTTCGGCAATCCGAACCTTCGCGGCACGGCAACCGGGGCAAGCGTCGTTCATGGCATCCGCGGCATCCATGCCCAAACACTAGCAAATACCCAAAACTTCAGCTTAACGCCCAAACTCCAAGGGCTGAACGGTTACGACTTTTCTTACCTGCGGCGCCTAACGGCCAATGAATCTGGCGTTGTCGAGAAGATCGACTCCGCCATGCAGACTCTGTTGCGTCTGATGCGAAGCAAGACGATCAGCGAGTTTTACAAGTCTTCGTCTGCTCGAAATGAACTGGCAACCACGATCAAGGAGATCTGCTCTTCCATCGAAGACGCGGGAGCTCTGCAAGCATTGCTTGACTGGAGGAGCATGGCTCTTAATCAGTACGAACGTTTTGCCGCTGATCTATTCCACAATCGCGAAGTTACGACCGGTGACTTTTCTATTTGGCACAATTCGCGGAATCATCGGCGATCACGATGGGGCCTGGCAGAATATTCGACGTTACGTCTCTGACTTTCGTACGGCCATCGTGAGTTGCCTCACGCCCCGTACCGAGAACGTTTCGCACTCTCTGCAACGGCAATCGAGTCCAATCGCAGCACCGGAATCTAGTATCGCAACCGGTGCGAAGCCGCGGCGAGTCAACGTGCTGGAAAGCGAAGTCTGACCCCGTCGATGGGCCTTTCGGTTCTGACGGTTTTCGATTCCGTGGAATTGACGTAGCGTTTGGACGAGCTGTGCTTCAGTATCGGCTCGTGCTGTCGCTGTGGAATCGAGCGAGTCGCAAACCAAGCGGCGGCTCAGACCATTGCGGACATAGCCGCTAAAGTATGGGGCGAAGAGAACGAAACTTCCGACGCGGCGTTCAGGCAACATGTACCGATGTCAACAATCGGTTTGCGAAGAAGAACTGCATCCCCTCAGAGTTAAATGTCTACAAGGCAAGATCATCCTGGAAAATTTGTGAGATCGGCGCAGCTACGCTCGTCTTGAGCCCGCGTGATTGAATACGGCACCTTAACCTGAGGTGCCAATGTCAAGCTTATCCACCGTCTGTTTCGCTTCTCCCTTCGCCGACTATCTGCGTGAGCGTCTGGCCATCGCATTGTGTGGTCGACCTTCTTCGTCGACTTCTACGGGTTCTGCAGACCTGCGCCTACCTCGGAATCTCGTGACTCTTCGGCCGTTCAAAACGGCGAGGTGACGCGTCATGGTTGAGATTACCAACATCAAACAGCCAGCCGAAGGCAGGGCAACGAAGAGCCTAGTGTTTCCGAATCCCCTTGTTGCAGACGCTCGCCTATTAGCCTCATTGCTTGGAGGCGGCGTTCGCACTGTCCGGACTTTGCACTCTTCCGGAAGCTTGCCGCCACCAATCAGAATCGGCGGCCGAGTAGTTTGGCTAATTTCCGAAATCCAAGCCTGGCTTGAAGCAGGCGCCCCCGATCGTGCGACGTGGATCGCGATCCGCGACTCCAAGAGAAATTAACGCCTCAACACTGCCAACCGCGAACGAGCCGGGACGCCCTGGTAAGCTTCCCCCCGGCTCGCCGCGATCGAGCAATCTATGCGAATTCTAACACACCAAGCAACGTGCCGTGTAGTCCGCGAAGCGTTTCGCGGCCGCACGGCTTTTTTTGTTCCGCATCTAGTTTGGATCGACTTTCCCGCAGACTTGGCAACGTCGCCGGAATGCGGAGGTCGAGGTCTTCGAGGGCTTTTCGATGAATCTGTCTGATGCATTTGCCGGCGTGGCTGGCAGCAACCGAAACGGAAACAAGGGTGGTGGCATCGGCGGCTTCGATACCGCAGCGGCCGCGCCCGAGTTTTCGCCACTTCCGCCTGGCGTTTACGAAGCCAGGGTCGCCAAGGGCGAATACTGCACTACGCGGGCGGGCGATGACGCCTATCGCATGAAGTTTGAGGTCACGAAGGGGGAGCAGGCTGGCAGGACCTGTATCCGGATGTGGACGTTTGGGGAAAAAGCGCTGCCGTACTCCAAACGAGATCTTTCCGTTTTTGGACTCACTACTTCAGAGAAGCTGCTCAGCCCATTTCCTGAACCGTGTCGCGAATATCTCGTGAAATTAGTAGTCGCTCTTCAAAAGGGCGACGACGGAATCGATCGCAACGACATCAAACGTGTTCAGATCCTGAGTGTCGCCGATTCGCCGGCGTCCGAGTTCGTGCTCCCTGACGATCCCGAAGGGGAGCCGAAGTGAATGCCATGAATCTGAACGTGGGCACGTACGTGCTTGGTTCGCTGAGCTCGTCACGTACTCTCGTGAATCATGCCGGACTGCTTTCGGCTTACGCCGATGGCGTGATGGCGGACAAAGGCGAGGTGCGCGAGGCCTATCTCTCGCACTTCGCCTTCGGGCTCGATCTGAAAAAGCACCACACCGCGCATCGTGGTTCCGTCGCCGGGTTCGCTGGCGCCTGTTGGTCCAAATACGTGGTTCTGGACATCGATCGGGATTGTCCGGAAGAGGCGCTCGCGGATGTGCGTCGTTTGGTCGCCTACCTTCAACGCCGCTACCCCGAGATCGAGGGGCGAGTGATTGTGTTTTTCTCGGGGAGCAAGGGCTACCACGTCTTGCTGGAACTGTCCCACCGACCTCAGCCCGCGGTCGGATTTCATCGCACAGTGCGTTCTCTCGCGGAGGGCCTCGCTGGGCAAGCGGGCGTTCGGATCGACACGTCCATCTATGATCTCGCTCACATCATCCGATTGCCCAATACCCGGCACCCGAAAACGGGCTTGTACAAGCGGAGAATCGAAACGGATGCCCTCTTCGCTCTTACTATGCAGGGCATTCGGGAAATCGCGAAGGGCCCTGCCGGGGACGGGATGCCCGACGCGGGAACGTGTCCCCAACAACTACCGGACGACTGGCGACAGGCGGAAGCCAGGGCATCCGGATCGCTCCAAACGAAAATCGCTTCACGTCGCGAGCCGGATACAGATCTACGTGCTCCGCGGTGGTTCCTCGAGTTCTTTCGCTTTGGCGTTCAAGTGGGCGAACGCAGGCCTACCCTGTTCCGATCCGCCGCGTGGCTGACCGAACAAGGTGCGCCTCCGTCGCTCGTGAAGGCTCTTCTCTGGGAAGTCGCGTGCGACCAGGCAATCGCACCAGCAGACGTGTCACGGCAAATCGCGTGCGGCGTTGAGCACGCCAATCGCCAGCGAGCAGAAGTGCATTCCCAGTCGCAGACGGACGATCACGCCTTGATCCATTCAGATACGCCGAATGCAGATCTTTCCGACGCATTCGTGTTGCCGTTGGACCAAGCACCGATCAAGCAGGCTGGTGCGCTCGCTGTCGTCCATGGTAAAGCCGCTGGCAACCTCAAGTGCGGTCATCAGAAACTTCCATACCCCGATCCGCCGCCTCATGCAGAAATCATCGTCGCTGACGGTCTCGGCCGAACACCGGCGAAGCATGGCGAAGAGTTCATGTGGTGCTGGACCGGCGGCCCAGGCTGGTATTTCGTGAAGGAGCATCCGCTGCCGAAAGGAACCCGGTGAAGATGAACGCCAACATCGTGAAGGGAACCGACTTCCTCGGTTCATGGTTCTCGGAAGTGGAACGAGGCGAGCCGCCGATTCGATACCAGATCGCGGAGCCGTTCGAAACGCTAGACGTGCGGCCAGGCCGGTTGATCCTCTTCGGTGGTGCACCCGGCGACGGTAAGACCGCTGCCCTGCTCCAAGCTTCGATCGACCTGCTTCGGCTCAATGAGTTCGCGCGACTGCTCATTGCAAACGTCGAAATGACTCCAGATCTCCTCATGAACCGAATCGTTTCGCGATTGGCCTCCGTTCCTTTGCGGGCCATCGAAAACCGCGAATTGAACGCGGAGCAGCTTTTCAAAGTCAAGGCGACGGTTGGTGGCCTGCAGAAGGTCGCCGAACGGCTTGCTTTTCTTCAGGCTCCGTATTCCTTGCAGCATGTCGCGGACGCAGGAACGGTATTCGACGCAAACGTGCTTTTGATCGATTACGTCCAGCGATTCAGCGTGGGCAAGGACCGCATGTCGGAGCGAGAACGGTTAGAGGCGGCTGCACCGATGTTGCGAGCATTCTGCGATGCAGGCGTCGTGGCTTTGGTCGCTTCAGCGGTGACCCGACAAAAGGGCGATTCGGGATCAAACTACGCCAATCTGGGGCTCGCTTCTTTCCGCGGCTCCTCGGAACTCGAATTCGGCTGCGACAGCGCCTACCTCTTCGCCAAAGACGATTCCGACAAGGTGACCCTCCAATGCGGAAAAAACCGCCATGGGGCGGTCGTGGACATCGAGACTCGCTTTGAGGGATCGATCCAGACCTTTCGTCCTTTTGTGCCCGCCGACGCTCACCAAGCGAAAGCCGGGCTAGAGGGATTCGATGAGGTCGATCCCGCCGTCGACAGACGGAAGAAGTCCGTGAGGAAGCAGAAATGCGGCAGGTGACGGTGAAGGAGGTGATGGAACGCCACGGCGGGATGCTTCCCGCCGATGCAACGTTCGCGCCTACCTCAGAACCGCCCAAGGCCGCTGCGCCGCAAAAACCGGCTTCGCGAAAAGGGGACAACTCCAAAACCCCTCGATCGCCGCGAAGCTCTTCGCGCTTTCCGGAGTTCAACACGTTCGTCGACTTCACCATGGCCACTTTGACGGGAGCCGAGAGGGGAGTGTGGCTGGTTCTTTTCCGCGACACCAAGTCCGATACGGGCACCGCTCAGACGGGTCAGACCGACATTGCTCGTCGCGCGAACATCTCGCCGAGGATGGTGAAGAGAGCGGTGAAGTCGCTTCTGTCGAAGGGCCTGCTCAAGGTCGTTCGGCGAGGCCGCTTGAATGGCGGCCCGTCGATTTACCGGGTTTTCGCGACCGCCCATGGGGCACCCTAGTTCCCCATGCATGGGGAAAAAACGTGCACGCCGCTGGGGAACTCCAGTTCCCCCATCCCAGAAGGGGACCAGGGCGCCGTCGCCGCTACCGCGCTCCGGCGCCTCGACAACGGATCGCAGCTCGCTCTGCGAATCGGTTCTCGATTCAGGGAAGATCAGAGGAACATCCTAGCAGGATGAGGTAAAATCACCGAACGCCGGCCCACGCCCGATTTGCGGATGGCCGGTTCCAACCGAAGAAGGTTCGTTATGCCGAAGCCGTTCAAGCCAACCCGTCCTTACCCGCTCCCGCCTGGAGCCGAAATCGCCGAACACGAAGGACGACCGCACGTACGGATGAAGGAGCGAGGGAAAGCGGTCTTGTATCGCGTGACCAAAGACGGGAAGGGGTATCTCCGGCCGTCGAAACGCTGGTACTTCGAGGTCCGTGACGCATCTGGCAAGCTCAAGCGAGTGAAAGGTTTTGCGGATCTCAAGGCGACCGAACAACTCGCTGCCGAGATGGAACGGAAGGCGGTCCGAGCGCAGGCGGGCTACTTTGACCCCGCAGAGGAACACGTTCGGCGGCCGTTGGCGGAGCACCTCAAGGACTACGGCGAAGCACTTGAGGCGAAAGGGAACGTGCCGGAGCACAATCGGGCAACCGTGGCGAAGGTATCCGCCGCCTTGTCTGCCTGCAGATTCGTGTTTCCTTTGGACCTTGATGCTGGGAAGGTGTCGGCATGGCTGGCGGAACTCCGCCGCCCTCGGGCTATGGCTGAGATTCCGCCGGGGGACGCTTTCTCATCGACCGAAGCGGGCAAATTGCTCGGCATCGGCACCGATGCCGTGCGGCGATTCGTGGCCCGGCATCGGATGCCGACCATCGGAAACGGCCCTGCCCGCCGCTTGCCTCGGGTAACTGTAGAAGCGATCGCCGAACGCGCCGCACAAGGCAACGGCCCCTCCACCATCAATCACTACATCCGAGCGCTTCGCGGTTTTTCTCGCTGGCTCGTACGTGCGAAGCGGATCGGATCGGACCCGCTCGACACGCTATCGCTCGTCAACGCGTCCGTAGACGTCCGGCATGCCCGGCGCGAACTCAACGCCGAGGAACTCCGCCATCTGTTCGTCGCCGCTCGCGACAGCGCCCGATCCTTCCGAGGACTGACCGGTGCCGACCGCTATTTGCTGTATCTCGCCGCCGCCGGGACAGGGTTTCGGGCGCGGGCGTTGGCGAATCTGACGCCGGCCGACTTCGACCTCGACGCCGCGGGACCGATCGTGACTCTTCCAGCCCGCCTCAACAAATCACGCCGCGTGAAGGTGCAACCGGTTCCCGCGGACGTGGCCGCCGTGCTTCGGCCATTCCTGGGTCGCCGCTTTCCGCGAATCAGCCGATATGGGGGATGTGGGGAAGCGGGTGCCGCCGCGGAATGCTTCGCCGCGACCCTCGAAGCTGCTGGCATCCCTTACGTGGTCGACGGGCCGGACGGCCCGGAGCATGCTGACTTCCATTCGCTGCGGCATTCCTACCTGACCCTTGGCGGGCGATCCGGCATCGATCTGCGGACGCTCCAAGAACTCGCCGGGCATTCGACGCCGACGCTGACCGCCCGCTATTCGCACCGCCGCCTGCATGACCTAGCGGGCGCCGTGGACATGCTGCCGGACCTTGTGCCGACCGATCGAGTGGAACAGGCGCGGGCGGAAGTCCCCCTTCGCCTGCCCGGAACTGATATTGCGGAGGTTTCGGGTGCAGTGCCGGGTGCAGTGACAGGGGGCGCTGAGCCGCATTTTGCGGCATCGATCTGCACTTTGAAGCTGTTTGCCGCCGAAGGGCAGCACGCACAGCAAACCGCAGAAAAAATGCGGGCCGGCGCTTCTCAGCACCGGCCCGCATCGATCTGCATCAATCTACCCGGCCTGGATTTGAACCAGGACAAAGAGAGCCAAAATCTCTTGTGCTACCGTTACACTACCGGGTATCGCCCGTTTCCTGGCTCAGGTGAACCAGAAACGCGAGCTGTTCTAGCTGCACCGCGAGGTCCACGGCTACCAGGCTGATGCCGGTGGGGAGCCGAAGCACCGTCGGTGCGAAGTTCAGGATGCCGCGGATGCCGGCGGCGGTCAGTTCGTCCGCCACCTCTTGGGCTGCTTCGGCAGGCACGGCGAGTACGCCGAGTTCCGCGCCGAGGGCCGGCAACGCTTCCGCCATCTTTGCCGTCGGGAGGACTTCCAGCCCCTCCACGATCTGCCCAACCTTTTCCGCGGAACTGTCGAACAGGGCCACGAAGTGGAACCCTTGGCGTTCAAAGCCGCGGTAGCGAAGCAAGGCGCGAGCGAGGTTGCCCGCTCCCACTACTACCGCTTTCCAGGTCCGGTCGGTGCCGAGGCGATGGCGGAGCGCCTCGATCAGTTCCTGCGTCGGATAGCCGATGCCCGGCTGCCCGAGGTTTCCCAGATAAGCGAGATCCTTGCGGACCTGAGCGTCGGTGATGGCGAGCGCTTCGCCCAGCAAACTGCTAGAAACCGTCGCCGTCCCCTCGCGGTGCAGACGCTCCAGGTGCCTCAGGTACAGGCTGAATCGCCCGACGCTGGCTCTGGAGAGCTTATGTTCGCCGCGATCGGAATCAGCCTTGCTCATGAAGCTACCGCGTTCCGCAGCAGGTCGCCTCCTGGGGTTCGTAATCCAGTTGTAGCGGGGAGGGGGAAAGAGGTCAATCCGACTGAGGAAGCCTGGCGAAGCGGATTGCCTCGCCGTTGCCCGCGCGATGGGGTATCCTGGTTGCAAAATCCCTTCTTCCGCAGGAGATTGCTCGTGGCCGCGACGATGTTGTCCCACACCGTGTACTTCACCCTCCACGACGCTTCCGAGGCGCGCAGGATCGGCTGGTTTGAAATTGCCCGCAAATACCTGGCGAATCACCCCGGCGTCCTCTTCTTCGGCGGGCAAGCTTTGCAAAGAACTCAATCGGCCCGTTAATGATCAGGAATTTCAGGTGGGCCTCAACGTCGTGTTCGACAGCAAGGAATCGCACGACACCTACCAGACGGCTCCGGATCATTTGAAGTTCATCGAGGAAGGAAAGCCGAATTGGGCGAAGGTCCGCGTGTTCGATTCCTGGGCGTCACGGTAATCGAGCGAAATCGCCCTCAGCGTTCTCCTTACCGGTTCCATTTCGCATACGTCGCTCGCGGAATGGATTCGACATAAATGGTTCAAGCGAAACGCTTTCGCCGCCAATCGCGGTTCCATTTCGGTTCCATTTGGCTCCACCCTGTTGTTGGTCTGATCTGGAGCGAAGCATGTTGACGACCGTGCTGATGCCGATGCTTCGGGCCAAACGCCTGCCGAACTGACTTATTGGCAGGATGTTCGGCCCACGGCGGAAGCACTGCACGGTCTGCCATAGCGCGAAGAATTTGAAGGAGCCCGACATCTCCGGCGGTTTGGCGCTCGATACGCCCGAGGCGGTGCTGAAGGGGATGGAATCGGGTCCCGTCGTCCGCAAGGGGGAAGGGGCGGAGAGTTTGCTCGTCAAAGTCCTGGTAACGACGAACGCCAAACGTCGCATGCCGCTCGATGCGCCGCCGTTGCCGAAAGAGACGATCGATGTCGTCCGAAAATGGATCGACGGCGGCATCAAGGAAGGCAAACGCAGCGACGATGACGCGGAAACGCCGAAGACCATCGCGAATCGACGATTGCTCGATGTGACGTTTCCAACCAACGCCCAACCGCCTGCCGGCGCATTTGGAAAAATACCCGCCGGGAAACTTACGATCGCGTTGAAGATCGGTCCGCTCGCCCCGGTGGCGGCGGTCGCGTTCAGCCCCAACGACAAGTTGCTTGCCACGGGCAGCTATGGCCAGGTCGCGGTCTGGGACCTCGAGCATGATCGGCCCGTCAAGGTGCTGACGAATGTCCTCGGGGCCGTCAACGATCTGAAGTTTTCTCCCGATGGCTCGATGCTCGCCGTGGCGGGTGGGCAGCCCTCGGCGAAGGGCGATCTGCGGCTCTACCAAACCTCCGACTGGAAACTCGTCGGCGTCTTGCGTGGACATGACGATGTCGTTTTCTCCATCGCGTTCAGCCCCGATGGCAAACAACTCGCTTCCGCGAGCTTCGACCACACCATTCGACTGTGGAAGGTGGCCGATCAGTCCCCCGTGCAGACGTTCAAGAATCATTCCGATTTCGTCTACGCGGTCGCGTTCGATCCGATGGGTGCGTTTCTCTACTCCGCCAGCAAAGATCGTACGGTGCAGATGTTCGACCGTGCTTCGGGCAAGTCGAAGTTCACCTTCAGCGGCGTCGATCAAGATGTGATGGCCCTCGCGGTTCGGCCTGACGGCAAATCGATCGTGTCGGCCGGGTTCGATGCGGGGGTGCAATGGTGGAACACGCAGACGGGCGAAAAACTCAAAACCACGCCGGGACATGGCATCGCCGTGCATGAACTCGTTTTCAGCAAGGACGGGTCGAAGCTGCTTTCTGCCGGAGCCGACCGCACCGCGAAGATTCACGACGGCGTGGCGGGGACGCTGCTGAAGACGTTGCCCGTCGGTTCGCCGGTCTACGCGATCGCCATCAGCGGCAACAAGAAACTCGTCGCTACCGGCAGTTTCGACGGCATCGCTCGCCTGTGGGACGAAGCGACGGGTCGGCATCTCGCATCGCTCTATGCACGAGGCGGCGCATCGATGGATTGGCTCGCGGTGACGCCCGAAGGATATGCGTCCGGCAGCCCGGGATTCGTCAAGGAATCGCGATGGCTGATGGGCGCCGCGGCATTGCCGAACGACGCGGCATGGGGTTCGCTTGGCAAGGCGGACTTCGTGGCGAGAGCCTTCCGAGGCGAAGCCGTTCCGCCCCCGACGTTCGGAAAAGAGCCGCGCACGAAGTAAGCGGTGCGGCGTGGCGTCAAGCGAAACCGCTTACTACGTGCGCGGCACTTTTGAGGTAGTTGCATGCCGGAATTGCGCAAGGATCCGATCGTTGGCCGCTGGGTCATCATCGCGGAAGAACGGGCGAAGAGACCGCTCGCTCCGCGCTCGGAAATCGCGGTCATCGGCGAAGGCGGCATCTGCCCGTTCTGCGAAGGGAACGAGGTGCATACGCCGATCGAAATCCTCGCCTATCGCGATCGCGCCTCCTCGACCAACGGCCCCGGCTGGCGCGTCCGCGTGGTGCCGAACAAGTTTCCGGCGTTGCAGATCGAAGGGGACCTCGATCAGCGCGGCGAAGGCATCTACGACAAGATGAAAGGCATCGGCGCCCACGAAGTCATCATCGAATGCCCGCACCATGAACTGAGCATGGCCCAGCTTCCGGAGGAGAACATCCGCGAAGTGCTGTGGGCCTATCGCGATCGTCTCGTCGATCTCAAAAAGGACCCTCGCCTCGTCTACGGCATGGTGTTCAAAAACGTCGGCGGGGCGGCGGGCGCATCGCTCGAGCATTCGCATTCGCAGCTCATCGTGACGCCGATCGTGCCGATCACCGTGGAAGAAGAGATGTCGGGGGCGGAGAATTTTTTCTCCTACCGCGGCCGATGCATCTTCTGCGACATGGTGCATCAGGAGCTAGCTTCCGAGAAGCGAATCATCCTGGATACGCCGAACTTCTTGGTCTTCGCCCCGTTCGCGTCGCGGTTTCCGTTCGAGACGTGGATCGTGCCGAAGACTCACAACAGCCACTACGAGAATATCCGCAAGCCCGAAGTGGACGATCTGGGTGGCGTGCTGAAGACGATCCTCCGCAAGCTCGAAACCGCCCTCGATCGGCCCGCGTACAACTACGTCATCCACACGTCGCCGTTCGACGTGCCGACCTTGCGGCACTATCACTGGCACCTCGAAATCATTCCGCGGACGACGCGCATCGCGGGCTTCGAATGGGGCACCGGGTTCTACATCAACCCCGTCGCACCCGAGAAAGCTGCGGCGTACCTGCGCGAAACCGACTGTAGGATTAAAGAGCCTGCGCGCAGTAAGCGGATTCAGCGTAGCGTCGGAAATCCGCTTACTGCGCGCGGCTCCTTTGACAGGAGGAACCACCGCGATGCGAATGGGCGTGTTCGGCGGCAGTTTCGATCCGCATTTGGGGCACCTGATTCTGGCGGAGCAATGCCGGGAACAGGCGAAGCTGGATCGCGTTCTGTTCGTCCCCGCCGCGCGGCCGCCGCATAAGCCGGATCGTGTGCTGGCGCCGTTCCATCATCGCGCGGAGATGCTGTCGCTCGCCATCGCGGGGAACCCCGCTTTCGTCGTCGATGAATTGGAAAAGAATCGGCCCGGACCGAGTTATACCGTCGATACCCTCGCGGAACTGAAACGACGTGAGCCAAGCGCGGACCTGCATCTCATCATCGGCGGCGACACGCTCAACGACCTGCACCTCTGGCGCGACCCGAAGGGGATCGTTTCGCTCGCGGGGCTTTTGGTGGTCGCCCGTCCCGATGTACCAGCGGTGTCGGTGGACCGATTCCGAGAATCATTGGGCATGGCCGCCGCGGAAATGCTAACGCTGGAAATGGTCTGCAGTCCGTTGCTCGAAATCGCCAGCAGCGATATTCGGCTCCGCCTCGCCGAAGGCAGGAGCGTGCGCTATTTGATTCCGCGCGCGGTCGAAGCGTATCTTGATGACAAGGGTCTTTACCAGTCTCGCGCGTAGGGCGCAGTTACCTGCAGAGGTTTTGCATTGGACCATGAGGGCGAGGCGGGCTCGGCTCCTGCCGAGCCGACAATATCCTCCTTAGATGAAGGATCATAATTTTCTGGGTTCGCTGTGTGGCTTGGCGGGAGCATCGCCCTCCCGTCGCTGCGTCGGAGGGGGTTGGGCTTGCCCAGCTTTGCAAAATCCCCCTTCGTGCAGATTTTTGCGGACAGAAACGCTATACTATTAGTGAACCGGCTAGTCCTGTTTTAGCGAGATGGTTTCGTTTCGCTTTCCTCCCACCTGCCGAAACACCATGTTCACGACGCCAATTCGCTGTCTGGGTGTTGTTGCATGCCTTGGGGTAATCGTCGCCCTTGGAGGTTGCAACAAGAATGTCGTACCGCCCCCGAAAGGCGGGCCCCCGGAGGTCGTGGTCGATAAGCCGATCATCCGCGAAGTCGGCGATTATGAGGATTTCAATGGGCGAACCGAGGCGATCGATTCGGTCATCGTCCGCGCTCGCGTGAGCGGATACCTCGACAAAATCCTGTTCAAGAACGGCGACGACATCTCGCAGGGGGCAGCGCTCGCCGAGATCGACCCTCGCCTGTTCGCCGCATCGCTCGAGCAAGGAAAGGCCTCGGTGGCTCAGGCGAAGGCCCATGCGGACCGGTTGGAAAAGGACTACCGCCGCGCCCAGGAACTCGCGGCTCGCAACGCGATTAGTCGCGAAGAATTGGAAAAGGTGCAGGGCGATCGAGCGGAAGCGACCGCGGCCGTCGCGAAGGCGGAAGCGGAGGAGAAGCTCGCTTCGATTCAATTGAATTACACCAAGATCATCGCACCGCTTTCCGGCCGGCTTGGACATCGCCTCGTCGATCCTGGCAACCTCGTGAAGGCTGACGATACGCCGTTGGTCACCATCGTTTCGTTGGATCCGCTCTATGCGGAGTTCGATGTGGACGAGCGGACTCTATTGCGACTTCGCCGACTGATCAAAGAAGGGAAGATGACCTCTGCTCGAAGCAGCGATGTCGATGTGCGCATCGGGCTGTCGGATGAAGAGGGCTTCTCGCGAACCGGCGTGATTCGTTTTGCCGACAACCGCGTGAACCCCGCGACGGGCACCTTGAAGGTGCGAGCGGTGATGCCGAACCCGGACCTGCTGCTGTCGCCCGGCCTTTTCGTTCGTGTTCGCATTCAGGTGGGTCAGCCGAAGAAATCGCTGCTCGTGCCCGAGGAATCGCTCGGCTCCGATCAGGGACAGAAGTTCGTCTATGTGATGAACGACAAGCAAGAAGCGATCTACAAACGGGTCAAAGTCGGCCCACAAGCCGATGCCTATCGCGTGATCGAAGAAGGGATCGGGCCAGACGATCTGGTCGTCGTCAGCGGCACCCAGCGCATCCGCCCTGGTTCGAAAGCGACGCCGACTATGCGCGAAGCGAAGAAATAACTTCAACCAAGCCCGGGCGCGAGCGGTAGCGAACTCCTAGGATTCAGACCGTATACTTCGTCGACATTCCGATCCCAGGAGCTTGCTTCGCTCGCCCCTGGGTTTGGAAACTCCTCTACGACACGCTTCCCATGGTTCGATTCTTCATCGATCGGCCGATTTTCGCGACGGTGCTTTCGTTGGCGATCACGCTGGCGGGGGCGCTGGCGGTGGGGACGCTGCCGCTGTCGCAATATCCGCCGGTGACGCCGCCGACGATTCAGGTGGACTGCAACTATCCGGGCGCGAGCGCTCAGGTGGTCGCGGAGGCGATCGCCGCTCCGGTCGAGCAGCAGGTCAACGGCGTCGAGAAAATGCTCTACATGACGTCGCAATGCACCAGCGACGGCTCCTACACGCTGACCGTGACCTTCGACATCGGCACCGACCTCAACATGGCTCAGGTGCTGGTGCAGAACCGCGTCAATCTCGCATTGCCGAATCTACCCGACGTGGTGCGGGCGACCGGCGTGACGACGCGCAAGCGGTCGCCCGAAATTCTCATGACGGTGAGCCTCAACTCGCCGAGCGGAAAGTACAACCAACTCTACCTAAGCAACTATGCTCTCACGCGAATGAAGGACGACCTCTCGCGTCTGCCTGGCATCAGCGACGTCACGCTGTTCGGACAACGCGACTTCAGCATGCGGGTGTGGGTCGATCCGGACAAGCTCGCCGCCCGCAGCTTGACTGCTCTCGACGTCGTCCGAGCGATCCGCGAGCAGAATGCCCAGGTAGCCGCCGGCCAAATCTCGCAACTCCGCTCGCCCGCAACGGCCCGGTGCAATTCACGCTCACCACCAAGGGCCGGCTCACTGAAATCACCGATTTCAAGACATCATCGTGCGGGCGAAAGACGGCGTGCTCGTCAAAGTCAAAGACGTGGCACGCGTCGAACTCGGGTCAAGAATCAGGATGTTTCCAACCGCTTCGACAACAAGCCCACCATCGGCCTCGCGATCTTCCTCCTCACCGGAGCCAACGCGCTCGAAACCGGCGATATGGTGCAAGACGCTGTCGAAAAGATGCGGCTCGGAATGCCCGAGGAATGAACGTCGAAATCGGCTACGATACGACGCCCTTCATCCGCGAATCGATTCATCGAGGTGTTCAAGGCGCTTCCGCGATGCGGTCATCCTTGTCGCCCTCGTCGTGCTACTCTTCCTCCAAAGCTGGCGGGCCGCCATCATTCCGCTCGCGGCCGTGCCTGTCGCCATCGTCGGCACCTTCGCCGCCATGTGGATGTTCGGCTACTCGCTCAACAACCTCACGCTGTTCGGCCTGGTGCTCGCCGTCGGCATCGTGGTCGATGATGCGATCGTCGTCGTCGAAGCGGTGCAGCATCACATCGAAAAAGGCCTCAGGCCGCGGGAAGCGACGTTCAAGGCGATGGAAGAGGTGACCGGCCCCGTCGTCGCGATCGGCGTCGTGCTGTCGGCCGTGTTCGTTCCCTGTGCGTTCTTCTCGGGCATCACCGGGCAGTTCTTCCGCCAATTCGCTGTGACGATCGCCGTCTCGACGCTGATCTCCACGATGAACTCTCTGACGCTCAGCCCCGCTCTAGCCGCCGTCATGTTGCGGTCGCCGAAAGCGCGTCGCGATCCGATCACTTGGCTGCTCGACATGCTCCTCGGCTGGCTCTTCCGCATGTTCAACTGGAGCTTCGAGCGCGGCACCAACGGCTACGTTCGCCTCGTCTCCTCGGCGATCCGCGTCCCAGCGATCGTCGGCGTCGTGTACCTGCTGCTGCTGCTTGCGGGGGCGATGGGGTATCAGATCATTCCGGGCGGATTCATCCCGTCGCAGGATAAGGGCTACCTGATCGCGAGCGTGCAGTTGCCCGATGCCGCCTCCGCGGGCCGCACGCGTAACGCCATCGACAAGATCGCCGCCATTGCCCTCAACACGCCGGGCGTGAAGCATGTCAACAGCGTGGCGGGCAACTCGTTCGTCCTCTCCGCCTACGGTTCGAATTTCGGTTCGATGTTCATCATCCTTAATGGCTTTGACGAACGCCGCAATCATCCCAGCCAAACGGCCGACGCGGTCATGGCGAAGCTTCGCGTGCGGGTCGCCAAGGAAGTGCCGGAAGCCCAGGTCAACGTGTTCGGCGCCCCCGCGGTTTCCGGCCTTGGTCGAGCGGGCGGGTTCCGCGTCATGATCAAGGACATCGACGAGGTCGGGTACAAGACGCTGCAGAAGGAAACCGAATCGTTCATCGAAAAAGGCCGCAGGTGGTCGGCCTGTTCGACGCCTACAAGGCCGCATCGCCTCAGGTATTTCTCGACGTCGATCGCACATCCTGCATGGCCCATGGCGTCGAACTCGGCGAAGTGTTCGGCACCCCCAGGCGCCACGATGGCCTTCGCTACGTGAACGACTTCAACAACTTCACGCGGACATGGCAGGTCAACGTCCAGGCCGAACAGAAGTATCGCGATCAACTGGAGGACATTCGTCAGATCCAAGTCCGAAATCAGTTCTGGCGAAACGATTCCGCTCGGCTGCTGCTCACCGCCCGCGAAGCGAGCGGCCCGCAGATCATCACTCGGCACAACTCCGTGGCTGCCGCCGTCAACGGGGCGAATGCCGCCGGCATCAGCAGCGGCGAAGGATGGCGCTCGAAGGCCTCGCCAACGAGCAGCTTCCCGCAAGTGGCCGTATGGAACTGGAGTGGACCGAAATCACCTACCTCCGAGAAACCCTCGAAGGACACTGGCATCTACGTGTTTTTGATGTCGATCGCGTTCGTGCATCTGGTGCTTGCTGGGCTTTACGAGAGCACTGCGCTGCTGCTCGCGGTGATCCTCGTGGTCCCCGTGTGCGTCGTCGGTTCGCTCGCGGCAGTGTGGTGCGCGAATCAGGACGTCAACCTGTTCACCTAGGCCGGAGCCACGGTCGTACCTTGATCGGACTCGCGTGCAAGAACGCGATCCTCATCGTCGAGTTCGCCAAGATACCCGCGATGAAGTGGGGCTGAACGACGCCAGGCGGTGCTGGACGCATGCCGGTTGCGGTTCCGTCCGATTCTGATGACCTCGGTTGCGTTCATCCTCGGCGTCGCCGCTCTTGACCGCGACGGGAGCTGGGGCGGAAATGCGGCGAGCCGCTGGGGACCGCGGTGTTCGGCGGCATGATCGGCGTCATGATCTTCGGCATCGTGCTGGACGCCGGTGTTTTTCATCGTGATCGACTACATCGCATGCCTCGGCAAACCGCAACGCCGTCGCGCCGCCCGCACGCATTGACGTTCCGCCGGAGGCGGTATCCGAACTCCAGGAGACGGCGGTCTCGACGAAACCGCTGGCATCGAGTTCATATGAGCCGCACGCAGTAAGCGGTTTGGCGTGACGCACGGCGATATCCGCTTGTCGCGTGCGCGGCTCCTAACGGTTGCGGACTAGAGGAATATCTCGTGTTCAGCCGATTCTTCATCGACCGTCCGATTTTCGCCTCCGTGCTTTCGATCATGATCGTCCTCGCGGGGGGCGTGGCGTACGGCACGTTGCCGGTCGCGCAGTATCCGGAAATCACGCCGCCGACCGTGGAAGTCTCCACGATCTATCCGGGGGCCAACGCGCTCACCGTTTCCGACACCGTGGCCGCTCCGATCGAACAGCAGATCAACGGCGTGGAAGACATGCTCTATATGTCCTCGCGCTCGACGAACGACGGCACCTACGCTCTCACCGTGACCTTCAAATCCGGCGTCGATCTCAACATCGCCCAGGTGTTGGTGCAGAATCGCGTCAATCTCGCCCAGCCGGTGCTTCCCGACATCGTGAAACGCCGAGGCGTGACCGTGAAGAAGAAGGCGCCGACGGTGCTCATGATCGTCAACTTCTTCAGCCCGGACGGATCGCGCAAGGAACTGCAACTCAGCAACGACGCGAAGATCAATGTGACCGACGATTTGGCCCGCGTTCCCGGCGTCGGCGACATCACCTACCTCGGCCAACGCGATTATTCGATGCGTCTTTGGCTTGACCCCGAGAAAATGGCGGTCCGCGGTCTCTCCGCCACCGACGTCGTCCACGCCATCGAACAGCAAAACATCCAGGTCGCCGCCGGGCAGGTGGGGCAGCCGCCCGCGCCGAACTATCAGGCGTTTCAGTACACGATCAACACCTTGGGCCGGCTCTCGGATGAGAAGCAATTCGCGGAAATGATCCTGAAAGCAGAGGAAGACGGCAGCGTGCTGCGCATGCGCGACATCTGCCGATCGATCGAACTCGGCGCTCTCAGCTACGACCAAAACTGCCGACTCGACGGCAAACCGTCGGTCGCGCTCTCCATCTACCAGCTGCCCGGATCCAACGCCCTCGACGTCGCTCAGCGCGTGCGGGCCAAGCTGAAGGAAATCAAGGCGCGCTTTCCCGCCGGTCTCGATTATTCGATCGTCTACGACACGACGCCGTTCATCAACGAATCGGTGAACGAGGTCCGCAAGACGTTGATTGATGCGGTCATCCTGGTCGCGCTCGTGATGCTCTTCTTCCTCCAGAGCTGGCGAGCCGCTGTCATTCCGCTCGCGGCCGTGCCGGTCGCCATCATCGGCACATTTACCGTGATGACGATGCTGGGTTACTCGCTCAACAACCTCACGCTCTTCGGGCTCGTGCTCGGCGTCGGCATCGTCGTCGATGATGCGATCGTCGTCGTCGAAGTGGTGCAGCATCACATCGATCATGGCCTGCATCCGCGCGAGGCGACCATACGCGGGATGGATGAAGTGGCTGGGCCCGTCATTGCGGTGGGCCTGGTGCTCGCGGCGGTGTTCGTCCCCTGCGTGTTCATCAGCGGCATCGTCGGCCAATTCTTCCGCCAGTTCGCGGTGACGATCGCCGTCTCGACGCTGATCTCCGCGTTCAACTCGCTGACGCTTTCGCCCGCCCTCTGTGCGTTGCTCCTTCGCAAGGAGACAGGCAACGTCGAACCGCTCCCGGCGCCGCGCGTCACTTTCGCCCTGCTGCTCGCGCTCGCCGGATACTTTTTCCTCGGCCCGATCCTGCGCCGCGTCGTCGGCGAACAACTTCCGCCGGCGATCGAACCCTACTTCCACCTGATCGTCGCCGTCTTCGCCGCGGTGGCGGGCGTCATCGTCGGAAAACTGCTCAACCGCATCCTCGGCTGGGCCTTCGCCGCGTTCAACGCCGGCTTCAACTGGATCACGAAGCTCTACATCGGCGCCATCCGCGTCGCCCTCGTGCTCAGCGTTTTGATGCTGGCCGGCTACGGCGGCCTGCTGTTTCTCACCTACGTCGCCATGCAGGTGGCTCCCTCCGGATTCATCCCGAATCAGGACAAGGGCTATCTGCTGGTCAATGTGCAGCTCCCCGATTCGTCGTCTCTTTCGAGGACGGACGACGTCGTTCGCCGCATCGATGAGATCGCCCGCAAGACCGAGGGCGTGGCCCACACGGTCGCCATCAGCGGTCAGTCGGTTCTGCTCGGGGCCAACGCGCCGAACTTCGGCACCGTCTATGTCATGCTCGAGCCATTCGAGAATCGCCATCATGGTTCGCTCGCCGCGGACGAAATCTCGGCGAAGCTGCAGCGCGATTTCGCGGAAGGCGTCCCCGGAGCGCTCGTCAATCTGTTCGGCGCTCCGCCGGTGGACGGCCTCGGCGCCGCGGGCGGGTTCGTCCTCGTCGTGAAGGATCCGAACAACCTCGGCTCGCGCGAACTCGAATCCGCGGGCAAAGACGTGATCCGCGCCGCGGAAGAAACCGGCATCGTCCGCGATGCCTTCACCGGCTTCCGGGCCGACACCCCCTGGCTTAACCTCGACATCGACCGCAACGCGGCCATGGCGAAAGGCGTGCATGTCTCGGAAATCACCAACGCCCTGCAAGTCTTCCTCGGCTCGCTCTACGTCAATGATTTCAACTGGTTCGGCCGCACCTGGCAGGTCAACGTGCAAGCCCACGGCGATTTCCGCCAGCGTCCCGCCAACCTCAATCGCATCCAGCTTGTCGGCGACGCCAAGAATCCTGTCCCCCTCGGCAGCGTGCTCAAGGTGAAGGAAACGACCGGCCCCGTCATGGTGCAGCGCTACAACCTCGCGCCCGCATCCACCGTCACGGTGACGCCCTCGTTCGGCGTCAGCTCGGGCGATGCGATTCAAAAAGTGGAGGACGCGGCCAAGGTCAAGCTGCCGCCGATGATGCAGACCGAATGGACCGAACTCGCCATGCTTCAGCAGCAAACCGGCGACACGGCCTCGCGCGCGTTCATCATGGCGGTGATCCTGGCATTCCTCGTGCTCGCCGCCCAATACGAAAGCTGGTCGCTGCCGCTCGCGATCGTCCTCGTGGTGCCCATGTGCTTGCTCAGCGCCACGGCGGGCGTGATCCTCATGGGGCAGGACATCAATATCTTCACGCAGATCGGTTTCGTGGTGCTCGTGGGTCTCGCATGCAAGAATGCGATCCTCATCGTGGAATTCGCGAAACAACGCAGCGAGTCCGGGGCAGACCGCTGGGAGGCGACGCTTGAAGCCTGCCGACTTCGTCTCCGCCCGATCGCAATGACTTCGGTCGCATTTATCCTCGGCGTGGTTCCGCTCGTCGTGGCCGAAGGCGCCGGGGCTGAAATGCGGCGAGCCCTCGGGCTAGCCGTGTTCGCCGGCATGACCGGCGTCACGCTCTTCGGCATCATCCTCACGCCGGTATTCTTCTTCGCGATCCAATATGTAAAGGACATTTGGCCCAGGTCCTGGACGCTTGGCGAAGAGAAAGAATAATGGAGCCGCGCACGAAGTAAGCGGTACGGCTCATCGCCGGAATAGGAATCAACTCCCCTTTTCCGCGTTAAGTCGTACCGCTTACTGCGTGCACGGCTCCTTGCGAAATCGCTGGCATCGGTTGAATGCCGCATCTATCATCGCAAGTCTTCGGTTCGATCGCTCACGCAACGCGGGGATGTGCATGCGTTGGTTCGTCATCGTTGCCGCATTATGTTCGCTGATCGCTTTCGCCGACCACGCTTCGGCCCAGGCTCCGGCGAAGCCGGCTCGCATCATTCTGGAGGCGGAAGATTTCAAGGTCGAACAGGGCGCATGGGGCGTGGTTCCTTTTAGGGAAAATTACTACTGCGCAACCTTCGCGGTTTCGTTCCTCTCGCGCATGGCATGCCTGGGGGCGCCCGAGCAATCGGATGGGAAGGACGCCGTCGCATCGCAGGTGGTGCACATTCCGCACGATGGCGCGTATGCGGTGATGACGCGTTACGAATTGCCCTGGATGTTCGCGGTCGAGCATACCGTCGAGGTGATTCAGGGCGGGACGACCGTTTATAAGGAAACCTTCGGCAAGATCGAAGACCCGAAGATTTGGCCCCTCAATGGCCACAAACGCGTCGCCTGGGAACGCTTCTTCTGGGGCGCCACCGACAACATCGTTTGGCAGGACAAGGGCAAGGCGAACCTCAAGGCGGGGCAGGCGACCGTTCGGCTCATCGCGGCGCCGCAGCTGGAGAACGGCAAGCCGCGCGTGCGGGCCTCGCGTCGGCATATCGATGTCGTGTGCCTCACCGATGATGTCGCGGGAATCGAGGCGCAGAAGAAGGCGGGTTATCTCGAGTTCGATGGTTGGCTCACGCAAGACGGCGATGTCTTCGCTCGCTTCAAGAATCCCAACGACGGTTTCGGCCCATGCGTGCCCGTCGTCACGCCGATGTTCGAAGGGCAGCATTCGCCTTACTACATTCACATTCGCGATTGGCCCACGACGCGAGTCCTGAAAAGCGGTCGGCTCACGGACGAAACCAAGTACCGCATCGCCGGACCTCGTTCGGTCGCCGTCGATCCTAAGGTGCTCGCTCCCGAAGTGGATGGCGCGAAGTTCCGCAAGCCGGCGAAACCGAAGGATCCCAAGTCGCCGATCGTCGTGACGATTCCCGACGAGGAGTATCTGCAGCCCGGCGAAACCTCCGGTTGGATTCCGATCGGCGGAGCGCTCGACAGCCTCAACAACAGCCAATGGGCGCCGAAAGCGGAGTACAAGGGGAAAGCGACCGGCCTGAAACTCGAGATGGAGTTCGCGGTCCCCGACGGCAAAGGCGGGCTGAAGACGATCCGCAAGGTGAAGCTTGAAGGCACGCCGGGCTATCTGTCGCCCGTCACCTTCGAGATGCCGGGGTGCGTGGCGCCGAACCCTTCGCTCGCTGCCGCACTTAAGGAACGCTGGTGGTTGCCGGAGATTCGCACGCAGAAGGAGTCGCTCGATTGGCTCATCGCCGAGGTGAAGAAATTCCCGAAACGCGGAGCCGTGCCGCAACGATTGCTGACCTACAACGTGCTCGGCTTTTCCAGCGCCCTCCAGCATTTCCCTGAGGCCCGCGAATTGGCGGTCCTCCTCGGCGACAACACCGCGGTCGGTCAGCAAGGCAAAAAACGCAACCTCGTCGCCCATTGGCCCGATGCGAAGGTCGATGCGATCAAGAAGCATCAGGCCACGAAGCCGGAAGATTTCAAGGACCTGAAGATCGTGAGCTACGGCGACGAGATCCACCTGCCGCCGCACCCGCTGACGAACGAGGAATGGGCCGCCTATCTGAAGAGCCAACAGGTTCCGACCGACATCGCCGGCAATTGGGAGACCGCATCGAAGGATGCGAAACATCCGCTGCACTACTACGCGATTCTGTCGGCCAAGGAAAAAGGCGGCAAACACTATGCGGCCGGCACCGCCTACTACGAGAGCATGGGCGTGCTGACCGGAGCGAACTATTCGCCGCACTCCAATTACCTCGTCAACGAAATGGACTATGTCCGTCCCTTCAAGATGAAGGCGATGACGATGCCGTGGAGCGAGGATTACATCTGGCAAATCCCCGAATTCAGCGGCCAAATCATGGGTTACCTCACCGACGGCTTGCGTTGCGGAGCTAAGTATCACGACCTGCCGATCCACATGTATGTGATGCCGCATTCGCCGGGAAACACGCCGCGGAGTTTCCGCCTCTCGTATTACTCCGCCATCGCGCATGGCGCGAAGATGATCAACTATTTCTGCGCGTCGCCATCGTCGGTGGGCGGCACGGAAAACTACATGGACACGAGCGACCTCGCCATGTGGAAGGCCGTCCGCGATGCGACGCACGATGCGGGCGCATTCGAGGACTACGTGCTCGACGGCAAGGTGCGCCCCGCGAAGGTCGGTCTACTGCTATCGCCGGTGGACGATGTGCTCGCGAATGTTTCCAACAGCACGCTTGCCCTGCACAACAACGAGCGCAAAGCGATTTGGTACGCCCTGCGCCATTCGCAGACGCCAGTCGATTTCGTGACCGAAGACGATTTCGTCGAAGGGTTGGCCAAGGGATATCAGACGATCTACGTCACGCAGCAATGGATGCATTCGCGCGCGATGTCGGCCCTCAAGAAGTTCGTGGAGGAAGGCGGCACCGTCATCGCGCTCGCGGGGGGCGGGTTCACGGACGAGTTCAATCGTCCCAGCAAATCCGCTCCGGCGTTCTACGGCATCGAAAGCCAGGAACTCACGGTCGATCCGCAACTCGTCAGCAAGTATCTGCTCGATCCGAACAAGCCGTTTCTGCCGAAGCAGGACCTGCCTTCGTATGTGCCGATCGCCAAGGCGGCTTGGAGTCAGGGCGCCTCGAAAGTCGCGGACGTGCCGGTGATGGTGTGGAAGCAGAAGCTGAAGGTGGCCGATGCGAAAGTGCTCGGCACGTTCGGCGACGGCTCGCCCGCGGTCGTCGAGAAAAAGCACGGCAAGGGACGCGTGGTGCTGTTCGGCTTTCTGCCGGGCCAAGCGTATCTGAAGAGCGGCCTGCCGATCCGCCCCGTCGATCGCGGCGCCAACGATGCGACCTACGCTCATTTCCTGCCGACCGGCATGGACGCGAACCTGCGGGCCGCACTCGTCGATGCATTTCGACCGGAGGGCTCCGTGCGTCCGGTGACGTGCAGCGAAACGCTGGTGGAAACGACGTGCATCGACACCGGCAAATCGAACCGCATCGCGGTGCCGCTGATGAACTGGAGCGGCAAGGAAATTGGGACGCTGACCGTGCGCATCGAAGGCGCCGCAGGGGCGAAGAGCGTCCGCAGCGTGGAACGCGGAGCGTTGCAGACACGCAGCGAGGGCGGCGCCTTGATCGTGACACTGCCCCTCGCGGTAGCGGACATGCTCCTGATCGACCGATAGCACGCTACGCAAGCAAGTGCCGGAGACGGGTTGTTGCAGATGAATCCAATCACATCCAACAACCCGTTCCCGGCACTTGCTAGCGCAGCGTGCTAAACGCGATTGCGTCGTTTGGCCATCTTCGCCACAATTCCGAATGACGACCTTGCATTTCCGCCAGGCATGGAGGCCTTGGCCATGGCGAGCTTCAAAGTTCACGTCACCACGAGCACGATCCTCGGCGGTCTCTACGCGCTGGCGGGGACCTCGGGATGGAACCTCGATTGGGGACAGGCGCTCATGGCGGCGGGGCTTTGCTCTGTCGGCGGCATGATGCCGGACTTCGATAGCGATAGCGGCATTCCCGTACGCCATCTTTTCGGCCTCGCGGGGATGGCGGCCCCGCTGTTCCTGATGCCGCGGTTTCTCGAAGCGGGGTTTTCGATCGAAAAAGCCTTGATCCTGGCGGCGATCGCGTATTTCGTCGTGCGTTATGCCCTGGCCGAGTTCTTCAAACGATTCACCGTGCATCGCGGCATGTTCCACAGCATCCCGGCCATGCTGATCGCGGGGCTGGTCGTCTTTCAACTGTACCAGCATTCGCAACTCGGACTGCGGCAGTACATGGCGCTCGGAACCATGATTGGGTTCCTGTCGCACCTGGTGCTCGATGAGTTGTATGCCGTCGATCTCAACGGCTTGGTGCCGCGGCTCAACAAAGCGGCGGGGAGTGCGCTGAAGCTGTTTTCGCCGTCGTGGAAGGCCACCGGCTTCTGTTACGCGGTGCTGTTCGTGCTCGGCAGTTCCGCATGGTGGACGCCCGGAACCACCGCCGCGACGCCGATGTCACCCCTGGCGTGGACGAAGAAGGTAACGCAGTCGCTGCTCGACGATTCGCCGGTGCATCAGGTGATCCGCCCCGGTTCGTCGCAGACCGGCGTCAGCGCGACGCCGCCAAACATTCCAGTACAGCCGACGATCCCGTTTGTCCCCCGGCGATGATTCGAGTGCATATTCGTATATCAATCGCCACATATCGCCCGGAGAAGGATGATCGATGTCGGAGGATCGACGAGGACGACGATTACGGATATCGCCTGCACGAAACTTCGTGCTGGAGCTGATGCATCACGCGATGAAGGTGCCGTCGTTGCCGTTGGCGCGGGACACCGACGTAAGCGCACTCCTTGAAGTGCGACGCAAAGCAGGCGTTTCGTGGACCTCGGTGTTCATGAAGGCATACGGCATCGTCGGTCGCTCGATGCCGGAGCTGCGCCGCAGTTACGTGCGTTGGCCTTGGCCGCATTTCTACGAGCATCCGAACAGCGAATGCGCTCTTCTAATCGAACGCGACTACGAAGGGGAATCGGTCGTTCTCGGCTCCAAGATTCGCGGGCCGGAAAACGGAACGTTGCGCGTGATCGATGAAGCGATCGATCGCTATCGCAACAAGCCGGTCGAGGAAGTCACCTCGTTTCGCCAAATCCTACGGCTTGGCCGTTTGCCCGGATTTCTGCGGCGTTTCGTCATGTGGCAGACGCTCAATACGTCGGGCTATCAGAAATCGAAGCGCCTCGGCACCTTCGCCATCTCCAGCCTCGGCAATTTCGGCGTCGAGCAAATGCATCCACTCTGCCCGCTCACAACGTACCTGACGTTTGGCCCCATTTCCGAACGGGGTATCGTCAATGTGAAGATCATCTACGACCACCGCGTGATGGATGGCCGAACGGTGGCGCGAGTGTTGATCGAATTGGAGCGGACGCTGCAGACCACGCTTCTCGCGGAACTTGAGAATCTGGCGAATGAACCAAGCATCGAAGTCGCCACCCAAGCCCCGGGGTAATCGCTTGCGCACCTGGGGATTTTTGGATCCCCAACGTGTGCTGCGCATGCGGTTCGAGGTGAAGCATCCGCAAAGGTTGGCCCTTCACTCTCTGCTCTCTCCGGTGGGGGAGAAGGGGCCAAGGTAAGCATTTCTGCATTGACAGTCTTGAAAAACCCTTTATAAGCCCCCGCGTTCAAGCACGGCGCCGCGCCCGGCGCAGCTTGCGAGGGGTCGATGGCGCTGGGGGAAGCGGGATCGACCGATGAGGCGAATTGGGAGATTTAAGAATGTCGATGCGATTCTTGGGCCGCTGGACTGTGCGAAGCCTGCGGGCCATGACGCTCGCCGCTGTCGCCTTCGGACTTTCCGCTGCTGCCTCGGCCCAGGATGCTGACTCCAAGGCAGGCGGTCTCAAAAAGACCTTCACCAAAACCACCACCTTCAAGCTCCCGATCCAAATGGAAGATCGGGTTCGAGCCACCTTGAAGGAAGTGCAGCTCTACGTGAAATCCGGCAACGGCGACTGGGTTCGCCAGGAAGCGGTCAGCCCGACCACGCCTCATTTCGACTATCGCGTTCCTGCGGACGGCGAGTATTGGTTTTCGCTGGTCACCGTGGACAAATTCGGCAAAGCGACGCCGGCCGATGTGAGCTCCGAACTGCCCGCGCTGCGCGTCGTCGTAGATACGCGTGCTCCCGTGGTCGAAGTGCAACCTGGCATGGGCCCCGACGGCGGCTACCTCATTCGCTGCAACGTGGTCGATACGAATGCGGACATGAACTCGCTCAAGGCGGTCGTGAAGGCGCTTGAAGGCGATCGGCCACTCGTTGCGGTTCAGTCGGGCATTTACAAAATCAGCGCAGGAGATCTGGATCTGCCGATCCATGTCGTTGCGACCGACTTGGCGGGCAATGTGGGATCGAAGGAAGCTACCGGGCGAGAATTGTTTGGAGCGGTGGCGCCAACGTCCGCGCCGCCGATGCTTCCGCCGATCGGAACTCCGAATCTTCCCGTAGCGCAAGGCCCTTTTGGTTCCGGCGGCACTCCTCCCGTCGGCACTCCTCCCGTCGGCAAAGTCTCTCCGCCTCCGGTGTCGGGCCAGCCGATCGGCATACCGCCCATTGTCCCGCCGGTTTTGAATCCGAGTTTCGCGAATCACCCGCCGCTGCCTCCTGTGGCCAATCCGTCCGCAAGCCAGCCGCTCTCGATGAATCAGGGGGCGACGGTCGCCAACTACAATCCGCAATCCCTGCCCGGGTTGAATGGAGGAAATCGCCCGAGCCGATCTGTGGGCAACCGTCAACTCATCAACACCACGCAGGCGCAGATCGATTATCGCCTAGAAGCCGTCGGCCCCTCGGGCATTGGGAAAGTCGAAATCTACATGACGCCGGATAGCGGTTCCCGCTGGATACGCCTGGGCGAAGATGCGGATCGCCGCAGTCCCGCCGACATCGAGTTGCCCGGCGAAGGGCTTTTCGGCATCCGCTTCGTCGTCACCAATGGCAACGGCTTCGGCGGCAAGGCGCCGCAGCCAGGCGACCAACCGACCACGAACATCGAAGTCGATACCACGCCTCCGTTTCTGCAACTGCGGCCCGTGGAATTGAATCCGGCAAGCGGCGCCATCGACATACGTTGGACTGCGACCGACAAGAACCTGGGTGATGATCCGATCAGCATTTTCTGCCGGACGACGCCGGATGGCGCATGGCAACCGATCGGGAAAGGCATCAAGAATGAGGGCGCGTATCGGTGGTCGTTTCCACGCGATCTGGGTCAACAATTCTTCATCAAGGTGGAGGCGACCGACCTCGCGGGGAATGTTTCCCGTGTCGAAACGCCCAACCCGATCATGCTCGACACGACGGTGCCCACTGTGGACGTGGTCGGCGTCACGGGAGTGAGCGTCCGCCCACGATAAACGGAGTCCGCAAGGATGCGATCTCCGCGAAACGCGTGTCCGAGGCACGCGTTTCTTCTTGGGCTGATTCGAGTGGTTGCAATCCGCGTCTTCTATGCGAGGATAAACGCTCGTCCGCCCCTTGCCGCTTCAGGGAGTTTTCGATCCTACTCGGTTCGTGAAGCCATAGGGACAGCCGGAGAACAGCGATGATGCGACTAGTGCTGATGCTGTTCGCACTACCCGTAATCGGGGGCGCCGGGCCGAAGGCGAAGGTTGCCGTAATTGTTGTTTTTGCGTCCGAAGAAGGGGATTCCGTCGACCCGCGACTGAAGAACATCGCGGAGGAAGTGCGGAAGCTGAATCCGAATCTGAAAAGCTTCCGAGTCAAATCGACGACGACTCGCGAGTTGCATGAGAATGTGAAAGCGACGCTTCCGCTGACCGACGCGAAAACGGTCGAGATCACCGTCAAGCAGGCAGTGGATAAGGACGGCAAGACGACGCTCGCCGTCGCTCCGCCTGACCAGGGCGAGATCGTCTTTCGGCTCGCAGCCAACAAATATCTCCCAATAGTCACCCGCGTGCAGACGGAACGGAAGGAACGCGTGATCCTCGCGATCCGCGTGCAGCGCGATTGACGATCGGTTTCACTTCTTGCGAAGCCAATTCACGAACTTCCAGAGCTTTCCTTTCTTCGGCGGCGGATCTTCCGCGTTTGCATGATGAGCGTCGCCATCTCTGCCCTTCGTCGGCGGATGCTGCGGGTTCGGATTCAACGCCGCGGCGAGCAACATCGGCACGCTGGATACCAGCAGCAAGGCTAGCGGCAGCCGCAGCGCTTCGCGAGGCGAGGTGCGTTTCGCCTTCTCCACGAGCCATGGTTCGAGAAACGCGTGATGCAGGCCGGAGATGCCCAGCGCCACGCCGAGCAGGATTCCGGGCGTTTCGGGGTAGAAGCCGAGCAGCAGGCCGAGCAAGCCAGGGAGGATCGGACCGAAGCAGAGGCCCGCGAGCCACAGCGCCCAGGTACCGGCGCGATTCTGGTACGTGCCGCGGACATTGCCGAGGATCGTCGCGACGAGGAATGCCGCGATCGCGAGCACCGCTCCTTCCCATCCGGTTCGGACGAAGCCGAAGGCGAATCGGCCGAACAGGAACATGCCCCAGAACACCGCGAGGCGAAACGACAGTCGGCGATCTTCGTATCCGAGGTCGGCGAGAAACGGCCGCACCCACGATTCGATGCAGGTTTCCGCGGGGAAGTAGAGTGCCAGCGCCGCCATGGTGAGCCAGAATGCGGGGTCGGTCCATGGATCAATCTCCGCTGTCTTCCGCGCCGGTTCCTCCCAACCGATCAGCACCAGCATCGGCAGCAAGCTGACGAACGCCATCATCGACAGCGTCCCTCGGCAACCGATCCACGTCTCGATTCGTGCAACCAGTGCCGGCCCCGTCAGCATGCCGATACCGACGACGACATATCCCCAGCACAGCGCCTCGGGGCTGCGGTCGGTCGCGTTGAGCAGCGTCGGAATTGTGGCGAAGGTGGCGATCGTCATGCATGCATAGAAGAAGCCGAGGCCGCCGAAGAAGAACGCTTCGGATCGGCGTGGGACTTTGAACGCAAGCAGGGCCCAACAGATCGCCATGCCGAAGGCGCCGATGGCGAGTGCGGCGGCATGCGACGATTCGTCCGCCAGCCATCCGGCGAACGGCATCGCGACGATCCAGGCGCCGAAGAAGCCGCGATGGACGCGTGTGGCCTGTTCCGGTTCGTCGGAGCCGATCCAGCACCGGAGCGAGGGGGGCATTTGCTCGATCAGCGACGGAATCGCCCCTGTGAGATACGCGGGCCCGATCATGCCGCCGAGAGCGAAGAGGTTGGTCACAAAGGCTTCCTTATTCGGAGGAGCAGCTGCCTCCACCCGGGTATTCGTTTTTCGTGTCCGTCGATTTTGGAACCACAGAGTCGCCGAGAACGCAGAGAAAGGCAATAGACTCGGATCGGAGGTCGGAGATCGGATAGGAAGAATGAGGACGGCGGAGTCGTTGTTGTTGGCGAATCGTACTTCATCTCCAAACTTTTGTCTTTCTCTGTGATCTCGGTGACTCAACGCCTTCATCGGCCCTTCGGCAATTCCGGTCCGATTGCCGCTTTCCTCTCCAGACATACAAAATCAGGAGAAGGTTCCCGGAGGGGGGTCGAACCCGCTCCCGGGGATTTTTGTCTTTTGAGCGGAGGACGGGGCACAGCGTCGGCAGGGCTCTCAACATGCCTTGCGAGCGTTCCCTTGCTTTCCTATAGTGGGACTCTCCAGCTTCGCGTCGGTTCGCCGAACGCGAAGCGAAACTCGCTAGCGTAGCTCAACTGGCAGAGCACCGGTTTTGTAAACCGGCGGTTGCGGGTTCAACTCCCACCGCTAGCTTTTCCGCCCGCCTCCGGGAGGATTCAAGCTGCCGGCAGGAGGTCGGACGAATGGGCAGGTGGCCGAGCGGCCAATGGCATCAGACTGTAAATCTGACGGTTCACACCTACGGGGGTTCAAATCCCTCCCTGCCCACTAGAACGAGAGAGTAGAGAGGAGAAAGTAGAGAGTAGGACAACGCCCGCTTCTCTACTTTCTATTCTCTCTGCTCTACTCTCTCGCGAAGCACAGCTTCGCGCGGGTGTAGCTTAATGGTAAAGCCCCTGCCTTCCAAGCAGGATACGTGGGTTCGATTCCCATCACCCGCTTTCGCGGAAACCGCCCGCATGCGGCCTCGCTTCGGCGGGGTCGCCTAAGTCGGCTCTTTCCGCCAGGCGGCGGAAGGCATAAGATCTTTCGGCCTGCTGCTGTAGCTCAGCCGGTAGAGCGCGTCCTTGGTAAGGACGAGGTCAAGGGTTCAAATCCCTTCAGCAGCTCTTACGTTTATGGGACAACCCCGACCGCCGGCCTCGCGCCGGGTTATCTTGCTTTGACTTCGGAGAGGATCGATGGCTAAGGGAACATTCGAGCGAAACAAACCGCACGTGAACGTCGGCACGATCGGTCACATCGACCACGGCAAAACGACGCTCACCGCCGCCATTCTTCAGCGCCAGGCCTTCAAGAACAAGCTTGAGAAGGTCAAGAGCTACGCCGACATCGCCAAGGGCGGTATCGTCCGCGACGAAAACAAGACCGTGACCATCGCCGTCTCGCACGTCGAATACGAGACCCCGAATCGTCACTACGCTCACATCGACTGCCCCGGCCACGCCGATTACATCAAGAACATGATCACCGGCGCCGCCCAGATGGACGGCGCCATCCTCGTCGTCGCGGCCAACGACGGCCCGATGCCGCAGACCCGCGAACACATCCTCCTGGCTCGCCAGGTCGGCGTGCCCCGCATCGTGGTCTTCCTCAACAAGATCGACACCGTCGATGATCCCGAGCTTCTCGACCTCGTCGAACTCGAAGTCCGCGAACTGCTCAACAAGTATGACTTCCCTGGCGACGAAATCCCGATCGTCCGCGGCAGCTCCAAGCCCGCCCTGGAAAACCCCAGCGACGACAAGGCCGGCGCCTGTATCGACAAGCTGATGGAAGCCCTCGACAGCTACATCCCCAACCCGGTCCGCGAAGAAGACAAGCCCTTCCTGATGTCGATCGAAGACGTGTTCTCGATCAAGGGCCGCGGCACGGTGGGCACCGGCCGTATCGAACGCGGCTACTGCAAAGTCGGCGACGAAGTCGAAGTCATCGGCCTCCGCAAGGATGCCCGCAAGACGGTCATCACCGGCGTCGAAATGTTCCAGAAGACCCTCGAAAAGGGCATCGCGGGCGATAACGTCGGCGTGCTCCTCCGCGGTCTGGAACGCACCGACCTCGAACGCGGCCAGGTGCTCGCGAAGCCCGGTTCGATCACCCCGCACACCGGTTTCGAAGCGAACGTCTACATCCTCTCGAAGGAAGAAGGCGGCCGCCACACCCCGTTCTTCGCGAACTACCGCCCGCAGTTCTACTTCCGCACGACCGACGTCACCGGCACCGTCAAGGAGCTGATCGGCTCGGACGGCAACAAGGCCGAAATGTGCATGCCTGGCGATAACATCAAGATGCACGTGGAACTGCTGCCGGACTCGCCGATCGCCATGGACGAAGGCCTCCGCTTCGCCATCCGCGAAGGCGGCAAGACCGTCGGCTCGGGCGTCGTCACCAAGATCCTCCAGTAATAACCTCCGAACGCACGCCATCCGCGACGAAGCTCCGGCTTCGCCGCGGATGGCGGCTTCTTAGCACGAGTTGCTCGTCATGCGCGAATACGTTTGGCTCGAATGCACCGACTGCGGAGCCCGCAACTACCGCACTCAGAAAGAAACCCGCGGCGCCGAACGGCTGGACCTCAAGAAGTTCTGCCGCAAGGAACGCAAGCACACCGCGCACAAGGAATCGCGGAAAAAGTAGCGAGTCGGGAGTAGCGAGCGAGACTTGGAAGCTTCCGTGTCCACTCTTGACTCCAGACTCGTTTCTCGCGACTACTCCACAGGGGTGTAGCTCAATTGGCAGAGCAGCGGTCTCCAAAACCGCAGGTTGAGCGTTCGAGTCGCTCCGCCCCTGCTGAAACGCATCGAAGATCGCGGCTCGGCGAAACGGAAAGAACCGGTGCACTCAGGGGCTCGCCTTCGCCGCCTGAGTTGTCAGATTGCAAACGCCATTCTCTCTGTGTTCTCCGTGCCTCTGTGGTTAGAATCGAGTTCTTCCGCCCGGGACGACCGGATGCGTCCGATGGGGCCTCACACCGGTAAGGAATGGCCATGGCTGTGGCAGAAAACGTGGCGATCGAGCGGACGACCCGCAGTCCCTTGCAGCAACTCGGGGTCAGCAGCCTCTTGGGCGGCACGGTTCTTGTCGTCGCCTTCATCGGCTTCTTCGGACTCTTTCCGATTTTCTGGAGCAACGGTCTTGGCCTGGGCGATCCCAAGGTTTTGGATCCGTTCCTATCCAGCACGCTGCTCTTCCTCTTTTCGCTCATCGTCGGCGCCGGCGTCATTTACGGCCTGTTGAAAGTCGAAGCCCAACATCGCGTCCCAGGACTTCGGGCTGGAGCAGTTCTCGCGGGGCTCGCGATTTTCTTCATCCTGTCGCTGGTCGTGAATATCGGCAACTACATGGAAACCCGCGAAGGCATGGAAACCTTCGGCGTGCTCCTCACCCTCGTCCTCGGCCTCGCTCTTCTAGGCAGCCTTGGATGGGTCTTCTTCCGCCCTGGCTTTGGTCAATGGCTTGTGAAGACTGAAGAACGCGGCTGGTTCCACGCTGCGGGATACAAGGCAAGCCAAGGCCAACGCGTTCGCCGCGGCACCCTCTTCGCCCTCCTCGTCATCGGGCTTACTGGCATCTATGCCTACGCGCGGCGAAGCGCATTCGATACCGCTGCTGACGAATGGTTCTGGTGGATCCCCTTCACCGGAAACGAAACCCGCGACACGAAAATGTATCTTCCGATCATGTATCATGTGGGCACCCTTCTGCCGTTGATCCTCATCGCGGCAGTATTTTGGGTCGCCTGGCGCCTCGTGAATTGGCCGACATTCGCCGACTTCTTGATCGCGACGGATGCAGAGATGAACAAGGTGTCGTGGACGACGCGCAAGCGTTTGGTGACCGACACGATCGTGGTGTTGGTAACCACGATCCTGCTTACCGCCTTCTTGTTCTTTCTCGATGTGCTTTGGATCAAGGTCCTGGGGAGCGACTTGATCTCCGTCTTGAAGGTCAATGTCGCGGAAGAATTCCGCAAACAGCAGGAAAAGACCCAGTGGTAATCGAAGAACCTAACGCCGATTCCGCCGACAACCAGACGGTCGAGCAGATTGCTCAACCGGAAGCCGCCGCTCCTGCCGAAGCGCCTGCGGTTCCGCCTCGCGTGCTGACTTCACCGGATCCTGATCTTCCTCCGCCCACCGGCAACCGCAAGTGGTATGTCGTGAAGGTGGCGAGCAGCCGCGAAGATTCGATCAAGGACGCCATCGAGAAGCGTCTCCGCATAGAAGGCCTGCAGGATTACTTCGGCGAGATCGTCATCCCGACCGAAAAAGTCACCGAAATGCGGAAGAACAAACGCGTGGTGAAGGAGCGGAAGCTCTATCCCGGCTACTTGATGGTCAACGTCGAGTTCAACGACCGCATCCTGCTCCTCTTCCGCGAAACGACCGGCGTCGGCGATTTCGTCGGCGGCAGCCTCGGCAAGCTCCCGCCTCCGATGACCGACCGCGAAGTCGAGCGCATGCTCGGCCAGATGCAGCGCATCGACGAGGTGAAGGATCAGGTTCCGACCGCCAAGTTCGATCGTGGCGACCGCATCAAGGTCCGCGACGGCACCTTCGCCGGCATGGAAGGCGAAGTCAAGGAAGTGCTCGCCGACAAGGGTTCCGTCCGCGTCGAACTTACCATCTTCGGCCGACCGGTCCCTGTCGAACTCGAATACTGGCAAGTCGATTACACTTGATCCGGTGTGCCTGTGCGACAACATCCCAAGCCTCGGAGCGATCCGAGGCTTGGTCGTTTTTCCGGCGCCAAGAATGTTCCCCATTCCATCGCCGGTATGCCGCTTGCGGCTTGGCGTTCGCGCTGCCTGAATCGAACGCCAATCCGCAAGCGGAAGACGGGTCTCCGGATCGAAATGGATTGCGAGGTCCCCATGCGACTGACGCTTGAATCCGGCACGACGATCGACGACCCAACGGAGGACGACCTCCTGTTGATGATCGAGGACGAAGCGTTCGTAATCCTCGAATCCCGAGATTACACCTATATTCAGTGTGCTCTCACCGACGATGACGCAAGCGAATACGTCCTCGAGTATCAAGACGGCTCGCTGGATCGCCATTACCATGCGATCGACGAACCCATCACCCTTGAACGAGTCACCTCCGCATTCATCAAATATCTCCTCGGCGATCCGACGTGGCTGACCGATTTCAAGTGGGAAAAGATGGAACTATAATTTGGTCGCGAGACGATCGGCAGCAAATAGGTCCGGCCGCAGACCAATGGTCCGATCAGGTCGCGTTGGCCTCGATGCCGCGGGTGGATCGAAACGATCATCGTCGATCCAATCGAAGTAATGGGTTACTTCATGCGGAAGCGACAACCTGGGGGACGACGATTTCGTGCAGCTTCTCGTGACCGAGACGCACGCACCAGTCGCCGAAGGATTCCTGCCGCTTGCGGCCCGCTTTGAATCGTTCGAGGAGCAGCGTCAGCATCGGCACGATTTCGGCCGTGGGGACCAAATCGCGCAGCTCGAAGTTGAGGCGGTCGCCGACGAGATTGCCGCCGACGTAGACCGTGTACTTATCGCCGCTGCGCCCCACGAGGCCGATCTCGCTTTGGTAGGGGCGAGCGCAGCCGTTGGGGCAGCCGGTCATGCGGAGCGTGAGCCGATCGTCTTCAAGGCCGAGCCGGCGAATCTCCGCATCGAGTTGATCGATGATGCCCGGCAGCGCACGCTCCGATTCGCTGATGGCGAGGCCGCAGGTCGGCAGTGCGGGGCAGGCGATGCTGTGTTGTTGCAAGAGCGAGATACGCTCCGCCGGCATCACGCCATGGTCCAGCAGGATCGCATCGATTTCCGCCTTCGCGGTTTCAGGCAGGTCGCCGATGAGGATGTCCTGCATCGGCGTCAGGCGAATACGGCCGGGGCGGAACTTCTCGACGATCGTCCGCAATGCGGTCCGCAGCCGGAAGGTCCCTTCATCCTTGATGCGGCCATTCTCGACGGAGATGCCGTAGAAGAATTTCCCATCCCCCTGGTCGTGCCAGCCGGTCCAGAGCGGCATGTCGGTCGTCTGGATGTCGTGCGGCAAGGCGAGCGGGAAGGGCAGGTAGGTTTGCAGCACTTCGCGGAACTTTTCGACGCCCCAATCGTGGATCACGTACTTGATGCGGGCCCGCTTGCGGTCCGCCCGATTGCCGTGATCGCGGAACAGCTTGACGACCGCCTCGGCGGCGGGAACGAGTTGCTCGCGCGTGATGTAGCAGACGCGTTGGGCGATGTGTGGGAAGGTTTTGTCGTTGCCATGCGACATGCCCATGCCGCCGCCGACGAGCAGATCGTAACCAACGACCTTGCCTCCCTTGACCTCGGCGATGAAGCCGAGATCGTTAGCGAACACGTCGACGAGATTGTCCTTCGGTAGGGCGAAGCCGATCTTGAACTTGCGAGGCAGATAAACCTTGCCGTAGATGGGCTCGACGTCGTCGGCCGGATCTGGCACTTTCTCGCCATCGATCCAAATATCTGCGTACGCCCCGCTGCGAGGCGCGAGATGGGCGGCCAGCGTGTCGGCATCCTGTTGGATCTGCGTGTAGCTCGCCGTGGCGAACGGAGCAGGGCAGGCGAGCACGTTGCGGTTGACGTCGCCGCAGGCGCCGAGCGTCGAGAGCATGGCACGATTGACGCCGCCGATGAGCGACTGATCGTTCTTGACGACGCCGTGAAACTGAAAGCTCGGACGCGTGGTGATGCGGAGCGTTTCGTTTCCGAATTGGCCGCAGAGATCGTCGAGGGCCAGGTATTTGTCCGCATCGATCTTTCCGCCGGGAATCTTGCAGCGGACCATGAACATGTAGAACTTGTTCGGCCCGCCGGGCTTGCGATTCTTACGAGCGTCGCGGTCGTCTTGCTGGTAGAAGCCGTGGAATTTGGTGAGCTGCTTGTCTTCTTCGCTGAAGTGGTCGCTGTCGGCTGCCAATTCTTCGGCGATACCCCCTCGCAGATAACGGCTGGCCTCCTTGATCGCCTCGACCGGGGAGAGCTTGATGGGGGTTGGTTCGGTGGACATCGCAAACGGTCCTATGACGGCGGAAATCGCGTCTCATCCCTGAGCCGCGGAAAGGATTCAATAGGCACAAGTCAATGTATGGCTCGTCGAAATCGACGGCGACCGCGTCGGGCAGAGCCGCGACTGCAAGGGAGCGGCCAGCAGGTTCCCGGGATACGTAGCATCCACGTTTCGATTGTTGGATGCTTGGAATCCAGACAACCTGCTGGTTGCTCCCTTGCAGTCGCGGCTCTGCCAAAAGGTTGTTGCATTCGGTCGGCGGTTCGAGTTTCTTTAGTGTAACCGCCTTTTTCGGAGTCGCCGATGCGTTCGAATGCCGTTCTCCTCGCTTCACTTATTATCGGCATGGGGACAACCCCCACTTGGGCTCAAACCCTGCCGGGGACGAAGCCGCTGGAGGAGAAGGGCGACATCGCCCGCGTCATGCTCGACGGCATGGATCGCTACCTCGACAAAATGCTCGCCGCGGCGCCGGCCAAACGTGAAGCGAAATGGGCCAAGGAGGTCGCCTTCGACGGCGACTTCGAGAAGAAGATCCAACCCTATCGCGATCGGCTGAAACACATCATCGGCGTCGTCGATGCTCGGCCGAAATTCGACGAACTTGAATTCATCAGCGGAACAACGACCGGTTCGCTGGTCGCGGAAACGCCTCAGTTTAAGGTGTACGCCGTCCGCTGGCCGGCATTGCGCGGCATGCATGCGGAAGGGCTCTACCTGGCGCCAACAGGCAAACCTGTGGGCGGAGCGATCGTGTTTCCCGATGCGAGCAGCACGCCGGAGCAGATCGCGGGCTTGGAGTCGGCAACCAACGGCGACGGTCCCACGGCTCGCGTCCTGGCGAAGCAAGGTTGGGCGGTGCTGGTGCCGACCGCAATCAGCCGAGGCAGCCAATTCTCCGGCAATCCCGACATCAAGCGGATGACCTCGCAGCCGCATCGCGAGTTCATCTACCGCATGGCATTCGAGTTTGGCCGACATGTGATTGGATACGAAGTGCAGAAAACGCTCGCAGCGGTTGATTGGTTCGAGAAACAGAAACTGCCCAAAATCGGCGTGTGGGGTTGGGGCGAGGGCGGGCTGATTTCGCTCTATGCAGCCGCGATCGATCCGCGCATCACGGAAACGCATGTCTCGGGATACGTCCGATCCCGCGAGCATCTCCCGAAGGAACCAATTGACCGCAATGTCTGGACTTTGCTCAACGAGTTCGGCGATGCCGAATTGCTCGCGATGGCGGGTGCGAAGACGAAGGGTCGATCCGTGGAAGTGGTGGCCGCGCCGGAGCCCAAACTGCAAGGCCCGCCGATCGCAGCTAAAGGCTACACCGGACCCACGCCCGGCGACTTAGGAGATCTCACCACGGACGACGCGAAAAAGGAATGGGATCGCCTGGGCAAGTTCGCCGGCGGCTCATTCGCATCCGGCTTCCGCGAAGCCAAGGGTTCGCCTTTTGGAGCGGTCTCGGACGAAACGCTGTTAAAAGATCGCCGCGAGAAATTCAACGCTCTTGATCGCCAGCAGCGGCAGGTGAAGGAAGCGATCGATTTCACCCAAGCCTTGTTGCCCGAATCCGCGAGGAAGCGGCAGGACACGTTCTGGTCGAAACTCGACACGAAATCGATCGAGGCGTTCAAGAACTCGCAGAAGCCGCTTCGCGATCGCATGTGGAACCAACTCGTCGGCAAGCTCCCTGAACCGACGATGCCACTGAACCCGCGGACGAAACTCGTTTACGACACGCCGAAATGGAAAGGCTACGAGGTGGTGCTCGACGTCTATGAGGACGTTATCGCCTACGGCATCTTGCTGGTGCCGAACGACCTGAAGCCGGGCGAGAAGCGGCCTGTCGTCGTCTGCCAGCATGGGCTGGAAGGCAGGCCGACGGATATCGTCGATCCGAAGCAAAAGACGCGATTCTACAACTCCTTCGGCGCCCAACTTGCGGATCAGGGATATGTCGTATTCGCGCCGCAGAACCCGTACATCTTCAAGAACGATTTCCGCCAGGTGGTCCGCAAAGCGAACCCACTGGGCCTTTCGATCTATTCGTTCATCGCCCGCCAGCACGAACGCATCCTGCAGTTCCTCGGCACGCTCGATTTCGTCGATACGACGAAAATCGCTTACTACGGACTTTCCTATGGCGGCAAGGTCGCGATGCGGATTCCGTCGCTCCTCGAAGGCTACTGCCTATCGATCTGTTCGGGCGATTTCAATGAATGGGTGTGGAAAAACATCACGCTTGATTGGGGCGGCAGCTACATGTTCTCCGGCGAGTACGAAATGTACGAGTTCGACCTCGCCAACACCTTCAACTATGCCGAGATGGCGGCACTGATTGCTCCCAGACCTTTCATGGTCGAAAGAGGCCACGACGACGGCGTCGGCCTCGATGAAAACGTCGCCTACGAATACGCGAAAGTCCGCCGGCTCTACGCCAAACTCGGCATCGCCGACCGCACCGAAATCGAATTCTTCTCCGGCGGCCACGAAATCCATGGCGTCGGGACGTTCGAGTTCCTCCGCCGGCATTTGAAGGCGAAGTGATTCGGAGCCGCAACGGTTTGGGCTGAGGTTCCGCATGCCGACGGCTCCCGCGAATCTTTCGATCTGGTACGCGCCACTGGTTCCCATGGCGCTGGCATGGTCGGCGGGGATCGTCGTCGATCGACTTGCTCCCTTTGCTCCGCTGCTGGCCGCGCTCGTTGCGTTCGCCGCACTTTTCGCGTGGATGTTCCGTAGGCAACGCGATTCGCTTCGGGCATTGTTTCCTCTATGGCTCGCGATCGCCGCCGTCGGAGCGTTGCGTCATCATGTGTATCTGCACGCGGTGCCGGCCGACGATGTGCGTCATCGCGCGACGGCGGAGGGGAGCATCGTCCACCTGCGTGGGACCATCGAACGCGAACCGACGACGCAGCGCGGCAAAGACGACGCGCTGCGTACCTTTCCCGCGCAGGACGCGACACGATTCGTCCTGCGCGTGACCATGATCGAAGCGGCCGGCATCGAGCAGCAGGCCTCAGGTTTGGTTCAGGTGCATGTTGCAGCGAGAATGGAAAAGGTGCACGTCGGCGACGACGTACGGCTCATCGGCGCCTTGAAGTTTCCCGACGGTCCCTCGAATCCCGGCGGGCAGGACTACGCGGGCTATTTACGCGATCAGGGGATTAGCGCGACTCTTGCGGTTCCGCCGACGCCGCAGGCGGCAACGCTCGTCCGCCAAGGTTGGCCCGCGACCTTCTTCGGCTGGCTTGCCGTCGTCCGCGATTGGGGCGCGACGACGCTCGGCTCCTTGCTCCCGCCGCGACAGCAAGCGCTTGCACAGGCCCTGCTCCTCGGCGACGGTTCGGCCATGACCGGAGACGATTGGGAAAAATACCTTCGCACCGGCGTCATCCATGTCCTCGCCATTTCCGGGCAACATCTCGTCGTGCTCGCTGCGTTTTTCGGGTTCGTCGGCCGATTCATGCCGATTCGACGACGCACCTTGGCGACGACGATCGCTCTCGCCTTGCTCGCCTATTCCCTGCTGACCGGAGGCCGACCGCCGGCGATGCGGGCGGCCTGGGCAGTATTGCTCTACAGCGGCGGCATCCTCCTTCGCCGCCCCGTCATGCCGGCGAATGTGCTTGCCTTCGCATGGCTCGGCGTCACCATTCTGAACCCGACCGACGTCTTCAACACCGGCTGCCAGCTGTCGTTTCTCGCGGTGGCGGTGCTCTACTGGGGCACGAGCTGGATGCACCCGACCTCGGAGGATCCGCTCGACAAGCTCCTCGACCAATCGCGCTCGCCGCTCTCGCGATTCGCGCTGACGGCAGGACGATGGATCGCGATGCAATACGCGATGAACGCCCTCGTTTGGCTCGCCGTCGCTCCGTTGGTCGCGGGCCGATTCCATGTCTTGTCCCCGTCGGCATTGCTGCTGGGCCCGCCGATCGTGTGGCTCTCCTCGCTGGCGCTGCTGTTTGGGTTCGGCCTGCTGCTGTTCTCGCCACTCGGTATTCTTGCTTGGCCCTTTGCCGAGTTCGCCCGGCTCTGCCTCGCGGGATGCGAATCACTGGTCGATCTCGCGTTGCGGCTGCCGGGTAGTTTTCAGTTCGTCGCGGACATTCCGAGTTGGTGGCTTGCCGTGTTCTACATCGGCCTGCTCGCGGCACTCGTCCTGCCGACCTTACGCGAACGTTGGCGCAGGATGGCGTCCGCTGGCGCCGGATGGCTGTTCCTCGGAACGCTCCTTACTTTCGGCCTGCTTCGCCCTGCAGAGTTGCGGATCGCATTCCTCGACATCGGCCATGGCGGTTGCACGGTCATCGAAACGCCCGACGGCAAGGTGCGGGTTTACGATGCGGGTTCGCTCGCAGGGCCGGACATCACTCGCCGCCACATTGCTCCCTACCTTTGGCATCGCGGCATTCGCCGCATCGACGAACTCATGCTCTCGCATGCGGACCTCGACCACTACAACGGCGCAGGCTCGCTTGCGGAGCGATTTTCGATCGGTGCGGTGGTGACGACGCCGACGTTCCGGGATCGCACGACGCCGGGAGCGCAGGAAACGATCGCGTCGCTGAATGCGCGCAACATCCCCTTTCGCATCGTGAAAGCCGGCGAGGAATGGGATGAGTCTGGCATTGCCTGGCAGGTGCTGCATCCCCCGGCGGAAGGCCCCGCAGGACCGGAAAATGTGCGAAGCCTTACGTTGCGAATCAAGACGCCGGGGCTATCGCTGTTAATAACGGGCGATCTCGAAGGGGATGGCATGGCTCGCGTGCTGATGATGCCCGCCGAACCCGTCGATGTGATGCAGGCGCCGCATCATGGCAGCCGATTGGCGAACGTCCCCGCTCTCGCCGCATGGGCGACGCCCAAGTTGGTGGTCGTCAATCAAGCGATGCCGAAAGGGAAGCAGGTCGATCCCTACGCGAAGTACGGCGGCCGCATGTGGAGCACCTGGCGCGAAGGCACGGTTACCATTCGTCGCGCCGGCGAAAAGTTCGAAGCAATGAGTTTCCGTACGAATCAGCGCATGAGTTGGTGAACTCGGTGGCCGCTACCCCTCGCGCTTTGCGAGGTCGCTGTTGGCGGGGCCGATGACGACTCGGCCGTGCTTGTCGAAGCGGGAGCCGTGGCAGGGACAGTCGAAGGTCTTTTCCGTCGGATTCCAGTGCACGATGCAGCCCATATGCGGGCAGGTCGCGGTGCATTCCGTCAGCGAACCCTTCTCGTCGCGATAGAGGGCGACTTCTGCCGAGGCCGCCACGCATGACGGCGCTGGCGGCATTCGCTTCCAACGTCCGCTCGATGTCCCACTCTTCATCGGTCGGCGAGCAGTCGCGTTCGGGCCGGCCATCGTGAAGCGGCGAAGGCGTTCCTCCGTCTTCCGCCGAATCCGCGCGTTGATCTCCGTGCTCGTGTACTCCAATACCCGCTCGACGGTGTTTGGAATCATGACAGCCTCCGGCACATGCGGACGTTTGCTTTCGATTTCTTCAAACAAACATCCGATGCGCCGTGCGGCACGGATTTGGAACGAACGTTGCTTTACGACTTTGTTCAAGAAACGGTCTGGAGCCTGCCTTCCATGATCGACCCCATTCGAACGCAACAGCACGAAGGAACAGCCCTCGAGCGGTTGTCACTCCTCGCCGCCCGATGGTCCGGCAGCCGCGTGGGCGTTCGCGACTGCCGTCGGAGTGGTGGCGGCTTGGGGAATCACGGGTCCGATCTTTCAGTACTCAGATACCTGGCAACTGGTGATCAACACGGGTACCACCATCGTCACGTTTCTGATGGTATTCCTGCTGCAGCGATCGCAGAACAAGGATTCGCTCGCCATTCAGCTCAAACTGAACGAAATCGTCGGCGCCGTACGGGGAGCGAGCAATCGGCTGATCAACGTGGAAGACATGTGCGAAGCGGACATCAACCGGCTCCGCGAACACTATGCGAAGCTGGCCGACCTTATCCGCAGCGAGAAAAGTCCGAATGTTCGCACACGGTGGATGAGGCGGATGCTCACACGAATCTGGTGTCGAACATGAAGTCGGTGCAAGCCAGATGATCGCTGCGCGAGGCCGTGCCGACCACGAAGCACGCCTCCGCGCAGAGGAAAACCCAGGGGTTGGGCTGCCTGGGCTTCATTCGCATTCCGACTGATCCTACTTTTTGCCCAACGACGCGACGGTATCGAGGATCGCCTTCTCGTCGGGAAAACGCCCGGTTGCGAGTTTCGAATAGACGAGTTCGCCGTTGATCGACAACTCGAAGCAGCCGCCACTGGCGGGGATGAGGTTGTAGCCCTTGATCTTCTGCTTGAACGTGTTGAGCAATTTGGCCGTCAGACTGACGGCTTGGGGCTCATAGTTTCACATCGAGCAGTATTTCAGTTCCACATTCATGCTTGTCTCCTTGGCGACGCTGGACGCAGACCGGTGTTGGCCGCGACAATGAATGGTATCCAACCTTATTGTAGGCGCGTTGCATGCCGGACTATCCGCCGACGATCGTGGTTCGCAGCCCGAAAGAGAATCCGAAGAAATGTTCCATCCTCCCGCTCAAGGGGCGTGAGGACATGCTGTTCTTCAATTATCCATTCACGCGCACCTTCGATTGGTCGACATATGTGCGCCTCGCTCCAGATGCACTGCCGCTTTCGCCTGGAGATGCTCAGAAGGGGCTGCTGTTGATCGATGGCAGTTGGAGATGGGCGGCAACCATGAACGACGATTTCCTCGCTGCCGAGCCTCGATCTCTTCAAGGCTACACGACTGCATACCCGCGAGTTTCCAAGCTGGGAACCGATCCCCTGGAAGGACTTGCGACGATCGAGGCGCTCTTTTTGGCGTATCGGATTTTGGGGCGATCGACCGAGGGTTTGCTCGATCATTACCGTTGGGCTGACGAGTTTCTTCGAAAAAACAACCTTTCTTTGCGATAGCCGCCATCCGCAAAGCCTACGATTGAAGCGAGGTAGAATTGGGGAACTTTGACGGCGGCCGTTGCCGATAGCGGTTCTTCCCGTATCCTGCCTTTCCTGCCCGCTGGGGGTGTCGGAAGCCTAGCCTGCAACGCTTCACCCCCTGGCAAAACCATGCCCTGTCGAGATGGTGATGAAGTTCAAGTTCTCTTCCCGGCTTTTCGTCAATGCGACCTGGTGTGCGGCGTTCGGAACCGCGATGTTCGTCATGCTCGCTCATCGACCTGAAACGCTTGCGCCCAAGGTTTCGTTAGACAGCGGCCCCAATGAATATTTGACGGAGACGCAACCGCTTCGGGTGCTGTTCATGCAGATCGAACGCGACCTCGCGGCCGGCAAGATTTCGCTCGAAAAAGCAATCGAAACAGCCGAATCTTTTATGGAAAACTCCTTGCAGCATGAAGCTCTGCGTGATTTTTCCGGAAGCACCGAACGAGAGCGGCTCAGCCACATGCTGCTTCTCTGGGTGGAACGTCGCGGGGAACATGACGCCGGCGCCCCGAGTCGGGAACGTCTTCAGCAACTCGGCCGTGAACACCAAATTCTTGTCCCTGGATCGCCTCCATTTCCGGGCGAGCGACGTTGAGCGCGAGCAGCGAGGCTGAAGTCGAAGTTCTCGCGACTCGTGGCGAGCCTAGCAATGAATTGGCTTGCTGCGGACACGAGCCTCTGGAATGCTGCGTCCCAGATTGCGGAAGGCGATCAGTTCCGCCACGATGCTGACGGCTATTTCCGGAACGGTCTGCGAACCGATCGCGAAACCAAGCGGAGCATGCACACGCGCAAGCGACTCTGCGGATAGGCCGCGAGCGATCAGATCGTCGAAAATCAGTTTGATCTTCCGTTTGCTGCCGATCATGCCCACATAGCCCGCCTGCGTGTTCGCAAGGTGGTAGAGAGCCTCCTCGTCATGCGCATGGCCACGCGTGACGATGAGTGCGTAGGTGCTCGGCCCAAGGTCGCCAGCCATGGCATGCAAGGTTTGCCCGATATCGCCCGTGATGCGCCGAAGCGCGTTGGGGAATCGCTCGGCCGAAACGTAGCTTTCGCGATCGTCAAGAACCCATATGTCGAAGTCGACGCTCGTCGCCAAATTCCCGACCGCCTGCCCAACATGCCCACCGCCGACGATGAGCAAGGTGATGCGAGGAAGCACCGGAAGGTAGGCGATGCCCTGTTTCGAATAGGCCTTGGGACGTACCGAGAGGGGCTGCAGGTTTTCTCTTGTTTGAGGCGGCGGCGATGCCGCGCAAAGCGATGCACCGCTGCTGGAAGCGAGAATCGTGCCTTTCTCGTCGAAGAGCCAACGCGCCCCAAGCGATCCGCCGGCTGCTTTCGGATCGACGACGACTGCCTCAGTGCTGCCGATCCCGCGATCCACGCGACCGCGAAATACTTCGTAGTAGTCTCGGTCGGCAGCAGACAAGGGCGTCGCGAGAATCTGCATGCGGCCGCCGCAGATAAGACCGTCGTCCCAACCGTAGTTGTCGTCCAGGCAAAAGTCGAATAGCCGTGGTCCGGAGGCATCGGTCGAGGAAAGCGTCGCGAGGGCGGAGCGTTTTACCTCCGCTTCGACGCATCCGCCGCCGAGAGTTCCGGCCTGACTGCCGTCCGCGAAAACGAGCATGGCCGCTCCGGCCTTCTGCGGCGTCGATCCGCGTGTGTCCACGACGGAACAATAGACGCAGGCCTGGCCCCTTCCAAGTTCGGCTTCAAGTGCGGCAAGAAGGTCGCGCATGTGAGGTGATTGTAGCGTTTCATACGGACACGAAAAACGCCATGCCCCGAAGAGGGCATGGCGTTTCGTAGGGTTGGTTGTACCCGGCGGTCGAGAAACTACTTAGTTGCAGCCGCAGGAGCTGGCGCCGCAGGAGCTGCGACGGCCGAACAGGCCGCTGAACAGACCGCGACGGCTGCTGCCGCAACCGCTGTCGCAGGCCGGAGCGCAGGCATCGCTGCCGCAGGCGCTGCTGCCGCAAGAACCCGTGGAGCACGAGGTGCTGGCCGGCACCATCACCTTTTCGGTGTAGGGAACCATTTCGCAGACCTGAACCTTGCGGGTGACGTTCTCGGTGATGCACTTGTGAACGGTGCGGGTGCCTTCGCGAGTTTCGGTCTTGCACGACGTCACGTTAACGACGACTTCTTGGGTGACCGGAACCGTTTCGCAAACCGTACGAGTGCCCTTGCGGGTCTCGAGGTTGCACTTCACGACGTTCACGACCACTTCCTTCTGCTGTTGAACCATCTCGCAAACCGTGCGGGTGCCCTTCTGGACAACCGGTTCGCAGATGGTCTTGTTCACGGTCACGTTGGTGGTGACCGGGATGCGCTTCGTCACGCAACGGGTGCGGGTTTCCATTTCCGTCACGCGCTGGAGGCACGTGCGGCAACGGCCGCATTCGTCCGCCACGGTCACGCAACGCAGGCGGCAGACCGGGACGCACTCCGTCACGTTTTCGGTGACGCAGGTGTAGGTGGTCTGCGGAACGACCTGCTGGATGGTCTTGGCGACCATGGTCGTGTAGGTGTATTCCACCTGCTTGGTCACCGGCACGCATTCGGTCACCATCCGCTTTTCTTGGACGGTCACCGGAACCTGGACTTGGTAGGTGTATTCGACCTGCTTGTTGACCGTCTGGTAGGTCGTCACTTGACGCTTTTCAGCGGTGGTGACCGGAACCTGAACGGTGTAGGTGTACTTCTCTTCCGTCGGAACCAGCTTGGTGACGGCTTCGGTGACGGTCTTCTCGGTCATCACCTGCTTGTACTTGGTGACGACTTGTTCGACCATGGCCGGGGCAGCGGAGCCGCAGGCGTTGTCGGCGCAGGCGCCGCCCGGCGCAGGAGCCGTCGCGCAGCGGACGCGCCGCAGGAGCTGGCACGAGGAGCCGCAGGTCGTCGCGCACGACGTCTGGCAGGCCGGGGCGCAGTCGTTGCAGCTGCTACGACGACGGAAGCACGCTTCGGCATCGGCGGGAATGAGGCCGAAGACCGCGACGGCGGCGACCAAAGTAGCCTTGAGGAAACACTTCATGGATCTCACACTCCGAAACAGGGAAACGGAAACGAAGCTTAGCCCGATGGTCGCTGGGTCCTTTTGGGGACACTGGGGTGTTTGGGCGACTTGCTGACTTTGAGAAAAATGTAACGGGAATACGCCCGCGTTACAACCTTTTTTCCGCATTCAGCCCAAAAAAGTTTACCGATGACTCCGATTCTGCCGACACCGGACAATCGACCCGACCTGCCCATCTTCCGCCGGGAAGATGAGTGTACGATCTTTTCTGGCGTCTGTCCGAGAAAATTTGGATTGGCTAATGGAATGTTCGAGCATCCCGCCAATCCTCAGTTTTCTCCACGTTGTGGGTCGTTAATGCAGCCTGGGTAAACTTTGACGGCATCCAAAGCAAAATGCGGACCAAATTTCGTCTGTTTCCGACCTTGCCGAGATAAGCGACGATCACCGACACGACGCAAGGCCTGCGCGGTTCCCGCTCGACTCGCCGCATTCGGCAAACCGCAAGTCGTTGAGTGCGGAATTTCTGCGTAAAACGAGATTGCTGCTTTTGTCGCTCGAGTCCGCTTTTCGGGGAACTCGCATGCACGCCCTCGCGAATCTGCTTTTCCTCGCGACCCTCGGCCAAGCCGATGCTCCTGTTCACCATTGGCGGCTTGTCGCTGAGCAACTTCGGAACGATGAGTTCATTCCATTGTCAGGACCGCACAGCGCAGCTGCTTTGGGGCCGCGGACTTTTGAGAAGACGAAGCCGCACGCTCTCATCCAGGCGGCCGACAAGAAGTTTCCGCCCGGCATCCCCGTGCTCACGACCTGGGCGAAGGCGGATTTGCCGAAGGATGCGATCAGCGTCGAGGCGTGGGTGCGGATCGACAAATCCCAAGAATGGGGCGGCATCGCGGGGGCGTTTCAGGACAACGGCCCCTACGAAAAAGGTTGGCTACTCGGTTACAACCATCGCCAATTCCTCTTCGCGGTCACGGGCGTCAACGGCAACAAACGCCTCGAGTACCTCAAGAGCCGCACGCTCTTCCAACCGGGCCAGTGGTACCACGTCGTCGGCAGCTACGACGGCGTGGAGCAACGCCTGTTCGTCAACGGCAAACTCGCCGGCGTCGCACGCACTCAGAAGGGGCCGATCGACTATCCGAAGTCAGCAAGCTACTACCTCGGCGGTTACCGCGATGACGACGAGAACTTCCCGCTGATCGGCCGACTCGAATCGGTCGCGGTCTTCGCCAAGGCCCTTCCTCCCGCGCGAGTGGCGGAGCGATTCAAGGAACGCAAGGACCTATTCCCCGATATGGATGCCGTGCCGCCGGAGGTCGCGGACTGGCCGACGTATCAGCGCGACAACCTGCGGACGGGCGTGACGCCGATCGAGTTGTCTGCTCCACTCCATCTGCAATGGACCCATCAAACTCGGCTCCCTCCTGCTCCCGCCTGGCCCGAGGAAGCGAAGAACGACTATTGGCACAACAAGTACGAGATGGAGGAACGCGTCGTCTATGATCGCGCCTTCCACCTCGTCGGCGTCGGCGAACGGATCTTCTTCTCCTCCTCTGCGGACGATCGCGTTCGCTGCCTCGATCTCGCCACCGGCAAAGAGCGCTGGGCATTCGCGACCGAGGCTCCCGTACGCTGTGCTCCCGCAGTCGTCGGCGATCGCCTCGTCTTCGGCAGCGACGACGGCAATGTCTACTGCCTGAAGGCGGACGACGGTTCGCTTATCTGGAAGAAGCAACTCGCACCGGAAGATCGCCGGATTCCGGGCAATAGTCGAATCATCAATGCCTGGCCTGTGCGGACCGACGTGCTTGTCGAGGAAAACAAAGGCCACGTCTGCGTCGGCGTCTTCCCCAGCCAGGGCGTTTGGCAATGCACGCTCGATCTCGACACCGGCAACGTCCTCAACAAGAAGCCCCTCGCGGTAACGCCGCAGGGCTACCAGCATCGGCTTTTCGGCAAGCTCATGGTGCCGACAGGCCGCAATCCCGCGGGAGCGTTCGTTGCCGAGCTCAAGGAAAAGGGACGAGAAGTCGATCGCGAAGCTGCGTCGCTATCGAAAGAATACCCCTACGGCTTCGCCGGTGCGGGCAACCTGCGATTCGCGGGGGGCGAAGGCAAGATCGCAGCCTTCAATGCGGAGGACGGCTCGAAGGTCTGGACCGCCGCCGTGGACGGCAAAGCCTATTCGTTCGCCGTCGTCGGCAACAAACTCCTGGTCGGCACGCATACCGGACACATCTACTGCTATGCCTCCGCGAAAGCGGATGCGGTTGCGAAGATCGTCCCCGCCCCACCGACGCCGCCCGTTTCGACTTTCGCAACCCAGGTCGCTGCGTTGAAGAAAGCCGCAGGCGTCGATCAGGGCTATGTCTTGCAACTCGGCGGCGACATCGACCACGCCCTCGCACTAGCCCAGGCAACCCGTTTCCAGGTCATCGTCCGCCAGCCCGATGCGAAGGCGATCGCCGCGGATCGGATGAAGATCGAAGCCGCCGGCCTAGCGGATCGCGTCGTCATCCACGAAGGCGGCTATGATCCGCTGCCGTATGGCGACCGTGTCTTCAACCTCGTCGTTCCCGGCAACGCCAAGGCGAAACGCGACGAGTTGATCCGAGTTGCCCGACCGCAAGGCGGCGTCGTCTACTACAGCGACACCGACATCGTTCGCCAGGGGAAACTCGAAGGCGAAGGGGAATGGACCCACCAGTACGGCGATTCCGGCAACACTGCCTGCTCCGGCGATCGCCTTCTTCAGGGCGAACTCGAGCTGCAATGGTTCGGCAAACCCGGACCGCGCGGCCAAATCGATCGCCATCACCGCGGCTCCGCTCCCTTATATAAGGGAGGACGCATGTTCGTCCCCGGCGAAGACCGCATCACCGCCGTCGATGCCTACAACGGCACGATCCTCTGGGAACGCGAGTTCGCCGACTCGCGCCGCGTCGTCGTTTATCGCGACAACAGCTTCCTCGCCCTGGATGCCGACCGCCTCTACGTCGCACAAAAAACGCAACTGCAAACGATCGACCCGCAGACTGGAACCACGCTCAAAACCATCCCGGTGCCGAAAGGGCCGAACGGCGAAGCGAAGGAATGGGGCTACGTCGCCGCCGTCGAGGGCACGCTCCTCGGCAGCATCACCCGCCCCGGCTCCTCGCGACGCACGCAAAGCAAGATCGTGGACACCACCGAAACCTACTACGATCACGTCCCCCTCGTCTGCTCCGAAGGCATCTTCGGCATCGATCCCACCGACGGCATAACACGCTGGACCTACTGGTCCAAGCGCGGTTGGATTCCCACCCCCGCGATCGCCTGCGGCGACGGCGCCGTCTACTTCGTCGAAGGGGGCGTGATTCCGCCCAGCGATGGGACGTGCCGAGCGAGATTGACCGACCTGTTCAAGAAGCCCGCCGATCTGGTCGCCCTCGACCTGAAGACCGGCAAGGAACGCTTCCGCAAAAGCATCGATCTGTCCGCGCTCCACCATGTGGTCTTCGTGACTTTCGCTCAGGATCGCGTCATCATCAGCGGTTCCCGCAACAGCACGCCGCGGAAGGTGGACGGCAAAGTCTTCTACGACCTCATCGTCTTCGACGCCAAGAACGGCGCCAAGCAATGGGACGTGACTCAGAATCGCGAACTCCAAGTCGGCGGCGACCACGGCGAACAGGACCAACACCCCGTCGTCGTCGGCAATAAGCTCTATCAGGAACCCTTTGCCTACGACCTGGAAACCGGCAGCCGCATCGACTGGAAATGGCCCTGGGCACCCGGCAAACGCCGTTTCGGCTGCGGCACGCTGACTGCATCGGCATCGCAGTTCTTTTTCCGCGACGAAAACGTTGCCCTCTTCGACCTCGAAAAAGGCGAAGCCCGCAAAGTGACGACGGAAACCCGCCCCGGCTGCTGGGTGAATCTGCTGCCGGTAGGCGGCATGCTCCTCGCCCCCGAAGCCAGCAGCGGCTGCTCCTGCAATTTCAGCGTGCAGACTTCGCTGGCGCTGACGCCGAAGAAGCCACGTCCGTGACCTCGGTTCGCCCCGAAAATGCCGTTTGGTAACGGCGGGGAAGGAATTTTCGGAAATCCGCCCGCAAACCACGAACCCGGTAAACCCGCGTATCTCCATCCCTCCCGGGCGGCGAAAAAAGCCGTTTGGTATCGGCGCGACTCCGTTTGCTGACGGCGAAATCCGCCTGAAAACAGCGCCGCGCCGACTGCTCCAAACGCCCATACGTACTCCGTACGTCCCTGATTCGCAAAGTCAGTGGTTTTCGCCCTGCCGACTTTGCGGGACCCGCCCCCGAAAGGTACGATGGAACCCGCAAGGAGTCCGAGACACGCTCGGCCGCTCATCGTGTTGAGATGAGAGTTTCCCGAACTCATTCCCAGTTGAGAAAAGTCCGCTTGAAAGCGGATTAGACAGCGCCATCCGGGATTTTTGCGCAAAATGCCGCCCGCGCGACCTATTGCGCATCCAAGGATGCCCGTCAAAACACAAGTCGAGCAAAAGTCGGGATTTGCGATTGAGGATAAATTGGCGTCCGCTATTATGTGGGAGAAAAAATCTGATCATTGTTCGGCGACTTGGCACAGGCTCTCTTTCCCGAACCTTTCCCTGGCTCGCACTGTCTGGTTTTGAGTAACGCTTGCGACGGGCCAACACTTGGCTATTCGGTAGGGAGGGCGAGAGGATGTCAGCACGGCTCGTTGGTGTACGGGCCAAAATCGAACGGGCCAAACACCATATCAACGATCTCGACAATCGGATTATCTCCTTTCGGGGCACTAACCCATACACACTTCGGTGCGACTATGACTCGCAGACCGGAAACCGCGTGTTCCGGACAGTGGTTTGTGCCGCCATTCCGGATGAATTTGCTGTAATTGCCGGGGAAGCCGTTCACCAACTCCGCAGTGCGCTGGACCACTTGGCTTGGCAATTGGTCGAGACCAATGGCGGCACGCCCGACCGCGACACCTGCTTCCCGCTCGATAGGAAACCTCCCAGTAATGAAGCCACGTTCGCGCGGAAAGTGCAAGGCATGAGTGTGGCGGCGGCAAACCTGATCCGGTCGAAACAGCCGTACCAACCGGGGTGTGAGGTACTCGGGGCACTTCACGAAGTTGACAACTTCGACAAGCACCGCCTCCTGCTCGTCGCCGCCTACGGCGTCCAGCAGTTTGGGTTCAGTTACCGCAACCCAATCCTCGACCGCGACCCCACTTTCCGCGAGATTGTGGAGCGATTCCGCGCGACTGTACCAGCGCCGGTGGTATCGCCCGGCTTGATGTTCCTGGTGCCGCACGATGGTGATCAGGTTGCGTCGATTGCGTGGCCCGATGGCCCGGAACCGCAGGTGGGCGAGGAACTCCACCTTACCTACGAGATGGTGTTCGCTCAACCGGAGGTAGTCGAATGCCAACCCGTCCTTCCAGTCCTAAGACAGTTTTGCCAAGCGGTCGAAGATGCTGTTCACGACTTTGAATCTCTGTTGTAAGTGGAGGACAAAAGGGGATATTCATCTTATCTGTTGGCCTATTTCGCCAGGACCGCTTTGGTCGCTGCACGCGTAAGATCTGCCTGAGAGTTATGGGTCGATAGGAAAGATGAATGTCCCCTTTTACGCCCCCTTTTCCGCCCCTTTGATATTCAATCACTTCTTGTCAGCCGGCCGTTTGCCCACGACCTCCGGCGTGAACAGGGCGTTGATCGCTTCGCCGACTTCGCGTTCGCTGAGGACGCCGTCGTTGTCTTTGTCCCACATGCGGTGCGATCGCTCGGCGGCGACGCGGGTTTCGGCGAGCGTGATTTTGCCTTCCTTGCCATGCTTCATCAGCGAGGCCGCGAGCGTCTTGGCGGGGCCGAAATCCTTGGGCAGCGCCATCTTGCCGAAGCCTTGCGGTTGAGGCCAGATCTTGATGAGCGTTGCGATCGCGGCGGCTTCGTCGATCGCCGTCTTTTCGTCGCCGCCGGCTTCCTTGTGAAATCGCTCGAGCGCGGTCTTCCATTCGGCGACCGTGACCTTCTTGTCCTTGTCCGCATCGATCGCTTCCATCGCGGGCTTGGTGAGGAAGAACCCCATGAATCCGCCCGGCGGGCCGCCGGGGCCTTTCTTGTCGCCGCCGAAGCCGAAGCCCATCGCCAGAGTCTTGCCCTGCGATTTGCCCTCGAGTTGCGCAAGCACGGATTCGGCACGTTTGGCGGTGAATTTGCGTAGGTCGGGCTTGGCCTGATTCATCCCCATCATCGCGGCGAAGGGGGGCGGCGTTTCCTTCGATTCCTTGGCGACCGCATCTTTGATCGTCGTCTCCATCGTCGCGATCAGGCGTTCCAGTTCCTTCGCGCTGGCCGGTCCCTCGACCAACGTCTTGAGATGCCCACGATAAGCTTCCTGATGCTCTTTCATGGCGAGCACGCGTTCCGTCAGGCGATTCTTGCCGAGGTACGGGGCGGCGATCGTCCATTCGGTCTGGTCCGCATTTCCCAGCATGAAGTTGCCGAAGGCTGGTCGAGGTCCCAGGGATGAAATGGAAGCGGTTCGTCTTGGGATGCGGGTAGAGATAGTAGTTATGCCCGAGGCCGAAGAAGCTGTCGATATTGACGACGATGCTGTTCGCCGCGGCGAAACGGAGGAACCCGTCGATGTCAAGAAAATCACTGATCTGCTTGCGGAAGGTCGCTTCGTCCGCGAGGTTCACCAGCTTCGTGAATTCGATGAGCCGGCGTTTCTGCTCCTCCGTCGGCTCGCGTTTCGGGTTGTACTTTTCCTCATACGCGGCCCACTTTTCGCCGAGGTACATCAGTCCCTGAATTTTCTCGGGCTTCAGCAACATGCCCTGATCGGAGCCGAAATGTTCGCGGAGAAACGATTTGTCCACGGGTTCGATCAAGGTGTAGACGCCGAGGAAGACGTTGTCATGTTTCGGCGGCGCGGTGAGTTGCATGCGGATGAACGCCGTGCGCGGAGCGGGCGCCTTCGCGGCGCGGAAGACGGAGTAGCCCAGCGATTCGCGAATGCGGCTTGGGTCGAAGTAGTTGTTGCCGAGAGCAAGCGAACCAAGTCCGAAGATTTTCTGATCGTCGTGGTAGCGGTTGACGTCGATTTTGAACGGACGCCGCAAGCCGTTTTCCGCCGTCTTATAGGTGGAATTGCCTTTGAAGCGAGCGGCCACTTCCTTGACGACCTTCCCTTCGAAATCGATGTCGGCCTTCACCCAGGGAAACTCGGTGCCGAAGGTTTTGCTTTTGTGAATGTCCGCGGCCGGAGCGTCCTTCGCTTTCGGCTCTTCGACCTTCGGCGGTTCCTTTTTCGAGAAGCCGAAACCAAACGGGTTGAACGCATTCTGCTTCGGCTGCATCGCCTTCCATGCGTCGGCGCCGACGCGGAGGTGGAGCGTCCACAGTTTGTCGGGGCCGAAGACTTCGGCGCGCTTGCCAGGTGCTTGTGCGGATGCAGCCGCGGCGGCGAAAAGGCCTGCCGCGCCAACGAGAAGAAGGCGGATCATCGATCGCTCGTGTGAAGGGATGGAGAGCTGCGCCGCTATTGTTGCAGCGTTCGATGAGAGAAACATGACAGCAATAGGGACCTTCAGCGTCAAATCCCAGGAGCTCGCTGCGCTCGCCCCTGGGCTTGGCGGGCTACTGCTTACTTCTTGCGCGGGAGCCGGTCGATTAGGAAGTCGGCCGACGTGCGGTATTGCGGGTGCGTTTGGCCCGGGTAGACGAGGATCGTCTCGACGCCGGCTTCCTTCAGCTTTTCCGCGAGCTTCAGGCCGAGCACCGCGGAATGCGTCGGGTCGGTTTGATTCTCGCCGACGACGGGCGGCAGCTTTTGGCTGGGGTATTCCATGAAGATCGGCGGATCATCCTTGGTGACGTGATCGATCGGCGAATACTCGCGGATCCACTTCAACAGGCGATCGCGGTCCTTCATGACCGCATCGAGATTCGTCAGTCCGAACGCGTGGGCTCCGTAGGTGTAATTCGGCATCCACGCCCGAGTTTCCTTCGGGTCGAGGGAGACCTGCGCTCCGCTGACGGCAGCGCAGAAAAGGCGAGTGGATTCCCGAGCGATCGGATCGCTGCTCTTGGGGTCGGCCATGTCGGCGTGGAAGGCGAGCCACAGCGACGAGCAGGCGCCGGCCGATCCGCCGGTGGCGCCGATCCGTTCTTTGTCGAGATTCCATTCCTTCGCTTTCGAACGAATCACCTGCAACGCACGAGCCGCATCGTCGAGCGGAGCCTTCACGGGCGGGTTCACGCCCTCTTCTTGGCCATGCTGCGTAAAGCGATAGTTGATCGCGGCGACGGAGATGCCGTTGGCGAGATAGCGTTTGATCGCGTCGCTGCCCAAGCCGCTTTTGTCGCCCGCCCGCCATCCGCCGCCATGGATGAAGAGGACGAGCGGAGTCGGCGTCTTCGATTCCGCCTTCCAGAAGTCGATGACCTGGCGGTCGTGCTTGCCGTAGCGTTCGGTCGCATCCGGCGCGATCTGCGGCGCGGGGACCGATTTCTTCTTCGGCGTTTCCTTCTTGTCCTGCCCCTGCGTGCTCATGGTCGCAATGGCGAGCATGGCGAGGGCAATCGCCCAAACCTGTTTCATGGCGTTTCGTCTCCCGAGAGGTGCGTCGTCTCCGCTGCCCATCATGCCGACCCGCGACGCGAAACGCAAGAAGGGGAAAATCGCGTTGCTCTCCTCTCCGTGTTGCAACTTATTGCAACGCGGAGAAGGGAATCGGATCGTCTGCGAAGAAGTCGCTGCTGACGCGGAGCGTGAGGCCCGCTTAGGCATCAATCCCATGCGGAGGCGTCGACGACTTCCCCGCCGGAGCGGGTGGCCATCGCCTGCCAAGCGGCTTGTTGGATGGTGTTGTTGATGTTGCGCACCGAACCGTCGGCGAAGAGGAAGTTGACCCCTTGCACATGACGGCTTGCGAAGTCTTCCGCGTGCCCGCCGACATAGTTCGGCGGATGGTCGGCGGAGCCGAGGACCAGGGCCTGCGATTCGTCGATGCCGACGACGACGCCGGTCCAGGTGGATTTCATGAGCTTGGCGGAACGTTCCCCGATCATCAGGGTGTTGCTGGTGCCGTCGGTGATGTGCGCGATCTTCACTTGGCTGTTGCGAAAGAAGATGCCGTTGCCTTTGCCTGGATCGTCTTCGATGTCGAAGTTGCCGAAAATGCCCACGTAGTTGGCGTGAGCGATCGTGTAGGCGCCGCCATCGGGCGTGAACGTGCCGATGGTGTCGTCGGAGGGGCAGAGGAAGAGGGTGATCTTGGTGTTGCGGGCAGTCGCATTGTTCGCGTGGCCCAGGTCGAGGCTGAAGTTGATTGAGTTTCGAAGCGGAGTCTGTTCGACGTAGTCGAGCACATATGCGGCCCATCCCCAACCGGGGCCGGTATCGTTACCCGAGACATCCACGGCCGAGTTGTAGCCGGGAGGAAACTTCTTGGCGGTGTCGTGGTAGCCATGGAGGGCGAGGCCGATCTGCTTCAGGTTATTACGGCACTGCGTCCGCGCGGCCGCCTCGCGAACCTTTTGGACTGCCGGGATCAGCAGCCCCATGAGCACGGCGATGATGGCGATGACGACGAGCAATTCGATGAGCGTAAATCCGAAACGCTTTTTTTGATTCAGGTTGCGTCGCATGGCGGCATCCGGGGCGGCGAAAAGTAAAACGTTGTTATATCGGTATTACGAAGTTTACTCGCAGGCAGTTCGACCGCAAGTCAAAATTCTGCGAAGATTCGGAATCTGTCTGAGCCGGCTCAAACCCTAGGCATCGGTCGCCCGGCGGTTTCTCATGCTATGCTTGCCGCACACGCCCGATTTCCCCTTCGGCGAACGTAGCTCTTCATGATTGGCACGGACTGGCTTGCTCTGCTCCGCAATATCCCCCCGGAACTGCATGACTCCGTCGCGATCATGCTGGTCGACGGCACGGAACTCATCGTTCAGCAAGTGTTCCGCATCGACCGCGATTACATCGTGATGAAGTCGCGTCTCTCCGGCACCACGGATGGCACCCGCATCACGGTGGTTCCCTATTCCCAGATCGTCTTTGTCTCGCTGATGAAGCCGATTGCGGAGAACGACGTCGTCAACTTATTCGGCAAAGGGATCGCGACGCCGGGGCCAGTCGTCCGCCATGTAGTGGAGCAGGCAGAAACGCCGCGACCGGAGAGCGATCGCCCTTCCACGGTTTCGGAATTCGAACTGCCGTCCATGCCGTCTTCCGATGCAGCAACGGCGGCTCCTGATCCGGAACCTGCCGCCAACCCACGCCCAGGTCAAGTTTCCAAGAGCATTCTGCTCGCCCGCCTCCGCGAACGATTAGGCCAGAAAAAGTAGTCGAAACCCAAACAAGCGTCGTTGCCGTACCGGTTCAACCTCGGCCCACGAAAGGCATCTTCGTCGCCATGACGGTCAGATGCAGCACATTCGCATCGAGCGGCAGGCTCGCCATATAGACGACCGCATTCGCCACATGCTCCACATCCATGGTCGGTTCGACGACAACGGCGCCATTCGCTTGGGGCACGCCTTGCTTCATCTTCGCCGCCATGTCCGTGTCGGCGTTGCCGATGTCGATTTGGCCGCATGCGATGTCGTACTTGCGGCCATCGAGCGCGGTGGACTTGGTTAGGCCGGTGACGGCGTGTTTCGTCGCGGTGTAGGGAGCGGAGTTGGGTCTGGGTGTTTCGGACGAGATCGAGCCGTTGTTGATGATGCGGCCGCCCCGCGGCGACTGGTCCTTCATGCAACGAAATGCGTGCTGAGTGCAGAGAAAAACGCCGGTGAGATTCGCGTCCACCACGCGTTTCCACTGTTCGTAGGTCAGATCTTCCAGCGGAATAGCGGGAGCACCGGAGCCGGCATTGTTGAACAGCAAATCGAGTCGGCCGAACTTCGATTGGGTCTGATCGAACACTTCGCGCACGGATGAGGGGTCGCCGACGTCGGCGGGGACGACCAGCGTGCGGCTCGCCGCTACATCGGCCAACGCCTGGGTTTGTTCGAGGAGTTCGCGTCGTCGCCCTGTCAACGTAACCGCCCAGCCGGCACGCAATAACGCGAGAGCGCTGGCACGTCCAATACCTGTCCCGGCACCGGTGATGATCGCAATCGGCATGATGCAAACCTCGAGTCCGAACACGCTATCTCGTTGTCATATGAAACGAAGCGACCTGGCGGATCGATAGTCCGCCAGGCCGCAAGGGTGATTCATAAGTTCGACTTAGCGACCGCGTCCGCCTGGACCGCCGGCCGATTGACGGCGGAGGATGCGGAGGATCTCATCGACCTTTCTTTCGAGATCATCCAGTCGGCGCGATTCGCCGCGGGCAGCGGGAGGACCGCCGGGACCACGGCCGCCCGGGCCACCAGGACCGAAGCGACGTTCGCCGTCCTTGCCTTGTGGGCCGAAACCAGGGCGACCGAAGCCGCCGGGGCCCATCTTGCGTTCGCCGCCTTCTTTCGCGGGCGGACCTTTGCGTTCGCCTTCGCCGCGAGCCCACGGGGGCCCCTTCTTGCCGTCCTTGCCCTTCGCCGCTTCCTTGCCTTCGCCTTTCTTCATTTCCTTGAAGCGTTCCATCATCTGTTTCATCTTTTCCGGATCCATCTTGCCGAATCCGCCGGGTCCGAAGCCCTTCTTTTCCGGCTCGCCGGCACGGGAGAAGTCTTTCTTGTCGGACTTCTTCGCTTCGGCGCTTTTTACCTTGGCTTCGAGGTCGCGGATTTGTTCGCGGAGTTTCTTCAGTTCGGCTTCGACTCCGCCGCCTTCTTTGGGGCCGAAGTCTTTCTTCTTGCCGAAACCGCCCGGTTGGGCGAACGCGGCGCCTGAAAAAGCCAACAGGGCGCCCAGGGCGAGTGCAAGGGTCGTACGCATCGGTTCTCCGTGGGTATGGTGGGACGAAGACCTCTAGATCCTGCGTGCATCGCGGTCTTCGAGGCGGTGTCTAACTCGATAGTAACCTGAGGTGATGAAAGACCGATGAATCCGGAACATTCGGAATCCGAAGAATCTTCGTTGCTTGCGGACTGGCGAAGAGGGGCAAAATGTACAGTGCAGTCGGTTCCGGTCAGACTGGACCCGCCTGGCGAACGAGTTGTCGCGGGTGCGCCGCCCGTTCAACCCGCCCGAGGCGAGAGGCAGAGTTGCCTATCGTGCCGATAGAATGAGGCATTGGATCGGCGCACGCCATTGGGGGTCTCGTAACGATGCTGCTCCTGACTGAAGACGATGTTCGCCAATTGCTGACGATGGAGATGGCCCTCGAAGCGGTCGAAGAAGGGTTGCGCCAGCAGGCGCGCGAACAAGCTCACAACGTGTCGCGCGGACGATGCCAGACCGAACGGGTCATGTTGCATCTGATGGGCGGGTCGCTGCGGAACCCGGGAGCGGTGGGATACAAGGCGTACACGACCAGCCGCGAGGGCGCTCGCTTTCACGTCGGCCTCTTCGATGGAACCACGGGGGTGCCGCTCGCTCTGATGCAAGCAGACTGGTTGGGCCAAATGCGGACGGGCGCAGCCTCGGGCGTCGCGTCCAAATTCATGGCGGGGCCGGACTGCGAATCCGTCGGCATCTACGGTTCCGGAAAACAGGCCCGAACGCAACTCATGGCGATCTGCAAAGTTCTACCGATTCGACGCATTCGGGCGTTCAGCCCGAATGAAGCGAGACGCAAGGCCTTTGCCGCCGAGATGAGCGATGTTTGTCACTGCCATGTCGAACCAGTCGCACGACCGGAACAGGCCGCTCACGACATGGACATCGTCGTCACGGCAACCACGTCGCGGCAACCCGTGCTCCACGGCAATTGGCTCGCTGAAGGAACCCATCTCAACGTCGTCGGCTCGAACTTCCTGCACAAAGCCGAGATCGACATGGACACGATCCGTCGTTGCCGCAACATCGTTGTGGACAGTAAGGAGCAAGCTCGACTCGAGGCAGGCGATTTGGTGCATGCGCTGGAAGAAGTGTCGCTGCGATGGACCGAAGTGCATGAACTGAATCAAGTCGTCGTCGGCAAATATCCGGGCCGGCACCACTCCGAAGACATCACGCTTTTCAAATCCATCGGCATCGGACTGGAAGACGTCGCTGTCGCTTCATGCGTCTACGCGAAGGCAAAACAGATGGGCGTCGGCAAAGAGGTCGATTTCTAGTCGAAGACGCGGTTATCGATCGTCAGCCGGCGAAAGCGGAGCGCGGACAGGGCGATTCGCAATGTCGCACCGCCCGCGCTTCGGAGGCCCCGATCGAACTGCCTAGCGGAACATCGAAACGCCTACCAACATGAGGACGCCGAATAGGACGATTCCGACCAAAATGCAGACCACCAAGTAGAGCAACGTCACCAAGAACGCCCTCGGAAGAGTGGTCGGAAGCATGGCCGTCAACAAGAGCGACATCAGCAACAAGCTGATGACGAACGACCCGCCTGCGGCAGCCAATCCCATGCCGGGCGCCGGGCCGCCTGTTGCCTGAGCCCCTGCGCCGAGAGCCATGCCGATGATGAAATTGGCGGCGAACTGCGCCAACGCCACAATGAGCATGATGCCCATGGATTTTCCGAACGAAGGTTCGGGGACGGCATGCGGCGATTGGCTCCCTCCTGAAAGCAATTGATAGATCGCAATCGCCGCACGCAGGATCACCGCACCGATCAACGCACCAATCAGCAATCCGAAAATCATACCGAGTATTCCGCCAGCAACCAGCCCACCCATAACTGCTCCTTAAAGAGAAATGCCTTGGGCGATGAGCCGGATTGTTTCTGGCTCGCGTTCGCGATGCAAGCGAAAAGACGTGCAGAAAAACAAAGAGCCCGGAGCAGGAACATTTCCGCTCCGGGCCGATTCATTCGCCGTTCCGGCGATCGCTTAATACTCGCGGTCGCGAAGGACGCCCGGTTGGGGGATCGGGTATTTGCCGTTGACCAACTGCAGAGGAGCCGGCGATTCGAACGTGAGGCGTTCGAGGTTCGGGGCGAATTCGTGCGTGTGGTTCAGCATCTGGTCGCGCGTGATTACCTGGCCCGTGTGAGCAGCCATACGGCCCATCGCGGTGACGAGGCTCGCTTCGGCTCCGCGTTCGACTTCATTGTGAGGGCGATTATTGCGGATCGCATCCATCAGATGGTCCCATTCAAGCTGGTAAGGGCTCGGTTCGTCGCGCGGTCCACGCCAGGTGACGTCCGCCATGTTGTTGTAGTTTTGCGTCCGAGCGATACGGCTGCGCGCCGGGGTATGGCCGGACTGCGAAATGACCGCCGAACCCGTGGCGCCGTGGGCGAAGCTGGCGAATTCCTGATGGCAGCCAGGCATCGTGCGGCCCTCGAGAAACAGCTTGGCGCCGTCGGCGAACGTGTATTCGACCGAGTAGTTGTCGAAGTTCTGATCGACGTTGTTGCCGCGATAATGGCGTCCGCCCGAAGCCTTGGCGTTGATCGGCCAGGCGTCCTTAATCCAGCAGCATTCATCGATGTTGTGAATGAGGAAGTCGCTGAAAGCGCCGCCGCTGGCCCACAGGAAGCCGTGGAAATTGCGGATCTGGTAGAGCATTTCGGTCATGTCGTTCGGCTTGGGGCCGACGAACGCCGAACCGGTGGGGCCTGCCATGCGATAGGCGCGGAGGAGATTGATGTTGCCGATGGCGCCGTCCTTGATCCGCTTGAAGAGTTCCTTGCGGATGTCGCAGTGCCGGCACATGAGGCCGACGCCGACCTTGAGGTTCGCCTGCTGAGCGCGGCGGCCGAGATCGAACATCTTGCGAGTGCTCGGGCCATCCACGGAGATCGGCTTCTCCATGAAGACGTTCAGTCGCTTCTCAATGGCGTACTGGAATTGCACCCAGCGGAAGGCCGGGGGGGTGGCGAGGATGACGACATCGCCGGGGCGGAGCGCATCCATCGCGTTCTTATAGCCGTCGAAGCTGACGAAGCGACGAGCTTCGGGGACATCGATGCGGGCGCGGTATTCGCGTTCCAAATTCTGATAGCTGGAGGTGAGCTTATTGGCGAAGACGTCGGCCATGGCGACCATCTTCGTCTGTCCGCTGGTGTTGAGAGCGTTCGCCGCCGCGCCGGTGCCGCGTCCGCCGCAACCGACGAGGGCGATTTGGATGGTGCTGTCTTGGGAAGCATGGACATAAGGGACGACGACATTGGCGAGTGCCGAGACTGCAGCGGTGGTTCCCGCGGTCTTCACGAGATCGCGCCGGGAAAGGCTGCCCTTGATCTTCTTCATGTGGGGGTTCCTTCTGGAAAGCCGAACGTCGAGGTCGATCTCAAACCCTGGACCCAGGCCCGCACCGCCCTCGTTGTGTGAAGATGCCTATCATCCTAGCCGGTCGGACAAACTGCAAACAAATAAGCTGCCCAAGCCCGGGGGCGAGCGCAGCGACTCCTGGGATCGGAGCGTCGGAAGCGTGATACATCTTTGGTCTGGATCCCAGGAGCTCGCTGCGCTCGCCCCTGGGCTTGGTGGATTATTTCATCCTTCCTCGTTCATCCTTCATCCTTCATCACTGGCTCCACCACGAGATCTTGCTGCGAACATCCTTGAGCCGTTCGTCCTCTTCCACGGCCCGCACGATGCGGAAGCCGACCCATTCGGCGTCCGGTCATCCACCAGATGCTTTGCGGGCGTTGCGGGTCGCGTTTGAGCCAGGTTTTGTTCGAGCCGCGGCGGATCGTCAGCGTGCACTTCTCGGGATCGTCGTTCCACGAACCGCCGCGGACGGTGTACGGGTAGCGGTTCTCGGTTGGCGGGCTGAATGGATTGAGGGACACTTTGTCCGCCGGAAGCGTCGTGTAGAAATCCTTCTTGAACTCGTCGATGCACCACTCGGAGACGTTGCCGCGTATGTCGTGCAGGCCCCATGCGTTCGCCTTCTTCTTGCCGACGGGTTGCGGCGATTCCTTCGAGTTCTTCGTGTTCCAGAATTCGTCCGCATCGGGGATCACGTCTTCCGCCATGCCGGCGCGGGCGGCCCATTCCCATTCGGCTTCCGTCGGCAGGCGATACACTTTCCCCGTCTTCTTCGACAGCCATCGGCAGTATTCCATGGCCGAATGATACGTAACGGCGATCACAGGATAACCCCTGCGGCCGTAGCCGAAAGTTTGGTCGTCGTAGGGCGGGGTGGGGCTGGTGATAGCGTCGGGAAGCTTCGCCGGCTTGGCCCCGATTTCGGGACGCGGCGGCGGTCCGGCGGGGCGGTTCTCCCAATAGAGGTCGAACTCATCCCACGCGACTTCGCATTTGCCCATCAAAACGGCTTCACCGAGACCGGTCGTTGCGGCTTTTCGCTTTCGTCCGCCTTGGGATTGGCACTGCCGATCAGGTACGAGCCGCCCGGAATCGGCAGCATTTCGAACTCGACGCCATCGTCGATCTTTTCGACATAGCTCTTATGCGTATGCGGTTCGACCTTCGGCAACTTGTCTTTGGCCTGCGGAATCGCCGCAGCGGGCCAAAGCAACAGCACCCCGCCCAACGCGGCCGTGCAGCAGATGATGGGTAATACGCGACGCATCGGAGTTTTTCCGGAGTGACCATAGGTGCGAAGGTTCGCGAAGCCGATGCGTTCAGTGTAGGGGATGCGTCGCGGCAGGTGGAGGACAGTCGAAGACCGCCCCACAACGACTGCCGCTTGCCTCATCCGCTGACGCACCACCCGCCGTCCACGGGGAGGACGATGCCGGTCACGAAACGCGCTTCGTCGCTACACAGGAACACGGCGGCATCAGCACAGTCTTCCGCGCAGCCTGGGCCCTTCGTCAGCGGCTGCTTCGTTCGCAAGAATTCGCGGATCGGCTCGCTGCCAACGGCTCGCGCGGCCATCGGCGTATCGATCAGGCTCGGTGCGATCACGTTGATGCGAATGCCTTCCGACGCGTAGCGAGCGGCCGATTCCTTGCTCATCGCGATAATGCCGCCCTTCGATGCGGCATAGGCGTAGGTGTCGAAGAATTGGGGCGAAGGCGAAAACGCCAACACGCTCGACATGTTCAGGATCGCCGCGGACTGACGCTGTTCGAGGAATCGGCAAACCGCGGCACGGTTCGTCAAAAACACGCTACGCAGATTGGCGGTCAGCGTTTTCTCCCACCCCTCCAGCGTACACTCATGCAACGGCCCATCACCGAAACGCCGACCGCTGATGCCCGCGACATGGTAGAGCACATCGAGCCCACCCAACCGATCGCATGTTTCCGTGAACAGCCGATCGACCTCCGCTTCGTCCGAGGCATCGCAGGGAACGAAGGTGCAAGTTCCATGCGGCTTCAGTCGCTCGGCCGCATCGCGTCCTTTGTCGTCCGATCGGCCCGCGATGACGAGGTTCGCCTCCTCTTCCAAGAATCGAGCGGCCGCGGCGAAACCGATTCCGGTCGTTCCGCCGACGATCAGACAACGCTTCCCTTGCATTCGTCCGGCCATCTTTTCCTCTTGAGGATTCGCGCTCGCCGATGAAGGATGAAAGGAAACCGGCCCCTTCCACTGAAGCCTCCGTCATGCTCGAAGAATTTGTAGGAAAGAACGTGGTGATCGATCTCAACAGCCCCTACGTCTGCTTGGGCGTCTTGGAAGGTTGGGACGACCATTTCCTGAAACTGCGCGACGCCGACCTGCACGATCTGCGCGATACGAAGACGACGCGCGAGAACTACATCGTCGCCGCGATGTCGGCTGGAATACACGTCAACCGCCGGCGCTTGCTGCTCGCCCGCCGCGAGGTGATCGCGCTGGCGCTGGCGAAGGATGTGGTGACGAACTAATCGACCTGGGAAGAGAAGCAAGGTTTACGACTTCAGCAATTGCTCCCCGACGAGGCGGACACGTTGGACGGCAGTGCGGAGATTCTGCTGCATTTCCTTAAGAATATCGTAGGCGTGATCGAAACGCTGCATGCGTTCGGTGAGTTGGCTGAGCGGCGTGTCGGGGTAGAGCAGACAGGCGGAAAGATCTTTGATCGAAGGCTCCATCTGATTCGAAAGCAGATCGTAAACTTTGCGGGCCGTTTCTTCGGATTCCACGGTCGTGCGGTGCAACGTGCGGAGCAATTCGCCATGGACGTTCGGGTCGATCGTGCGATTGGGATCGAGGGCGGGCTGCTCCTTCGCGATGCGACCTGATCCGGGGCCGCCTACGGGCTCTTCTTTGGCTTGCGGGCTCTGCGCTTCGATGGCCGCATCCATGCCTTGCATCGCCTTTTCCCAACCGGGCCGAATCTCCAGGGCCTGCTTATAATGGGCGATCGCCATCGCGTACTGGGTTTTCTCCATGAAGATGTTGGCGATGTTGACGTGGGCGTCCGCCATGCGCGGATTGACGCGAACCGCCTCACGATAGGCCTGGATGGCGAGGTCGAACTGCCCCATCTGGCGATAGACGAGGCCGAGGTTGTAGTAGCCTTCGCCGCGATTCATATCGAGCTGGATGCCGCGACGGAGCGACGCAATCGCGTCTTCGTAGCGATTGAGGCGATTCAGGACGGCGCCAAGATTGATGTGCCCCCCGGCACGCAGAGGGTCGAGACGCGTGACTTCGCGGAAATGTTCCGATGCGCCAACCAAGTCGCCGGTGAGAAAGCAGACGGTTGCCATCCCGTAGTGAACCTCGGGATTGTCCGGGCGAGCCACGAGGGCGTGATGGTAGCATTGGCGAGCTAGATCATGCCGCCCTTGAGCAATCGCCTTTTGCCCTTTGGCGAGCAAGCTTTCGAGAGTTTCCTTCGCCATGGCGGGATTCGTTTCGACGACGAGCAGAGGTAGGTGCGCGCGGTATTGCCAACCCAATTATAAAAGACAATTTTCGGCGTAAACAATCCGAAACCGCTTCGGGAAGCGGAAAACGCCCCCGTGCCTCGTCAACGCCGTCACGCCCGGCATCCCGCGCACTGTGCCGAGACCGAGTCTCAGGGAGATGTGCCGCCGGCCTGCCCCGGGTCCGACGGCTCCGCGGCGCGAAAAGACAAGATCCGCATCAAACATGGGATCAGCAACAGCGGGTCGAAGACGTAATCCCACACATTCGGCGACGCAAGCCCTCCGACGGCGAAGGCGAAGACCCCCGCAAGCAACGCCAAGGCGTAGGCGGGTTGCACTGGCCATAAAGCGATCATGCAGACCCATAATGCGAGCAACAACCCTTGAGGAGCGTACCCCGCACCATAAACGTCGAACGGCACGATGCCGAGCGTTGTAAGGATTAATGCAACTTCCACGATCAATATGCCGGATGCGACGTCTCGTCGCCAGGGCACAAGCATCCAATGGCGCATGCCGACCGCACGCAAGAGCCCAATGGCCAACAGGGCCTGCATCGGAAGACTGAGATCGCCAAGCACGCCGCGACTTAAGCCGACCAGCGAAGCACGTCCGAAAGGGACGATGGCGAACCATGCCGCACCCAGCAAAAGCAGCGGCCGCCATGCCATGGGAACCCGAAACAACGCGAGCAATCCGCTCGCGAGGTAGGCAACAAGCAGGACATGCCCGTTGATCGAAAGCAGGTCGGCTCCCGTGCTCATGGCAGTCGCTCCCGCACCCAGGCCTGATTGAACCGGACATGTTTGATGGCGTCGCGCTTCCAGGTGTAGACGAGATCGATGGTTTCCCCGTCGGCGACTAAGGTGGGATAAGAAAACTCGATCTCGAGGTTGGCGTCTTCCTCAAGACGATGCATTTCCTTCCATGTCTTTCCGTCCTTCGACCACGACAGCGACAGGATCTCCCGCATCCGCGGAGTCGCATTGTGGCACATGAGGAACAGGTCGTTGCGGAGCCGTATCACCGCAACGGAAGCATCGGGGTTGACCTGCGTCAGACCTTCGATCGGCGACCACGTCGTGCCGCCGTCGGCGGTTTCCTGGTAGATGAGCTTCTGATCTGGTCCCATATTTCGGCACCATATGGCCGCGCGATCCGCGTCGAGCGGAACGATGCTGGGTTGCAGCGCATCGCGGTAGATTCGCTCGGTCCGCACCTTGGACATGAGTTTCCCATGTTTGTCGAACCGCAGCATTTCGGGGAAGCGGTAAGCCAATTCGTGATAGACGGGGAGCAAGAACCCGCCGTCCTGAAGATTCACTCCCGGCTGTCGAGCAAGCGTGCTGAGATTGACGATCGGACTCACGACCAGTTGACGCGGAACCGACCATGTTGAAGCGTCGTCGTCGGAGGTGGCGTGATTGAGGATGCTCGTCGACCAGCCGCCGACGGCACAAGTCACGAAGAAGATATGCAACCGACCCCGTACGTCACGATGCAACGCGGCATTGCCCAAACGCCGAACGAAGCGATACTCCGCCTGGCTGACGGCTTCCGGCGAAAATATGGGGCGGGGATTCGTCCATTTCCCGCCACGGAAAATCGCTTGGAAAAGCTGCACATCCGCGGCAGCTTCCTTGCTTCCGCCGAACCAAATCGCCACACGTCCGCCATCTTTGAGGAGTGCAAGCGTTGCGCTATGTACGATGGGAGCATCCGTGACCTTGTCGATCAAGACGCTTTCGAACTTGGGCACTTCGGTTACGGCCGGCGAATCAGGAACGACAAATTTCGCCGGCGGCGGGACCGGCCGCCATGCGGTTGCGACGCCGACTGCGGCAACCAGGCCAAAGAGTGCAAAAGGACTGAATCGCATCGGACGTCGACAACCTTCCTTGATGGCGGCGCTCCGGTCATCCGCAAAGAGTCGCTGACTGGCGCGGAATCGCTATCCTGGCCAGCCCACATGCGGAAGGCAAGGCTAGTCTTTCTTAGTGAGCGATTGACGAATCCGCACATTGCTGACTCCAAACCGCTTCCGAACCGATCAGCGTTTTCCGCAGCTTGTACGGAGCACTTTTCGCAGCGACCTCCCAAGTGTTCCGCGGCATGCGGAAGCAGCATTTCAACGAATCGATACGGCGATTGCGCAATGCTCGGCCAGCGGCCCTCTTCGTGCGCATGACTTGCATGCATAGGGATGCCTCTTCGGAACAGAGTCCAGGCCGGGCTGGCCTTCGGGAGAATGGCCAATGACGCAAACCACCAAACCGCTCCTCGCACTGATCGCTCGGGACCTCATGTCGCGGCACCTGCTCATGGTGCCGCAAGAAATGTCGCTCCAAGGGGCGGCCCGCCTGCTGTCTCGAGCGCAGGTTACCGGCGCACCGGTCGTGGACGATCAAGGCAGATGCGTCGGTATCGTATCGGCGACGGATTTCCTTCATCTTGCCGAGCGGGACGAACTGCCCTGCGGCAACCATTCCGATTCGCGTCATTCGATGGATTGGGAGATGGATGACGAGAATCGCCAGCCCGATCAAGTCGAGAAGCCGAAGGTTCGCGACGTCATGACGCACGATCCGGTCATGGTCCAAGAGCAAACGCCGATTGGGCAGCTTTCGAAAATGATGCTGGACGCCCACATTCATCGTGTGGTTGTGGCGGACGGCCAACAACGCCCGATCGGCATCGTGTCGACTACAGACATCCTGGCGGCGCTTTCGCAAGCCGATCACGGCATCGATGGCGACGTCTAATCTCGGGGAGGGACAGCCATGGCGACCGCAACCGCAAATGCCCGCATGCTTACCTTGCACGCCAACCGAGCGGCGGATCTCATGGTCCCCAATCCGGTTTCGCTTCGTGCCGACGCGAACATCCGCGAAGCGTTGGTTCTCTTCACGGATCGGGGCATCAGCGCCGCCCCCGTCATCGACGACGGCGGTCGTCCCATCGGCGTGCTCAGCCGTTCGGACTTGCTTGTCCATGATCGAGAGGCCGGCTTTCGAGCCTTCGGCGACGAAGGAGAAGATCGCCCGATGCCTGAGGGCTTTCACGTCGAAAACGTGGACCGCACCTTGGTCTCCGACCTCATGACGCCTGCGGTATTCACCGTTCAGGCCAACGATCCGCCGGAACGAGTGATCCGCGAAATGGTGTCGCTCCGCGTCCATCGATTGTTCGTCGTGGACGAGGTCGGCACTCTGATCGGCGTCGTCTCGACGATGGATCTGCTCCGTCGTCTTGCGATGTAACGCGACCATACTGCGGCGCCGCATGCCATACCAATCCGGATCCGGCTAGGTATGGCATGCCCTTGTCCTTTTCATGCAAACATCATTCGTACGGCCGAAACCCGTACGGCATCGGCGGGGCCATGCGAGGCGGCGGAGCGATCTGCTGATACTGCACCTGCATCAACGGAGAGGCGATTGGACCGGGCGGTGCGCTAGGCATGGGGCGTTTCGCGAAGTCGATCGAGTGCGAGAGCGGATCGCGCAGCCAGACTTGAGCTTGTTCGTAACGTTCGCTGAGATCGTAACCGTCATCGTAGATCAGATCACGCGGGTACATGGCATTGGCTTTGTGCTGCTCCGGGTCCAAGATGCCGGCAATCGCCGCTCCCGCCACGACCAACTCCGAGCAGATATACGCATCGCGATCGGTAAGGGTTGCCCCCCACATCCATCGCCGCACCGGACCGCGTGCGCGAAACGGAGTTCCCTGCAGCAGCATGCGGCCCAGTGCATAGCGCTTGCCATCCTGAGCCAAAGCGAACTTCGTCAGTGCTTCCGATTCCTCGACCGACAGTGTTTTCTTGCAGCGGCGAACATGAATCGTTCCTTCGAAGGCATGTAGTCGCGGCGCGATTTCCATGACGCGACATACCAAGGTGTCGTTGGGCCCCGCTTCCACGAGAGCAGGCATGCCGTCCGGCCGCCTGAAGACTAGAGCGGAGTGATACGGGGCATCGGATCCGACCATCTTGTAGAGCAAGCCCCACTTCACGCTATGGTCGTTGAAGAAGACCATATCCCCTTCGCGCGGCACGTAGTTCTCGCTACTTTGCCGAACGATTCCCTCCGCATCGCGTTGATGCCGAAGCAGATGCCCGGCACGCAGCGGCGTTTGCGCCGCGGCATCGCTGACGAATCCAAGGACGAATAGAACCGTCCACCGCAGACGCATGTCCCTTTCTCCGCCGATGGAAAACGAATCCCACGACAGCGAAGCACGCCGTCTTGCTCATGGTCGGCAATCGAAGAAAACCGCATGATGGGAAGAATCGGCAAACGCGTCAGCTTCCGCACTTGCGTCGCAACCCGCCCCGCACACTCCGCAAACCTTCGCCAGCTTTTCATGAGCGGGTGCCCGGCGAACGATGTATCAGGCTATCGCCGCTAGTTTTCGCTCCCATTCGTCGCAAAGGTGGCGGGTGCGTTGCGCGGAGGCGCCTTGATACTTCGCGGGGTCCGCGAGGATTGCGAGATGCTCTGGGGTCATCTTCTTGAGGTAGGGCTGGATTTCCTCGGATTCTTTGACCAAATCCGCGAGCGAGCGTTTCTGCAAGCGGGCATCGCGGGCCAAGACGCGGGCAACTTCGTGGCCGTCGGGGTGGCCGACCATCGCGAGCAGGATGTAGAGCGGCTCGGCGGTCACCGGGTCCTTGCCGCTGTCGAGCACTTCCTGCATGCGGACGGCATCCGCTTCCACGGCATCGAGCGTGTTGGCGAGGCGATGCGTGCCGTAGGCGAAGGCGGCCACGAACTCGGTTACGAACCGCATCGACGCGGAATTCGTCAGATCGCGCTGGTGTTCTGAAATCTGATCCATGAGCACGGTCATCAGGCGAGGGACATACGCCTTCCAGAAGCTCTTCACGTTCTCGAAGTCTTTGGGGTTTACCTTGTGCGGCATCGTGGAGGAGCCGACGATTTGGTTCTTCGGGTCGGCCGCCTTCTTGTCGCGAAGCTCGCGGATTTCGCTCCGTTGCAGGTGGCGGAAATCGTCGGCAATGTTCGCATAGACGCCCCATGCGGAAGCGAGCGCGTAGATGTAGTCGGCGACATACTCCGGCTGCGTCACCTGGGTCGAAACCTCGGGCGTTCGCAAGCCTAGCTTCTTCATGAGCGACGCTTCGATGCCGGCGGGATTGTCGGGCTTCAGCAGCGACAGCGCGTTGTACGCCCCGACGGCCCCCGCAAACTTGCCTCGCAGGTTGTTGCCCGCATTCGCGATCACTTCGATGCGTTGACCGAGACGCGACACGAACTGGGTCACGGCAAAACCAAACGTAATCGGCACCGCATGCTGACCATGCGTGCGGCCCATCTGCGGCGTGTCGGCGTTGACGCGAGCCAGGTGAATCAGCTTGCGTTCGAGTGCGATGAGATCAGGGATGATGACGGCGCGATGCAGTTCCGTCAGACACAGCGCGCGGGCCGTGTCCATGATGTCGGCCGACGTCGCGAAAAGATGGACGTACGGCTTCGCCTTGTCGCTGATCGCCCGCTGGATGCAGTTGACGAGCGCCCGGATGTTGTGCTGGATGCGGGCCTCTTCCTCGTACACATCCTCGGGCCGAATCTCACGACACGCCTTGGCGATCTCGGCAGCGATCTCATGCGAGCAAACGCCATGGTCCGCGAGCGCCTCCGCCCACGCCGCTTCGACACGAGCCAGATAGCGGATCTGCGACAGTTCGGAAACGTAGGGATGCAGCCGTTCGTAGAAGCCCTTGTCGGCGAAATAGTAGCGGGCATCGAAGGGAGAGGCGCTGTCGAAGGGGTTCATGGCGAGCGGTCCTGTTTAGCCGCCGCTCTCGGAGCGGCGCGGACTCGTTCCTTGCAAAGGGGTGAATCGATCGGCACGACCCTGTTCGCGCCGCTCCGAGAGCGGCGGCTAAACAGGGAGTAGTTGATTTAAGAATGCGACCAAGCGTTGCCCATGTCGTCTCTCGCTACAACATTCCTAACTGCGTCGAGCCGATCTGCTGCCCGCGGTTCGGCGCGAAACGAACTCCTCTCCTTGGACGGAAGGTGTCGCCGTGCCGCGCGTCATCATGGCCTTCAACGGCGACCTCGAATCTCGGCTTGCGCTTCACTGGCTCGTCCACGAACGCGGCTATCAGGTCCTCTCGCTGTCGATCAATCTCGGACAGGAAATTTACTTAGAGCCGCTCGGCGAACTCGCCCTGGAACTCGGCGCGTCGGCTGCCCAGGTGATCGACCGTCGGCATTCGTTCCTGGTCGATTACGCGTTTCCGATCTTGCAGGCGGATGCGGTCTATCAGCAAAGCTGTTTCCTCGGCTCCGCCCTCGCACGGTATCTCATCGCGCAGGAATTGGTGCGCGTCGCTCATGAGGAAGGCTCCGACCTCGTCGCTCATGCGGCCTCGATGAAGGGGAACGATCAGGTCCGCATGGAAACGGCGATCGGGGCGCAGGATCCGAATCTCAAAGTGCTCGCTCCCGTTCGGGAGTGGAACCTCAAGAATCTCGCCGACAAGGTCCGCTACGCCACGGCTCGCAATCTGCCGATCGAAGAGCCGGCGGCATCGCCGGTCGTCGTGGATCGCAACCTTTGGGGCGCGAGTCTGTTCTTCACCGACGAAAACGACGGCTGGGCCGATGTGCCCGCGGAAACGTTCGTGATGACGGCACCGGTGGAGAAGGCTCCGAACGAACCCGCGACGATCGTCATCGGTTTCCGCGAAGGCATTCCCGTGTCGATCGACGGCAAGGAGATGGAACCGATCCCGCTGGTCCGCGAATTGAATCGCATCGGCGGCCTGCACGGCATCGGCCGCAGCGACGTCGTCGAGGATCGCCTTTTCGGCATTAAGAGCCGCGAGGTGTACGAAACGCCGGCAGCATCCATCTTGCTCACCGCCCATCGCGACCTGGAAAGCATGGTTCATAGCAAGGAGATGAACCAAATCCGCGAGATGCTCTCCCGCCGGTATGCTGAATTCGTCTACACGGGCCTGTGGTTCCACGATGTACGCCGCGCGTTGGATGGCTTCTTCCGCGAGACGCAGAAGGTAGTGACCGGCGAGGTCCGCGTGCGGCTTTACAAAGGCTCGTTCCGCGTCAAAGGCCGACGCAGCCCGCACAGCATCTACGAGCCGAAGCTGGCGAATCAGACGAACATCGAAATGTTCGAGAGCCAATGGGCCAAGGGTTTCACGTCGTTGTGGGCGTTGCAAGCGAGACTCGCCGCACGCATGCAGCCGAAGGAAATGCCCCGCCGCAATGATCCTCGAGACAGCCCGTAGGCAACCGCGGAGCGGAGCGAACCAGCCTCTTGCATGGGTCAAGCCGGGGTGAAAGAATGAACGTTGCCGAGCGCGATGCCGATTTCAGGCAACAGCGAACTGCTTTCTCGGCGGAGAAGGACATGGCGCGAAAAGCACTGGTCGTGGAAGACGAACAAGAACTGGGCATGCTCATGGCGGAGCATCTCCGCCGTTGGGGCTTCGAGCCCACCGTTCTTTCCGAAGGGTCCAAAGTTGTTCCCTGGGTTCGCCAGAATCGCCCCGCTGTCGTGCTTCTGGATTTGCTTCTTCCAGATACCGACGGATATGCCATCTGCGAAACGCTCAAGCTCGATCGCGACACCAATCTCACTCCCGTCGTCATGGTGACGGCACTTTCCGGGAAGGACGACAAAGTCCGCGGCCTGCAGGTAGGCGCAGAAACCGCTACCTCACAAAGCCCTTCGCCGCGGAAGATCTCAAGCGAGCTGTCGAAGGCGCGATTGCCTGGCAGGAGGATATTCGCAAGACGGGAACGGAAGGCGAAATCCACTTCCGCATGCAAAGCGACACCACGCATCTCGAAGAGCTGAACCACCTGCTCAGTGCGATGTTTCTCTTCAGCGGTCTCACCGAACAGCAGGCGAAGCAACTCACGACGGCCGTCCGCGAACTTGGCACCAACGCGATCGAATGGGGCAACAAGAAGCAAAGCGACCAACTGGTGACGGTCGATTACCGAATCGACCCTGAAAAAATACGCATCGTCATCCGCGATAGCGGCCCTGGGTTCGACCCCGTCAATCTACCCCACGCCGCCAACACCGAAGACCCCATCGGCCACATGATCGTCCGCGAAGCCCTCGGCCTCCGAGAAGGCGGTTTCGGCATCCTGATGTCGAAGGGCTTGGTGGACGAACTCAACTACAACGACTCCGGCAACGAAGTCAGCCTCGTCAAATACTTCCCCCGCCGCACGAATGGGGCGAAGTAGGCCGCACTGTCCCATCACGCACTGTAGGGAACGCCACGGAGGGCGTTCCCTACAGCGCGTTACGCAATCGCAGCATTAATGGCGGAAGTGACGGATGCCGACGAAGATCATCGCGATGCCATGTTCGTCGCAGGCATCGATCGATTCCTGATCGCGCATCGAACCGCCGGGTTGCACGATCGCTTTGACGCCCGCCGCGGCGGCCATGTCGACATTGTCGCGGAAGGGAAAGAACGCGTCGGAGGCGAGCACGCTTCCTTGCGAGCGGTCCCCGGCTTTGCGTGACGCCATGCGTCGAATCGACGCGGCTCATTTGCCGGGCGCCCACGCCCACCACCATGCTGCCGCGAGCGAGCACGATCGCATTGCTCTTCACATGCTTCGCCACAAGCCAGGCGAATCGCAGGTCGGCAAGTTCTTCCGCCGTCGGCTGCCGCTTGGTGACGACCTTCGACGATTTGAAATCGTCCGCCTCCGCTATCGCGCCCCTGCACCAATAACCCGCCATCCACGCGGCGAAAATCGAGCGAGCGGGCGGAGTCGGGTTGCAGTGGACCGGTTCGCAGCAGACGAACGCTGTTCTTCCAGGTGGGCCGAGTCGTGAGGATCTTCAGCAGCTTCGGGCGAATAGTCCGGGGCGATGATGCATTCGATGAAACGTTTCGGCTCCGTGATCTGCATCGCGGTCGCTTCGTCCACTTCGCGGTTGAAGCCGAGGATGCCGCCGAACGCGGCGCGATCGGATCGCCTTCGTACGCTTTTTGAAACGCATCGACGAGCGACGCACCCACCGCGGCGCCGCAGGGATTTGTTGTGCTTGATGACGACCGCTGCGGGCTCGGCGTATTCGCGGACGAGGTTGAGCGAGCTATCGAGATCGAGGATGTTGTTGTACGACAGCTCTTTGCCGTGCAGCACTTCCGCTGTCGCGACGCACGCATGGCGGACGTTGGGTTCGACATAGAACGCCGCCTTCTGATGCGGGTTCTCGCCGTAGCGCAGCGATTGCTTCTTGCGGAACGATAGATCGAGCCGTTCCGGGTGTTCGCCGGTCGAGGTCTGCCGCGAGGCGAAGTAGCCGGCGATCGCCGCATCGTAGCTCGCAGTTCGCGCGAAGGCGGCAGCGACCAGTTTCTCGCGCAATTCGAGCGTCGTCGCCCCGCTGTTCGCCTTCAATTCGTCGGCAACCGCGGCGTATTGCGACGGATCGACGACGATGGCGACATCGTGATAGTTCTTGCATGCGGCTCGGACCATCGACGGACCGCCGATGTCGACGTTTTCGACGATGTCCTCATGCGTGCTCCCCGGCTTCGCGAGCGTGGCCTCGAAGGGTAGGGTGCACACGACGAGATCGATCGGCTCGATCTTCTGCTCCGCAAGAACACCCATGTGTTCCGCATTGTCGCGGATGGCGAGGATGCCTGCATGCGCGCGGATGCAGCGTCTTCACCCGGCCATCGAGGATCTCGGGGAAGCCGGTCACTTCGGAGATGTCGATAACCTTCAGGCCCGCATCGGCGAGTGCCTTGCGGGTGCCGCCGGTCGAGATCAGCGGACGCCGAAACTGAGAGCAACCGGGCGAAATCGACGAGTCCGGTCTTGTCGCTGACGCTCAGCAACGCACGACGAATAGGACGCAGAGCCATTGCGGTTCCTCAATGCGGATGGTGAGGAGCCATTTTATGAAGGGCGTGAAACGACGAACGGCCCGTTGACGCGTGCCATGTTACGCCGTCCAATTTTGAGGTATGGTCGGCGGCTTTTTGGATGGGCGTGTGGTTCGCGGTTTGGATTCTCGGCGGGCGGACTGTTGTTGTCGCTTGTTGCGCGGATCGTTGCGAGCCGCTTCGCTCCACAACGCCGGCAGCGGACGCCCTGAAGGTCGGCCTCGACGCCATGGGTGAGTTTGGGGGCTTGCGGCAGTTGAGCCGCGATGGCTAGATCCAACGAGTCGGCGTAGGATAGCGTCGTTCGAGCCTCAGTGCTAAGAAGTGTTGCGCAAAACAAAGCGTGCCACAGGCTCGAACTTTCTGAAATACCTTCGTCTTGCACCGAACTCATCGCAAAACAGATGAACGGCGTTGCATGGCGAGCGTCAGCGCGCTTTCTTCACTCACCTTCGGCCGACATGAACGTCGATCTTCCGAATGACTGGCACGATCTCCTCGCGATGGAGTTGGATCAACCGTATTTCCGCGAGCTAGGCGAGTTCGTGGACGAGGAACGCCGGCAGCATGCGGTCTATCCGCCGGCCGAGGATGTGTTCAACGCGTTCAAGCTCACGCCCTTCGCATCCGTCCGCGTGCTGCTGCTCGGACAAGATCCGTATCACGGCGAAGGTCAGGCGCATGGCTTGTGCTTTTCCGTACGCCCAGGCATCCGCAAGCCGCCGTCGCTCGTCAACATCTTCAAAGAACTGAACGCGGACCTCGGAGTTCCGATTCCGAAAGACGGCCATCTCGATGCTTGGGCGAAGCACGGCGTGCTGCTGCTGAATGCAGTGCTGACCGTGCGGGCGAATGAGCCGAACTCGCACAAAAACCGGGGTTGGGAGCACTTCACCGACGCGGTGATCCGCAAGCTTAACGATCGCGAGAAGCCGGTCGTCTTCGCCTTCTGGGGCGGCTTCGCGCAGAAGAAGGAAAAGTTGGTGTCGCACGACCGTCACGCCGTCGTCAAAGCCGCCCACCCCTCGCCGCTATCCGCGAAAAAGTTCCTCGGCAGCCTCCCCTTCACCGCAATCAACCAGGCGCTCGAAGCCTGCGGCCAGCAGCACGTCGCCTGGAATCTGTAGCAGGCAACAACTGACACCGTTCTTCTATGTAGCCCCCTCGCTCCGCGAGAGGCGAGCGACTGCGTGCCACGCGATCGCACGAAACCCTTCCGCTGGCCTCTCGCGGAGCGAGGGGGCTACATAGAAGAACGGTGCGTCTCACTTCGTTCGACACACCCTACGGGCTATTGCGAGCGATTACTTCACATCCAGTGGTTCGATAGTTATTTCGAGCCGTTCGCGGGAGCCCATGACGCGACGGACATACCAGCGGATCGCGCCCTGTTTGTCGAAAAGCCCGCGGGTGAAGACTTTGGGCCGATCCTTTTCCGCGTCTTGCTCCATGAAACGTTCGATGTCGTCATAGAGGCGGTCCATGCCGTAGTAGGCGAAGCGTTCTTCCGGCAACGGCAGGCCGTTGGCGAGCACTTCATACGTTTTGCCGTTGCGCACCTTCACGACGAAATGGTCCGGATTCGCTTCGTCGTTTTTCAGCGTCTTATAGACCATGACGAAATTTTTGGGCCCCTTCTCCCGCCATTTCTTGTGGCCAGCCTCAAACTGCTCGGGGGTAAGCTGTTGCTTGATGTTGAACGTGATGAGCGTCGCCGTGGCCGCGATGGCGAGGAGGAAGACGATTCCGAAATAGAGAGCCCAGCCGGCGTTCTTGCGTGTAGTGCTCATGCTCGCATTGTAGTCGCCGAGACTGCCGATTCTGACGCCCCTTGCCATTTTGCCATGTGAGAGGCCTATAATGAAAATAAGTACACTAGTGATCATAAGGCCACAATGCGAGCCCATGGATGACCTCGTTGCACACCCATAGCTGGTTCTCGCTCCTTGAAGGGGCGAACTCGCCCGAAGGTTTGGTCGAACAGGTGGTTCGGCTCGGCCATAACTCCCTCGCCCTGACCGATACCAATAACCTGTACGGCGCCATGCCTTTCGTCGAAGCCGCCCGGAAGAGCGGCATCAAGCCGATTCTCGGTGCGACATTGCGATTCGGAGCCGACGAAGCGGTTGCCTTGATTGCGGATCCGTCAGGCTACGTCACTCTCTGCCGTATCCTCAGCGGAATACATGAGAATCCGAAGAAGCTGGCGGACCTTTTGTTAGCGAATGCTGCGGGACTGCACGTGCTGACGCGCCACCCGGGGTTGGCGGCATCTCTGCGTGATGCGTTCGGCGATCGGGTGTGGATCGAAGTCGTTCGGCCTCACATCGGCTTGCTGGGTGACGAGCGCAAACAATTGGAAGAAGCGACACGGCTTGGCCTACCGTTGGTCGCGAGTACCGCCGCCCATGTCGCGGATGCGGACGATTACCGCATCGCCCGCATCGCGACCGCCCTTCGCACCGGCAAGCGTATCGACCAACTGCCGGCCACCTTGTCCGTCGGTCCCGCGCATCGCCTGGTGAGCCGGGCAGAGTTGCGTTGGCGATTCCGCGATGTGCGGGAGGCCGCCGACAATGCCGAGCGCCTCGCCGATTTGCTGACGGGCGATCCGCTGCCGATGGGGCGCTCGATGGCTGGATCGCTGGCGCCGAATGGGGCGGATGAGCATGCACACCTCGCTGCGCTCTGCGAGCGCGGTCTTCGCAAACGCGGCGACATCGATCGCAATCGCTTGATGCAGGAACTCGCACTCATCGCCGAGCGAAAGCTTGCTCCGCATTTCCTCGTGATGGCCGAATTCGCGCGTTTCGCGCATCGTCGCCACCATCCCTTCATGCTTCGTGGATCGGCGGCGAACTCTCTCGTTGCATATCTGCTCGAAATTACCGACATCGATCCGATGCGATTCGGCCTTCCGGTCGACCGCTTTCTGCGTCCGGGCGTCGAACAGTCCACTCTCGAGATCGATTTCGATCCGAAGGTCCGCGAACAGGCGATCGACCACCTCTTCCGCAGTTATGGTCGGGAGCGGACGGCGATGGTTGGCTCGATGAATGTCTTCGAACCACGCTCGGCGTTTCGGAAATCGGCCGACATGCATGGCCTCACGGCAGATCAGATCGATGCGGTCTGCGAATCAATGGGACCGCGCGTCGAATGGACGTTGCGTGCCGATCCGAACGACATCCGTCTGCGTTCGGCTCCGCGTGCGTTTCCTTTGGATTCCGCTCGTTGGGCTCGCATTCTGCACGACGCTCGTCGCTTGTTGGGCCGACCGCATTCCCTTGGCGTCCGCCCGGGCGGCATCGCCATCGCGGCGGATCGACTCGACAACCATGTTCCGTTGCAACATGCAGCGGAAGGCTCCATCGTTACGCAGTTCGATCAAGCCAGCTTGGCTGCCGCGGGCGTGGTGACGATCGAACTGCTGGGCAACCGCATCCTCGGACTGGCCGACGAATTGCAAGGCTACGGCTTCCGCACGCCCAAGGTCGAAGACCCGGCGGTGCTCGAATTGCTCCGTCGCGGCAACACGCTCGGCATCACGCAACTCGAATCGCCCGCGATGCGGCAGGCTCTGGTTCAATCCGACGCGAACAGCGCGGAAGACGTCGCCGCCGCTCTCGCGAACCTCAAACCGAAGATTTCGCGCAGCCACGCGGCCCAACACGCGATGCTGGCGATGCAAGCGGTCGCGCACAAGGTGCTTCATCCCCCGGAGTTTTGGGCGGCGGCACTCAACAACAATCATGGCACGTACCCGCGCCGCGTCTACATCGAGGCGATGAAGCAAGCGGGCATCCGCCTGCTGCCGCCGTGCGTGAATCGTTCGCATGAGGGCTTCACCGTCGAAGACGGCGCCGTCCGCGTTGGCTTGGAAGCGATCGGGGTGCTGTCGACCGAGGTCTGCAACCAGATCCTCGCGAGCCGTCGCTCTGCGGGCTTGTTCCGTGATATTGCGGACTTCACCTCGCGCATCGAAACGACGCGAGCGATGTTGTCCGCGTTGATCCGATGTGCCGCCTTCGAATTCGCCGAAGCTCCTCGCGATGTGCTCCTGGCCGGGGCGCGAAAGTTCGACCAGGACGTGGACCTGCGTACGATCCCTGGCCGTCTATTCAGCGACGATGAAACAGACGATTTATGGACGACCCCCGACGCCGCTCTGCGGGCGCAACACTTCGATGAGTTGGCGACGCTCGGCTTCGTCGTCAACCATCCCATGCTGTCGCTGTTCGTCGACATGCTGCCGACGCATCGAGTGCGAGCGAAGGAACTGCCCTGGCATGTCGGCGAAAGCGTGACGGTCGCGGGGATGCTTGCATGCGTCCGCGAAACTCGCGGCAGCGATGGCCGACTGCAGCATTGGATCTCGCTTCAAGACGAGACGGCCCTTATTGACCTGAGGATGGATGCCGAGTCCATCAAGACGCCGACCGCCGCCGAGGCTGGGCCGTATTTCGCCACGGGCCTGGTGTGCGAGAAATACGATGCGGTCATGTTGCTGGTCGAGCGATTGGAACCGTGTCGGACGCCGGCGAAGAAGAAAGGGAAGACGAAGTTAGGCTCCCAGCAGTTTCCCAAGTTCTTCGGCGAGCCGTTCCGCGGCAAGGCGGGTGTCGCGGGCTAGGCGGAGGAGTTCGCCGATGAAGGTGGGCCGCCGAAGGATCGCCCACATCAACCGAAAGGGCGCAATGCGTCCGCCCGACATGAGGGCGACGAGGTCCGGCGACAGCGTCGCTTCCGCCGTATCGGAAATCGCGCGGACGCAGAGCCAGGGAAGTCGTCGCGAATCGCACCATTCGGCGAACGCGGCTGATTCCATGTCCACCGCTGCCGCGCCATGCGAAGCGTGCAATTCGCGTTTTTCAGATGGCGTCGCCACAATTCGATCGACCGAAAGCAGCCGCTTTGCGCCGGACATGCTCATCGGCGAACGCCAGCGATGGCTCTGCTCGTTCGCCACCTCATTCGCGACGACGACATCGCCGATTTTCAGCGACGCATCCAATCCGCCGCCGAAGCCCGCGAAAAGAAGCTGGCTGGGACGAACATCCGCGAGGGCAGAGTCCAATGCCCGAAGGACATGTTCCTTTCCGATGCCCGTTTCCGCGATCAAACATTCCCCGCTCGAAATGCTTGTTTTCCAAGCATTGCAGGGCAGATCGCGCACCGGCTCAAGCGATTTCAATCGAGGCAGAAACGCCATGTGCTCGCGTGCTAACGCGAAGAAGACGACGGAATCCATCACGTGCATCCCTGCGTCGGCGACCGTTAGATGCGAACGAAAACGCGGTTGCGGTACATCCAGAAGAGGATGAGCCACCAGATCAGCAACACCGATCCGCCTAGCAGCAACGGCTCGTAGGCAACGCCGAAATGCTGAAACGTCGATGCTCCGAAGTGACGCTTAAGGGTTTGCCGAAAGAACTCGGCGGTAAGCCCCGAGAGGCAATAGGCGACGATCGAGTTCATGCCGATGACGACGAGCGGAAACGCCCAGGCTTTGAAGCCAACCACATCGATGCACAGATAAAACGCCGCCAAAAGCAGCAGACACCACCCGCCGCTGTAGAGGACCCAACTCGGCGTCCAGATGACTTTGACGACTGGGACGATGTCGAAGTAGCCAAGAGCCCAACCCGACGCGAGCCCGATCCCGCCTGCGACTGCGAACTTGAGGACCGGATGAATCGACGGCGGCTTGCCGAGGATGATCGTTCCCGCGATCAGCCCCAAAATCATCGTGGCCAGCGTGGGGATGAAATTGAGCGTTTGGTATCCGCCGCCGTTGGCTCGAAAAAGCTTTTCGCGGGGAAGCTGGTTGAGCAGCCAGACGTCAACGTCGTGCGCGAGGTTCGCGTTCTTGCTCCAATGCTTGGAGAAGCCTTCCAGCCCGTGTTCGTCATGCCATTTCTGGTCCACTTTGCGGAGTTCCGATACCAGATCGTCCGGGACGGGGTACGTCGCGAAGGCGGCCCAGTATCCGACCAGAATGCCGACGAATGCAAGCCAATGTACCCATCGAGATGCCATGCCGATGACGAAAAGAAAGAAGTAGCCAAGTCCGATCTGGGTCAGCGTGTCCTCGAAAGTCCAGTTCGTCATCGAACCCGACTGCGAACGAAGAAAAACGCCCAAAAGGACGAGCAACACCGAACGCCAAAGGGCGTGCAGCAACATGATCCAAGTGGCCTGCCCGCGATGTCGCCTGCTCGCAATCGAAAAAGGCACAGCCACGCCGACGATGAAGGAAAACGACGGCTGAATGAGGTCATGTAAGGTGCATCCGACCCATTGGACGTGCGTTTGGTGCCAGCCTGCGAACTGCCAAGCCGTGCTTTCCGGATTCGCCTTCGCGATCCGCCCCAGTTGCAGCACTTGGGCGAGCATCAGCAGCATGACGAAGCCGCGGTATGCATCCAACGACACCAATCGCTGCGGTACACTGGCGGGAGCGGGAACATCCGTTTGCGGCATGGCGTTGACTCGCGGAGAGAAGGCGTTCGCCGTAGTGTAAAAGAGTTCGGCGAAGGACGAAATAGCCAAAGATGCGAACGGATCGGAGTGGCGGCCGTTGCGACACTTTCGGAGGCTGTGCCAGAACCGCGTTCGTCATTCGTGCTTCGTCATTCTTTCGTCATTGGGTGTTTCGTCATTCGTCACTTCGTCCCATCCCGCACGTATGATTCCTTCAGGCGGATCCTGTGAACGAAATCGCGCGAACCTGATTCCGGATGCCGCTCTCTTTGAGGGCAACTATGCCATCTCTTGAACACGCGATTCTCGCGGCGATCGCCGATCCACGCTACACGCCGCTCAAACCCAAAGTCCTCGCCCGCAAGCTCCGCATCGACGATTACGACGAGTTCAAATTCGCCGTCAAAAAGCTGATCAAGCAGGGCCGACTCGAAATCGGGAAAGGCCAAACCATCCAGCGAGCCGGGCCGCTTGGAACCGTCGTCGGCATCTTCCGCAAGACGTCCGGCGGATTCGGCTTCGTCCGCCCGCATCCCGAAGAAGGAAAGGTCGGCCCCGAAGTCTACATCCCGCAGGAAGACGTCGGCGATGCTTCCAGCGGCGACGAAGTCCACGTCCGCATCACGAAAAAGTCGCCGAAAGGCAACCTCGGCCCACGCGGCCGCATCGTCAAAGTGGAGACGCGGGCCACGCGCAACTTCGTCGGCACCTATTTCGAGCGCGAGGGCCAAAGCTTCGTCCGCGTGGACGGCAACGTTTTCACCCACAGCATCTACGTCGGCGATCCGGGAGCCAAGGGAGCAAAGCCGGACGACAAGGTCGTGCTCGAAATGCTCCGCTTTCCGTCGCCCGATGATCGCGGCGAAGGAGTCATCGTCGAGATTCTCGGGCCTAAAGGGAAACCCGGGATCGATACGCTGTCGATCATTCGCGCCCTCGGCCTGCCTGACGAATTCCCCGAGGATGTGCTGGAAGAAGCCCGCCTGCAGGCTCGCGAATGGGATGAGAAAAATCTCGAGGGCCGCGAGGATTTCACCGACTGGCTCACGATCACGATCGACCCGATCACCGCGCGCGATTTCGACGATGCGATTTCGCTGACGCAGGACAAGAAAAGCAAACACTGGATCCTCGGCGTCCACATCGCCGACGTCGGCCACTTCGCCCCGCTAGGATCCGCCCTGGATCGCGAGGCCCGCAAACGCGGCACCAGCGTCTACCTGCCGCAACGCGTGTTGCCGATGTTTCCTGAGATTCTCTCGAATGGCCTGGCTTCGCTCCAAGAAGGAAAGGTCCGCTTCGTCAAATCGGCGATCATCGAATACACGGCCCAGGGGCAGGTCGTCGGCACCCGCTTCGCCAATGCCGCGATCCGCACGTCGAAGCGTTTCGCCTATGAGCAGGTTTCCGAAATCCTCGGCCAACCCGAAGGGACGACGGCGGAGCAACTAAGCATTTCGACGGATATCCTCGATTTGCTGCACAAGAGCCGCGACCTCGCGATGATCCTGCATGAACGCCGGATCAAGCGAGGCGCCCTCGAGCTTTCGATGCCGGAGGTCGAACTCGAATACGACGCCGACGGCAAAGTCAGCGGCGGGCATTTCCGCGTGCATGACATCAGCCATCAGCTCATCGAAGAGTTCATGCTCGCCGCGAATGAAGCGGTGGCCACGGCCCTCGACGAGCGGGAAGTCGCGTTCCTTCGCCGCGTGCATCCTTCGCCCGACGAATTGAAGCTCGAGCGTTTCGCAGATTTCGCTCGCATTCTTGGGTACAAGATCAAACGGGAGACGGATCGCTTCACGCTTCAGCGCGTTCTTCAGCAGTCGGCCGAGCGCCCCGAGAAGCATGCGGTGCATTACGCCTTGCTCCGCAGTTTGAAGCAAGCGAAGTACAGTCCGGAGAAGGACGACCATTTCGCCCTCGCCTTGGAAAACTACTGCCACTTTACTTCACCCATCCGCCGCTATCCCGATCTCACGATCCATCGTCAGCTCGACCAACTCATCAAGCGAGGCCGGGTGTCGAGCAATTTCGACGAGATGACGTCGGTCGGCGATCACTGCAGCAAGATGGAGCGTCGCGCCGAGACGGCCGAGCGCGAGTTGGTGAAGCACAAGATGCTGGTTTACATGAGCAGCCGAATCGGCACGCAGCTCACCGCGATCGTCAGCGGCGTCGCGGACTACGGGTTCTATGCCCAGGCGGAGGAACTGCCTGTCGAAGGCCTGGTCCACATCTCGAATTTGCCGGACGATTACTACTACTTCGACGAAGCCTCGTACTCGCTGGTAGGCCAACGCCTCGGCAAGCACTATCGCCTCGGCGACAAGGTCCGCGTGGAAGTCGCTAGGGTAGATTTGACGCGTCGCCAGATGGACTTCCGCGTCCTCGCCAGCGTCGCCCGTTCCGTCCCGCCCTTGCCCCCGCAGGAACGCAAGCCGAAGAAACGATCGCGCCGGGATGCGGAGGAGCATTCAAGCGATCGGCCGAGAAAGCGGAAAGGCAAGCGGCGCGGGTAGGTGATGCAATGGGCGAGGATTCGATCATGCATTCCGAAGAACAGCAAATCCGAACCTTGGTAAGAACGTGGCACGCCGCGACAAAAGCGGGCGATATCGATACCGTTTTGAGTCTCATGACGGACGATGTCGTCTTCCTCGTCCCCGGCCGGCCGCCGATGGACAAGGCAGAGTTCGCATCGCTCTCGCGTGTCCCGCCGGGTGGCGTCGCTCCGAAATTCGAGAGCGAGTTCGACATTCAAGAAGTTCAGGTCTCCGGCGACTTGGCCTTCATCTGGACCAAACTCGCGGTTCGCATTACCCCGCCGGGGGCGCCTGAATCGATCGATCGGCGTGGCCATGCGCTTACGGTTTTTCGCCGCGTCGCCGGCAAATGGTTGCTGGCACGCGATGCGAATCTTTTGACTGTCGTTCCGTAGTCAGCGTGACACATAGCTGGGTCGGCTAGTTGTCCTTCTCTTTCTCTTTTTCCTTCTCCTTCGGCGCCTCTTTCGGTTCCGGCGGTGCGACGCCCTCGAATTGCAGGAGGTTGCGGCCGGAGCCGACGACGGTGGGGCGGAGGACGCTGAACATCAGAGCGACTTGCGATTTGAGTTGCGGGTCGAGTTTCTCCATTTTGTACGCAGTGCGGAACTGATCGAGCTGATTCTTCGGCAGCAGCAGGCCATGCTTCTGCACATGACGGTTCAATTCCATCGCCGCGGCAAGACGCATCTTGTCGTGCGAAGGATCGAGCACGAAATCGGCGAGCTTGATCTGAGCCTGAGCACCGGGCATTCGGCTGAGGATTTCCAGGGCTTCCGGCGGCGGTTCCTGTTTTTGGAGGAGCTTCGTGATGCCTTCCTGAGCGGGGCGGATGTCGTAACCGGCGATTTCCGCGCGGGACATGCGCCATAGCAGGTCGAGCGAGTTTTTCTGCACGGCTTGGCGTTCGTCCGCGCTAAGCGGCGGGCCTGAGGATTTCTGGAGCGCGGCAAAGACGGCATTCCGCAATTCTTCCGCCATTTCGAGCCAAATATCCGGGAGCACTCGGACTTGGCGATGCCGCTCCGCGGTCTTCTCCATGACCGGAATGTTCTGCTTCGCCGCGAAGACGAAGATCGGCAGTTGGCCGAAATCGGGATCGGCACGCACCTGCGTTACGCCCATATTGAGGTCGGCGGGCTTCACGCTCTGATCGACGAAAATCGCATGATACTCGCCGCCTTGACGCAGCATCTCGAACGCTTTGTTGAGCGTCGGCGCGAAGACAGGTTCGAGGCCCGTCTCCTTCAGGCCCTTGCGGTATTCGATATTGCGTTCGTTCGGAGCGCCGATGACGAGCGTCTTGGGCGAACCTTCGAGTGCGACTAGACGCGTCAGCACTTCGACCACGCGCGATTTCGCGGCGGCGGCCTGCGTTCCCGGCATCTTGAGAAACGCACGCACGGCAGCGGTCTGCACGCGAGTATCCGGATAGTAGAGAGCACGCAGCAAGCCCTGCGGAGCGCCGGACGCGGAGAGACGAACGGCACGCCCTTCGCCGCGATCGCCCAGGGCTTGGACGATCGGCAGGATGACGGGCACGTTGCGATCTTCGAGGGCACGATCCAGCGTGCTGAGCAGCAACTCTGCTTGAATCGTGGCCAATAGCTGCTGAAGCTGGGCGGGAGCTGGTTCGACGAGGAATTTGTCCCAACGCGGCAGGTAGGTGCGTTCGAGAGTGAAGTTCAAGAAGACGGTCTGCGCGGGCACGTAGCTGGTGTCGAGTTCCAGCGCTTCGCGGGAGTAACGCAGACCAAAGAACTCCTCGGCCTGATCAGGCCGCAGGTCGATCGGCGTCGTCGCGACCGCGGTTCCATCCCAGGGCCACAGGCGAACGCCCTTTGGGTCGCGGAATCGGACGTTGTGTGTGTAGTATTTCTCCGCCTGCTGCACCAGCATCACCTTGGCGGGCGCCAGATTCTTCGGGTCGGTATCGAGCAGCAGGCCCAGCGTTTCCTTCGCACGTTCGCGGATGATTTGCGGATACTTCGTCGATTCCGACATGTGCCATAGGTACGGCACGACGCGTTTTTCGCCGCGGCGAATGGCGATTTGCAAGAGCGCGAGCCGCAGGTCTACTTCCGTTGGCGTCCTCGGCAGTGCGTGCTTTGAACACCTCCAGCACCGGCGGCATCACTTCAGGGCCGAAGCGAACCATTGCGTCGATGAGTTTGGGATAAAGGGGCTTGCCGACGTTCTTCCTCAGGGCTTCCACCATGTAGGGCGAAACGCGTTCCCGCGATTTGTCGAGTTCCGCGAAGGCAAATGCCCGCTCTTCCGGAGTCTCCGCATCGAGCCTGGTGATGAATCGGCGAATGCGATCGGCATTTCCAAGGTGCTTGTCCACCGCTGCCGTCACGCGGTCAATCAGTTTCTCGACGTTTTCGCGGGCTTCCTTTTGAAACGAGGGCACCTCCGACCATTTCTGTACCCGCTGCAGGCGCAGAAATGCGGCCATGCCGATGTTTTCGTGGATCTTCACGAGGTCGGCATCGACCGGCTCTTTCGGATCTTTGTCAAGGAGTTGTTTGAGATGCAGAGCGGCGAGGTCGAATTTGCCAACCTCGATTTCGAATTGGATAGCCGCCCAGAAATCGAGCCCCGTTTCCGGTTTCTTGAAGAAGACGCGGTATTCCGTCTCGGCTTTCTCCATCAAGGCCTGAAAAGCCCGCTTCTCATCAACATTCTTCCCCTTCGGCTCATCTTGAGCACGCGCCGCGGAGAAGAGCAATGCGGCACAGCACACGGCGCCCAGAAACAACGAACCAGCATGTCGCAAAGAACGCACGGGCACCTCAAGCAAATCGGTTCGCCGCGACGCGGAGCGCGGACTGCTTGCCGTGCGATTGCGCGGGATTCAGTCCGCGCTCCGCTCCGCGTCGCGGCTAACCCGGTCAGGTTTCCAATTCCGGCCGCACCAAATCCTCGTAGGTTTCGCGGCGGCGGATCACACGGTGCGTCGTTCCATCGACCAGCACTTCGGCGGCGCGGGGCCGACCGTTGTAGTTCGAACTCATCGCCATGCCATATGCCCCCGCGCTGAAGGTGGCGAGCAGGTCGCCTCGGGTCAGGTGGGGCAGGGCACGGTTCTTCGCCAGAAAATCTCCTGATTCGCAAACGGGGCCGACCACGTCGCATTTCGTCGTGTTCGGAATCTCGGCCTCATAGTCGGCAGGCGGACACGGAACGTCGGCTGCCGGCTGCACCGGCCAAATACGGTGAAACGAATCGTACAAGGTGGGACGAATGAGGTCGTTCATGGCGGCATCCTGGATGACGAAATGCTTGCCGCCCGAGTCCTTCGTGTAGATGACTCGACTGACCAGGATGCCCGCATTGCCGACGACGAATCGGCCCGGTTCCAGAATCAGCTTGCATCCAGCCTTCTTGACCCCCGGAACGATCACTTCCGCAAACGCGGCCGCGGGGAGCGCTTCCTGCTTTCGGTAATGGATGCCGAAGCCTCCGCCCATGTTCCACCACTCTATTTTATGCCCCTGTTGGCGACTTGTCGATCAGAATCAAACCTTTTTCCCGCCTTGGCGTACGGTTCTGCCGAGAGGATCGGTGAGCCAAGATGCATGTGCAGTCCGACGACTCGAACCGAGGGATGGCCCACCATTTTCTGGGCGAACTCGAGCACGGTATCGATGTCGAGTCCGAACTTGACGCCCTTGACGCTCGTATCGGTCTTGGCGTGCGTCTTGGGGGGGAGATCAGGATTGACGCGTAGGGCGACCTGCGCGACCTTCCCCATCGACTTGGCCACTTCGCCGATGGCGAGCAGTTCGCCTTCCGATTCGACGTTGAAAAGAAACACGCCGTTTTCGAGAGCGGCGCGGATTTCAGGATCGGTCTTGCCGACGCCTGCGAACACGATCTTCGAACCGACGCCGCCCGCTTTCAGAGCGCGATAGAGTTCGCCTCCGCTGGTCACGTCGAATCCCGCCCCTTCGTCGGCCATCAGCTTGGCGAGATGAATGTTGCCGTTGGTCTTGATGCTGTAGCAGACGATGGGGTTCAGTTCGGCGAAGGCATTCTGGATTTCGTGCAGATGCCGGAGTAGGGTCGCCTTGCTGTAGACGTAGAGCGGCGTGCCGTATGTGTTCACGAGGTCCGGAATCGAAACGTCTTCGCAATGCAGAACGCGGTTGCGGTAGGCAAAATGGTCCATGGCGTTTCCGAAGGTTGAAATCAGCAGGGTCCGACTGTCGGTGTATCGAGCGAACGCCGAATGGCGAGCGCGGACGACCGTTCTGTTTTTGCGAAGGGCGTTTTGTGATGCTCCGCCAAAGCAAGGGCGTTATCGTGTGAGACATCGCTTGGTTCGTAAGGCCAATCGCATCGGTTTCCAAGTCGCCTCTCTCCGGAGTTGCTGCATGGTTCGTTTGATTCTCACACTTAGCGTTTTGCTCCTCGCAATTCCGTCGAGCCTCGCTCAGTCGCCCAAGAAACCGCCTAATGTCGTGATCATCTATCTCGACGACCTTGGGTACGGCGACGTCGGCTGCTTCGGCGGCAAGATTCCGACTCCCAACATCGATCGCATGGCGAAGCAGGGGATTCGTTTCACGAACTTCTATGTCGCGCAGGCCGTCTGTTCCGCGTCCCGGGCCGCGTTGCTTACTGCTCGCTACCCGAATCGCGTCGGCATCTACGGAGCCCTCAATCACACCGCGAAGCATGGCCTCGGGCCGAACGAGCGGACGATTGCCGACATTCTCAAGGCGTTGCGTTATTCCACCGCAATCTTCGGCAAATGGCACCTCGGGCATCTCGCCGAACACTTGCCAGGCAAACACGGATTCGACGAGTACTTCGGCCTCCCGTACTCGAACGACATGTGGCCCAATCACCCGACCTCGAAGTTTCCACCGCTGCCGTTAATCGAAGGAACGAAAGCCATCGCCGAGAATCCGGATCAATCGAAACTCACGGGGCAATACACGGCGAAGGCCGTCGATTTCATTCGCCGCAACAAGGATCGGCCGTTTTTCCTCTATGTGCCGCACACGATGCCGCATGTGCCGTTGTTCGCGTCGGAGAAGTTCAAGGGAAGGTCAGGCATGGGGCTCTATGCCGACGTCGTCATGGAACTCGACGATTCGGTCGGCCAAATCCTCGCGGCCCTTAAGGAGTGCGGCATCGACGACGACACGCTGGTGATCTTCGCGTCCGACAACGGTCCGTGGCTTTCCTACGGCAACCACGGCGGGAGCGCGGGGCGGCTGCGTGAAGGCAAAGGCACCTCATGGGAAGGCGGCGTCCGCGTGCCATTCGTCGCGCGTTGGCCCGGAAAAATACCTGCCGACCAAACCTGCGACGAACCTGCGATGACGATCGATCTTCTGCCCACGATCGCCAAACTGACCGGCGGCGAACTTCCGGCTCACAAGATCGACGGCAAGGACATCTCGCCGCTGCTCCTCGGCCAGCCCAACGCGAAATCGCCCCATGCGGCGTTGTTCTTCTATTGGGGCAAACACTTGCAGGCCGTCCGCTCGGGACAGTGGAAGCTCTATTTCCCTCGCAACTACAATTCGATTGCGAAGGAACCGGGCAAGGACGGCAAACCGGGCGCGATGAAAAGCGTGCAAGGCGGGTTGGAGTTGTTCGATCTGCGGAAGGACGAAAGCGAAACGACGAACGTGGCCGAGCAAAATCCTGAGGTCGTCCGCCGCTTGCAAGCGTTTGCCGACGAAATGCGAAAGGACATCGGCGACGAACCGCCTCCAGCCAAAAAGAAGTGACCGACGAAATCGCGAAAGACATCTCGCCTCCCTGCTTCCAGGTCGCAGCTATCGAAGCCCTGCGGCGGAAGCGGGAGGCTTGATGCGGTCTGCTCGGGCTACTTTCGTTCCTTGATTTTGATGTCTTTGAAGTGGACGCGAGCTGCTTCCGACTGGAAGCCGATTGCCCCATCGGTCAACGGACTTTTGCCTGTCGATACCAGCGTCCCGTTCACTCGAACTTCGATCGAACCATCGGCGTTGGCGGTCACTTCGGTCGTGTTCCACTCATGGCTCGGCTTCACGGCCTTCTTCAAAGCCTCTTCGTCGAATTTCGATTCCGTCTTCGCATCCTTTGCGAATCCCATGAAGAAGAGCTTGCCGTGATCCTTGTATCGGCCCTGAGGTTCCACGCAATGCGGCCAAACCTTGTGCGGTTCATGGATGTGCATGAGGCAGCCGGTGTTCATCGTCGTCTTTTCCGGCTGATCCTTGGGGTAGGTCCAGGCGTATTGCAGGACATAATTCTTGTAGGCTTTGTCGGTGTAGACGTAGCCGTTCGGGAAGCCGGTCACTTGGATTTCTCCGTTTTTCACGACGAAGGTCTTCGCGGGATCGGCCTTGTCGTCTTTCAGAAACGTCTTCCAACCCGTGAGGTCCTTGCCGTTGAAGAGCGGCTTGAACTCCTCTTGCGCCAAGGCGGGACTGGCCGAGACGACCAGCAGGGCGACGGCGAAAAAAAGTGCGAACAGGCGGTGCATCATCGATACTCCATGGGTGTGAGGCAACGGCTCCGATGCTAAATGCCTCGCCAAGGGAAGTCCACCGCGAAGCGCGAAAAACGGTATGCAAGCGAAACTCTCGCCGTGATCGACGCTGCGTGCGACAATGACGCCATGGGGAATTCTCGCGCGATCGGATAGGTGATTGCTATGCTTCGATTGCTTGTCGGATTGTTCCTTCTCTTGGCGGCGGCTCCTCTGCCACAATCGTTCGGCGACGTGCTGCGCGATTGGCCGATCTTCCGGGGCAACCCGTTGCAGAGCGGCGTGGCCGAAGGCACGTTGCCGGAAAAACTCGAAGTGCTTTGGAAATTTCAGGCAAAGGAAGGCATCGAAGGGACGGCCGCCGTCGTCGGAAATACGGTGTACTTTGGTTCCTTCGACACGCATCTATATGCCGTCGATCTTGAGACCGGCAAGGAGAAATGGAAGTACCAGGGAGGCGCCTTCAAAGCGAGTCCGTCCGTCAGCGATGGCCTAGTCGTCATCGGCGATGAGGAAGGCATGATCCACGCGGTGGACGCCAAGACCGGCGCAAAGAAGTGGACTTTCGAAACGCAAGGGGAAATCACTTCCGGGGCAAACTTCGCTGGCGACTATGTGCTCATCGGCTCGCACGATTCCACCCTCTACGCCCTGAACAAGTCGGACGGCAAACTCGCCTGGAAATTCAAGACGCAAGGTCCCGTCAACGGATCCGCGGTCGTTGCCGGCGACAAGACCTTCGTGGCGGGTTGCGACAGCAACCTGCACATCCTCGACTGGAAAACCGGCAAATCGCTGGGCCAAGTCGATCTCGGCGGGCAGGCGGCTGCCACTGCGGCAGTTCGAGGCGACCGACTCTTCGTCGGCACCATGACCAACCAAATGCTCGCCGTCGATATCGCGAAGAAGGAAGTGGCCTGGGCCGTCGAATCGAAAAAGAATCAGCCCTTTTACGCTTCGGCCGCGGTGCTCGACAAACTCGTGATCGTCGGCTGCCGCGACACGCTTGTCTATGCGTTCACGCCGGAGAAAGGGGACATCGCTTGGACCTACGCCGCCAAAGGACGCGTCGACAGCTCTCCTGTCGTTGTCGGCGAACGGGTCTACTTTGGTGCGTCCGACGGATGTTTGTATGCACTCGACCGCGCCAAAGGAGCCGAGGTGCAGAAGCTCGAACTCGGAAAAAGCATTCCTGCGGGTCCGGCTGTCGCACAAGGCCGTCTATTCGTCGGCACCATCGACGGGGCGTTTTACTGCCTTGGTGCGAAGAAGTAGTTGATAGATCGTTCCGGATCCAGCACGCGGCGCAAGAAGGCGCCGGGAACAGGTTGCGGGCCGTTGCGGCACGGTCGCAGACCGAGCCGCAACGGGGAATCCATGGGCGTTAGCCCATCTTCGTACTTACTATCGCACCGTGCGAATCAAGATTGCGGCATGCAGACCTGCTCGAGCAGGCGTTCGCATTTGTCCTGGATGAAGTCGGCCAAGTTCGGCAGCGGTTGGCCGGCGGGGAGGGCTTCGCCAATAGCGGCGATCCAGCGAGGGAATGCGTAGATCACGGCGAGCGTGTCGAGCGTCATTTCCTCGAGCCGAGGATGTTTCCCCTTCTTCTCGGCATCCTGCCAGACCGTCTTGCTTTTCCCCGTGAGGGCCATGTCGTCGTCGGGGCGGAGCAGGATCAGGTGGTCGATCATCGGCGGCTGAAGATCGAGCGTCGAGAGCTTCGTTTCCAGATCCTTCGGCTTGCCCGTGCCGCGACCCAGGAAAAGGCCGATGCCGACCTTCCACGGCTTGCCGTCGCGGCAGGCCCAGTGGCCGATCGATATAAATCCGTAGGTCGGATGGTCGCCGAACGCGAAGTCGGGGACGACGTGTTGCAGGCGCCAGGGGCCGACCTTTACGCCATGGTCGCAGCAGGTTTGCAGAAAGGCGCCGAGACCCGCTTGCAGGTCGCGCGTCGAGCCGGTGAGGGCGCCTTCGGTCGCGAGCTTCGCGCGGGCGGCTTCGGCTTGATGCGTCCACAAATCGTCGAGGTTCGCCGTCATCGCCGGTTCGGGGCGAGCGGGGGGCACGACCTTCGTCGTCGCCTTCGGCTGTTCCGGCGTCGGAGCCGCGACTACCGGCGTTTCCACCGTCACCACGCTCTTGACCTTCGGCTCCTCCGTCAGCACCTGCGAGATGCGGTTGCTGGGAGCGACATCGGGCTTCGTCTCTTCCTCGTAGGCCTTCTTCTGCACCTCGCCGAAGACGAGGTGGTCGAAGAGATGGCGGAACTGCTGCAGCATGTCGCGAAGCGTCGGTTCGGTCTTCGCGATCTGGGCGACCTGTTCATCGGTGAACGGCCAAATCGTCGTCAATCCCGCGGCATGCGGTTCTTCCAGGCCAGGGCGAAGACGCGCTTCGACGACCTTGCGAACCAGTTCCAAAGCCGGCGCTTCGAGCCGAAGCGACTTGATCGTGCCATGGCCGGGGACGTGGACCGGGTTGTTGAGCCGATCCTGGATGTAGCCGTCGAGCGAGGGAACGAATCGGTTCCACAGGCCTCGCTCGGCGAAGACCAGGAAGCAGATGCCGTCGATCTGATGCATCGTCTGCACGATGCCGGCGAAGAACGTTTCCGCCACGCGATGGCCATCGTCCGTGCGACGAGCGAGCAGCAAATCTTCGAGCTGATCGAACGCGACGACGACCGGAATCCGCAGGCTTTGCAGTGCGTGCATCAGCGTCTTAAACAGCGACAGCACAAGTTCCTGACGGCTCGGTTTCACCTTATAGTCGAGTTCGGCGAAGCCGTAGGTGAGGAAGTTGGCGAGGTCGCTTTCGTCGGTCATGAGGGCCGCGCGAGCGAAACCTTGCATGAGCTGACGCCGCATCAGGCCGACGGAATCGCGCGGTTCGGTGCGATCGATGTGGCGACCGAGAAACTCGGCCGCGCGCTCGGGTTCGACCTGGGCTTCGCCGCAGAGCTTCTTGAGGTCGGCTCCTTGCTGCTTGAGTCCATCGAGCAGCCATTGCGTGCGCTCTTGCGCCTGCGAGACGCCGAGGCCAAGCTTGCGGGTCCACTTGCTGAGGCCCGGGGCGGGGAAGAGGTCCATCCATTCGTCGCGCGAGGCCGCGGTCAGCGCATCGGACAACGCACGGCGCGTGAGTTCGTTGGCCACGAGGTCGAGCGGACGACGCCCCTTCTGCTTGCTGCCGCCCAGCAGCGTATCGATCACCTGGAAGAGCAGATACTCCAGGAAATCGGAATCCTTCTGGAAGATGCCGGGGGTGACGAGGAGTTGCCAGGCTCCGTCATGCCCATGCTTGATCGAGTGGAGAAGGTGGGTCTTGCCCGCACCCTTGTTGCCCAGGATCGGCACCATTTCCGAGTGCGTGCCCGGCGTGGCGGTAGAGTTCGACCACGCCCAGGAGCTGCGATCGTTCTTTGGAGAACAAATCCGGGACATGGAAACGCGCGCAGACTTCGTCGTCGGGATTGCGAGCGAAGTAGTTGCGGAACGGATTCCCCGCATGCCGCAACGTTTCCAACGCACGATCCGCCAACGAACGCTCAGCAACGATGGTCGTCATGGGCTACCTCCAACGCGCGTCATGCGCGGGTCAAATCCGTGTGTCTTCGTTTTCGGCTAACCAAGCCCAGGGGCGAGCGACGCGAGCTCCTGGGGTCATAGCTCGGATCCCAGGAGCTCCCTTCGGTCGCCCCTGGGCTTCGCTGCGTTATGCTCTCAGGCTCGCGTAGTACGCCACCTCATGCCCCACCAGCAGGCTCAGCGGCGGTTCGGGCAATTCATAAAGCGGCCCGGTCCACGGATGCAGCCACACGGCACGACGATCGTGCAGCGTGCGGAGCGCGTCGTGGAATTGGCCGATGGTGAGGCTCGGCGATGCGGTCGTCAGCATGCGATGCAGATCGGGCAGCGGACAATCGCCCAGCTTGCCCGAGTCATGCCATTGCTTGAGCCGTTCGACGATCCGCCCCGGCAGATCGTCCTGCGTGCGATCCCAGGGGAACACGTCCGGCGTTTTCCCTTCGGGGAATCGCTGGAGCAGATGATTGGCGGCTTCCTGCAGCGAATGCAGATGCGATTGCACTGCCTTCGTCTCAGCGGACCACTCGGCACAGCGCGTTTCGCTCGCCTTGATCGCGGCGAGGAGCGCTTCGACGACGGGGCGCGGGCTGGTCTGCCCCAGCCACCACGTCACGCCTTCGCGTGTGGGGACGGCGAGTTCGACGGCCGTCTTGCCCCGCGTTTCGGTGCGTGCAATGCGGACGAGATTTTGTTCGCGGGCCTGCTGGGCGGCTTGTTTGCCGGCGGCGTTCGCGGGGAAAAGTCCGGCCGTGCCCTTCGCCGCAAACAGCGGCAGCTCGCGGCCTTCCGCGATCCCCAGGCGCAGCGCATCCAGAATCGAATTGGTCAACGGTTCGGCCAAGGCCCCCTCCCTGGGACGCCGATTCGCGGCGTTCATCCAACGAAAAAGAAGTGATACCCGAACGCGGGATTCGCATTCAAGGCCAACCACCCGAGTTCGCTGGTCGGCCCGTTTTCGCTTCAGGTCCGGTTATGACATAGAACAAGATGAATCGCTTTGACGGATCCTAAGTCTTTGGCCATGATGGATTTCGTCCTGAGACGCTGGCGCGGACCATGCCATGAGTCGTCGTTTGTTGCTCCTATCCACGTTCTTCTGCGTTGTCGCTGCATGCGGCCTGGTAGTCCAGGCGATTCTGCACACGGGAAAGAACGTCACTCCTTTCACGATCGACCAAATACAAGTTGGCATGACCGAAGCCGAGGTAGAGAATATTCTGGGCGGCCCGGCTGCGTGCTATTACCATGTGTCCCTGATGCGGTTCGATGGTTGCGACGTTGGAATCAACGGAGAGTGGTATTCGGAAACCGAGATGGTTTCGGTTTTCTTTGCGGAAGGCAAAGCCTACATGAAGCGAACAGGGAGAAGGCCGACTTCCGGAGAACGGCCCGCTTCCGTCCGAGGACCAATGTGGCGAATCGCCCGGTACTTTTCCTCTCGCCTCATCGAGTGAGGTGACGTTAGTCGAATCGCGAATGGCATTCCCATTCGTCCTCCGCTCTTTACGCCAAAGGCGTTACATCGCATAGCCCAGGGTTGCGAGCGCAGCGAGCTACCCTGGGTAAACCGGCCCCACGCCGTAGTACCCCGAAGGGGTTCCATCGACTCCGCGTTTCACCCTGATGCAACCCTTTCAGGGTATTCGTGTTCCTTCTCGCTCACCCAGGGTAGCTCCCTTCGGTCGCCAACCCTGGGCTGTTGGATGCAACGCCTTTGGCGTAAAGAGGCCTTTTCGTAGGCCAATTCATTCGCTTCGAACCAAGGCTGTTCGCTTCAACGCGTCGACTGCGGCCCTATTTAGGCGGATGAGGCGTATCCTTGTGAGGTTTTCCTTGCTAACTCTCGACCATGCTGAGTTTGCGACGCCGATCGTGGGATGAGAAGATGAACGGTTAGTCCAGGACGAGCACGGCGATTTCAAGGCCGTGAGGTCTTGAAATCACCGTCACCAAACGGTGTTTCGGGTGTGCCATCGTGCCATGCTTGATCTGTCGGCGGTCGGATGTTCCAATGAAGGCCGCTCCATCCTCCCTCCGGGTGCCATCATGTTTCGCCAAGCTCTGCCGATCGCTCTGATCGCTGTCTTCGCTGCTCCCGTCTTCGCGCAAGACAAGCTCGATCTGAAGCTTCGCAGCTTGGTCCAAAAAGGGGACGCAGTTCAATATGAACGCGTCGTCAAAGGCGAATCTTGGGATGCGAAGAAGACGGCCATCATCGTGTGCGACATGTGGGATACGCATCACTGCTACAACGCGGTGAAGCGAGTCGAGGAAATCGCCCCGTCCATGAACAAGGTGATCGAAAAGGCTCGCGGCATGGGCGTGCTCATCGTTCATGCCCCCTCAAGCTGCATGAGGCCCTACGAAACCACGGCCGCGCGCAAGCGGGCGAAGGAGGCTCCAAAAGCGGCCAATCTGCCGAAGGAAATCGACACGTGGTGCCGAAAGATTCCGTCGGAGGACAAGGAAAAATACCCGATCGACCAGAGTGACGGCGGCTGCGATTCGGAGCCCAAGGCGGAGGCGGAGCATCATGCGAAGCTGACGGCGATGGGCCGAAACTGGAAGGCGCCCTGGCAAAGCCAGATCGACGTCATCAAGATTCACGACGACGTGGACGCGATCAGCGATTCGGGCATCGAGATCTGGAACCTGCTCGAAAGCCGCGGCATCAATCAAGTCATTCTGCTCGGCGTCCACACCAACATGTGCGTCCTCGGCCGTCCCTTCGGACTGCGGCAGATGGCGAAGAACGGAAAGAACGTAGTTCTCATGCGCGACATGACCGACACCATGTACAACCCCGCGATGTGGCCTAATGTCTCCCACTTCGAGGGGACCTCGCGGATCATCGATCACATCGAAAAGTTCGTCTGCCCCACGATTACGTCCGATCAGATCGTCGGAGGTCAGGCGTTTCGCTTCAAAGGGGATGAAGGAAAGTAAGGCGAGGCGCGGTGCTTGTTTACCTTAAAGTCGGTCGCGACAATGGATGGATACGCCGCCGTTGAGGGCGGTTGTCGTTCGCATCCTTTCGGGAAGCCGCATCATGACGGATCGCGACCGCCGCGCCTCCGACCGCATGGCCGTGAATGCTGGGTCTGCCTGCACCTTCGCATCGCCGGTGGCCGAAGATTTTCCCCCCGTTCGCATTCGCGACCTGTCGATGGAAGGCATCGGCCTTTTGATGACGCGGAAGGTGGAGCCGAATACGCTCTTGGCCGTCGTGATCGCCAATCCGCAGAAGAATTACAGCAAAACTCTGTTGGTGCGGGTCGTTCACGTAACGCCGCAGTCGGGCACCTGGCTTATCGGCGGCGTTTTCTCGCCGCCGCTGACGTATGACGAGTTCAAGAACTTCGTGATGTGATCCGTCGACGCGGAGCTTCAGAAACCTCTCTAAGGGCAATTACCCGTATGGAACCGAGGCAGGGATTTTTCGCCCGCAAACCGATTCGGCGGGCCCTTCGCAATTGGCTGGAGCGGCATCAGCACCCCGCGAATTTCGCGATCCATCTCGTCGGCATTCCGCTGTCGCTGGCTGGCTTGGTGCTCTTCTTTTTCGTCGATTGGCCCTGGGCGCTGGCAGCGTTCGTCGGCGGGTATGTGCTGCAGTGGATCGGACATCTGTTCGAAGGCAACGACATGGGGGAATGGGCCGCCATCAAACGGATGCTCGGCTTGCCCTATGTGGCGATCGCGCCCGGTAAGGAATGGACCGAGCCTGCGGCCAAAATCTAGAGAAATTCAAACTTTCCGTCGATCGGCATCGTCCTATCGATACGCACCGTAGTTTCTACATGGGAGTGAGTTCATGCTTCGCATGCGTTCGTGGATTGCGATGAGCGTCGTATTGTGTTTGGCTCAAGTCGGTTCGGCTCGCGCATTGGTGGTTGCCCCTCCTCCGGGTCCGCAGAAGATGGCCGGAGCGCAGGTTCTTGCAGTCGGCCGTGTGGCCGCGTTGGAAGATCAAGACATTGAGATCGGCGTCGGCGACAACAAGCAAACGTGGCGGATTGCCGTCGTTCAAGTGAGCGAAGGCATCAAAGGCGCCAAGGCCAAGGCGCAGATCCGCGTCGGCTTCATGATTCCGCAAGCCCCGCGGCCCGGTGTGCCTCGCCTCAGCAGCGGCCCCTATCGCGGCCCGCAATTCCAGGTCGGCAACGAAGGTCTCTTCATGCTTCAGAACCACCCGCAAGGGAAGTTCCTCTACGCTCCGATCTTCTACAACTTCACGTCGGCTGAATCGCCGAACTTCAAGAAGGAAGTCGCAGACGCTCAAGCGTTCGTCCGCATTTTCGAAAACCCGAAGGAATCGCTCAGCAAGGGCTCGGCCCAGGAAAAGCTGCAAGCGGCCGCGATGCTGGTTCAGCAATACCGCAGCGCGAGCGGCCCGAATCCCAAGCAAGCACCGATCGACGCCGAGACGAGCAAGCTGATCCTCAAGGCGCTCCGCGACGCCGATTGGAATCAGCAACCGGGCCGTTTCAACCAGACGCACCCCATGAACGTCATGTTCCAACTCGGCCTCACCGAAAAGGACGGCTTCCGCCCCGTCGGCGGCACTCCGGCACAGACCTACCAAGCCGCGCAACAATGGTTGGATGCGAACATGAACACCTACCGTATCCAGCGCTTCGTGTCGCAGCTGGCGCCGGGAGCACCGGAAGACCGGTAGGCCATTAGCACGCTGTGCAAGCAGGTGCGGCGACAGGTTCCCGACGTCGAATGCATCGCGCCATCCGGAGCCTGTCGCCGCACTTGCGCAGCGTGCTAACGATACAGTCCATGCGGCCTCTTCCTCATACAGCGAGCATCCCATGCGTCTCGCTTCGTTTGCCCTCGTCTTGGCATTTTTCCCAAACTTGATCCATGCTCAAGAGCGATTGGTTTGGAAATTGAAAGTCGGCGAGGAATTTCAGATCGAACGGAAGTTCGATCAAAAACAGACCGTCGAATCCGCCGGCAAGATTCTCAATCAGGAAATGGCCGGCTCCTGGCAGTTCCGCTTCAAGGTCGTCGGAGCGAAGGACGATGGCTTCAAGCTCGAAGCGGTATTGGCCAAGGCGACGCAGAAAACCAAAGGCGCCAAGTCCGAACTCGAATCGAAAATCGCCGAGCGCATGCAAGGCACGCCTTTTAAACTCCGCATCGCGGCCAGCGGCAAAGTCAGCGAATTCGAAGGCTACGACGAGTTTCTCGACCGAGCGGCGGAAAAGAAGGATGACGCTCGCAAGGTTTTGCGAGTGCTCGTTCCGCTGGAAGCATTTCAGCAAGCGTTCGACGACATGTTCGCATTCCTGCCGACCGAAGCGACCAAGCCTGGGCACAAGTGGACTCGCGACATTCTTGACCCGATGCCCCCCTTCGGCTTTCTGCTGACGACCTGTTCATGTCAGGACGACGGCGAGCAATCGGGTCTCCGCGTCATCACCTGCAAGTTTCGCACGAAGTATCAGCCCCTCGCGAAGGAATCGAGTCTTTTCCGGGTGATCAAGGCCGATGTGAATGCCGAGGAAGGGGCCGCGACGTGGAGATTCGATGTCGCCCGGGGCCGACTGGTGGCTGCCGAGAAATCGATCACGCTGAAAGGCGACATGACGCTTGACGCGATGGGCATGAACACGCGGGCGGAGTTCCGCAGCGTGAATACCACGCAGATCCGTTGGCTCGTCCGCGACTGAAGGTGATTGCAGAGAACGGGAGGGAGAGGCCTCCCGAGATTTACCTCTCGATGTCTGCCGTCGTCGCTCCCGCCTCCGCAAGCAATTCTCGATACCACGTCGCCGCCTGAGCGCCTCGCCCTGGCAGGCTCTTCGATCCCCAGATCACCGACAGCGTTCGCCGCGTGCCTTCGTGCGTCTTGGTTCGCTGCGCGTCCTTCACCGCGTTCGCGCAGGGGCCTTCCGCGTCGATGATGCAGAGCAAGCCGCCGAGGTCGATGGTTTGGCCGGAGGCGTTGAAGACATACGAGGCGCCCTTCTCGGCTGCCGCGATTCGAAATGGAGCGACGGCTCGGTCGAGATCGACGACGCTGATCGGCAGGCCGCTGTGCAGCGACACGATATTGCAAGCGTCGACGGCGGCATTGATCGAGCCGAGTCGCTTTTCCTCGACGGCCTTGATCAGGTACTCGGAGGCAGGTTTGCTGCGTCCCGTTGGCTTGAACCCGGAGTGCCGCAACAGCACGCGTACCGTTTCCCTTACCGCGTCGTCGCTGCGAAACGGGGCGACGAATTCGTTCGACAGCTTGGCGGACCATGTTTCGGGAACCGCGATTTCGCCGAGCGGCTTCGGAAACTCGGTCACGAATGCGTGAAGATCGAGCAAGGGATGCGGTTCGATCGTCAGCTTCACGGAGGACATGGTTCGCTCCCAGGCGGATGGTTGCCGAATATCGTAGGCCCGGCCGCAAGCCGTTCCCACGTGCGGCCAAGTTTCTACAATGCCGACGAGCGCCCATCGGACACCCGCGAGGCCGGTTTCCCTCGCACTCAGCCGCTTCGTCTAAGGAATCCATTCGATGCCCAAGATCACGATCGCGAACGAGAAGAAGGAAATCGAAGTTCCCGCCGGCTCGAACCTTCGCGACGAACTGAAGAAGGCGGGCGTCGAAACCAACCCCGGCTTGTCGCGCGTGCTCAACTGTCGCGGCAACGGCCTGTGCGGCACCTGCCGCGTCATGGTCAAGAAGGGAATGGAAAATGTGTCGACGAAGGGGATGAAGGAAAAATTCACCTTCCTCGCCCATCCCATGGCCCTCTTCGCCAGCATCGGCCATGAAACCGAAATCCGCCTGTCGTGCCAATGCACCGTCAACGGCGACTGCACCGTCGAAGTGCGCCCGGAAATGAACTGGTCGGGCGAGAACTTCTGGCAGAAGCCTTATCCGAACAAGTAGCGCCTTTTTTTGAACCACAGAGTCACAGAGGACACAGAGAAAGGCAAAGTCAGAAAAGTCAGAATTGAGATTGAAGAACCGAAATATGCTGACCTTTCTCGTGTGCTCATCGCCAGTTCTTGCCTTCTTTGTTTTTTCTCTGTGTTCTCTGTGCGTCTGTGGTTCAAATCTCCCTGCCGATCCGCAATGAACCTGGAAGCGTGCCGAGTTGTGCTGGTGCGGCCGCATTATCCGGGGAATCTCGGGGCGGCGGCTCGCGTCATGCGGAATATGGGGCTGCGGGATCTCGGTCTCGTCGCTCCGGTCGCTGATCCGCTCGATTCGCAAGCATTGCAGATGTCCACGCATGGCGAAGCGATTCTTCGTTCCGCAACGACCTATCCCACTCTCGCTGACGCACTCGCGGATCGCACTTTCGTCGCCGGCACCTCGTCGGCTCATGGCGGATTGTTTCGCAAACAGGCTGCGGGTTCGCCGGACGACGTATTGAGCGAAGCGGCGGCGGAACTACAACGCGCCGGTTTGCCGGCGCTGGTGTTCGGGCCCGAGCCGACCGGCCTCAATGACGACGAAATTGCCCAATGCCATCGGCTCATCGTCATTCCGACGAGCGACGAATACGCCTCGCTCAATCTCGCCCAAGCGATCGCGATCTGCGCCTACGAACTTCGCAAACAAAGCTTGCGCATCGCGGATGTGCCCGCGGAACTTGGCCCGCAAACGGCGTCCGTCGAGATGCAGGAACGAGCCTTCGGCCAACTTCGCGAAGCCCTTGTAGACATCCACTTCCTTTACGGCGACAAAGCCGACTCGCTGATGAACGGCATTCGCCACATGCTTCGCAAAGCTCGGCTGACCGAGGCGGAGTGTCGCATCCTCATGGGCATGGCCCGGCAAATCCGCTGGCGAAACGCGGTAGAATGACCGCCATGCGAAGCGCCGCCGTTCTTCTGCTGATGCTGAGTTGCTCGCGGATCCACGCCGCCGATGGGGATATCGTCGCCAAGCCCGCGATGTGGGATGTCGTCATCGGCTTCGCGGAGCATCGCTTCCTCACCTCGACCTTCCAACAGCATGTCCGAGAGGAGATCGGCGATCGCCTTCGCACGGCGTTGGGCGATGCGGTCGAAATCACCGTACGCGGCAGCGATCCGTTGCTGCCTCAAGTCTTGAGCCGAGGATTGGGCACGCTCGATCGGCTCGACCGCGTCGGCGATCGGCATCTCGCGGTTGTGGTCGTGCGATTTCATGAAGGACGCTACGAACTCGATGCTCGCCACTTCGTCGGCCCTGCCGCGTTCGCATTGCCGGCGACCGCACCATCGCACACGGCCGACCGCCGCGATGTCGCACGACTCGCTTCGCAGCTGTTGCTGAGCAGCTTCGCCCCGATCGGCATCGTGGATGGAGCCACTTCGCCGCGGATATCGCTGGAAGGCGGAAAGCTGGGGCTCGACGCACGGGTAAAGCCAGGGGATGCGTTTGCCGTCGTGCAAATTCAGCAAGATGGCCCCTACGTACGCGCGATCCGCATGCCGTGGGTATTGCTCGAAGCGACCACGGTGCCCCGCGATGGCGTCGTTTCCTTCAAGCTGTGGCGGAGATTCGCGGAGGACGACGTGAAGCCTCGGGCAGGCATCGCTCGCTTCGTGGCGGTGAAACTGCCGACCCGCAAGGACATGCTCCGCTTTCGCTTCGTCGAGGAATCGCGCGAACGGCCGCTCGCGGGGCTGACGCTCGAGGTGCAATCCGGCGGTAGTGGAGCCAAGCAGGAACTGGTTACCGATCGCGACGGCCTGGCGACGACGGAGAAGGCGATCGACCGTTTTGCCGTCGTAAAGGTGATGCAAGGCTCGCAGGTTCGCACGCAGTTCCCCGTCGCATTGCTCGACGAGCATCCGGTTCTCGTGCCGCTGTCCGCTCGACCTGAACAGGACGAGCTCGTCGGCCTCGAGTTTCGCCGCGATTTGTGGATTCGGCGTGTGATCGACGATCTCTCGCAGTCGGCCGACCGTGTGACGGACCTCAATCGCCTGCTCGGCCGATCGCTGGATGAAGCTCTGGTCGGAAGTAAGGCGAGCCTCAAATGGCTTGACGAACGCCTCTCGCTGCATGCCGAGGAACGCTTGCACCTCGCGAAGGCGGCGAAGGAACGAAATGCTGAAGCGGCCCTCAAGCTCGCCCCTGCGGAGGTCGCACTAGGCGACCTGCAGAAACGCCGCGAGCAGATGGCGGAATTCGTCGGGCGACTGGAGAAAGCGGTCGAGCAGGCACAGAACGAACAGACGAAAGCGATCGCGCACAACGGGTGGAGCGGGCGAAGTTGCTGGAATCGCAGGGAGACGCGGACGACGCGATCCGCGCCCCTGGAAACAGGCCTGGTGCGCGACGAACCGGATGTCCGGGATCAACTCGAACGACTTCGCAAGCTCTGGGAGCCGAAATCGTCTGCCCATGCCGATGCCCGCACGTTTCTCCTGAAAACGTGGCCACGCGTCGAACCGCAGGATTTGCCGAAAAAGCTCGACGAAGCTCGGCGAGCATTGTCGATCGTTCGCGAAGCGGGGGATGCGTTGACGCTTAGGAAATTGCGGTTCGTCGATGCGTCGTTGGCCGTGCAGCTCAAGAAACGGCTCGACGCTGTCCGTACCCGCAACGACGATGAGGCACGCGCCGAATCCCGCATGCTCCGCGACGCCGCCGAAAACTTGGGGCGCTTCCATGCTCAGGTGCTCGCCGTCAGCAAGAAAGATTGACCATCTTATCTTTCACCCTCTTTATCTTTCCTGGTTTGACGACATCGGGGAGGGCGGAGGCTTCTTGCAAACAAGTTCGCACAGCATGCATTGCCTTGGTTTTGAGAACCTGCTATTTTCTCGCTTCCTCAAGGATGGAGGTTTGTCGCATGGAGGCGACCATGGCGCCCGCATCATCGATCAACTACTGGCCCGCCGAAGAGTGCGCAAAGGCTTTTTGGGGGCAATGCGAACTCCCGCCGTACCAAGAACTACTCGCTCACACCCGCGAGTGGCTGAATCCCCAACCGGACCAAAGCTGGCTCGACCTGGGTTGCGGCAGCGGTAATCTCACCCGCACTTTGTGGACGCTCGCTCAAGGTCGGCTTCGCCGCATCCATTCCATGGATGTCGCCGCCGCCAACGAACGCGCCTTCGCCAAGCTTCGGGCCGAACTCAATGCCTCGCCGCAACAGATCATTTTCCGCGTCGGCGATTTCTCCAATGGATTGGGGTTTCTCAAAGACGAGACGATCGACGGCGCCGTTTCCGGCCTCGCACTGCAGTATGCCGAGTCCAAGGACGAAAACGGCTGGACGGACGACGGGTACGATCGCGTGCTCGGCGAGATTTATCGCGTGCTGAAGCCGGGCGGGGAACTGGTTTTCTCCGTCAATGTGCCGCATGCGGCATGGCATCGCGTCGCGGCCAATGCCCTGGGTGGGATCTTCCAGGCCGAACGCCCCATGCGATACCTCCGCCGCGCGTGGCGGATGTGGAGCTACGGCTCGTGGCTGACCCGCGAATCGAATCGCGGCCGATTCCACTATCTGCCCTGGGAATCCATCGAACGGAAACTCGCCAAACAGCGATTCGCCGAGATGGAACACCGCCTTAGCTACGCCGGCCAAGCTTACCTGATTCGCGCCCGAAAGCCGCTGTAAAGCGTTCAGCAGCGACACGAGTTCCGTAAGCAAGCGACGGGGCTGGGTTCGTCGATCGTCGCGAACCCAGGCCCGTCGTTCGGTTTTGCGGCGGGCTCCATGGGATTGCACGCGGCAACCTTGTCGCGAGGAGTCGGTTCCCTATACTTCATCTTTCCCGCGTTGCGTGGCGTCCGAGGCCATGCCGCCTGGATTTGGGATCGAAAGCGAGAGCTATCATGGGTCAGAAATGCGCCATCACGGGCAAGGCTCCCAAGCGAGGGAACCAATACTCCCATCGCGGTAAGGCCAAGTACCTCGGCGGCGTCGGCACCAAGGTGACCGGCATCTCAAAGCGGACATTCAAGCCGAACCTTCAAAAGATCCAGGTTGTGATCGACGGCAAGGTGAAGCGAGTCCGCGTGGCTGTCTCCGCCATTCGCAGCGGCCTGGCCAAACGGCCGGTGAAGCGTAAGCCGTTCACGATGCCGAGCATTTAGTTCGGCCATACAATATTCAAGCCCACGAGGCAGCCATGTCTCGTGGGTTTTCGCGCGCCTGGAGCTAGCCCATGGCCATCACACCAAACGAAGTCCGCTGGATCGCCCGCGAACTCGCTCGACTCGACCTGAGTGATGCCGAGGTCGATTCGCTGGCCCGCGATCTGACGAAGATCGTGGGCTACGTCGATCAGCTGCAAGAAGCGAACACCAATGGCGTGGAACCCTTGGCCCACCCGCTGGAACTCAGCAACATCTTCCGCCCCGACGTGGCGCACCCCTCGCTCCCCGTGAACGACGCTCTCGCCAATGCCCCGGTTCGGAAGGGCGATTTCTACGCGGTTCCCGAAGTCTTCGAGTAGCCCGCTTCTAGGTTTTCGAAACCTCATCATCTTCGCCGAGTATTTGATCTCAAGCCCCTTCACTTGGCGAAAGGCTGCCGAGATCATGTCGCCCATCGGCGTTCATCGCTTCGTCGCGTTCGTATGCGTCGTTTTCGCCGCTGCCCCGATGCTTCAGGCTCAGGAGACCAAGCGGAGCGATGATGCGTTCAAGGCCACTGAGGTTTGGTCGGTTCGCATCCACCTTTCCGCCGACGAATACGAAGCGATGCAGCCGAGGAATCGCGGCATCCTCGGCATCGGAGCCACGCCCAAGCCGAAGTCGGACACGAAGGATGGCCGTGAAATCCATCGCAACAATTTCGGCGTCGATCTGCCCTGGGCGACCGGTTCCGTGAGTTTCGGCGACCGCACGTTCAAAAGCGTCGGCGTGCGCTTCAAAGGCAACGGTACCATCGGCGATGCGTCCAAGACGGCGAAGAAATCGATCAAGATCGACCTCGACCACTTCGGCGGAACCGAAACCTATCGGCTACGGAAAACCATCAATCTGCACGCCGAGATCGCCGATCCCTCGCGCGTCCGCGAATCGCTCGGCTATGCCGTCTATCGCGCTGCCGGCGTGCCTGCTCCGCGAACGGCGTTCGCCGAGGTTCGCCTGAATGTGCCGGGCAAGTGGGACGATCACCTGCTCGGGCTCTATTCCGTCGTCGAGCATGTCGATAAGCGGTTTCTCCGGGATCATTTCGGATCCGACAAAGGGCTGCTCATGAAGCCCGAAGGCGTCCGCGATTTCAATTTCAAAGGCGACGACTGGAACATCTACAAAGCCGCGTACCAGACCAAACGGGATGCGACTCCGGAGGAGGCGAAACGCATCCTCGGCTTCTGCAAGCTGGTCCATCAAGCCGATGACGAGAAGTTCCGCAAGGAGATCGGCGATTACCTCGAGATCGACAACTACCTGCGTTTCCTCGCCGTCACCTCGTTCATTGCGAACACGGATTGCTTCTTCGTCACGGGACACAACTATTACCTGTATCTGCATCCCACTACGGGCCGACTGCATTTCGCTCCGTGGGATCTCGACCGCTCGTTCGTGAATTTCCCGATCCTCGGCACCAACGATCAGACGATGGATCTCAGCTTCACTCGCCCCTATTCCGGCGAACATCGGCTCACCGATCGCTTGCTGGCGATTCCGGAGGTCATCGAACGCTACCAGCAATTGCTCCGCGAACTCTCGGCCGACGTATTCCGCAAAGACAAGCTCGAAGCGAAGCTGGACATGCTGGAAAAAACGATCCAAGATGCGATCATCCGCGATACGAAATCGATGAACGAACGCAAGGAACAGCCCTACGCATCCCCCGCGTTCCTCGGCAATCCGCCCGCGATGCGGCCCTTCCTCGCCAAGCGAACCGATTCGTTGACCGCGCAACTTGCGGGAACGTCGATGGGGCATATTCCCTTCGGCGGATTCCGCGCCGCCGCACTGAAGGCGGGAGACGCGACAGCTCGCCCGCTATTCCAAAAGCTGGACACCGACCGCGACGGCAAAGTCGCGAAAGAGGAATGGCTCGCCGCCGTCACCAAAATCTTCGACGCCTGCGACAAGGACGCGATGCAGCGAATCGATGAGGCATCGCTCGCGATAGAATTGGCCAAGTTGCTGCCGAAACCGCCGATGAGCAAGGCGATCGGCGCCACGCTGCCCGCTTTCAAGCCTGCCGAGTATTTGGCCCGCTGCCTCCTCCATCGCGTGGATGCCGACAACGACGGCAAAGCGACACGCGACGAATGGACGCGTACGGCGACGAAGGTATTCGACGACTTCGACCGCATCAAATCCGGCAAGCTCTCCGAGCCGATGCTCTCCGCGTTGTTGTCCGATCTCTTCCCCATGCCTAGCTTGGCGAACCCCGTGCTGACGAAGAAATAGCATTCGCGCGGTGTCGAATTGCCTACTTTGATTTATTTCGGTGTTCGGCGGAACGCATTCAACGCAGAAACTTCTCGCTAAGTGAAGTCGGAGTCGGGACGACCAAATCGCTTCGTATCATGGCTTCATCCGCGGGCCGCGAATGGAATGCCTCGATGCACGATCGATCGCAAATTACGCTCAGCCAGGGCCGATGGTGCATCGTCATCGCATCGGTATTGTGGAGCTTTAGCGGGGCGTTCACCAAGGTGCTCACGCAGCCGACGATGCTGGGGTTCTACCCGCCCGAAATCGAAGCGTGGGAAGCAGGCGCCAGACAATATCCGCTGCAGATCGCATGCTGGCGTTCGCTCTTTGCCGGCCTCGTGCTGGTGCCCATCTTGAAGCGGAACGAAATCCGCGTTCGCCCGCTGATGTTCGTGATGGCGCTCTGCTTCGCGGTGATGACGGCCACCTTCATCACGGCCCAGGCACTGGGCACTGCGGCAAATGCCATCCTGTTGCAGTATTCCGGCGCTTTCTGGATGTGGCTTGCCTCGGTCTTTCTCCTGGGCGAACCCGCGGATCGCCGCGGCACGATCTCGCTCCTCATCGGCATGACCGGCATCGGGATCATCATCGCCGGCGGCTGGGAACAGGGCGAATTGCTCGTCATCGGCATCGCGCTCCTCAGCGGGCTCATGTACGGCATCGTCGTCGTCTGCTTGCGAACGCTCCGCGACGTCTCGTCGAATTGGCTCACGATCTGGAACCAGATTCTTAGCGGCCTCGTGATGCTGCCGCTCGTGCTGATGCTTCGTCCACCGACATGGACCCAGTTCGCCGTGCTAGCCGTTTTCGGAGCCGTGCAGATGGGCCTGCCCTATTTTCTGATGGCCCGCGGCCTTCGCGTCGTCAATCCGCAGGAAGCGGGCACGCTCACGCTCGTCGAACCGCTTCTGAACCCTGTATGGGCGTACCTGATTGCCGGCGAAGTGCCGCATCCGTGGACCTTCGTGGGGGGAGCTGTCATCCTTTTTGCCCTGGTATGGCGGTATGGTTGGCCGTCGCGATCGTCCGAGTAGCGTTCGCCTGTCGACAAACCGTTTCCCCCTTCCGAGCGGCGATTGGTATACTCCAACTCCGTCTGATTTCGTGCATCCGGGAATGGCGAAGGAGCGTTCTCTTGGCCGACAAACAGCGATTCAACCTGCATCTGCCGGGATTGCTCAAGGTCCTCGCGGAACATCTTTACTCGACCAAAAAAGTCGGCGTGCGCGAGTTGATTCAGAACGCGCATGACTCGTGCATTCGCCGAAGGGTCGAAGGGAACGATCCGAAGTATCGCCCGACCATTCGGCTGTGGGCGAAGCCGGACCAACGGCTGCTCTACATCCAGGACAACGGCACCGGCCTGACCTCGGACGAAATCGACACCTACCTCGCGACGATCGGCCGCGGCTACACGCGTGAACTGCGCGAAAAGCTGAGCATGGATGCCGCCGCCGAGGCCGCGGAACTCATCGGCCAATTCGGCCTCGGCTTCCTAAGCGCCTTCCTCCTCGCCGAGGAAGTGACGCTGACCACGCGCTCGTTCCGCGGCGGACCAGCTCTGAAATGGCAGTCCCGCGGCGACGAATTCTACGAAACCATCGAAATCCCCGATCACCACATCGGTTCGACCGTCATCCTCAAGGTCAAACCCGCGGCTGCATTCGTGCTGCGCGAAAAGAACCTCGTCGATTCCGTTCGCACTTATGCCGATTTCCTCCCGATTCCGATCTTCGTCGGCGACCCGGCCGAGGACGACGAACCGGAGCAGATCAACCTCGGCGAAACGCCCTGGGAATCGCTCGACCCGGAACAAGCGATCCACGATTTCATCGGCCGAGCATTCGACGGAGTCGAACCGCTGTGGGTCCTGCCGCTGAAAGACTGGAAAGTCCGACTGCATAGCGAATCGCTGACCAAGGGCCGTGTCAGCCAGGATGCGATCACGATTCCGATGCAGGGTTTCCTCTTCGTCCCGCCCGGTTCCGTCGCCTCGGTGCGTGAATATGGCGATAGCCGGGTTTACATTCGCCGCATGTTCATCTGCGATCAGGAGCGAGACCTGCTGCCGCCCTGGGCTCGCTTCGTCCGCGGCGTCGTTGAATGTCCGATCCTGCAACCCACCGCGTCGCGCGAAGGGTTGCATCAGGACGACAATTTCCAATCCGTCCAGCAAGCCATCGAGGAGCAACTCGGCGAAGGCCTGCGGAATCTCTCGAAGAGCGATCCCGAACGCTGGCGCGCCCTCGTCAAAGGGCATTCGGACGTCATCACCAGCTGGGCGGTGAAGAACAACGAGTTCTTCGAGAAAGTCGAAGACATCGTCTGCTTCCGCACCTCGCGCGGCCTGCTGTCGCTCCCCGAGTATCTCGATCAGAGCGGCGGCAGCCTCTACTATGTGACCCGTGAAATGGGGTCGCTGCAGGAGCAGATGCTGGCCGAGGGACGCGATGTGCCGGCGATCGACGCGTCGTGGTTCGCGGTGACGCCGTTCCTCGAAAAATACGCCGCCAGGCATGGCGATGTGGGCCTGGTCCAACTCGACCACGGCGCCAAGGACATGATCCATCCCGTGTCGGATGTGACCTGGCAATCGCTGATGGGTTTCTTCCGCGACCGCAAGATCCGCGCGAAGATGGGCTCCTTTAAGCCCCCCGAAGTCCCCGCGCTCATGGTTTACCCGCAGGCGGCAGAAATCGTCCGCGAAGCGAATGAGGCTCTAGAAGGCGACGAACTTCCTGGCCCCCTCGCCGGTTTGTTGCGAGAGTACGTCGATCATCGCTTCTCGGACAAGAGCGAGCTTTCCGGCACGCTGTATCTCAACACGTCCTGCCCGCTGATCAAAAAACTCGGCGAGGAAAACGTGAACGCCGGCGTCCGCGACGCGATGCTCCTCTCGCTCTACGAAATCGCCCGCCTCTTCTCCGGCCGCATGCTTAACGCGGGGCAAGCATCGAAAGCATTCGGCAGCATGATCGGAGCGATGGAGTATCTGGTGAAGAAGAATTAGGGGAGGGCGTGGCGAGATGTTCCGCCGAACCGGACGCATTCGATGGAATGTGTCCCAATCCGCGATCCCCGCTTGCGGCTTAGCGTTCGCGCCGGGCCTACGGCTCGCTAAGCCGCAAGCGGAAGACTGGCGATCGTATTCGGGTGAATGGTTTGGGAACGTTCCTGTAGGCAAATCAAATTTCATCTGGGTTGATGGTCGCATGAATATCTGGTCGTGGATTCTCGAATTTCAGCAACGGGCGAACGCCGGGGGGACGTGGACCGGGCCACGTTGCTCGATGATTTCAAAGGCTGCGGCTCGAAACGAAGGACACCGACCCTGATCACCCTGTCGCTTCTCGAACAGGCCCGGGCGAAGGCGAAGCTGCTGGATGAAGGGAAATGGGTGTTGTTCTTCGATCATTGGATTCTGCAGACGCAGCTCTTCTTTCGCCGCGATTATCGCAATTTGCTCGATCAGGCGGTGAAAGCGTCGATCGAGGCGTGCAAGCCAGGGCATCGCGATCTGCCGCAGCGGGTGTGCATCCATGAAGATCTGATCCACGCCTATGTCGGCATCGATCCCGTCGGCTATGCGGACCGCATCGCGGCGGCGCTCGATTTCATGAAAGGGGAGGCGCATCCCAAGGCCGAATGTCAGCATTGCATCCTCGGTTGTCGGGCAAGCTTCGAGTCGGAGATGGGCCGATACGATGCGTCCCGCGAGATCGGCGAGGAGAAACTCCGCAAGGCGCTGGACGGGGAAGCGACCACCACTCCGCGAACGCCTACTCGCATCTCGCCGACCTCGCGATTCGCCGAGAAGACTGGGAGACGGCAGCCGGGTATCAAAGCAGATGGAATCGCGGGCACAGCGGCTCGGATCGCGATTCCGTGCAGGCTCAGGCTCTCGTCTATCAGGCCTATGCGTTGCGGAAATTGGGCCGTGAGGAGGAAGCGCTGCATCGCTATGGCCGAGCCGTCGCCCGAATCAAACGGCTCGCGATTCCCTCGAACGACATCTACGCCACCATCGCCCGCTTCTACGAAGCCGCGGGGGACGATGCGAAAGCCCTGCGGTTCCGCGAAAAGGAATTCAAAGTCCACGGTAACCGGGGCCGACTGCTTCACGACTTCCGCAATCTGAAAGAGCGATGCCGTCTCCTTGCCCGCTTGGGCCGATTGCAGGATAGCGATGTGGTCGAAGCCCGCGGCTGCTGCCTGGAAAAGTTGCGGCATGCGGAAAAATACGCGCGGAGCTTGATGCGGCAGCAATCCGAATCACGGTCAAGCTCGGGGGCGAGCCTAGCGGCTCGCAAGTTCGCTTCGATCCCAGGAGCTCCCTTCGGTCGCCCCTGGGCTTCGCTTCGATCCCAGGAGCTCCCTTCGGTCGCCCCTGGGCTTGGGCGATTCATCTCTCGTGGGGTCGGTTATGAGCGTATGGAATTGGATCCATGCTTTCCTGAAGCGGGTCGAAAACGATCCGCAACGGTTGGATCTCTATTTCCGTTTCAACGACGCGCTCGAATGCCGCGAAGCGGATCCTGGCCGAACGATGGCGATGCTGCAGGAAGGCCGGCACATCGCCCGCGATCTGGACGAGCCTTGGTGGGATCTGTTCTTCGAGCACTGGGCGCTCCAGACGCTCCTCTTCTACAGCCATGATTACACGCAAGTCGTCGATCGGGCCGTGAAGGCGACGATCGAAGCGACGAAGCCGACATTCCGCGATTTCCCGCAACGCGTCTGCCTGCATGAAGACCTGATCTACAGCTACGTCGGCATCGACCCGGACGGCTACGCGCCGAAGATCGAGCAGGCCCTCGACTACATGCGGCGCGAGGTGCATCCGAACCTCGAATGCAACCACTGCCTGATTGGATGCCGAACCGCTTTCGAGCTGAATCGGGAAAAGTTCGATGTCGCTCAGGAGTCGGCTGAGAAGGAACTCGAACTCGCCGAGCAGAAATCGTCGGACCATTACGCCGGCGAAGCGTTGCGGACGCTGTGTCAGCTTGGCGATGCACCGCAAGGATTACGTGACGATGCTCGAACTCGCCCAGGAAGGCGAGAAACGCATCGCGCCCGCCTCGAACGCGAAGGTCAGACGGCGGAGTTTCTCGTCTACCAAACCATCGCCTGGACCACGATGGAAGAGACGCGACACGCCCAACGCTGCTACGGCAAAGCGATCCCGAAAATCAAAGGACTCGCGGTGCCGAACGAGGAGTTGTACGAAACCCTGATCACCTACCAGGAAGTGCTGGGTGATCGCGAGAAAGCCCTCCGCTTCCGCGACCGCCAATGGCAGATCCACGGAAACCGCGGCAAACTGCTCACCGATGTCCGCATCCTCCGCGAACGATGTCGGCAACTGAAAGAACTGGGCCGCCTCACGGATGCGGACGTGGAGCAAGCGAAAACCGCCATCCGCAAACTCCGCCACCCCGAACCGCAACTCCAGCGCCTTTCCCTCATCGCACGATGACAAGATGACTGAGGCTGTCTTTCCCCCGCTGGCGATAGCGTATCAGCGCGCGAGGCGGAATTGGCCGCTGTAGCGCCGGGAGTTGAAGTCGGCGACGAAGTTGCACGACGTCGCGCGGGCGGTGTAGTGGAAGCAGCCGAAGAGGCCCAGGTCTTGCGTGCCGCTAAGGATGAGGGCGTCCCCTTCCTGGCCGACGATGTCGAGCGTTACGCGGTAGCGGAAGGGAAAGATCTTCCAAAATCGGCCAACAAACGTCACTTCCACCTTGGATCCGCAGGGGCGAATGTCGGCTCGCAACGGGCCGCGGTGGCCGCTGTTGAAGTCGATCCACTCGCCGCACCAGCTGCCGCTGATGTTCGGCGATGCAACCACCGGTGGGGCGATGATCACGGGCGGTTCGTCGGCCAATGCCTGCGACGACACGAGCAACGCCAAACCCGCGAACCACGATCGAAGCGACGCCATGACGCACCTCCCGAATTGGACGCCGCAATCCTAACACGCTTGGGCAGGCGTCATGAGGCAATCGGCAACGAAATGCGGCGGTTCCGCGTGATTCCGTTCGCGGCATGCGGATCGGGCAAACCCTGCGGCTCAACAAGCGGTTCGCCGAGCAGCATGTCCCCTTCGACGGCTTCAATGCGGATCGGAACCAGCTTGCGAAGCAGAGCGGGCGCGTAACCGCGGAGCGAAGCCTGGACGTAGCGACACGTCGTTCCCGTCACTCGGCCCGGCCTTTGCGGGTCGTCCCCTTCAACCAGCACCGTCACCTCGCGGCCCAGCAGGCTGCGGCGATACTGATCCGCGAGTTCGCGTTCCAATGCGACGAGGCGCTGCCGGCGTTCCTCCATCACTTGCGGCGAAACGGCGTGGCCAAAGGTCGCGGCGGGCGTGCCTTCGCGCGGGCTGTAAGAGAAAAGGTGGGTCTTCGCGAAACCGACGGCGCGGGCGACATCCATCGTCGCTTGAAAATCCGTCTCGGTCTCGCCGGGGAAGCCGATGATGATGTCGGTCGTAAACGCGGGATGATCAAGCGAAGCGCGGATGCGCCGGCACCGTTCCACGAAACCGGCAGAGCGATAGCGTCGCTTCATCCGCTCCAGCACGTGGTCGGAACCCGACTGCAAACACAGATGCAGATGCGGCACCACTCGGCGACTGCGGGCCATCGCTTCGATCAGATCATCGCGAGCCTCGGCTGCCTCGAGGCTGCTCAGGCGAACGCGGAAATCGCCCGGCAGACGGTCGAGCCGATCGAGCAGATGCCACAATCGCCGCCATTCGCTCTTGGGTCGGCCCTTGCTGAGGTCGATGCCGTAGTGACCCAGGTGAATGCCCGTCAGCACCACTTCGGGACAGCCGCCAGCGACCAGTTCGTTCACCTCATCGACGATCGCCTCCGGCTCACGACTACGAATGATCGGGCGAACGCTGGGGATGATGCAATACGAACAATTCAGCAGGCAGCCGTCCTGCACTTTGACGAACGCACGCTGATGCCCGTCGAATCGCGTGATGCCGTCCGGCATGCGAGCCACGCCGAACTCGGCCAATTCGTCAGCCAACTTCGCCTTATCGACGATGACCTTGGAAACGCCTGGCAACCTGCCCACCGCATCCGGATCGCGCGTGGCATAACAGCCCATGACGACTACACGTGCCTGCGGGTTTTGCTTGTGCAGCCGGCGAATCCACTGCCTGCTTTTCGCATCCCCTTCCATCGTCACGGTGCATGTATTGACGACGCAAAGATCGGCAGGTTCGCCGTCGCGGGCCTCGGCCCATCCATGCGTTTCGAGCGCCTCTTTGACGTGCTGCGTCTCGTACTGGTTGACCTTGCACCCCAACGTCACCAGCCGGCAACGGGGAGCGGTCGCGTCAGGCATGTTCGGCGATGTGGACATACCGCATTTTTACGAACCCCACGCGGAAACGTGATCTGAAGGGAGGAAATGTCACAAAATGGACATGCAAGTCCGAATTCCTTGCTCTCGCCCGTTGGGGAAAGGGTGATCAACCGTTCTGGCGCCGAATGCATGCCATGCTTGGCGCGCCGCGGTTCGGCTTGGCGTCATGCGGATCTGCTTACTGCGTGCGCGGCTCCTGAATTATGGGCGTAGGTAGCTTTGCACGGCGGTCCACATCTCGCGGTGCAGTTCGCTGCGGTCGGGTTGAAGCCCCAGTCGGCCGGCTCGCACCTGGGCGACTTCGGGCGTGTCTTGATCGACGATGCGGAACATCAAATAGAACATGGCGCCGGAAAGGGCGCCGTTTTGGTCGTAGACGAAGACGGGTTGTTCCTTGCGGTCGCCGACGATTTTCAGAAACTCTTCGACCACATCGCGAGTCAGCAGTCGCGGGTTCACTTCGAGCGCGACATAGCGGAAGCCTCGCTTTTCGATTTGCTTGCGGTCCGCATCTCCCATCTCGCCCGGCAGGCGAAGGTGGACGACGGTCTTGTAGCGATGCGTTTGCAGCCAATCGAGGCCTTCATCGAGAGAAGGGCGACGACCGACGGACACTTGGTCGCGAGCCGAGGCGAAGTCGGGAATGCCCACCGGCAGGCGTTGCGAGGGCGGTTCGGCCGTCTCTTTCTCTTTTTCCGGCTCCGGCGGATACAGCCGAATCTGGTCCTTCTTCGCAGGTTCCCGCTTTTCGTCAAATTCCGGAGGCAACAGCACGACGCGGTCATCGACGGGCGGCTGAGCTTTCGCTTCGACCTTCGGCGGCGGCGGCAGTTCGCCCGGCTCCCACTTGTAGTTGGGCCGTTCGCGCACATCGACGGGAGCGGGGCCAAACCCGGAAGCCGAGGGACCCGGGGGAGCGGCGCGATCCAGAGGACCGCCCGGAGGCGGCGGCAGACCGGGAATACCACCTGGAGCCGGCGGCGATGCGGGCGGCGCGAAGCCACCCGGCGGAATGCCCGCGCCTGGCGGATACGTCGGCACGCCGACAGGCGCCGGGTTCGTTGGAAACGCAGCGGGCCCAGGCGATGCGAACGCACCGGGCGGAGGCGGAGCGGGGACGGCGCACGCACCCGGAGGCGGGTTGAAGCGGTTGCTCATGGCAGTACGTCGGTGCTGGCAACCGGCCGAAGTCAGGCAGGCTAGAAGAATCAGCAAAGCTGGTGAATATCGCATCGTTGGCCCTCCACGTCGAGGGACCGGGTTCGGTCCATCCCGATTGTAGCGGAGGAATCAACGCGAAAGCCTGCATCCGAAGAGATTCGGACAAATAAACTCAAGTCTCGCAATGCAGGCGGTAACGATGGTGAGGGTTGTGCTGGCTGCGACCAGCGCGGATCAGGCCGACCCAGGCTTTTGTTCAGCGATGACCGCAAGTTCCGTGAGCTTCGCAGCTGTCACTCCGATGCGTTCGAAACACTCGGCCACGATGCTGTTGGAAGCGGTCAGTAGGGTGATGAGCAGGTCCATCGGCGTGACCATCGAGCGCTGAGCGCCGACTGCTCGATGGTAGGCGTCGCGCAACAGGCGAATCACGTTGTCGGAGAGGAACTCGCGATTGAGGCGGAGAAACGGATCGCCGTCGCCGCCTTCCTGATGGAAGAGTTCCTGGAATTGGCCGAGGAGCTTGGCGAGGTCGGCGCCGAGTCGATCGCCCCAGCCACGGATGCTGTCGTCGGGGGAGGCGAGCAGACCCATGAAGATGTGCGGGCTGCGAACGCTATCCCAACGGGTTTCGCGCGCAAACCGCATGCCTTCGTCCAGGGCATGTCGAGCGGATTCGCTCAGGCAGTCGGGATCGACCTGGCCGCCCGGGCAAAAAATATCGTCTGCGGAATCCGATGCCGACATGAAGACGTTCCGAGTTTGATGAGCCGGCAACTCCCACGGCTCCATGGCGCTGCAATCTTAGCTTCCCCTTCCGATGAAGGCAACGCCGACTGCCGGAGGGGATGGACTCTGCGCAACTGATTCCACATGCAGGCTTTCGCGGCATGTCCCAGCTAAACTTCGCCGCATACTGGCCAATAACGATCACAACTAGTGCGGCACAATTCGCTTATTTCGATGTCGCTCCCGCTTCCGGCGCGAGCGATACGGCCGGGCCAATCGGAGTGGGCGTGATGTCGTGACGCATCGCATCAAGTTCGGCACGCAGCCGGCCCGCGTCGGCTTTCTTCCAAAAACGTTGAGCGAGTTCCGAAAAGCGGATTGATTCCTCGGTGCGGCCTTGACGTTCGCAGATGACTTGCATGCCGAGCGCCCCGCGGACGGAACCGCTGTCGTGGGCCAACGCTTCGAGGAAAGCCTCCTCGGCCTGATCGAGCCGGTTGCACGCGAGCGCGGCTTGGCCCCAGGATTCCATGTAATAGGCGCCGTGGCCCCAGGCATGGTTGCGGTATTCATTCATTGTCTTCTTGACCGCCTTCTCGAGCAGCTTGAGCCCCCCATCAACGCCCCCCTGCAGACACAGCAGCTGACCCTGCGTTTCCCACAGACGAAGCTCAAGTTCCTTATCCTCGCGCTTGGCGCGATACGCTTCCTGCAGCACGTCGATCTCATGCTTCGCCCTCTCGACGTCTCTTTGCTTGAGAAAGACGAGCGCTCGCAGCCAGCTTCGCGTCGTCTTCTCTTTCTTGTGGAGGTCGGCGATGGCGAGAGCCTCGTCGTAGGCGCCTTCAGCCAGATGCAGGCGGAACCAGGGGAGGCGGTGCTCGTACTTCGCTTCGCGAACTCAGCTTTTGGATATCGCGTGCTTGCTTGTATCGGCCGTCATGCGTCAGCGACATCGTTAGTGTTTCGAGGTGATGCGAATACTGCCAATCCTCGTTCGGCTTGACGTTCATGTCCTTGGCGGTATTTCCGCTGCAGTTCGATCACCGGCTACGCCCGACCAATCGGTCGTCTTGTCCCATCGGCCGATGCGCATCACCGAGGTGGGCCTGCATGAAATGCGTGCGGACTCCGGGCGTCGATTCGATGTATTTAACCGCATGCTGCCGGCCAAGCGCCCGGGCGGCGAATGTTCTCGGCGTAGTGGTGCACCAAGCTGTAGTGACGCCCCGTGCAGCGGATTCACGCGCGCTTAACGCTTTATAGAATGGAACGCCCGCATTCGCCCCCTCCGCGATCTGAGCACGAGCAAACCATCCTTCCTCATCGTCGTCGTACAGCGTCAACAGTTCGTCGAGGTGCTTGGTCGCTTCCTTCTTGCGAAGCTCCGGAGTCACGCCTTCGAGCATGCCTTTTTCCGCGAGACGCGATTTGATGAGCAGCGATTCGCGATGGCTCGCCTTCGGCAACAACTCCTGCGCTTTCTTCAGCGCGGCCGTGTGGTTGCCTCGCCCCCATTTTTCGATCGCACGGCTCAGCCCCCACCAGGCCAGCGCGCAATCGGGGTCATGCTTCGCCGCCGTCTCGAATGAACGGGCTGCTTCGATCCACACATACGAATGGAAGTAGCCAAGCCCTTGATCGAAGAACGCCTGGCATTCCGGCGAACGGGTCGTGACCTGATATCGGCTCGTGCTGAGATTCGGAATGAGCTTCGAGGGAAGCAGCTTCGACATCGGCAGTTTGTTCGGATCGAGAGGCTCTTCCTTCGCCTTGGGATCCTTCTTCTCTTCTTTCGCCGGCGGATTCGGGTCATCCGCGAAGACGGCTAATGGAACGACCAAGGCGAACAACGCCAAAACAATCAGTCGCATGGATGAAACGCTCAAGGTGGCATCGGCAACGGTGGGGAAATGCATTGTTGCGGATGTTCGAGCGTGTTTCCAGGGAAATCGCTCGCGCTTATACCTGACGGCCAATGCTGAAGTACTCGAAGCCGTTTCCTTTCACCGTTTTCGGCTCATACAAATTGCGGCCGTCGAAAATGACCGGCTTGCGCATCAGGCGGCGCATCACTTCGAAATCGGGATTGCGGAACTCCTGCCACTCGGTGACGACGCAGAGCGCGTCGGCCCCTTCGAGGGCGCCGTAGGGGCGATCGCAGTACGTGAGTTTGTCGCCGTAGATCGCGCGAACATTCGCGGCGGCTTCGGGATCGTGGACGCGGACCTGGGCGCCGGCAGCGAGCAGTTCGTCGATCAGCACCAGAGCGGGCGCCTCGCGGATATCATCGGTTCGCGGTTTGAACGCCAATCCCCAAATCGCGATCGTCTTCTTATTCAGGTCGGCGCCGAAATAGTTCTTTACCTTCGTCGGCAACACCTGCTTTTGCCGAGTGTTCACCTGATCGACGGCTTCCATCAGCTTGACGGAGGCGCCGAGGTTGTTCGCGAGGTAGATGAGGGCGTTCACATCCTTGAGGAAGCATGACCCGCCGTAGCCCGGGCCGGGGAAAAGAAGTGGAATCCGATGCGTTGATCGTGGCCGATGCCGCGGCGAACGTCGTTGACGTCGGCATCCAGCTTTTCGCGAGATTCGCCATCTCATTGATGAAGCTGATCTTGGTGGCGAGCATCGCATTGGCGACATACTTCGTCATCTCCGCGCTTTCGGGGGACATGACGAGGAACGGGCGTTCGGTTCGGAGAAACGGGGCATGCAACTCGCGCAAAACCTCGGCCAACTCGGGACGACGTACGCCGACGACGACGCGGTCGGGTTTCATGAAGTCGTCGAGGGCGGCGCCTTCCTTAAGAAACTCCGGATTGCTCGCGACATCCACGGGCCGACCCGCGATCTTCGACATCCGCTCGGCGAGTTGCCGATTGGTGCCGACCGGGACGGTGCTTTTGGTGACGACAAGGGTGTCCTTGCGGACATGTGGAGCGAGGGCGTCGCCGACTGCCCATAGGTTCGAGAGGTCGGCCGCCCCGCTTTCGGACTGGGGTGTGCCGACGGCGATGAACACGACCCGTGCATCCTTCACGCCCGCGGCAAGATCAGTGCTGAAACGCAGACGATGTTCGCGGCGATTCCGCGTGACGAGTTCGAGCAGGCCTGGCTCATAGATCGGCAGTTTGCCCTGATCGAGCGTGGCGACTTTGCGTTCGTCTTTGTCGATTCCGACGACATCGTTGCCGCTCTCGGCAAAGCAGGTGGAGGTGACGAGACCGACGTAACCGGTGCCGATGACTGCGATCTTCAAGAGGAGACTCCGACGGGGGAAGTCGGCAAGGCCGAGCGTGCGGACACGACACGGCGCTCCCTGTTTTGGAAAAAAGGAACGCGATCAAGGCGAGTTCGTGGGGAACAACGCACCTTGGAATTGGGTCGTTATCGGTAGATTAGTACATTTTTCGATGCGAAGTCGGCAGGAGGGAAAAGAAGGATCGTTCGGGCAGCCGTGTTCCCAAAGTGCTGACTCCAAAAAAAGCAAAGCCCGAGTCGAACGACACGGGCTTCGAGTAAAGCTTGAGGTCGGGTCAGCGTGTGTGGCTGAAGTCCATCTCCAAGTCGGAGAGGCGGATTTCGCGTTGGTCGTCGGAACCGCTACTCACGTTTTCCCAATTGGCTCCGCGGCCAGACTGATAGTCGAGGGTGCCGTTCGCTTCCATTTCGCGCTGGCAGTCCACGCAGGTGATACTGAACGGCAACGCGTCGAGGCGAGCGATCGGGATTTTCTTTTGGCAGCCTTCGCACACGCCGTACGAACCCTGGCGAAGCTTGCCGAGGGCGCGTTCGATTTGGGCGAGTTCGCGCGATTCGAGTTCGGCGATCTGGCTGTTGATTTCGTCGCTGCCGGCCTCGAATGCCTGATCGGCGGCGTCACCCGTCAGATCGCTGGCGCGCAGGTCGGTAAGTTCATAACCGAGCCGACGACGCAGTTCGTCGCGGCGAGTGGTCAACGTTTCTTGGAGGCGAAGCAGGGCATCTTTCCTGGCCATGGCTCACCGCCTTTCATCGGTCAGAAGCCAAAGTAGTGTTCGATGGACAGTCAGGGCGCCAATTCCGTCGGCCTAGCAGCGGTATCCCTTCTTGCCGGGTCTTTTCCGGACCTCTCTGGTTCCATCGTTACCCCTGCCATGCAACGACGATGCCGAAACTTAAATGGTTTTGGGCAAATGGATGAAAATCGTTGTCTGCATGTCAGTTACGTGCGATTTCGGCTCAAGGTGTCGAAATCGCCGAGGCAACGCGATCCGCCGAAGGTGCAGAAATCACCTGCCCAATGCGTCATTTTCGACCAGAGCAAAACGACACTAGTATGCACGATCTTCGTCCCTGCGACCGACTTTTGGGAATGGTCGCCACGAAGTCTCCCGGGCATTTCGTTGATTTAACCCAAACAATCGGAACGGCTTGCTCCATTCGCGGGAATATGCGGTTGACGAGTACCCGGCAGTTCGACTACACCCCTGCCGCGCCGCACGCTCTTGCGTTCGCGAGGAGAAAGTGGACGGATTTCGGTGGTGGCTGAGTTGCGTCTTAGCCCTGTTCCTGACGGGAACAGCGGTTCGCGCTCAGGCTCCGCGCCCCGTCGAACTTCCCGCCGGCCTGCCTCGATACGACCTCAAGATCGAACTCGACCCCGTTCGGCGTGTCACACATGTGAACCAAGCAGTCCTGTTTACGAATAAGACTTCCCGACCCGTCGGCAGCATCGTCTTCAACGCGCATGCCCGCTACACCGTGCCGAACGAAGACATCGGCCTCTTCGCGAAGACACTCGAATATCTGCGTGTCGCTCCCCATGAGGGACTTCCCTCCGGCACCGAAGCTCTGCTTCAAATCCGCGAAGCGACCAGCGGCAAGCCGACGCCAGTCAAGCTGAATGTGCATCCCTTCGCCAACGATGCGACCGCCCTCGAGGTCGATCTGCCGGTTCCGCTGAGGCCTGGCGAAACGGTTGAGGTAGTGCTGTCGTTCGACTTCCGCATCCCGAATAAGAAGGGCCGCTGGGGGCAATGGGAGGGCATGACGATGCTCGCTCAATGGCTGCCGACCGTCGCGGTCCATGACGAACGCGGCTGGCATCCGACTCCGTTCATTCCTTGGCATCAACCGTTCTGCAACGAGGCGGGCCTCTACACGGGCACGATCGTGCTTCCTGCCGATCAGAAACTCGCCTGCCCCTGCCCCATCGCAGGACGACGCGAGTTGGAAAACGGCTGCGTCGAACTGACGTTAGCGCCCACCTGCCTCCGGGACTTTTCCCTGGCATGCTCGACCCGCTATGGCGTCGTCGAAGCGAAAGTGGGCCGCGTCACCATCCGCTGCCTGCATCTTCCCGACCACGCGGGTACAGCGGGCATCCTCGTCGAAACGATCTGCCAGGCCTTGCCCATCTACGAGCAATGGCTCGGATCTTACCCCTATTCGGAATACACGATCGCCGAGACCGCGTTCGGATGGAACGGCAACGAATGCGGCGCCATGGTGATGATCGACGAACGCATGATGCACATGCCGCATCTCGCTCGCGCCTATCCCGTCTACCTCATCCAGCACGAATTCTGCCATCAGTGGTTCTACAACATGGTCGGCACCGACGGGTATGCCGAGACCTGGATGGACGAGGGCTTCGCGACCTACCTGAGTCACCGCCTTGCCGACCGCGTCAACGGGAAGAACAACAAGCTGCTCGATTTCCCACTCGCCCTCCGTTGGTTGCCGACGATTCATCGCGAGGACTTCCGCTACGTCGGCATGATCGGCGCCCGACGTCGGGGCGACATCCACCCCACGGTGCAACCGATGGAAAAGTTCGGGCATCTGCCGAACCTGCTTTCCACGACCTACGATCGCGGCGGCAAGCTCGTCGGCATGATCGAGGAACGCATGGGTGAGGCCGCGTTTCTCGATTTCCTGCGGCTCATCGTCGCGAAATACCGCTTCCGCATCCTGCGAGTCGACGACCTCAAGGCGGAACTCGAAGCCTACACGGGCCGATCGTGGGACGAGTTTTTCCGCCACTACGTTCGCGGCAGCGGCGCATGGTGCGACTGGGCGATCGATGACGTGAAGATCGAAGGCAAATCGCATCCGATCGTCCGCAAGCTGCGGCGCGGGGCCAAGGAACCGGTCTACGCCGAGATCCGCCTGAAGCTCTGCGGCGGCGTCGAGGAGCCGACGGTACTCGGCATTCGCTATGGCGACGGTAAGCAATGGGATTTACGTATCCCTGTTCGGCCTGAGTTATCCGTATGCGACATCGAAGATATCCATGCGAAGATCGAAACCTTCCGCGAAGGAGGCGAGATGATCGTCCGGGTGCGCGTGACGTTGCCGTGCGAGCCCACGCAGATCGAAGTCGATCCGGACAACATGCTGCTCGACGAGAACCCGATCAACAATCGCTGGAAGCCGGAAACGCGTTTTCGGTTCTCGCCGCTCTACACGCAGCTCGAAGAAGTGGACGTGACCAATCCGCACGATCGGTGGTCCGTCCTTGCGGGCCCATGGTTCGCGGGAGCGACCTATGCGGACCCGTGGTACACGCGCTCGACGCTGGCGGGCTTTCGGCTCGGCGCATTTCGCACCCATCAGTTCGCGGGGGGCATCTACTACGCGTATCGCTCCAACGACCGCAATGTCGTGGTCGGAGCGGATGGCGTGCTCGACCATTTTCCGTTGCCGCGGACGCAGATCGGGTTCAACTTCGAGAAGGCGGTGGACAATCTCTCGCCCGGGAATTATCCGCTGATGTCGCGCGGAGCGATTTTCGCGAGGTACGTCATCAGCTACGGATCGTCGCTCTATCTGCCGCCGTTCGAGCATGTCGAGGTTTTCGCGGATGCTCAGGAAAACCCGCTGCCGCAACCGAAGGAGTTCATCCCGGGGACCGATGCGTTCAATCAGCGGTCCGGCTACGGCATCCATTGGCACAAATACCTGCTCACGCCTTACTGGGATCCGGAAGGCGGCGCCGCGCTTGACGTGACGTACAAATACGGCCCGCCGATCATCGGCCATCAGCAGCCGTTCCAGCAGGTGTTCGGTCAATTCTCGACCGTAAAATCGATGCCGGTGCCCGATTCATGGCAGGGGCGCATCGGCGGCTATCTCAGGGAAACTCGCTGGGCCTTCCGTTTCGGCGGCGGAGCGGCATTGCCCGACGACGGGCTCTTCTACAGCCTCGGCGGCGGCGAATATTTCCGCGGTTACGACCCCCGCGCTCGCCTCGGCAGTTCGTTTTGGCTCGGCAGCGTCGAATGGCGCATGCCGATCGCGAAGAACCTCGAATGGGATTATGTGGACCGCATCATCGGCGTCCGCCACATCTACCTCGCTCCGTTTTACGACGTCGGCGATACGTATCTCAACAGCCGATCGCAAGGCGTTGCCCATGCGGTCGGCGTTGGCCTTCGCATTGATGTCGCCTGGTTCGGCCTCATCGAGCGTTCGATGCTGCGCTTCGACCTCGCCCAGTCGCTCGACGATTCGCCTTTGCAGTTTTGGTTTGGAGTGAGTCACCCGTTTTGAAATCCGCATTCACTATCCTCTGGTGGATCCTCATGCGGCACTCATCGAACGATGAGCCGGGCGGTCGCTGCGCGAGAGCCTCGCATGCGGTAAGCGGTTCGGCACGTAGCCAAGCGAAAACCGCTTACTACGTGCGCGGTTCCTGCGCGTTGCTCTTGCTTTTCGCGTGTTGGCCTAGGGCGGTCTGGGCGCAGACCAGCGATCCACCAGTGGCCGAGTATCACGTTGCACCGTTTTTGGCCGATGACGAGGAGGTGAAACCGCGGTCCCAGAACTCGGTGGAGCAGGCAGGCGGGCTCGGCAACGCGCTGACGGGAGGCGGTTCGCGGTCGCCGATTCGCTATCGCGTCGCCTGGCAACCCTTGCGTCCGGTCGAGGGGCAGCCGACGCGATTCGGGCTTTTCACCCAGGACGCCGCCATCGCCGCGCCGGTCTACAAGGAAGAGCCGGAGATGGTCCTGGCATCGGTCGGCCTGCGTCATGACGCAGTGGGCGGAAACGTTATCCTGCCCGATTCGCAACGCGTGCTTCCCAGCCAACTCTGGGATGTGCGCTTGGGCATGATCTACCTGCGCAACTACGAGGACGGATGGACGACCGGCGCCGTCCTCAACGTCGGTTCGTCGGGCGATCGGCCGTTCGCCGGCTCGCGCGACATGAACGTCGGCGCGATCGGTTTCGTGCGGATTCCGCATCTCGAATCCAACGCGATCACGCTCGCGCTCATCTACATGCCGCTCTCGGAAATCCCTTATCCGATCCCGGCCGTGACGTACTATTGGCAACCGACAGAACGTTTTTCGATGAACCTCGGCGTGCCGCTATCGATGAATTGGCGACCAACGGACGATTGGTCGTTCGAGTTTTCGTACATGGTGCTGCGCACGGTCCACGCCAAAGCGTCGTACCGCGTCGCGGAAAAGTGGCGGGCGTATGCGGCCTACGATTGGTCCAACGTGAGTTGGCAACTGCACGACCGCTCCGATGCGCGCGAGCGACTCTGGTTCTATGAGCAGAAGGCGACCGTCGGCTTGCTCCGCGAAGTGGGGCAACACTTAGTGGTCGATTTCTCCGTCGGCTATTCGTTCGACCGCTACCTCTTCACCGGCCGCCAGTACGCCGACTCTCTGCACGACCGCGTCAACTTCGCGGATGCGCCGACGCTTGGTTTTCAAGCAGGCATGCGCTGGTAACGAAAAAAGGCCGGACATGTCGTCCGGCCTCGTTCAAGTATTGCCTGTAAGTGACGCCACTGTGGGCGTTCCCTACAGCGAGTCCAGTTGTTGCACATGCTTCAACATCACTACTTCGTCGGCACCGTCTTGACCGGCGGGATGACCGGGACGATCACTGGGGCCGGCGGTGCCGGAGGGGCGTCGCAGTTGATCATCGGGACTACGAACTCGGCGAGGATGCGCGGACGCGTCCAGCCGTAGTGGCCGCCGTGGTGATGCGTCATGCGGTCGTTCCACGCGATTTGGCGGAGGTTCTCGTAGCCCTTGGCTCCGCGTTGGAAGCGGAAGCCATATTGGCCCGCAGTCGTGCCGCTTTGGTCGCCATCCGACGTACCGCTGTGCGAAGCCCAGTGGTCGAGCGTGAAATCGAGGCTGCTGAAAAAATTGTCGATGCCGCCCTTGGAGGCCGCGAGGGCGCCGTCGAGGCAGTAGCGATTGCTGACCGACGGAGCGAGCAGAATGATGCGGTCGATCGTCTTGGCCGGGCACATCTCCGCCGCCATCAGCGCGACATGGCAACCGACGCCGTGGCCGATGATGACGATCCGGCAATGTGGAGCCTCTTTGCGAAGAATGCCGACATCCATCGCGATGCGGCCGGCGCCGCGACCCATGGCCTGATGGTCGTGCCAGTCTTTCTTCGTCTCGAACGGGGTTCGCGTCCAGTTGACGTTCTTCGTCACGACGCAGCCTGCGCCTTCCATCGCCTCCGGCAAACCATCCGACAGGTCCGTGCGGCTGCCCGCGTCGTTCACCAAAAACACGATCGTGCGGCCTTCGAGCTGACTGTACGGATGCGGCAGCGGTTTCTTCGGATCGATCTTGGCTTTCGGGTCAACCAGTCCGCCGCCGATGCCAGGCGGGAAAGCTCCGGGAGGGAAAGTACCAGGCGGGAACGCTCCTGGAGGGAAGGGAAGCAACTTCGGGTCGCCCGCCTTCACGTCTTCTTTTTTCGGCTCCTCCACCTTCGCGGGTGGCGGAATCGCCTTCTTTTTCTTTTTCGTGTCCGTCTGATCCTGGGCGAAGGCGTTCGAGAGGAAAGCTCCCAACAGGAACGCCGTCGCCGCACCCAACCACCAGCCCCGTCTCATGGCCCAACTCCTTCGAAACAATGTTGGCCGGGGAGCGAGAGGCGTCCCCGGGCGCGGTGCGAGCGAAGTCCCGCAATTGTGCGCGGCAATGCGAAGGAAGCGGTCGAAACTTGAAGGAATCCCAACGGAAATCGAATTCGCGCGATCGAACGGCCCACATACCCGTCGAAGTTTTCCGGACCCGTCCTCTTTACGACGGCGAATGAACCATGAACATCGCCGTAAGCAGACTGACCATCATGATGAGCAAAACCGTGATGAACGTGCCCACGCCGATGACGACCTGCAAGCCCTCATCGGGCCGTTGCTTCGCACGGACGATTTTGGTGGCGATGATGCAGACGACCCAATTTCAGTGCAGCACCAGGATGCGCAGCAGAGCCGCAGTGACGTTGGTGGAATTGCGTTGCCTTGTCGCGGCATGGATCCGTGCGGATCGTGCTGAAATGCCTTCGCCTTGCGACGAACTCTTCGCACCGCAGATGAATGGCGTTGCGTGCCATGCATGTGCGGATCGTCCTGCCGCGATCGTGTCTTCGGTTCCACCGTATCGCACCAGCCTGCTTCCAGACGGATGTTTGGTCAGTACAGGGTTGACTGATGAACCAGGGCGTTCGTTTCATCGGCACTGATTGCCATTGCCCAAATCGCTTCTTCGATCAACAAAAGGTTTCGTGCGACTAAACCATCTCACACCGTCCGCCAGGGCGTCTTTCGATGTCGGGTAGGCTTGCGCGGTGAAGGCGGAAGGAGTTATGAGCCCTGGTGCTGTCTGAGGCACGATTTCGTCGAAACCAGCGGCGACATGCCTTCGAACCGGGCTCAAGATTTCTGCTCAAGTGAGGCGATGGTAAGGACATGAGCACCTCCATTCCCGCTGGCAGCTTGGTGCATGGGCCTTCAATTACGCATGGTCCCGCGGCTGCTCCGGCTATACATCCAATGCGTGCGAATATCGGCAAACGGGAGAAGCGAGGCGACGAGGCGGGGACAATGGATCCGCTGGTCTTCGAGCCGTATCTCCGTCCCACTCCTTGGGGCGGCAGAAAGCTGGGCGAACTTTTCGCCAAGCCGTTGCCGCGGATCGGAAACTTCGGCGAATCGTGGGAAATAAGCCCTCACCCCGTTCACGTCAGCCGAGTCGCCCAGGGCCCTCATCAGGGCAAAACACTCAACGAACTCTGCGAGGCCTACCCCCGCGAACTTCTCGGCTCCGCAGCGCCTGGTCGCTTTCCGCTTTTGATCAAACTGCTCGATTGCCGGGAATTGCTGTCGATTCAAGTGCATCCGAATGATGCGCTTGCATCCAAGCTTTCAGCCGAACGCAGCGGCAAGACCGAAGCCTGGGTCGTTCTCCACGCGGAACGTGGGGCAAAGATCGATGCGGGTTTCAAGCCAGGCGTGACGCGTTCGGAGGTCGAACGGCGCTTGGCGGAAGGGACTCTCGAAGGGGCACTGCACAGCTTTTCGCCCCGAGCGGGTCAATGCGTTTATCTACCGGCCGGAACCGTTCACGCCGTGGGCGGCGGCGTCGTCATGGCGGAGGTCCAGCAAGCCTCGGACGCGACCTTCCGCTTGTACGATTGGAATCGCGTCGGCGCCGATGGCGCCCGTCGCCAACTTCACATCCCCGAAGCGTTGGAATCCATCGATTGGTCGCGCGGCCCCGTTGATCCCGTCGTGCCGGTCCTCACCCGACACGAGGGGGATGTTCGCGAAGAACGACTCGTGCACTGCGACTGCTTCACGCTGGACCGATTCATCCTGCAAGCCGGCGCGAACCTGGAAACCACGGGGCCAACCATCTGGATGGTTCTCTCCGGCGCCGCAACAGTCGGTTGCACTTCCTTGGTCGCGGGTGGAAGCATCCTAGTTCCCGCGAATGGCGCCGCCTCCATTCGAGCGGAGCGTGCGGCGACGTTGCTGCGCGTTCGATTCGGCGAATCCCGCCCATAACGATCGCGCGATTCTTCGCTCGTCATTTCGCGATGCCGATCTCGGCGAGAACGCTGTTCGTGCGATCCCTCCCCCTTCCGGGCAGTCGCCTTACAATAAACGATTCGCTGCAGCACCCTCTCCTCACCGGGATTGTTGATGATGACCGCGGATGAACTCTCGGACCTGCGTTCCAAGCTGTATAACGCGACCGTGGTCTCGTTGCGCAAGACGAATCCCGATCTCATGGTCGTCCGCGTCAAGCCGGATGTCGGTGTGCCGACGCACAAGGCAGGGCAGTACTCGACGCTCGGCATGGGTCAGTGGGAAGGTCGCGCGCCGAACTGCCAAGAGGAAACGCTTAAGCCCGGGGAAGAAAAGAAGCTGATTCGCCGCGCGTACTCGATCTCGTGCTCGATCCTCGACGACCGTGGCGAACTGTTCGACAAGGCCAACTCCGATTCGCTCGAGTTCTACATCGTTCTCGTCCGCCGCAGCGAAGGCCAAGCCCCCGCTCTAACCCCGCGGCTCTTTCTGCTCGAAGAGGGGAGCCGTGTGTTCCTCGGCGAAAAGATTGCCGGGCACTACAACCTTGATCCAGTGAAGCCAACCGACAATGTGATCTTCCTTTCGACGGGCACGGGCGAAGCTCCGCACAATTACATGACCTGGGAACTGCTTCGCCGCGGGCACCAAGGAAAAGTTCTATCCGCGTGCTGCGTCCGCTATCGCCAGGATCTCGGCTACCTGTCGACTCATGAAACGCTTATGAGCCGGCATGCGAATTACGCCTACCTCAGCCTGACGACGCGCGAAGCCGCCAACTCTGGGCATAAGGTCTACATCCAAGATCTGATTACGAGCGGCCAACTCGAGGAACGCCTGGGCGATCGACTCGATCCTGAGCGCACGCATGTCTACCTTTGCGGCAATCCCAAGATGATCGGCGTGCCGACTGTGGAACGCGCCACGGGAAAAGTGACCTATCCCGAAACGCTCGGCGTGGTCGAAATCCTCGAACGCCGCGGTTTCCAGATCGATCAGCCCGCGTTGAAGAAGAAGGGAAATATCCACTTCGAAGAGTACTGGTAAAGACTTGGCAAGCTGCGGAATTGGACGGGCGTGGGCTGTTTGCACGACATCCCACGCCCGCCGTGTCACGCGGTATGCGAACGGAACGTTGCCTCGCCATTTCCCCCAATTCGCCGCATCCTTCGCCTTGCACCTCTCTTTCGACGGTCGCATTGACTCGCGCACCTGCCTTTCGGTAGAAGGTCGGTGCTCGCATGGATGTCGAGCGATCGGCAGAGGAGAAGCCAATGACGCGGGAAACGAAAATCGGCATGGTGGTGGCGAGTTCTTTTCTCGCCCTGGTCGGTGTCGTCGTCGCCAACAAGCTGAAGAAGCCTACCGACGCCAAGGATGACGTGGCGGCCCAGCAATGGATCACGCCGAAGGACACCAAGGTCGCGGATGCCGGGAAACCGGAGACTAAGGAAAAGAAGCCGACCACGCTTCCCGCAGCGTTCCTAACTGAAGAGAAGCCGCCGATCGATCTGCCGCCGAATGGCGGGAACGCCACGCCGCCCCCTGCACCTCCGCTCGCCGGCGGTCTGCCTGGTTTGCCCGGCCTGCCCGATAGCCCTCCGGGTCTGCCGCCACTGACGAAGGATAATGGTCTGCCGGGCTTGCCTCCTCCGGCCGGGAATCCAAATACGCCGACCATCGAACA
>JAXMAT010000005.1:0-165082 GCA_046350235.1 Gemmataceae bacterium | reverse complement strand
GCCGTTCATCACCTTCGAACACTGCGGCGGCGGCAATCTTTCGGCGCGTCTCGCGCAACCTTGGGAGCCCGAACCAGCGACGAAACTCCTGATCCAATTGGCTCGTGCCGTCGAGGCGGCTCATCGCGGCGGAGTGATCCATCGCGATCTCAAGCCTGCCAACATCTTGTTTTCCGAGGATGGTGCGCCGAAAATCGCGGACTTTGGAATCGCGAAAAAGCTGGATTCGGATGCGAGCATCACACGCACAGGTGCGATCCTCGGTACGCCCAGTTATATGTCGCCTGAGCAAGCCCTCGGGGAAACGGCGAGTGTCGGAGTATGTTCCGACGTCTACGCGCTCGGTGCGGTTCTTTACGAGTTGCTGACGGGGCGTCCGCCCTTTCAGGCTCCTACGATCCTAGAAACGCTCACGTTGGTTCGATCCCAGGATCCCATCCCGCTTCGACGCATTCGTCCAAACATCCCGCGAGACCTTGAAACGATCACCCTCAAGTGTTTAGCGAAGGATCCGGCCGCCCGCTATCCCACCGCCGAAGCTTTGGCCGAGGAATTGGAGCGTTTCGCAAGCCACCGACCTATCCTCGCCCGCCCTGCCGGTCTGCTTGTCAAATGGAGAAAGTGGTGCCGCCGTCGCCCAGCCGTCGCGTCGCTTTCTGTCGCTCTCGCGGTGACGTCCATCTTTTCGATCAGCGGCATTCTTTGGTCGTGGCGACAGGCCGTGGTGGATCGGAATCGAGCGATGGAAAATCGTCGCATCACCCTAAACATCGCGGACGAAGCATTCAAGAAGCTCCTTGACGACGATCGCTTCGACTACCCTGAATTGCTGCCTATCCAACAAGAATTGAGCAAGTCGGCAATCCGACATCTGGACTTGCTGCTCGACCAATGGAAAAATGACCCCTCGGTTCGAAGCGAAATGGCGTCTGCCTTCGTAAGAGCGGCGAAGCTCAAGCTCGATGCGTCGAGAAATCGCGAAGCGTTGTCCGACTTGCATCAGGCTCATCGCATCTATTCGAAACTCGCGCAGGAGGCTCCCCATCGAGATGAGGAGCGGATCGGCCTTGGAAAAACCCTGTGCTTGATCGCAAAGTATCATCGTCGCGACGTAGACCACGAGAAAGCGTTTGATGCGTCCAACCAAGCGATCGACTTCCTCGCTGCCGCCGCGCGTGATCCCGGACTCGACAAAGAGCGGGAACGCTATCGAGCAGACGCGTTTCGAGTTCGCGCACAACTGGAGGGGCTGCTCAAGAAGCCGAACGAGCAGTTGGAGTCGCTTCAACACGCGAGGGAGATTCTTCTTCGCCTTTCGACGAATCGAAACGACTTCCGGCAGTTGATGCGAATGCAGCTTGAATTGGGAATCTACTTTCGTGATGTCGAACGATTCGACGATGCTTTGGCCGTCCTGGAAAAGACCATCGATCAAATCCGGCAGTTTCCCGCCGTGCACGATCAAATTCTGATGCGCCGCACGATCGGCGCATGTCAGAATGCTCGCGGCCTAGTGTTCAAGGATCGAGGCGAATTCAGGAAAGCTGCCGAAGCGTTTTCGGAAGCGTTGCGGATTCGGACGGTGTTGATGCGAACGTTTCCCGAGGACGTGAGCTATCGGATGGAGATCGCGACCACTCTCACGAATTTGGCGGCGGTTGAACGATTGCAGAGACGCTGCGCAGAGGCGTTGCCCCTCCAAGCTCGAAGCTTGATGGAACTGGTCCAATGCAACGACGGACATTGGCCGATCGACAAGAAGGCCCAAGTGGGTAAGGCAGTCGCGAATCTATTGCTGGACGCGGTGCGCTGGGGGCAGGACGTGCTCACGCCGCCTGCCAAGTAAGGCGGCCAACTTAAGGATCATTGCCGCATGCGAACGAAAGCGATGCATTCAGGCGGCTCAAAGACAGCTTCGGCGAAAACACGGACGAGTCGTCGCGCTCCTCGCGCGATCGAAGCTCTGATCTCGCAATTCATGCCGTTCATCCGCCTACTCGCCGGTTCCATGCTCGACCGCGCGAATCGTTCGTGGGTCGATTCGGAGGATATTGGACAATCGATCGGCTATCGCGTCGTCGAGCGGCTCAGAGATGGACGCTTAGCACTGATGAGCGAGGGTGAATTCAAAAGCCTACTTCGCACCATGGTCCGCAATCTGGTTCTCGACAAGCAACGACGTCGGTCGCCAATGCCTGCGTCGAACGTTCGACCAGCCGAGGACGATGCGGACATCGTCGAATCCGCCGCAGCTTCCGCGGAAACGCCCTCGCAAGAAATCGCCTCGGCGGACGCGACTGCATTTCTCCTCAGCCGAATCGAGCGATCGCTTCAGCCAGACGAATATTATTGCTTCCGGAAGCACTACTTAGAAGGCGTGGACTACACGGAACTCGCCAAGCAGTTCGCCGTTACCCCGGACAGCATCCGCATGCGTTTGAATCGCGCTCTCGCAAAAGTACGCGATGTGCTGCCGAATTGGGAGCGATGGCTCGATTCGTAGGTCCGATCCGCCTAACCTTTCGAATGCTTCGGGGGCGAGGAGCAACGGTCGGAATCCTGGCACTCAGTTGAAAGAGCCGGTCCAGGCTACTTCAGGCTGCCGCCGGTTCCACACCTGGAACGGCGATACGCTTCGCGGCTTCGGCCGTTCTTGATTCGGAAACCGAACATCCTTTCTGTATCTCTTGCTTACATAAGCGGATTCTACCTGCGACACGAATCGTTTCGGAGTGTCGGGATACGACGTTTCTCCGGTGAATCCCCTGGGACTGGCACCGACTGTCAGCAGGTAGAGTCCGATTTCACAGCCGTAGTTCACTTCAGTTGCACCACATCCCGAGCGACTCGGGCTTCCAGGCGGAATGCCCCGGCGTTGCTTCCGCGGTTGGAGTGGCTTTGCACTTCCACGAAGTAGACGCCTGGCTCCATCGTGCGTTCGATGGTCTCGCTGCCGCCGACGCCGTTGTCGGCGATGGAGTAGGCGATCCGCTTGCCGTCTTGGTCGCGCAGGTACAAGTCGAGGTCTGCTTGCTTACGCTGGCTCGCCAGAATCTGCAGATGGAATTTCACCTTCGTTCGTTCCGCCAAGTCGAAGCGGTAGACGACGGTGGCGGCGAAATCGTTGCGGCCGTCTTGGCCGAAGCTGTCGGCCTCGCGGAAAGCATCGCAGAAATCGAGCACGGTGCGATAGGCGGGCCGCTCCGCCCAAGATTTGCTTCGCAGGATCGACCAGATCGGCTTGAAGCCGAGACCTTGAGTTGTTTTTCTTGGCTCCCCGCGAACATTCCCCAGAGAATGCGGGCAACTGTCTTTTCGTTCGCAAAGCCGATCCGCTCGCCGTTGGCCCGGAGCGTGGCGATGTCGTATTCCACGAGCACATCGGATCCGCGTACGATTCGCTCCGGTATCGATGTAACGTGAGTTGCCCAGAGCGGCACAGGCGAAGAACGTCCCCCATCCTTCGCTCCACGCGACGCGCGGATCGATGCGATCGGTAGTGTGCGGATCCGCCGTGCGAATCGTCCTGTGAAAGGTTGGCGAGAACAAAGTGCCCATATTCATGAAGCACGATGCTGTCATCGAACTCGTCGGAATCGTTCGTGCGATCGCCGAGGATGCAGATTTCGTTCTTCGCCCGGACGAAGTACGACGTGCCTTCCCGCGGTCGGGTCGTCCAACGGAAGGCGACTTTTGGGTAAACGAATATCGGGTTCGACGGATCGCAGCAGGCGGTTGCCGAGCCGTACTGCTTCAAGAATGTTGAACGGTCCGAAGCCCGGTTGACGTCCATAGCGACGACATCTTCTGAGACTCGCCTTGCCAGTCCAAGGTTCGGTGCAGACCGAATGGAACGGCGGTCGTTGTAGACCGCAAGAACTGCTTCGGCCCACACCCGGACGAACGCGGTCGTTTCAGTGCTGGTCCAGGGCAGGCGATAGTTACCGGCTTCGTCGGTCCTGGATTCCGCGATCGGCCTCGCCTTTCTCGAGACCAACCTGATGCGTGCCCCCACCACGGGCCTCGATTCGGAGCATGAAGCTGCAAGCCGCTAACGCCGGTTACGAGGTTCCGGTCGCGTATTTTCTCATACTTCACGATGCCGCGGACAACACCGTCGGCCGCATGTATTTTCGATGTCGATAAGGCAGTGCAAGCGAAGAGTGCCGCGAGAAGGATGCGGTGCAGAACGCGATGCAGTTTCATGGTTGGCTCCGAAGGAAAGCGTCGGTTCGATCATGACGCAAGACACTTCGCTTACGGTTCGATTCGGAACCTGTGACAAATTGCGCCCGCAAAAAAAACACCATCTGTAAGGAACTTGGGCTCAACGAAAATCCGAAATCGCGTGTCACAATCTCAGCCGCCGCCGTAGAGATTGCGACGCGGCGGCGAAGGTCGTCGTCGCAATCGGAATTAAAATGCAAGAACTTGAGGAGTTTCGACCATGATTCGTCGCATCACGTTGTCCCTGTCCGCGTTGGCATTAATCCTCGGATCGGTCCCGGCTCGACGGCACGCGCCGTGAAACGGCTCCAGCCTCGCCTCCCGAAGCGAAGAAGGGAGCGGAAGCGAAGGTCGGAATGACGGACGAGCAAATCCTGGCGTTCGTGAAGGGACTGGATCCCAAAGCGGTCAGCGCGCCGATGAAGAACGGGACGCAGATTCGATGCATTTACACGCACAAGAAGCTGACGATTCCGCCTCATCAACCTCAATGACGGATATGCCTGGTTCGCGTGCGCTCTGGGGCTTCGGCAAGCCGAACGCAATATCCGCGGAGCTGCTAAACAAAATGCTTAGATCGCATTTCCCGATTGGGCCAACCTCTTCCGAATCGCCAGTCGGCGAGGTCAGGATGTGATCGAAATGGGGTATCGCATCGATCGGCCCGTTTCCGCGGAGCCGCGTGGGGATGGCTATCCGCGAAATGGCAGGCGATATCGAAACGACCGAGCCGATCTGGACGCAACTGGTGAAGAAGGATCCGACGAAATAAGGGCGCCGCAGTGGAAGGCTGGAGGCGAGCATCGCCTCCAGCCTTTTTGCTCGGAGACAAGGACCATCGCCAGGACAATGCGGCAAAAGCCCGCGAGGAGAAACCCGCATGCCCGCTCGGTCGCCGCGAGTGTGTCCCGAAGGCAGGAAGCTCATCGTTTGGGGCGAAGGGGAAGTCTCGCTATGGGACCTCGCAAACGATAATCGACTCGAGACAAGTTCGGCTCGAAATACGAAGAAAGCGTGGATGCGCGGCGTCGCCTTCAGTTCCGACGGCAAGCGACTCGCGAGCGCTTCGAATGACCGGACGATGCGTCTATGGGATGTGGAGTTGGGCGAAGAAATCCTGGCGCTGCCGAGCCGCGATCTTCCGCTCACGAGCGTCGCGATGGACGAATCGGGCGAGCATCTCGCCACCTGCGTGTTTGGGGTCAACTGGCGGACAAGGGAACCTGGCGTCACCGAAGTTCGGCTCTGGGCTGCTCTCCGGAAGAACTGATTATCTATCGATTGCTTATGCGTGCCAACGCTTCGCGGCGCGGTCCGTCGAGCATGCCGAGTTCGACCAACTCCTGCTCCAGACGTTCACGCGTCACAGGTTGCTCGGTGGATTGCTCGAGCGACTGCTGGATTTCTTCGAGGAAGCAGTCGCTCAGCATCTCCTGGCCGCGGTGGAGCATTTGGCGAATATTCGCCGCGCTGACGGGTTTGCCCCAGGTTCGGGCGAAAGCATCGGCCAAGTCTTGCGAACGCGTCTGGGGTTCCTTCGCCTTGTGGAGCAATACTTCGTAATGCGGTTGGCTTCGGGATTCGCAATTCGCCTTCAATCGCTCCCACGCATGCTTCATCAATTCGGTGACCCACTCCTTGCGAAATTCGTCGTCCTCCGATTGCAATTCGGGAGCCGCGACGTTCGCTTCGTCGAACGGCGAATTGCGGCGGGCGTCCCGGTCGCGCTGGCGGTGGTAGTCGATCACGAGGTTGGAAAGGATGCGCCGCAAGTAGTGCCGAAAACGTCCTTTCTCTTGGGCCGCTCGTTGCAGAAACGGATGATTGCTTAGCAATCGCTCGATGAACGCCCCATACACTTCGTCGGTCGCATCGGGATCTTTCAGTTTGGCACGGAGGAAGCGATAGATTGCCGCGTGATAACGCTCGAGCAACTCGTTGCGGGCCGCGTCGCCGGAGGGAAGTTGCCCCTGTTGCACCAGCGACCAGCGCGTGGGTCCGAAGTCGTAGCGAGACGTTTCCGTATTCATGTCGCGCATTGCCAGGGCGGTTCGCCGGCTCGCGGCAGCCGAGACTGGCACCCGAACCGGACGTCACCATGATTGAATCACATCTGAGCCATGCATTCCAGCGGTGGCATCGATTGATGCCAAACGGCGCCGGTCGGCACATCATGGCGTTCCAATCGATTTGCGTTCCGGCGCTGTCGCCGCAAGACAATCGAGCGCCAAGGGCTGGATGCGGATCCGGATGCAATGAACTTGTCGCTGCAGTGCCTGGAAGTTCGGCGACGCACGAGGGAACAAGCATTTCGCTACCTGCAACAGATTGGTGAGAACCACGGCCCTCTCTCGCTGCGAACCCGTCGTTTTTTTGGAACCTCGCCCCCTCCTTTCACCTAAGCAGCGAGTCTGGATCTCCGAGAAAAGGGCGGATCGGCAAAGTGCATGGCGTGCGTTCATTCATGCAAGAGTTCGATCCAAGGACACTTTTGGCGCGGCGTCGAAAAAAGTGATTAGGTCCCCATGCGTTTCGGCAACGCTAGCGAAGTGGCTCTCTTCCGCTACATGACAATGCCATCGATCCAGAGGGTTGACGTCGTCCTGCAAGAACACCGCTCGAGTCGCGTCGAGTCTCGGCAAGTGGTGCAGCAACGGAGTCAATTCCTGGGGGGAGGACGGAATATTCGGAATCGTCGACCTTGAGTCTTGTTTCGCGGATGCGATCGAGTTGCTGAGCGCTATTCTCCGGCACGACAATCGTGCATAGCCGATTCGCCAGAACGATTGTGAAAGAAAATAAACGAACCTTCGGCATTCCCCTGAAGAAAAGCGAATAAAGCGTTGGAAGCATCTATCGCGCGATCGTCTTCGCGACCCGAAAGCCGTAGAAGATGTTCTGATGCGTCGGCACGTTCCAATCGAAGTTGGCCGAGCGCATGTTCCAGGGGCGGACGACGAAACAGCCGCCGCGCAAGATGCGGTTTTCCTGAAAGTCGATTTCAAGCGTTTGCTCGCGATCGACGGTCGGGCGATTCGTCTTCGTGACGGTGTCCTGGCACCAATTCCAGACGTTTCCGTAGGCATCGAACAAGCCTAGATCGTTCGGCTTCTTCAACCCGACAGGTTGCGTGCGGTCTTCCGAGTTGTTCACGTACCATCCGTAGTGAGGAAGCAGTTCATCGGTTTCGCCGAAGTAGCGGCTCGTTCTCGTCCCCGCCCGCGAGGCGAATTCCATCTCCGCATCCGTGGGAAGCCGATAGCCCGCAAGCTGGAGGTAGCCCTCTTTCATCCGTACGACTTTCCCATCCGCATCCGCTTCGTAGCACCACTGATCGGGCGGAATCCCCTCCTGCTCGCTCAGCCAATTGCAGTAGGCGGCCGCACTCAGCCAGGAGATCGTGATCACTGGGCAGTCCGGCTTGGCCGCGTAGCGTTCGGTGAATTTGTGCTGAGATCGGAATCGCTTGAACTGAGAAACCGTGACCGCCTTGGACCCGATCGCGTAGCTGCGATCGATCGACATCGGATGCAATTCCTCCGGAGCGAACCGGCCTGCTTCCGTCGCTGGCGATCCCATCTGAAACAAAAGGGGGCCCGGCACGCATACCATGGTTTGTCCTTGGCCGCTGACGTACCATCGCGGGCTCGCTGCTCCCTTGCCGTCGCGGAACTGGCGTTCGATCTCGCGAATTCCGGCGTTTCTCGCGGACGCATCTTTCGCCCACGCGTCATTCGTCTTCGCAACGAAGTCGTCTTCGTTCCACTGACGAAGCAGCCACTCCGCGGCTGCGTGCAATCCGGGATGGTTATTCGTTCGATAAACATCCTTCAACGCGGGGATCGTCTTTTCTCGATCCGCAGCGGTTGCACGAGTCTCGAAGGCGCCAAGACAGAGCATCAAGCGCGGCTTTGACGCCAGGGTCGGTTTCCGCTTGCAGGCGTTGGGCGACAAGATCGAGTTCGCCGCCGAGAGGGCCGATGCGGTGGATCACGTAGCTTCGCAGTCGATTGTCTTCGCTCGGCTTCAGCAGCGGCCAGACGCGATCGGAAACTCGAAGGGCCACGAGTGCCGCTGCCGCATTGGCCTGGCGTTTCGCCAGCAGCTCTCGATCGAGGTCGGCCGCGGCTTTCAGATCGAGCACCTTGGTCAGTGCTTCGATTCCCGCTTCACGATGGCGTGCGAACACGTCGAAAAGGACCGCAAACTGTTTGGCGTCGGCGTCGAGCAGCACATTCGCGAGTGCCTTCGGGCGATCGGCCGCCAGTTCCGCGAGCATGTGGGCGGTCATGAATCGCTCGAACTCTTCCCGTTTCGGATCGGCGAATGCGAGCGATAGCGGGGGAATCAACGCGTCACGGATCGGCGTCAGGTTCCTTGTGACAGGAGCGATGTCTCCCGGGTTCTTTTTGATCGCGGCCAGCATCGGATCAACCAGATGATCGGCAATTTGCGGCCACCGAGAGTCGTCGTGGTTCCAATCGGCCAGAGCGCACGCCGCGCGAAGTCGCATGCCACTCTCGCCGTTTGGATTGGTAAGGGCTTGCCAGCAGTTCGCCTCGACTCGAGACGCGAACGGCTTCAGCATCGCTCGGAGAGGTGCGATCGACGGCAGATCAGCAGACAGAAGTCGCTCGGTCAGGTAATCCGCCTGACTCGCATCCTGGGCGAGCAACGCCATCGACGCGTGAAGGCGAGCCTTGGAATGCGGTTCGGATCGGCTGACGACTTCCTGCAACAAGGGCTCCGCCCATTCGCGCACTTCGTCGAGTTCGTCGATTATGCGAGGGGCCGCCGGCGTCTCCGCTTCAGCAAGCGAACGGACCAAGCCCGCTGCCTGTGCCCTCATTCGGGTCGCCTTCACGCGCTGCTCGTAAGCGACGCTTGCGATCACCCCGAGCATTGCCACGGAAATCGCCCCGGCCCATAGGGCCGCGACGGCAGGCTTTCGCTTCGCCCACTTGGCGAGGCGTTCGACGAATCCCGTTCGTCGAGCGAGGATCGGCTCCTGTTTGTGGAACCGCTGAAGGTCGTCCGCGAATTCCGCAGCCGACGCGTACCGCTTCTCGGGCGACTTTCGAAGGCATTTCAAGCAAATCGTTTCCAGGTCCTTCGGAACGGCTTCGCGGATTCGACGGATCGAGACAGGCTCGTCGTTCAGCACCATCGCGATCGTTTCGTACACAGTGGGGGCGGCAAACGGCGGATGGCCCGTCAATAATTCATAAAGGATAGCCCCGAGTGCGTAGACGTCCGTAGGAGGCCCGATGAGGCCCGTATTGCCGCTCGCTTGTTCCGGAGCCATATAGCTTGGCGTCCCGAGCACATCGCCGGATCGGGTCTGGTGGGTCGTTTCGCCAAGCTGCTTGGCGAGGCCGAAATCCGCGATTTTGGGGACCCATTCATCCGGGGCCTGGGTCGAAGGCCCGGCGATCAAGATGTTCGCCGGCTTGAGATCGCGGTGAATGATGCCTCGCTCGTGAGCAGCTTGCATGGCCCGCGCCAACGTTTCCATAAGGCGTGTAGCCGGCGCGGGACCGATCGGCGTGCCGCGCAGTCGAGAGGCGAGGCTTGCCCCCTCCACGAACTCTAAAGAAAAATACGGACTCCCTTCGCAAGAGCCGGACTCGAAAAGCTGGACGATGTTCGGATGCTGCAGTCGGGCGACCGCTTCCGCCTCGCGCTCGAAGCGTTGCCGAACGTCCGCATTCGCGAACTGCCCAGCGACGATCATCTTCAGCGCCACCGTGCGGTGAAGGCGAAGGTGGCGTGCCCTGTAAACGACACCCATCCCGCCGCGATCAAGCTCCTCTTGAATCTCGTACCCAGGAACATTGAGAAAAAGAGGAGCAATGGGAGGGGCTGTGACTGAAATGATGGTGCCGCATTGTGAGCAGATCATTGCTCCTGCTTCGACGGGATGCCCATTCGCACACCGCGAGTTTTCCGGCTGCGGAGCGAGCGTTTCGTCGCCGGAAGAGTTCATGCCTTGCTGCATCGTCGTTGCCGCAGTCGAAGTGGAGCTTCTATTCGACCTGCAGGTCAAATTCGCATAACCGCTGCGGCGAGACAAGACACGACACGTAAAAACCCTGAAAAAGCGCACGAACAAATCGACGGGAAGCGATTGCCCGCTCCCCGTCGGACTCCCAAGTCACTTCGTGGCTTCCTTCTTTTCAAGCTGCATCCAGAGCGGCTCCGTCGACACGATGTCTCCCGCCGTCTCGCGGATTGCCATGCTGAGCCGTTCCGCGGTGGCAGGCCGATCGATGCGATGGCCCGTCTCGATGATGTCGAACTCCCCAACCTTGACGACGCGGTAGAACGTGGGGCCGATCGGAACCTGGGATCGCAGCAACCTGCCGAGAAGTTGGGGGCTGAGTTCTTCGATGTTCGGCACCCGCCCTAAGTAGCAGAAGAACCAAGCGTAGCCCGAGTTGATCCTCATGACCAAGGGAATGGTCAGGTGCTTGTGGGCATAGGAAAACCGAATCGCCGTCCCGTCCTTGATCGGAGACATGACCGCATTCGGATCCAGCCCCTTCACAAAGGCGAGGATCTGCTCGTCCGTCATGACGCCTCTTGCCTCTTCCACTTTCTTTCCTTCCGGAGGCGTAACCGGAGTCGATTCCTGCCCATGGGCGACCGAGCCGAAGGCGAGGCCAAGGATCAGGGCCAAAGCGGACAGGGACATTGTGACGCGGCGGAACATGATTGGAACTCCTCGGTTGCTTCTGTCCTTTCGTTCGCGACGACGACTTTCATCGTCGCTTCGCAACCTCTACGGAGCCGATCCGCGAGTGTGACAAAGCCTTTCGACATTACGTTCCGAGTCGAAGTCGCCCTAAACGGATGAGACCGAGGGGGATCGAGTCGATGGTTCAAGCGATGCGAAGGCGGGCTTTCGGGTAACGGTTCAAGATCGGAATGATTTCGTTGCATCGATCGGCAACTTCGACCGTCCAAGGATGATCGGTCGGCCAGCGCCGCGGTCGGCACGTGTACTCGATCGTCGGCATTTCGCTCAGCGAGTAGCGGTGATCATCCTCGAACCTACTTGGGAGGCCAGCGATCTTGTTTCCCCCGATTAGCGCCGCGCTCAGCCAGCGCCAATGAAATGCAACATTGGCTGGAGGCAAGCGTTGGCTTCATCTCATTTTTTCCTTGGTTTTCAGCGATCCAAGAGTGCTCGTTGACTCGGCACGCTCTTTGCTTCCGAGTCGTAATGAGTCGTCCTGCTATTGCTCCTTAGTACGTAGTTTTTCTGGTGCGTTTTAAGATTGAGAAACTCGAAGCCCGCATAGCTCCAAGCGCCTGTAGCTACTGCTGTGATGAACACGACCACGCCAAGCAGAAAGGCAACAACGGTTTCGGCAACGGTGGCGATGATCCAGCGCCCGGTAACTCCGGCACGAACGGCTCTCCGAACGCCAATCAAAAACTGGCCGACAGAGTCCGTTAATCGGACTGCGGAATAACTTCGGAAGTCAGCGTTGACAATGGCTTCGGTAACGACATCCTCTCGCAAACCTCAAGACAGGCCCAGCGACACGTCGCCGGGCCTTTTCATTTCGCAGTCTCTCATCCAATCGATTCAGCGCGAGGTGGGCCGCAACGCGATGGGCTCCGTGTACGAAGGGGAACACGCCTCGCTGTGCCGACGGGGTGCGCTGAAAGTGCCGCCTCCGCATGATGCGCGGCATGGCGATACGCTCGATCGCTTTTGACGTAAGGACCGCGCCGCCGCACCAAACGAACATCGTTTCCGCCTTCGAGGTGGGCAACGATGGCGATGCCGTCTTCCATGAGTTCATCGAGGCGCCCAGTAGCGCAGTGGGCGCTGGACGGAGCCGCCGAGCCGACGCCGCGAGCACTTGTACGCTGCCCCCTCGCTCTGAGAAGGTGAGACTACTTTTCGCCGTGAGCCGATTTCCACAGGTTCAGAACCGCATGGGCCTGGCCCTGGTGATGTGCTTCGTGCCATGCCAGGAGCATCACCCATTCGCGATAGGCCCAGGGCGCCTGATCGTTCGGCTTCTTGTCGAGCAAGTCGGCGGGAAGGCCGAGCAGATGTTGCTTCAGTTGCTCGCGCTGCTCTGCGAGATAGGTGCGAATCTCTTCGACGGTCGGAATCGCTTCATCCGGTGTGCTGCCTCCGGCGAATCGGCGCACGTATTCCTCATGCTGCGGCTTGCCGCCTGTCATGCGGACATGGACATGACGGTCGTCGGTCGCCGCGATGTGCATGAGTTGCCACGCGATATGCGCCCGCCCCTCCGCCGGCCGCCACCCAAGGATCGCCTGGGCCTTCTCATGCTTCGCGATCGTATCGAGAAACCCATTGGTTCGGGTGCGCACATAGTCGAGGAACGCCGTGATCTCGAAAACCGCCGCCATGTGGTTCTCCTTGTGGGTTTGGCTCCCTTATCCCCGCTTGGGGTTGAGGGGTTATCCCGTGCTGACGCTCGAATTGTTTAGCAAGCCCCAGGGTAAGCGAAGCGCACCCTGGGGATCGGAACACCCGCACGCTTCGATCCCTACCGTTCGCTGCGCTTACGGTGGGGATAGAGTCGCGTCATTCAATACCGAACAGCCGCTTCGCGTTCGCCGTCGTCAGTTCGCCGATCTCCGCTTCGCCGCGTCCGATCGTTTCCGCCAACTTCGCAGCCGTCAGCGCGACATACGCGGGTTCGTTTCGTTTGCCGCGATGAGGCGTAGGCGGAAGGTACGGGCAATCCGTTTCGACCATCAGCCGGTCGAGCGGCACCGCTTTGACGGCATCCCGAATCGCTTCGGCGTTTTTGTACGTGAGGATGCCGGAGAGGGAAATGCAAAGCCCCATCGCGACTGCCGCCTCGGCAAAGGCGCGATCGCCGGCGAACGAATGCATGACGCCGATAATCGGGCCGTGCCGGTCGAAATCCTCGCGAAGCATGCGAAGCACATCCGCCTCGGCTTCACGGCAATGGATGATGATGGGTTTTTTCAGCGTGCGTGACAAAGCCAGATGGCGGGAGAAAAAGTCTTCCTGCATCGGAAATGGCGTGTCGTTCCAGTGGCGATCCAACCCCGTCTCGCCGATGCCGACGACATCCGGTTCGCGCGCCAGGTTCAGGATGCGATCCCATGCATTGGCGGGTTCCTGAGCGGCATGATTCGGGTGAATGCCGGCTGTGGGCATTAAGAACTGGGGGTAACGTCGTGCAAGGTGCAGTGTCGCTGCGCTGGAGTCGGCTGACGTTCCCACGGAAACGACCGCGATGAGCTTTGCGGCGTTTGCCCGATCCAGCATCGGATCGAAATCCGCGGCGAATCGAGAGTCGTCGAGATGAGCGTGCGTGTCGATGAGCATCGCATGTTCTCGTTGAGCCGCCGTTGAGGAGCGGCGCTAGCCGGATGCGATGCGATTGCTTGCGCAGCGGCAAAAATCTAATGATGCGATCCGACGACCGCAGGTTCGCTATGGTGGTGGAAGTTGCCCATGAAGTCGTAGTGCTTGCGTTTCTCGTCGGCGAGCTCCAGCAGGAGCGTGCGGACTTCGCCGTCGGGGAATTGGGTGATCAGCATCTCGATGTCGGCGATCCGTTTCTTCTGGTCCTCGCGGAGGAGCGGCAGAAGGTAATCGAGCGACATGAAATTGATGGTGGTGAAGCTCTGCGGATAGGCGCCAAGCGGCGGAGCGCCGACGCGGAGCTTCAGCAGCAGGCGGATGATGCGGGCGAGCAGTTCGTTTTCGACGTGGGCCAATGCCAACACGCGGCGAACCAACCCCTGGTCTTGCGGCTTCGTCCAGGGGTACGATTCCGCCACATACTGGAGGAGCGATCGCCCTTCCTTGCGGACCAAGCTGCGGAGCAATTCCTGCTTCGAGGCTTCCATTACTTTGCTGCTCCCTGATCGGCCGGCGCCTGGGCGACGCGATTTTGGAACGTGCCCACCCCGCGGCTCGAACTCGCCTCGGAAAGCTGATTCCAGAACAAGCCCATCGCCACGATGATGACCGACAGCACGACCACATACGCATTCTGCCAGGCAGGCACTTTGAGCGGAGTGGATTCGCGGCCTTCGACTTCCTCGATCGGCTTCTCGAGCACCATCACCTTGAGCACGCGGACATAGTAGAAGAGGCTCAGCACCGTGTTGAGGCCGCCGATGAGCAGCAGGCCGAACAGGATGTTGCCGTGGAGATTTTGCTTCGCTGCCCAGTATGCCTGAGCGCTGTCGAAGAGCGAGGCGAACACCTGGAACTTGGCCGCAAATCCGCCCAGCGGCGGAATGCCGAGCAAGCTCAGGAGGAACACGCCGAGGCAGGCAACCTGAATCGGAGCACGCGACACGAGCCCGCGAAGATCGCGAAGGTCTTCCGAATGCGTCTGATTGCGGATGAAAGCGACCACGGCGAATGCGCCGAGATTCATCACCAGATAGACCGCTAGGTAGAAGAGAACTGCGCCCGCACCTTCCGGCCGAAGCGTTGCGAGGGCCATCATCATGAACCCGGCGTGGGCGATCGTCGAATAGGCGAGCAGTCGCTTGATGTTAGTCTGAGCGTATGCAGCCAAGTTGCCGAAGGTAACGGTCACGGTCGCGAAGACGGCGAGCACCGGGATCATCAGGTTCGGCACGCCTGCCAGGCCGATGGCGATGCGGGCGAGCAAGGCGAGAGCGGCGCCCTTCGAGGCGACGGAGAGAAACGCACCGACTTCGGCCGCGGCTCCCTCGAACACATCGGGGCACCAGAAGTGAAACGGAAACGCCGCCAGTTTGAAGCCGATGCCGATCAGCAGAAACAACATGCCCATCAGCACGACCGGATCGGTCGGATTCGCGGCCACGAAGCTCAGCACATCGGGCAGATAGCCGGTGCCGAACTTGCCCGCGAGGAGGCTGATGCCGTAAAGCATCACGCCCGCCGCGCCGCCGCCGTAAACGACATACTTGAGAGCCGCTTCGCTGCTCTGTCGGCGCCCCTTGAGGAAGCCCGCCATCGCGTAGCTTGGTATCGACGCCATCTCGATGCCGAGGAAGACCATCAGCAAATGGTTCGAGGACGCCATGATCGACATGCCAAGCGTAGCGCCCAGGAGCAGCACGTAGAAATCGCCGGAATCGTCTCCATCCGGAATGCCCGTCATCATCGTGAGAGCGACGACGAGCAAGGCGAAGACGGCGAGGAACAGCTTGATGTAGACTGCGAACGTATCGAGGACGAGCAATCCGCTGAAGAGGCTGATGCTCGCATTTTCCGGCAAATTCTGCCACTGCATAAGCGACGTGTAGAGCGTTGCCCCCGTCGCAAGAAGCGCCGCCCAGCCGAGGTGACGGCGTTCCATGCCCGGAAGGAAACGAAGCAGGAGGAGCAGGACGATGGCGCCGGACAGGATCAATTCGGGCAGAAAGCCCGTCATGTCCTGCCCGATACGGGCCTGCAGATCCTGAAGCATTCTTGAGGTCATGAGTCACCAAATCGGCGATCGCTTGGTTAGCCGCGACGCAAAGCGGAGCGTGGACTGATTGCCAAGCGACAGCGTGTGTTCCTCTCCGCGCTCCTCTTCGAGTCGCGGCTAACCCTTAGCGCGACACCAGCGAATCCACCAACCCCGTCACATGCGGCTCCATCCAGTCGAAGACCAGCATCGGCAGGATGCCTAGGACCACGGCCAGGATGACCAGCGGAATCGCACAGAGCAGTTCGCGGAAGTTGATGTCTTCGTAATTCTTGTAAGCGGGGTTCGTTCCCAGGTAGACGCGTTGCAGCGTCCACAGGATGTAGGCGGCCGTCACCACGACGGTGAGAGCAGCCAAGACGGCGGCGATCTTGCCCATGTAGGGCATACCGGCCGGTTCGAAATTCCAGGTCGAAAGCACGACCATGAACTCGCCAACGAAGCCGCACAGGCCCGGCAGGCCGAGGCCCGCGAAGAAGATGATCGCGCTGATCCCGCCGTAAAGGGGCATCGGCTCCATCAATCCGCGGAAGTTGTTCAGGTTGCGGTGGTGGGCTCGATCGTAGATCACGCCCACGCAGAAGAACATGCCGGCCGAGCTGATGCCGTGAGCGATCATCTGGTACATGGCGCCGTTCATGCCCCACGCCCAGTAGGTCGAGCCGGTCGCGGACCAGACGGCGATGCCTAGAAGGACATAGCCCATGTGGCTGACCGAGCTGTAGGCCACCAGTTTCTTGAAGTCGGTCTGCGCCATGGCGGCGAACGCGCCGTAGAGGACGTTGATCAGGGCGAGGATCACGAGATACCACGCCAGCTCCTGAGCCGCCCAGGGGCAGATCGGGTAGCAGATGCGTAGAATGCCGTATCCGCCCAGCTTAAGCAGGATGCCTGCCAGGATCATCGAGATCGGCGTCGGCGCCTCGACGTGGGCATCGGGCAACCAGGTGTGGAACGGGAAGATCGGCACCTTGATCGCGAAGCCGACGAAGAGGAACAGGAACATCACGATCTGGAAGTTCTTGCTGGAGAAGAACCACTGATTCGCGAGCCGCGATTCGACGTCCGCCGCGGGCGCTCCCGATTGTTCCGCGATGCGAGCAACTACGGCCTTCTTGGCCGTGTTGTCCGTCGCGTTGAGATAATCGAGCGCCGCACGCCCCGCCTTGGCGAGGACGAGCAGGTCGAACGAGTGAACCGACGCTTGTTTCGTGGCTTCGGCCACCGGCAGCTTCTTGGTCTGCACGAGTTCTTCAATGCGATTCGTCACCATCTTCTTCGGCACGAAGTCGCGGACGTCCGTGAAGTAGAACGCCAGCATCGCGACGAGGATGAACACGCTGCCGAAGAGGGTGTAGAGGAAGAATTTGATGGCCGCATACTCGCGGCGCGGGCCGCCCCATACGCCGATGAGGAAGTACATCGGCAGCAGCATCACTTCCCAGAAGATGTAGAAGAGGAAGAAATCGAGCGAAACGAAGGTGCCGAGCACGCCCGTTTCCAGCAGCAGGAAGAGGACGCAATACCCCTTCACATGCTTCTCGATCCCCCAACTCGCGATCATCGAAAGGATGAAGAGAACGGTCGTCAGCAGGATCATGGCCATGCTGATGCCGTCGATGCCGATGAAGTAGTCGATGTTGAAACGCGGAATCCAACCGCGGCGAGCAACTTGGTCCTGGCCGAGGTGCGGTTGGCCGTCAAAGACCTTCGCTTGATCCGCCGCGGCGCGAGCATGCAAGCTGGTCGCAGCCGGGTCGATGCGATTGGTCGTCGGTTGCGGCGTTTGATTCGTAAACGCGTAGTAGTTGATGAACACCATCGTGCTGAGCACGAAGGTTACGGCGGTGCCGAGGAGGGCGGTCCATCGCATCCAGCGTTCGGATCCCTTCGGGAAGAAGAGAATGCCGAGCGCGAACAAGCTGGGCATGAAGACCAGCAGCGACATGTAGACCAGGTCGGTTTCTTGGAGAAACATGGATCGATCGACCTCGTTGAGAACAATCTTCCTACTGCAACAAGCCCCAGGGTAAGCGCTAGCGCACCCTGGGGATACCGCCCAATCGCCGAGCCCACCGTCCGTATCCCCAGAGTGCGCTAGCGCTTAACCTGGGGCTTGGAGGGGAGCAATACCCATCAACTCACGGCATTGCGGCGGGGGCCATCGTCAGCACCCACAGCAAGAGCCAAATGCATGCGGCGGCCATGCCTAGGAACAACACGTAGCTTCGGATGTACCCGGTCTGGAAGACACGCAGCCATCGGCCTATGGCGTACCAAACGTCGGCGGTCAGGTTGACCAGGCCGTCCACGATGGTTCGGTCGAAGGAGCCGTGCAGGCGTGAGACCCACAGGCCGGCTTTGCCGACGCCGTTGACGAGTCCGTCCACGATGTTGGTGTCGAACCAGCGTGCCCAATGCGACACGATCATCGCGGGGCGAACGATCAGGGCGCTGTAGGCTTCGTCGAAGTACCACTTGTGGCTCAGGAAGCGATGCACGCCGCCGAACATCTCTTTCGATTCGTTCGGATCAAGGAACCCAAACCAGTACGTCGAGGCGGCGAAGGCGAAGCCGATCACCACCATGACGAGGGCAAGTCCGCCTGCGAAGTCATGGCCTTCGTGAGCGAAATGGTGTTCGTCGTGGAAATCGACCTCGACCGATTCGGGCTGAGCATGGTGGAGAATCTCGTTCTCCATGAAGCTCTTCGACGCATCCCACGGCGGGCTGCCCCAAGCGACGCCGACGCTGAGGATCGCGAGGAGGATGAGCGGAGTCGTCATCATCCAGGGCGTTTCGTGTGCATGGTCGTAAACATGGTGGTCCTTCGGTTTGCCCGCAAAGGTCATGAACCACATACGGAACATGTAGAAGGTGGTGATGCCGGCGGTGATCAGCGGCAGCACGAACAACAATACGTGCTGCGGATGCTCGCGGATGAAACCGAACGCGTTGGCGAGGACGGCATCCTTCGAGTACCAGCCGCTGAACAGCGGAATGCCCGCGATGGCGAAGACGCCCATGAGCATGGTGATCGCGGTGATTTTCATCTTCGGGAAGAGCCCGCCCATCTTCCGCATGTCTTGCTCATGGTGGCAGCCGTAGATGACGGAGCCGGACCCGAGGAAGAGCAACGCTTTGAAGAAGGCGTGCGTCACGAGATGGAACAGGCCCGCGGCCCAACCGCCGACGCCGAGGCCCAGCATCATGTAGCCAAGCTGGCTGACGGTCGAATAGGCGAGGACCTTCTTGATGTCGGTGGCGACGATGGCGATCGTGGCGGCGACGAAGAGCGTGATGCCGCCGGTATAGGCGATCGTCAGCAGCGTTTCCGGGGCGAATAGCGGATAGCATCGGCCCACGAGGTAGACGCCCGCCGCGACCATGGTGGCCGCGTGGATGAGGGCGGACACCGGAGTCGGGCCTTCCATCGCGTCCGGCAGCCAGACCTGCAGCGGGAACTGGGCCGACTTGCCGACGCAGCCGAGGAAGATGCCGAGGCCCGCGACGACGAGCATCCAATACGGCATGTAGCCATGCTCGCCCGCTTTGGGACGATCCATCGCATCGACCAGTTCGCCGGCGTTGTAATGCTGATGACCTTCGTGTTCTTCGTCTGAGGGGCGCGGCATGACGACGATGTATTGGCCAGGTTCATTGGCCTTCTTCATCGTCATTTCTTTGCCGCCGGGGATGTCTTTCGTCACATCCGCCTTCACGAAGCGATGCGTGAGATCCGTAACGGCCTGCTTGTGGTGATGGTCCCCATGTGCGTGGACATGGCCATGATGCGTGTCCACCGGCGCCCGAAGTCGGCTGAACATTTCCTCGAAATTGAACGTCCCTAGGTAGGTCCACACGATCAAGAGGCCGATGATGAACCCCGCATCGCCGACGCGGTTGGTGATGAACGCCTTGTTCGCGGCATTGGTCGCACTGGTTCGTTCGTAGTAGAAGCCGATGAGCAAGAACGAGCAGATGCCCACCAGTTCCCAGCTCACGAAAATCTGAAAGAGATTGTCGGCAAGCAGCAGGTTGAGCATCGAGAAGCAGAAGAGAGACAGGAACAGGAAGAACCTGCCGAACCGCCCACGCCGCTTGAAATGCCCGCCGTCGTCGCCATGGACCTGATGGTCTTCGACCTGCTTGTTCAACTCTTCCGACATATAGCCGCTCGAGAAGAGGTGGATCAGCGTGGCGACGAAAGTCACCATGACGAACATTAGGCCCGACAAGTGATCGATGCGAGCGCCGATGCGGAGCGTGTTGCCGGAACCGGGGTCGGAGGCGGACGCAGACCAAACGCGAGCCCACAGAAGGCTGCCCGACCAGCGATGCTCGTGTTCCTCTTCCGCCTTCTCGACCGTCTCTTGGTTTTCCTTGATCTTCTTGCGAATTTCCGCGACTTTTGCGGAGTTTTCTTTCAACGCCGCGCCTTCAAGGTTCTTGCCTTTTCGACGCAGCGACTTCATCTCGTGATCGAGCTTGTCGTTTTCCTCGTCGAGTTCTTCCTTCGCGTGCTCGACATGGTGATGGTCGAGGAAGTAGTTCACGTACCCCGTCGCCGAGCAGACGAACGCGAGAAAGATCGCGGCCATGCCGACATACGCGGCGCGCTTGCCGGGCGTGTCGCCGCCCATCGCCTGATACACGGATTCGGCGGCGGGATTGCTGCGGCGGGCGCGGGCGAAATTGCGGACTCCGCCCACGATCAGCAGGAACGTGAACGACGCGAGAGGCAGCAGCGTCGCGATCACGAACCACAGGTAGGGATGGTCGTTAAGCGTGCCCATCGCTTATCCTTTCAGCTCTTCCGCGGAATCCACGTCCACAGTCGAGTGATTGTTGTAGAAGTTGAGCACGATCGCCAACGCCACGGCGGCTTCGGCCGCGGCGAGCACGATGACGAGAAGCGAGAAGATCATGCCCTCGATCTCGAAGGCTGGGTTGAACCGCGAGAAGGCGACGAGATTGACGTTGGCGCCGTTCAACACCAGTTCGACCCCGATGAGCACGCCGATCGCGTTTCGCTTCGTCGCCATGCACACGATGCCGCACACGAAGAGCAAGGCACCGAGAAAGAGGTAATGTTCCAGGCCGATCATGCCACGGCCTCCTTACGGCGTTTCGCGCGGGCGAGGTATGCGGCGCCGATGAGGGCGACGAGTAGGTGGATCGAGACGATTTCGAACGGCAGCAAGTAGCTGGCGCGGACGACCATTTCCTTGCCGCCAACGACTTCTTTGTGAGCCGGCCCAATGCCGACGCCGAGGAAACCTTGGCCGATCGCCATGCTGTAGGGCGATTTCGAGACGACTTCGTTCGGGTCGCCGTCTTTGGTCAAACCTTCGGCCAGCGTGGTTTTCGGAGCGTATTGAGCCACGGTCGAACCTTCCGGTGGAGCCGCTTTGCCGATCTTCGAGATGGCGACGCTCAACACCGAAAGGAGGAGCAATCCCGCCGCAACCGACACGGCCCATTCGCCGCTGCTTGTCCGCATCGAAATGAACGGGCCTTGAGCCGTGAGCATGACGCCGAAGACGACGAGGATCAGTGTTCCGCCGACATACACCAGAAGCTGAATGGCGCCAACCAGATCGGCGCCAAGCAGGAAGAAGATGCCGGAGGTGCCCGCGAGGGCGAACAGCAACCACGTGGCCGCCCGCACGATGTTGTGCGTGACGACGCAGGCGATGGCACAACCGCCCGTGATGCAGGCGATCGTCCAAAAAAGGAACGGTTCGAGGCTGGAGAACGGGCTCATGGTTACCGCTTCGCCCCCTGATAGCCGGTGACGTTCGTCATTTCCCACATGCTCGGCATGCCGGTTCCGGGAACATCCTTCGCGGTGGCGACTAGATTCAGGATCGCGAGCACCAGGCCGAACATTGTGATAGCGAAGATCGCGAGTTGGGCGATGGAACGCACCGCAGCCGGAACCATCAGTTGCCAGGTCGCCACGCCAATCAGCAAGAAACAACTGATCGGCAGCAGATACTTGAGGCAGGTCATCATCACCTGGTCGATGCGGAGCCGTGGGAGCGTCCAGCGAACCCACATCATGATGAAGACCAGGAACCAGCATTTGCCGATGAACACGCCCAGGTTCAGCAGATTGCCGATCCAAAGGCCGAAGACGTCGGTCAGCTCGAATGGAAGCCCGAGGCTCCACCCGCCGAGGAACATGATCGAAGCGATGCCGGAGACGGCGAACATGGAGCCGTATTCCGCCATGAAGATCACCAGCCAGCGGAAGCCCGAGTATTCGGTATGGAACCCGGCCACGAGTTCCGACTCGGCTTCGGCCAAGTCGAAGGGGGCTCGTTTACAGCTGGCCATCGCACAGGTGAAGTAGGTCCAGAAGGCACAGAAGGTGAACGGATCGTGGAACAGATACCAGTTCCAAATGCCCTTCTGCTGAAGCGTGATGTCGTTGAGATTCATCGACCCAGCGACGATGGCGGGGACGAGGACATTGAGAGCCATCGGGATTTCGTAGCTCACCATCTGGGCCGCTTCACGCATGCCACCGAAGAGCGACCACTTCGAACCCGAACCATAGCCGATGAGGATGATGCCGAACACTTCGCTCGACATGATCGCGAGCATGAAGAGGAGGCCGATGTTGAGGTTCAGTCCGACTAACATGTTCCCGAACGGCAACGTAATGAACGCCGCAAACGACCCCGCCAACGCGATATACGGCCCGACGCGGAACAGCATCTGGTCGGCCGAGGCGGGGATGAGGTCTTCTTTGACGAGCAGCTTCATGCCGTCGGCGAGGGTCTGCAGCCAGCCGAACTTTCCGCCGACGCGGGTGGGGCCGAGGCGATCCTGGATGCGGCCTGCGACCTTGCGTTCGAGCCACACGGAGAAGACGGCGGAAACGAGCATGAAGCCGATGAGCAGAGCGGCCGCGATGATGGCGAGAAGATAGTACCAGAGCGGGCTGGAAAAGAAGCTAGCGAAGAGAGGCGTAGCCACGAACCCGGCTCCTTCCGCGCGTGCGTTGGAAACTTGGAGCGGAACGGGCGTTACTGTATGCGAGGGCAACGGGGGCGGCAAGCATGAGGCTGAAGGCGAGCGATGGCGAAAGCCCTCTTCCCTTCGACGTCGATCAAGGCGAAAGAAGTCAAGTTCCGACGTCGCATGGCCATCGATGCCAAGCGGCGTGGCTTGTCTGACTTCTCGCATTGATCCGTTCGCCAATGACTCATACTGTTTTTCTCGCAGCGGCCAATCCGGCGACATCGATCGCATTCAATCAAATGACGCGTTGTGTCTGACAGATTGCAAGTGGATTAAGTCGTTTACTTACGTAGAATTCCAATGCGAATTGGATCGGATTGGGTTACGATCCCGGAGAGAGTTGGGGCGACGAAATGTTCATCGCTTCGCCGCGGCATTCCAGGAGAACGCATCAGTACACTGTGTCGTCTCTGCGCCTCCTCGCTGGACGATGCTGTTGGCGGCGAAACTCACATGCTCTACTTGGCTACGCCCATTGATTGTTGAATAATTGCGTAGGTGGAAATGTCATGTTTGGCGACTCGTCGAAACTATTCCGCATCCTCGCTATTGGCGTCGGAGCGGGCGTCGTGGCGGCCGTCGCGATCGCCTTTCTCACAGGTGATCCTGAATCGGCATCGACGAAGAAGCAGGTTGCGCTGCCGGTGACGTATCAGCCTCGGCAGCCCCTTGAAATGAGCGGCTTTCTGAACGTCTTCGCCAGCATCAAGCGATGGCCCTCGGATGCTTCGCTTGACGATTACGCAGCGGCGTACGAAAACGCCATCCCGCGCGGGCTGTCGTCGATGGACGCGTATCTGACGCAGGGGTTCAATCCTCTTGCTTTCTTGCAGAAGGCGGCGCTTTTTCAAGCGCGGGGGGACACGGATTCCGCCTACAAGACGCTCGAAGAATTCGAGTCGATCATCAAAGGGTCCGCTATCGAAGGGGAGTGGCTATATACCATCATTCACTTCAAGGGCATGTCGGCTTTGCGCAAAGCGGAGAACGACAACTGCGTCATGTGCCGCGGCGGCGGCGCATGCATCCTTCCTATCTCTGGGTCCGCCGTTCACAAGAAACCGGCCGGTTCGCGGTTGGCGGTCAAACACTTCACGGAATACCTCAGTCAATTTCCGGACGACCTCGAGGTGAAATGGCTGCTCAACGTGGCCCACATGACGCTTGGCGAGCACCCGCATCAGGTCGATCCGCGCTATTTGTTGCCGATGGACGTTTTCGCCAAGTCGGAATTCGACATTGGCCAATTCGAGGATGTGGCTCATCTGCTCGACGTGAATCGTCTCAACCAGTCGGGGGGCGCGATCATCGAGGACTTCGACAACGATGGCTTGCTCGATCTCGCGGTAAGCAGTTGGGCGCCCTCCGAACCCATGGCGTTCTATCGAAACAAAGGTGATGGAACCTTCGAGGACCGCACCAAGGCGGCGGGGTTGGAGAAGCAGCGGGGCGGCCTGATGTGCGTGCAAACCGACTACAACAACGACGGTCACATGGACATCTTCGTCCCCCGCGGCTCATGGATGCCCGCCGACCTCTGCCAGCGCCCTAGTCTGCTGCGGAACAACGGCGACGGAACTTTCACCGACGTCACCGAAGCTGCAGGATTGTCGGCTCCCGTCAATTCCGTCAGCGCTTCGTGGGCGGATTTCGATAATGACGGATTCGTCGATCTTTTCATTTGTGGCCAACGCAAGCCGTGCATTCTTTACCGCAACAAAGGGGACGGAACGTTCGAGGATTTCACCGCACGTGCCGGCCTAGAGAACATCGATTCCTGCCTCGGTTCGGCTTGGATCGACATCGACAACAACGGCGTGCCCGACCTTTTCCTCAATCGTTCGGACGGCGTCGCGGGCAAACCCGGTGCGGGCAAGGCGAAGCTTTTTCGCAACGACGGTAAAGGCGTCTTCACCGAAGTCACCAAGGAAATGGGCATCGACGGGCCCGAGTCAGGCTTCTCCTGCTGGGCGTTCGATTTCGACAATGACGGATGGCTCGACATCTTCGCCACGACCAGCAGCCATACCCTTGAGGAGGTCGTGCAGGGCATGTTCCATCTGCCTTGCAAGCAAACCTCCAAGGCGAGGCTTTACCGCAACCTGGAAGGAAAAGGGTTCAAAGACATCGCCAAAGAGGCGGGCCTCGACAAAGTGTATTCACCCATGGGGAGCAATTTCGGCGATCTCGACAATGACGGTTTCCTCGATTTCTACCTGGGAACCGGCGATCCCAACCTTTCCACGCTGATTCCGAACCGAATGTTCAAAAACGTGGGCGGAAAGCGTTTCTCCGAAATCACCACGTCGACGCGGACGGGCCACCTTCAGAAAGGGCACGCCGTCGCTTTTGCTGATTGGGACCGCAACGGAAGCCAGGACGTATTCATTCAACTCGGCGGTGCGGTGGCGGGCGATCAGTACCACAACGCCATGTTTCAAAACCCAGGCCAGGGCAACCACTGGTTGTCGGTGAAGTTAGTCGGCAAGAAGACGAATCGGGCAGCGATCGGAGCGAGGATCACGGTCGTCACGGCAGGCGATTCGCCGCTGACCGTCTGTCGTCACGTGTCCTCGGGTAGCAGCTTTGGCGCGAATCCATTGGAGCAACACTTCGGCCTGGGCAAAGCGAAACGCGTCGCGAAAGTGGAGGTCTATTGGCCTACGAGCCGCACCACGCAGGTTTTCCGCGACATCTCGGTGGATCGGGGACTCGTGATCACCGAATTCTCCGACACGCCGCAATCCCGCACATGGTCGCCGATCGCGCTCCCGAAATAAGAATGGTTCGCATCGGGACGCGAAGAATCGAAATCGAACTGTCGAAGAGTGCACCTACATTCCGATTCGAAGCGCCGCTGCAATGGGGGACGAAGCGGAGAAGCCCGTGAGCGGTCACTCCAGTTCGCCTTCCGATTCGCCCCCTTCGATGCCGGTCTCCTCGATGCGTCCTGCAAGGTCGTCGCGTTCGCGGCGGGTGGCATCCAAGTCGAAGAGCAAATACTTGATATCGAGCTGAAGTTGGTCCACCGCGTCTTGGGCAATGCGGACCAGGCGGCCCTGCAAGCGGGTGTAATGGCCGAGGCGGTCTACCAGCGGCATCATCTTATCTCGCAGCGGCAGGGGCAGCTGCTCGATATTGGACTTGAGGTCGATCAGTTCCTGAGGAACCTGATCCTTGCGCCATTCGAGGTTCAAAGGCTTTGCCATAGCGGGAGTGCTCCTTCGCGTATTCGCTGTCATACCAAAGGCAAACCGCTTGCCAAATGCCAAAATGCTCGTCATTTCCGCTAAAACCGGCATTTTTGGCCAACTTTCGCTGTTTTCGCTCGGTTGCCCTGTTTGCGCCGCGTAAAGCTTTCGCAACAACATTCCCCTTTTTCGTTAACCACTGTTGCGGTATAGCCGAAGCGCTGCGAAATGCCGTCCGACGGGCGGCGCGCCCTGCAAGGATGCAAGCCATGGTTCGATCGCCGAAGGCATTGGGTTGGTCCGGCCTCCTGGTAGCTGTCGTCTGCATCCCGACATCCGTCCATGGTCAACAGATTCACCGGAATGGATTCGAATCGCTGCAGACGAGCTTCACGAAAGGTGCAGCCGACGCCGCATTCGACGTCGGCAGTCACTTGATGAGCGATCAGGGAGCGCACCTTGGAAAACGCTCCGAATACGTTCAGTTTAGCGCGAAACAATGTTCATTCATCCACTACAAGTATTCGGTGGGCAAAGCTCCAATCAATGACGAACTGGCTGGCAGCCTGTGGATCAAAGCGAATCGGCCCGGCGTGCAACTCTTGTCGCGGATCGTCTTGCCGAAGGAACGGGACCCGAACAATCTGCAACTACCGCTCACGACGATCATCCGCGGCGATGCATACCAAAATGTCGGGCGATGGCAGCGGTTGAGCATGGGCCGTCCGCTGGCGCTTGCAAAGCAGCAGCAGCAGTTGCTGCAGGCCAGCCTCAAGAGGCAGGTCGATTTCACCGACGCCTATGTCGATGCGTTCCTGGTGAATGTCTACTGCGGTCCCGGTGCGACCGAAGTCTGGATCGACGACCTCGAAGTGGGGCCGACGATTGCCGCAGCCGTGACGCCGACGCCCCCGCCGGTCATCGATCCGCTCCATCCCGCGGGTCCGCAGCAACCAGCGGCAAAGGGACGCATTGTCGAGTTCAAAAACGGCTACTTGCTGGTCGGTGGGAAGAAACAATTGTTTCTCGGAGTTCGCCACACGGACACGCCGATCCGCCCGCTGCGAGATGCGGGGTTCAACACCGTGTTCGTCGACTATTCGACGCCAGGCGAGATCCTCAAGGAGGCGGGCGACCTGGGCGTTTGGGTCGTGCCGCAGATTCGCGTTCTTTCCGAGGACGCCCGTCTTGCTTCTCCCGAAGGGATCGCGAAGGAAGTAAGCCGTTATTCGGAAAACGAGTCGATTCTCTTTTGGCACCTCGGCGGTACGCTCGCTTTCGAGCAATCGCAGCCGATTGCTCGAGCCGCACAGGCTGTGCGTCAAGCGGATCCTGGTCGGCCCATTGGCGCCGACGTTTGGGACGGGTTGATGCCTTATTCGCGGACGCTCAATCTCATCGGCGTGCATCGTTGGCCGTTGATGACGACGCTTGAATTGCCGAAATATCGCGAATGGCTCCAGATGCGTCAACGCTTGATGAACCCGGGTACGTTCATGTGGACATGGGTGCAAACCCATATCCCTGACTGGCACTCGCAGGTTCTCTATGATCGCGGAGCCGCCGCCGCCTTTTCCGAACCGGTGGGACCTCAGGCGGAACAGATTCGACTGCTCACCTATCAATCGCTCGCCGCCGGTGCTCGTGGCCTCGGTTTCTGGTCCGATCGCTTCCTCGCCGACAGCCACGCCGGCCGTGATCGCTTGCTGATGTGCGGATTATTGAATCAAGAAATGGAGATGCTCGAACCGCTCTTGGTGACGGTGGACGATCCTCCAATTTGGATCGACACGTCGTCGCCTGACGTCAAAGCGGCGGTGCTTCGGACCGCGAAGGGCGTGCTCTGCATTCCGATTTGGCAGGGCAAGGGGGCGCAGTTCGTGCCTGGTCAAGCTGCGGTTGCAGGACTCAGCGTCGTCGTGCCTCAGGTTCCCCAGAGCATGCAGGCCTGGGAAGTCCTGCCGGGCGATGTGAGGGCGCTGAAGGTGCAACGCGTCGTGGGCGGAACGAAGGTCACCTTGCCGGAATTCGGTCTCACGACGGCAATCGTGTTCACCTCGGACAACGATACCGTCATCCGCTTTCAGCATCTCTCTCGCAATCGCCGCGAGCGGGCGGCCCAATGGACCTACGACATGGCTGCCTATGAAATGGACAAGATTCTGAAGGTGGAAGCAGAACTCGAACGAATGGGGCATAGCTTGCCGGATGGACAAGGCCTCATTCAAGATGCCCATAAGCGTCTCGCTCATGCGAAGCAGCTTTGGGAGACACGACAATTCAGCGAGTCGTTCCGCGAAAGCGAACGAGGCCTTCGCCCGCTCCGCATTCTGATGCGCGAGCAATGGGATTGCGCTGTAAAGGGCCTCGATTCGCCGGTCAGCAGCCCTTATGCCGTATCGTTCTTCTCGCTTCCAAAGCACTGGGCGTTCATGGACGTCGTCCGCAGCTCTTCGCCGGGGCCGAACCTTCTCTTCGGCGGGAATTTCGAAATGGTGCCGGAACGTAAGCAGGATGGATGGAAGATCGAAGAGCTGACGCTCGACGACGTCGAATTGCTCGCTCAACGCGTGGGTCAGATCGAACAGCCGATGGACCTGAGCAAGAACGTGCCGACGACAGTTGATTTTCCGTGTGAAGGAAAGCAGTGCGCGATGCTGCAGATTCGGCCCAAAAAGAAAGATGCTGTGCCGCTCGCCCTTGAGCGAACGTTGCTTTCGCTGACGAGTGCTCCCGTGAAATTGCAACCGGGCACGTTGGTCGCCGTCAGTGCGTGGGTCCGTATTCCGGAGAAAATCGGCGCATCGGTGGATGGAGCCATTTTCTACGACAGTGCCGCGGGCGAACCGTTTGCGGTGCGTCTGACGGAGCCGACGCCGTGGAAGAAAATCACGCTCTTTCGCAAGGTGCCCGCATCAGGACAGATCTCGGTCACCGTTGCCCTCACCGGCCTCGGAACCGCTTGCTTCGACGACGTCCGCGTCGAACCGCTGACGCCGGCAGCGGAAGGCATCCGCACCGTGGGTGCGAAACAGTAATCGCCTAACGCGAAGGACAGGCCTACCATTCCAAGGCGACCTGTGCGTCGCCTTGTTGCGTTTGCGCTAGCTTCCATCGCCAAAAGATGTGCGTGCATCATTGAATCCCTTCGATAAGATCCTTGTCCTCCTCATGGGCCCGCAAGGGTCGGGGAAGACGACGTTTTGCCAGACGCATCTCGCGGAATGTATGCGGGTATCGCAGGATGAGCAGGGTCGGGGCGGGCATTGGGCGGTGTTCGAAGAGGCGGTGAAACGGGGTGAGCGACGCGTCGTCGTCGATCGCATCAATCCCCATCGCTATCAGCGGAAGCGCTATCTCACGCTCGCCAAAGAGCATGGCTATTTCACGCACATCGTTTGGCTCAATGTCGATCGCGAGGTGTGTCTACGCCGCATTCGCGAGCGGGGCGAGCATCCCACGTTGCGAGTCGAAGAGGCGGAGCGGGCGCTGTCGTATTATTTCGACGTGCTGAAGGTTCCCTCGCGGCTCGAAGCGGATCGGCTGGAAATCCTCGGCCCGCCGCCGCGTTTCGTCTCCGTCGCCGATCTGCGCGAGTGCATCGGCTCGCGGCGACATATCATCGTCGGCGACGTGCATGGTTGCTTCGATGAACTCAAAGCGTTGCTGGATCAGCTCGGCTTCGATCCGGCCGAGGACGTGCTCGTCTCCGTCGGCGATATCGTCGATCGTGGGCCGAAGGTGCGCGAGACGGTGGAGTATGTGCTTTCTCTGCCGCGGTTTCATATGGTCCTCGGCAATCATGAGGACAAGCTGCTACGCTGGGCCGAGGGACGCAAGGTTACGATCGGCCATGGACTGCAAAACACGATCGATGCGTTCGGCGGTGCGATGCCGGAATCGTTCACGAGTTTCCTGCGGCAAGCTCCGCTCATCCTGCGAACGACGAGCGGCTATGTCGTGCATGCGGGTTTCGATCCGGAGATGGCGGCGGAAGAGCAGGGCCGCTCCGATTGCATCTACATGCGCTACTACGGCGGCCGCGGCTACATGGACGAGATCAACGGCACCCCCTGGCATCGGCTTTGGCCGAAGGAGGGGCCACGCGTGTTCTTCGGGCATGAGCCGATGGAGTCGGGGCCGATCGAAGGTTCGGCGATTTCGCTCGACGGCGGCTGCGTCTTCGGCGGCAACCTTCGCGCGTTCGACAGCCGAGACGGCAAGGTGCATGCGATCGCTGCGAAAGAGGTCTACGTCGTCAATCAGAAGGCCGGCCAAGCGGGCCCCGCGACGCTCGATGAGCCGCAGCAGCGGGAAGCCTATGTGAAACTCAGCCTGCTTCGCTCCGATCGCACCGACGACGGCAGGCTGGCGGTTTACACCTATACGGATCAATGCGTGTACACGAATGCTTGGGACGATGTGACGCGCAATGCCCGCGGCCACATCTACGATCTGCAGACCGGCGAATGCGCGGCGTGGGCGTTTCCCAAGTTCTTCAATCTCAACGAAAACGCCGAGACGCAGGCGGACCAGTTGCCCTGGGATCAGCCATACGAGATTTACGAGAAACTCGATGGTTGGCTCGGCGTCCTCTATCGGCATGAGGATCAGTTCAAGGTCTCCACGCGAGGTTCGTTCCATTCGTCCGGCGCGCAGTGGGCCTCGGGGCACATTCGGCAATTCGATCTCGGTTTCCTGCCGAACGCTGCGACCCTATGCTTCGAGGTGATCCATCCGGGGCATCAGATCATTCTCGCTTATGAGAAGGAATCGCTGACGATCCTCGGCGCTTTCAATCGCTTCACGCGGGAGGAATATCCGCGCCATGTCGTGGAGGAGTGGGCGGAGCGAAGCGGGTTGCCGATCGTTCCGCTGTTGGCCCATCGTTCGCTGACCGAATTGCTTCATGAGCAGAAGGAAATTCGCGACCGGGAAGGGTTCGTGATCCGCTTCCACGATGGCCGGCGCGTGAAGGTGAAGACCGCGTGGTACCTGGAAATGGCCCGCATCATGAACGACCTCACGCCGATCAGCGTGTGGCGATCGATGCGGCAGGGCAGGGTGCCCGAGGAGTATTTGACGAAGATTCCGGAAGAGCTTCGGCCGCTCGCAGACAAATACCGAGCCGTGCTCGAAGGCCAGTATGCGCAGACGCTGCTTCACATCGAGCAGACCGCCGAGCCCTTCGTCCGCGATTTCGGCCACGACCGCCGCGAATACGCGAAGCACGTCGAGATCCATGCGGAGCAATTGGGTTACGTCCGCAAAGCGATGTTCCTGCTGCTCGACGGCAAGCGAGACAAGCTGGAAGCAGTCATCATGGACCGCATTTTCCCGAAGAGTAATCACTTCGCGGCGATGTGAGATATTGGGAACACCTCACAATGTTCGCTTGCGGCATAGCGAGCCGTAAACTTCGCGTGAACGCTAAGCCGCAAGCGGTTGCGGAATCAGATCAATCGCGAGTGGCGGCATGCTTCGAGGTAGGTCGCCTCAAGGTCAAGCGGAACGGTTTCCGCGTTGCGTAGCGCTAAATCCAGAGTCGGCAGAGTCGAGCCGATGCCGAGAGAAACGGGCCATACTTCGATGCGGTCCCCGTCAGGGCGACGACTTGGGCGGTATGCGACGGCATAGGTGTGCACATCGGCGGGCATTAAGAATCGCGTGGGTTGACCTAGGTAGGTCACCAGCTCGTTGTGCAGATTCGCACGCCGATTCGTCACGATATCGGCGATGACGACGCCGATGCCTTGCGAAAGATAGCTCACGCATTTCGCGACGAACGCTTTTCGGCTCTGCGGTCGATCATTGTTCGCCGGGCTGAGCAATTCGATCGCCGCAACGAGCGTAAGCCCTGCGGAAGTCGATAGGATCTGCACTTCGATCTCATCGGCGAAGATGCCGTCGTTGAGATACTCCACGATCGCGCCGGCCCAAAGATATTGGAAGCCTTCCCAGCTTCGGCGTTCGCTCAGCGGCGGGTGAAAGTGAGCCATGAGCGGCATAGCCAGGGTCCTCGGACACACTGGCATTTTCTCGCGCAGGCGGAAGCCGTCAACGGAACCTCGTAGAATGATGGGATTCATTGACGCGAGCGAGGCAGCATGTTTGTCGATCGGCGATTTTGTGAAGGCCGGGGACGACCACGCGGATTAATGAAAAGCTTTCTACGTCGGGAGAAGTACGTGCCTAAAGGCGGGCCGGACGGCGGCGATGGGGGCGACGGCGGAAGCATCATCCTGCGCGTGCGGGACCGACAGCTTGGCGGAGATCGTCAACCGCAAGCACTGGAAGGCCCAAAGCGGCGAACCGGGGGGCACTTCCAACTGCCATGGCAAGAATGGCGAAGACCTCGTGATGGCGGTGCCTCCGGGGACAGTCATTTATGATCGCGACCGCGGGCATGTGCTGCGCGATTTGTCTCGGCCGATGGATGAAGTCGTCGTCGCGTGGCGGAAGGGGCGGGCGGCAATCGATCGTTCGCCAGTTCCACCAATCGCGCGCCGCGGCAGTATCAGCCGGGCGAGGACGGTGAGGAACGCTGGTTGATCCTTGAATTGAAAGTGATCGCGGATGCGGGGCTCGTCGGTTTGCCGAACGCGGGCAAATCGACGCTGCTGAGCCGGCTCTCCCAGGCGCAGCCGGAAATTGCGGATTATCCGTTCACGACGAAGCACCCGAACCTGGGAATCGTGCATGTCGGCGACGATCGAAATTTCGTCCTCGCGGATTTGCCGGGGCTGATCGAAGGAGCGCATTCGGGCGTGGGCCTGGGGCATGAGTTTCTGCGGCATGTCGAGCGGACGCGTGTGATCGTGCATCTCGTCGAGCCGATGCCGATGGACGGGACCGAGCCGTTGCAGAATTACAAGACGGTCCGCCGCGAATTGGAATTGCATGGCCATGGCTTGGCGGACAAGCCGGAGATCGTCGTTGTCAGCAAGAGCGAACTGACGGGGAGCGACGACATCCGAGCACAGATGGAAAAGGAACTCGGCGTGCCCGTGCTCGCGATTTCGGCGGTGACGGGGCAAGGGCTGTCGAAACTTACCGCGCTCGTCACGCAGAAACTTCCGGAGTTGCCGCAGGAGATTCAGGCGTGAAGCCCGCCGTCGTCGTAGACGTCGGCAATACGCGCATCAAATGGGGCGATGCGGCGACGACGGCATCGCAGGCGTGGCCGCCCTTCCTGCCGACGATCCGAATGCCTGGCAAAACCAGTGCGATGCCTGGCGGCTCTCGAACGATGCATGCTGGGTGCTGAGCGGCGTGCAGCCGGCGCATCGCGACCGGTTGCGGCAGTGGCTTCTCGCTCGCGGCAGCCGAGTCGCGGAAATCACGTCGTATCGTCAAATACCTATCGAAGTCGCGGTCGATTTTCCGGACAAGGTCGGCATCGATCGCTTGCTCGATGCCGCCGCGGCGAGACCGCTTCGGCCGCGCGGGGAAATCGGCGTTTCTCGTCGATGCGGGCTCGGCCGTCACCGTCGATGTCGTGGATGATGCGGGCCGATTTCGCGGCGGAGCGATCCTGCCGGGACTGCGACTGATGGCGAACACGCTGCATCGCATGACGGCGCTTCTACCTTTGGTCAGCGTCGAAGAACGCTACGATCCGCCGGGGCGATCGACCGTCCCCGCCATGCAGGCGGGCATTTTTCATGCGGTGCTCGGCGGCATCGAGTCGCTGCTTCGCTCGATGCGTTCGAATTTCGGCGATGAGGGCATTCTTCTCGTGGGCGGCGGCGACGCCGATCCTCGCGCCGCACCGCAGCATCCCATGCCGTGGTCTGGCCCGAGATGACGCTCGAGCATTCGTCGCGCCCCGCGTTGACGTTGGCGGAGCCCGCGCCATGACGACGCGTTTGGCTCGCCTGACGCCTCCGGGTCGATCGGCGATCGCCGTACTCTTGTTGCGTGGACCCGATGCATGGTCGATGCTGGCGTTCTCGTTTCGTCGCCGAAGCGATAAGCCGCTGCCTAGCGTTCCGCCGCGCTGTGCGGTGTATGTCGGTTGGCTTGGCCAAGGCAAGGCGAGCGACGAAGTCGTGATTCGCGTCGTTGCTCCAGATGAAATCGAAATCCATGGTCACGGCGGACCCGAGGCAGTGGCGTTGATCGAGGAAACGCTGACCGCACGTGGCGCGTCGCTGGTTGCGTGGCAAGAACTTGAACATGGAATACCATCTTGGCGCCGCGAAGCCATGGAAGTGCTCACGCAATGTCCGACGGTGCGAACCGCGGGCGTCGCGCTTGACCAATGGAATGGCGCGTTTCATCGTGCGATCGCAGCCATCCAAGAACAGCGGCAACTGGGCCGCGATGCGGATGCGGAAAAAATCGTAGCAAGGCTTCGCGGGCGCGAAGTCGTCGTCGGCGAGCATCTGGTTCGACCTTGAAGAATCGTGCTCGCTGGACCTCCGAATGTCGAGAAGAGCAGCCTCATCAACGCACTCGCGGGCTTTCGGCGTAGCGTCGTGTCGCCGATCGCGGGGACGACGCGCGACGTCGTCACGTCCCAGAATCGCATTGGACGGCTGGCCCATCCTGCTTGCCGACACCGCAGGGCTTCGGACCAGCGACAACGCGTTGGAACGCGAAGGCGTGGCCCGTACCCAACAATCCCTGGCCGATGCAGACCTCGTCATCTGGGTCATCGATCGCTCCGCGGAATCGGTCGCGCTTTCATGCCATGAATCCAACCACATCGTCGTTGCCAACAAGAGCGACCTGCCACCCAAGCAGGATTTGCAGGCCAGTTGGATGCCTGTTTCGGCTCGCACAGGCGAAGGGATGGAGGCATTGGCGGCACGCATCGTTAACCAGCTGATTCCGAACCCACCGGGACCTGGTGTGGCGGTGCCTTTGGCAAATAAGTGGATGGACGTTCTTTCAGCAATGTAATCTTGCAGCAAGGTCGCACGCCGAGGTTTTGCCTAAACTTCCTAGACTCTCGCGGGCTTTCTGTGTTCTCTGTTCGGAAACGACGTCGAGCGTCGAACGCCCTTGCTTTTGCCGTTCAGTTGGTATCTAACTCACCCTTGGCCGCGCGAAAATGCGCAGGCTCGCTTCGGACATGGAAGTTCGAACGACTCTCTCGGAAGGATCGGCATGCCTCGGCCGCACCGCGAATTGCTCGTCGTCGCCGACGACTACGGCATCGGCCCCGCCACTTCGCAGGGAATCCTCGATCTCGCCGGCATGGGCGCGCTTTCCGCCACCGTGCTGATGGTCAACACGCCCTACGCCGAAGCCGACATCGAGAAATGGCATCGCGCGAATCAGCCGCTGGCAATGGGTTGGCATCCGAATCTCACTCTTGATCGCCCGATGCTTCCTCCCGATCAAGTTCCTTCGCTCGTGGATGAAGCCGGCCAATTTCACAAGCTCGGCGCGTTCGTCAAGAAGGCGATGCTGGGCCGACTGAATCCCGCGGAACTCGAAGCCGAACTCGCGGCTCAACTCGATCGTTTCGTCGAACTCGTCGGCCAATCGCCGGACTTGGTCAATTCGCATCAGCATACGTGTATTTTCGGGGCTGCGGGGCCAGCGCTCCTGCGCGTGCTCGAACGCCAGCGGATGCGGCCCTACATTCGCCGCATCCGCGATTCATGGAGCACGCTGTGGAAGGTACCCGGCGCTCGGCTGAAGCGGTTGTTCGTGAGTCGATTCGCTCGTAAGCAAAACAACCGGCAACGCGATGCCGGGTTCCCAGGCAACGAAGGTTTCGCGGGCATTACCGATCCGAAGTGGGTTCAGGATCCGCAATTCTTCGCACGCTGGCTGCGGCATGTGCCGGGCCAACTCGTCGAACTGATGTGCCATCCGGGCTACGAAGACGAAACGCTGACGACGCGTGATTCCGAAGGCGACCCGGCCCTCGTGCAGCGACGTGTCGATGAATTGCAACTCCTGCATCAGCCCGCGTTTTTCAAAGCGATCGAGAAGGCGGGTTTTTCCCTGGTGGCGCCGGAACGTTTTAGGATGCGGGAGCGAGCTTATGCTCACGCGGCTTAATCCGACCTCCGAGAATTGGGCGAAGCTCGCGCGTTACGCATGGGGTGCGTTGTTCGTTTTCGTTCTCATCCGCGCTGCGGTGCAGCCGCATCGGCAGACGGTGTATCCGATCTTCGCGTTCGCGGGCGACTGCTGGCTTTCGAGCGAAGACTGCTACTCGGACGACGTTCGGGAAGCAAAGGCAGCCGAACGCGGTATCTCCCTCGATCAATTCCGCTACGCTCCCGCCGTGGCCGCGTTCTTCGCCCCCCTCGCGATGTTGCCGGAGGTGGTGGGCGGCACGCTGTGGCGCGTGCTCAATTTCGGCGTCTTCGGCTTCGGCATCCTTTGGCTGCTGCACCGCGTCTACTATTCGCAAAAGCCGGAGATGCGGTCGTGGCAGGGCTTGCTGTGGCTGTCGATGCTTCCCTTATCGCTCAGCAGCCTCAACAACTCGCAGGCGAATCCGCTCGCAGTCGGGCTTGTGGCCATCAGCACGGTTGCGGTGCTTGAATCCCGCTGGAACCTCGCCGCGTTTTGCCTCGCGGCCGTCACGCTCTTCAAGATTTATCCGTTCGCCTTCGGCATGCTGCTGATGGTTCTCTACCCGCGGCAACTGATTTGGCGGACCGCCCTCGCGCTAGTCGTCGTCGGCATGCTCCCCTTCGCCATGCAACGGCCAGATTTCGTCCTCGCCGAATACGCATCGTGGCTCGCTCGCCTCAAGGGGGACGATCGCACCATGATGGAATTCGGCGAAGGCTATCAGGATATGCACTTACTCCTGCGGATGGCCGGCGTCTACATCCCTCGCAATGCTTGGTTGCTTGTCCAAGCCGCGACCGGAGCTTCGCTCGCTCTACTCGCATGGATGGCGCGAAATCGTTGGCCTCGCGAACGGCTGCTGCTGGCTCTCTTCGATCTCTGCGCCTGCTGGATGATGTTGTTCGGCCCCGCGACGGAATCGTGCACCTACATCTTCCTGGCGCCGACGCTTTCGATGGCGCTCGTCGAATCCATGGCGGGCCTCACACGGCGCGATTCGCTGGTCTTGACGGGAACCGCCTTCTTCTGGGGTTTTTTACGTAGCATGGCGATCGCGAATGCGGGGAATAAACACTGGACGTATTGGATGCTGCCGATCGCCGCGTTGTTGTTGTGCATCGAGAGGATCAAGTCGCTGGTCGTCGAACGCCCGTCGATGGCAGGCGAAGATCAACATCATGGGATTTCCGCCCATGGACGGATGGATTCGCCCACTTCATACGGGAGCGCCCATGACGGGCAAGCCGCTGCTTAGCATCGTGTGTCCCGCGTATCAGGAAGAAGAAGTTCTGCCCATTTTTCACGCGGAGCTATCGGCGACCTTGCGCGAACTCGAGGCGGAGTTCGCTCTTGAAATCCTCTACGTGGATGACGGATCGCGCGATCGCACGCTTCCAGTCCTGAAGCAGATGGGCATCGCCGATTCGCGGATTCGTTTTCTTTCGCTCAGCCGAAACTTCGGACATCAGGCCGCCCTGACCGCGGGCCTCGAGCATGCGCGCGGCGATCTCATCATTTCGATGGATTCCGACCTGCAGCACCCGCCCGCCGTAGTGCCGAAGCTGCTCGCCAAATGGCGGGAAGGATACGACATCGTGCTGACGGTGCGAGAGGAAGATCCGCGTCTTGGATGGTTCAAGCGAACGACGTCTCGCCTTTTTTATCGCGTGATGGGCTGGTTCAGCGACACCGACATTCGCATCGCCGCTTCGGATTTTCGGCTTCTCACGCGAAAAGCCCTTGACGCGATGCTGCGGATGAAGGAGACCCACCGGTTCCTGCGCGGCATCGTCCGCTGGATCGGTTTTCCGACTGCGGAACTTCCTTTTGCGCCCGATGAACGTCGCGCAGGCAAAAGCAAGTACACGTTCCGCAAAATGCTGACGTTGGCGGCGGACGGATTTTATTCGTTCACCACGCTTCCGCTTCGCCTTCCCAACCTGCTTGGCGTCGTGGTGCTCGCTGCCGGCGCCGTGTGGGGGCTTGCCTTTCTATGGCAGTCCTTGCGTGGCACGCTCGAAACGCCGCTGCTCACCGTGTACCTCGTCTTGGCGAACCACCTCATCGGCGGTGGCGGGCTGCTGGCGCTCGGCATCCTCGGAGAATATGTAGGCCGCATCTACGAACAGTCGAAAGGGCGGCCTCTCTACCTCGTGAAGGATTGCTCAGAAGAATTCGCCGACGGCGTCCGCTGGGCTGATGCGCCGCGCAACCGCGAAGCAGCCTAAATGAAAGGTTGGCGGGCGTCGATGGCGAGCGTGCCGATGAACCTTCTGACCGTGTGATATGTTGAAGGGAGCCCAATCCTTCCGAGAACTTGCCCGTGAGCCCGTCTTTCGACGAACCGATGGTGTCGACGCGGACCAAGCCTGAGGCTTTGTCGAAGCGCAAGCTGCTTCCGCCCTACCACGTCGTCATCTTCAATGATCCAGATCACTCGATGGAGTTCGTGGTCGATACGCTCTGCAAAGTGATTCGTTGCGAGGTGGAGCGGGCGATTCAACTCATGATGGAAGCCCACACCAAAGACCGCGCCATTGTGTGGACCGGGCCGAAGGAAGTGGCCGAGTTGAAGGTCGAACAAATCCGCACCTGCCATGAGAAGAAAAGCAACGGTCAGGATTTGGGCCCGTTGCACGTTGATCTTGAACCTGCCGTTTGATTGGCTGTCGGGTTGTCATGGGCGACGGCGGTCTATCAATGAAACATCTCTTTCTCGAGGTGTTTCATGCGGGTCCGCACGCTGATTGTCGAAATGTGGCTGCCGCTGCCTATTGGTCAAGTATTCGACTTCTTCTCCGATGCACGCAACCTCGATGCGATTACGCCACCGTGGCTTCATTTCCGCATTCTCACTTCTTTGCCCATCGAGATGAAGCCCGGCGCTCTCATCGACTATCAGCTCCGCGTCCGCGGTTTGCCGATCCGATGGCGCACCGAAATTACCCATTGGGATCCGCCTCACCGGTTCGTCGATCGGCAACTGAAAGGTCCCTACCGCCAGTGGATCCACGAACACTCGTTTGAGGAAGTCGACGGCGGGACGTTGATCCGTGACAAGGTCGATTACGCCGTCCCCGGATGGTTTTTGGAGCCGATCATCCACGCACTATTCGTCGGGCCGGACGTCCGGAAAATCTTCTCGTATCGCCAAGAGAAAATCCGTGAACTGCTCACGCCGCAGCACGCACCGAAGTAGCTCTCTCGGTCCGCGAGAGGCAACCATCTGTTTGCCGTGCGATCGCAAGAGTTTTGTCCGCTGATCTCTCGCTGAGCACGAGGGTCCCACAGGGCGAACGGCGATACGGCGATCTTTTCCCTCACTTTTCGTTTCCCAAGTCATTCGCTCCCGTTAAGCTGGTTCCGCCCCAAGGGAGATGCGATTCGAGTCGGGAGCCTTCATGTTTCGATATGGCTGGGCGAAATGGGGCGACATCAACGCCTTCTTTGGATTGATGCTCGACAACGTCGCCGTGATGATCGTTCTCACGACGCTCATCGCCGGCACTGGACCCGAACAATATACACGCGAATTCGTGCTCACGCAGATGATCCCGGGTACGGCGTTTGGAGTCCTCATCGGCGATCTGGCGTTTACATGGATGGCTTTCGCGCTCGCACGACGGACACGGAACGCCGGCGTGACGGCGATGCCGCTCGGCCTTGATACGCCGAGCACGTTCGCGGTGGGGCCGCTGGTCTTGTTGCCTGCAATTCGCGAAGGGGTGCGTACGCTCGGCCTGCCGCATGACCAAGCGATGACGTTCGGTTGGCATGTCGGAGCGATGGTGCTCGTTTTGAGCGGGATCGCAAAGACGCTCATTGCCCCTTTCGGATCAGCCGTGCGGCGGTGGATACCGCGGGCGGGCTTGCTCGGATCGCTCGCGGCGATTGCGCTGGCGCTCATCGCATTCGTCCCGCTGTGGACTGATATCGCGGTATCGCCCCTCGTCGGCATGGGGGCGCTGGTCGTCATCCTCTGGTCGTTGGTCGCGCATCGGGAGTTGCCGGGGAAAATACCGGGGGCGCTCGCGGCGGTGATGCTTGGCATCGCGCTGCATTTCCTGGGAACTTGGCTGACGTACCAAACTGGCCTGTCGTTCGTTTCCGGACATGGAGAAGCTTCGTCGGTTCCGCGATGGAGTCTGCCCAATCCGTTTCCGGCTTTTGCACAATCGGCGGAGTGGTGGCAGACCGTGTTCACGCATGCCGTCAACTACATGCCGGTGATGTTGCCATTCGCCTTGGCTACAGTCGTCGGCGGCATCGATTGCACCGAGAGCGCGGCGGCCGCGGGCGACGAGTACGACACGCGGGCGGTCTTGTTCGTCGAGAGGAATCGCATCGATCCTCGCCAGGTGGCCGGCGGCGTGATTGAACGGCTCCGTACATCGGCCATCCCGCGTACAAAGCGATGGGGGCCGGGCCGCTTATACCTTGGCGTGCGATCTTCATCAGGCTCGCGGGTACGCTTGGTTGGTTCGTGTTGCTTTTCGATTGGCTTCCGCAGGCGGCGATGTTCCCCATCCTCGTTTTCGTGGGACTCGAGATCACCGCGCAGTCGTTTCATGCGACTCCGCCCAAGCACTATCCTGCCATCGCCCTCGCGATGATGCCGGCGCTCGCGTATTTGGTGGTCGTTGGGCTCGATATTCTCTTCTACGGGAGCTATGAGGCACGCGATGTGGGGAAACTGGTCGCGCTCCGCTGTCTTGCGAACGGCTTCATCATGACGAGCCTGCTGTGGGCCGCCGCGTTGGCCGCGTTCATGGACGGTCGGCCGTTGCGGGCCGCGACATGGTTCGCGGTCGCAGGCGTGTTCACCCTCGTTGGCATTATCCACTCTCCGCTCAAAGATGCCGTGCTTGCATGGCCTTGGGAAGTTATTGCGATGATGCCGAAGGAGGGGGGATTCCAGACTCCCTACCACTGGGCCGGCGGATACGCCCTGGCATCGGGGCAAAGCATGGTGTTCGCATTTTGGGCGTCGCCGATTCAAGACGCAGATGCGGCTTCGTGCTGACGAAGTCTTCACTTCTGGGCGAGTTCGATGACGCCGTTCCAATTCGGTGGAGGCATGTGATTGTGCGAAATGATGTATCCGGTGAGGATGTCTTTTCCTCGATCTCGCGGCGAAACCAGATGGATGGCTTCGAATGCGGCCTCCCAGTTTCCTGCGAGAAACGCATCCAACGCTCTTTCGTAATTCGCGAGGTCCGCGTCCGTCAATCCGTCTTCCTGTGCGGGAGGCAGCACTTCGCTTGCTGTCACGGCGGTCTCCAAGCCGAAGGGCTTGACCTTGGCCACACGACGGACTCGGCCGGCTTGGGGCGGCATGGTTTCGCGCAGGATCTTTGCCGTGGGTTCGTCCACGAGGATCGGCACATTCAATAGTTTCGTCATGCTTTCCAATCGCGCGGCTAAGTTCACCACAGGCCCGAACACGGCGACTTTGGCCTGCTCGCGCGGTCCGATTTCGCCCGCGACCGCCCGCCCCGTGGCGATTCCGATGCCGGCTCGGAATCCGAACAGGGGATCGTTCGTTTGACGCGCATGGGCTTCGTAGTATTTGCGTATTCCCAACGCTGCCATACATGCTTTTTGGGTCATGCCGGCGTCAGGTAGGGGCCATCCCCAAAAACCGAGTGCGGCATCGCCCAAGAAGTCGGCTACGACTCCTTGGTGATCGTGGATTTGCTGCACCATCACTCCCAGCGCCGAACTTACACGCTCCAGAATGCCCAGCAGATTCTTCGCTTCCGCTTCCACCCGGTGCGAGAACCCGCGCAGGTCGCAGAACATCACCGTCACCTCCGTCTCGCGTGGACGAAGGGTCGCTTCGGGCTCCGCCGTCGTCAGCACTTTTCTCACGGTCGGCGAGAAGAAATGACTTAGCCTCGCTTGGTCGCGTTCGAGTTTCCCGACCTGTCGTAGCGCGCCGAGAATGTCGGCGGTGAGTTCGGCAAACTTCAAGTCATCCGCCAGTTCGCTTTCGGTCAACGGGGCAACCATGCTTGCCGCGACGTCCGTGGTGGCCCGACCGGCCGCATAGAGTGCCCAGCCGGAGCAGGATTCGCTCCGCACGGGAGTGCAAAACGCCCAATCGAGGTCGCTCTGCTGCGTGAAATCTACGCCCGTTTCGTCGCTTTCGGTTCGGGTGGCCGCCCAAACGTGAAGCACGGTCCTCTTCTGGCGAACGACCGCTTCGTAGACCAAACGACGGCTTGGCTCGAAAGTCGCTCCTTCGAAACGGCGCCCTTCCCAATGCAGCGTCCCGACATGACCGGGCTTTTCAGCTGAGGCCGAACCTTGCTCCAAGGGATTCAGCATGACGAGCGCGAGAACCTGCGCTCGTTGAATGCCTGCCAGAAGAAGATGCACCAACTGGATCGCAAGTTCTCCTTCATCCGCCGCAGACGAAATGACGGCCGGAAGTCTTCGCAGCACGTCCAAGCGATGGGGGGCGTCCCGAAACGGAAGACGGCGCAGATCCTCCGGGCCGACGGAACGTTCTTGGAGGATAGGCCGACTCTCGGACGATCCGCTTCCGCTTTCGCCGAGCAAGGTAAACGTGGTTCGGCCGATGGCAAATCGCTCACCGATCCGGACGGGAAAAGACTCCGCTTCGTCGCCGCGGAAAAAGATCGGATTGGAAGTGCCCGGCAACCGGCGCACATGCAGGTGCTCCCCGTCCCACCTCGCTTCCGCGTGATGTACGGAGGCGTACTTCTCCCAGGAGATTGCCCATTCCCCGCTCGCGCGGCCGATTGCCAGGTTCTTGCCGCTCGGCAGGGGCTTTCTCCAGAAATGCCCAGCTTCGGTTCCTTGCGCCATCAACTCAGCCATGTGGCTTGGTCCCCGGTTGCAGTCCTGATCTCCGGAGTGAACCTTCGTCGGAACTGCTTGAAGAGGTAGCAGAGGCTCCGCTTCGCAGGCCGACGCGTTTGCGCAGAAACTGGACGAGCCGCGATGAGGGGGCCGCGTTCAGCACGACCATCACGAATCCCCACAAAAGCGAAAGTACCAACGCGACGATGCCCAGAGTAAGTACCCCATACCCTGCCAACGTCGATCGGAGGTCGTCGACCGGCTTCATCGCTTGGAGACGATCCTCCTGAACCAGCATTGTCCATCCCGTGTTGCTTCGCTCGGGTGGAACGCCCGGAACCACGACCGGTTCGCCGACCGTAAGCCAATCGCGTCCGCCGTAAACTCCGCCTACCGGGTCTTGGTAGTCGTCTTGGAAGAATCGATCGGATGCGGAATCAACGCAGTAGTGAAGAGGCAGTGCGGTAGGATTATCTCGGAACGCCTCCTGATACGGGTGTCGAATGATGAGCCCGGGCTTGCCGCTGGAATCGGGTAGCCGATCGATCATGGCGAAAAACCGATCGCGTTCGCCGGGAAGACGTGTGGGCCCCACTAGTTCGCTGGTCATTCCCAAGACGCCGACCGGTTCGGGGTCGTTTGGGTCGAGACTGGGAACTGGTACGGTGTATGCGACTACCCATGTGCTGCTCAGCTTGCGGCGATAAACGACGGAGCGATGCGGGTGATCGATGGGCTTGGGACGAAGCGATGGCTCTTCTTGAAATTCGGTGACAGCCAAGTTTCGACCAAGACCATGAAAGTAGTCTCGCCAACCGAAATAGACATCCAGTACCCCCGCCTCGCGAGTGACGTATTCGCCGGGATGGTCGGGATCGGGTTCGCTACACCCTCGTTGAAACCCCAGTCGGTCGTCGGCGAACCACAGGGAAGCCTTCGCACCAGGGACGACGAGTTCCCAGTGGCGTTGCCGGTCTCGCATCCATGCGTTGAGGGATTTCGATTCGCTGCTTCCTTTCAGCTTCCGCTCCAGGGAAAGCCATCCGCGGACCTTTGGGTCTTTCGCTTCGGCAAGGAGGATTTCCCATCGAGTACGGACTTCTTCTCCGAGACGTGTCGCTTCCGCTTTCGCTGCGAATCGGTTGCCTTCCGCTGCCCTTTCCATCACCTCATGGTGCGCAACGGCGACCGTCTTTCGAAAGACGGCGCCCGCAGCTGCCAGAACCACCAACATGACCAGAAGCGGGCCCAATCCGCCAAGGATCAACAGAGGTTGGCGTGCGTGTGCGGCGGTGCGAGCGTCGAGCGCCGAAAGCACCGCTTGAATATTCGCAAAACGATGTTTGGGGTTCAGGGCGAGGCACTTGTCGATGATCGTCGCCAAGGCGGAGTCCACGCCGGGTGTCGCGCGATGCGCGCTCGGCGGCTGTGCCGCGGAAAGCAGATGTCGGTATCGCCCTAATCGATCTTCCAGGGTACCCGAACCGTGCAACGATTCGACGGCTTCCTGGGTTCGAAAAGGGGCTTCGCCCGTCAACATTCGGAACATCAAGGCGCCCAGCGCGTAAACGTCCCATCGAACGTCGGGCGAAGCCTTGAGATCCGCCTGCTCAGGCGCCATATAGAACAGCGTCCCTAGCGCGGGAGTGTGCTCGTGGCTGAGTCGCGATTGTCCGAAATCGGCGAGGCGCGGTTGACCATCCTGATCGAGCATCACGTTTGCCGGTTTCAGGTCGCAATGAAGGACGCCTTTGCCGTGCGCATGGGCAAGACCTGTGGCTACCTCGCGGAAAACGGTTAGTGCTTGGTCGGCAGGCAGGGGCCCATCGCGAATGAGATCTTCGAGCGATCCCCGCTCCATGTATTCCATGACGTAGAAGGGAGGATCGCTTTCCCAGCCGACTTGCAATAGCTGTACGACGTGCCGATCGCCGAAAAGATAGCGAAGCTTCTCAACCTCGCGAGAAAGCAATGACCAGTCCAGTCCGCCTCGACGATGGAAATACTTGATGGCGACCTTTCGACCGCTGTTGCTGTCCACGGCAACCCAAACTTCGCCGAAGGCGCCGCGCCCAAGGAATTTCTCTTGTTCGTAGCCCGGGATGCGCCGAGGAGGGCGCAGTTCCGCGAGCGTGTTATTCCGAGCCTCCTGCTTCGAGGCTTCGTCCATCACCGGAGTGGCATCGAGGAGAGCCGACACGTCGACCTCGACGAAATACAGGCGAGTCCATTTCAGGTCGTTATTATACGCTGAATCGCACGGTAACTCATGTCGACCACTCTTGCAAACGACCGCAAAGCGTGAGCATCGGGGTGGGAACGGGGGGCGGATTTTGACAAGCTTAGCGATCGACTCAGGGCGATCCTTCCCGTTGGGAGCTTCCGTCGGCGACGAAGGGACGAACTTCAGCGTTTTCTCCAAGAACTGCTCAGCCGTGGAACTACTGTTGTTCGATCATGAGGACGATCCTGGTCCAAGTCGGACCATTCCTCTCGATCCGATTTGCAATCGCACATTCTACTACTGGCATGCCTTCGTGCCGGGAATTCGATCGGGCCAACTTTACGGGTTCCGCGTCCATGGACCGTATCTGCCGAACCAAGGTCATCGGTTTGACGGCCAGAAGGTTTTGCTCGACCCGTACGCCCGATTGGTTGCGACTGGGATGAACTATTCTCGTTCCGCCGCATGCGGGCCAGGAGACAACAGCCCGCGCTGTTTGAAAGGGATCGTCTTCGATCCTGCGGGCTACGACTGGGAAGGGGATGTTGCGCCGCGACGCCCCCTGCGCGACAGCGTGATTTACGAATTGCACGTGGGCGGATTCACGCGGCATCCTTCCTCGGATGTTTCGCCGGCCAAGCGGGGAACCTATGCAGGGCTAATGGAGAAGATCCGCTACCTCAAGGACCTCGGTGCGACTGCCGTCGAATTGCTTCCGGTGCAGCAATTCGACGACTCGCCCAATCTGGCGGGGATGAGGAATTACTGGGGTTACGCCCCCGTCAGCTTCTTCGCTCCTCACCGCGGCTACAGTTCTCGCCAAGATCCGCTTGGGCCGGCGGACGAGTTTCGCGACATGGTGAAGGCGATGCATCGCGCGGGGATCGAAGTCATCCTCGACATGGTGTTCAACCACACGGCAGAAGCCGGCGAATCCGGCCCGACTTTTTCGTTTCGCGGTTTCGAGAATCGAGCTTACTACATCCCATCGCATGGGCTTGACGGGTATGCGAACTTCAGCGGTTGCGGCAACACCTTCAACAGCAATCATTCCATCGTTCGGCGGCTGATCCTGGATGCGCTGCGCTGGTGGGTTACGGAAATGCATGTGGACGGATTTCGGTTCGATCTCGCGAGCATTCTGAGCCGAGACGAGATGGGAGAGCCTCTGCTCAGTCCTCCGGTGTTGTGGAGATCGAATCCGACCCCGTTCTCGCGGGTTGCAAGATCAGCTGCCGAGCCGTGGGATGCTGGCGGACTTTATCAAGTCGGGGGATTCATCGGGCACCGTTGGGCCGAATGGAACGGGCGATTTCGCGACGACCTTCGCCGATTCGCCAAAGGCGACGCCGGCATGACGCGCCGACTTTCCGCCGGCTTTTTCGGAAGTCCGGACCTTTTTGCTCAGTCCGACCGCGATCCTTACCGGAGCGTGCATTTCGTCTCATGCCATGATGGATTCACGCTATACGATCTTGTTTCGTTCAATTCCAAGCACAATGAATCCAACGGAGAGGAAAATCGAGACGGAACCGACGCGAACTTCAGTTGGAACTGCGGCGCGGAGGGAGCGACGGACGATCCAGCCATCCTTTCGCTGCGAGCAAGGCAAATGAAGAACATGCTCGCCGTGCTCTTGCTTTCTCATGGCACGCCCATGCTTTCGATGGGGGACGAACTCGCCCGAACTCAATTTGGGAACAACAACGCTTATTGCCAGGACAATGCGATTGGCTGGATGAATTGGGCACAGCCTTCGCTTGCGTTCGACTTGCGACGATTCGTCCGAGAGTTGGTTCGCCTTCGCCAGGAAACAGCATGTTTGCGTCCGACAAGGTTCCTGAATTCGCGCGAGATGCCGAGGTTGGAATGGCATGGGGTCGAACCCTTTGCACCGGACTGGGAATGGCATTCTCGAAGCGTTGCATGCTCGATCCGTGGCGACGAGCAGTGTTTGTACATCGCGTTCAACGCATATTGGGAGCCAATCTCGTTTCGACTTCCGTCGCCACTCGAAGGAGAGACGTGGCTTCGCTCCGTGGATACGGCATTGGCATCGCCGTTCGATATTTGCGAGTCGGGCGCCGAAACACTGATTGGAAGTCCGACTTATCGTGTAGAGGCCCGATCTGCGGTGGTTCTTATTTCGCGGCGCACATCGTAGCGGATGTCCGCCAGCACCAAACCTGAGTGTCGAACGCGGAATCGAACTGGTTCATGTTGCTTGACCAGAACGACTTCACGCGACGCACGATGATTCGAACTGCTTCGCGATTCGATCGTCAGCGTGGATAAGCCATCGAAGCTAATCTAGGATGAGTTTCTCGGCTTCCCGTTTCAAGATGTCCATCTCAACCTGCCGTCGCCAAGAAGCGTTGGAATCTTGGCCCAGCAATTCAATGACTTTTCCATATTCTGCGCGCGCATCGACGGGATTTCCCATCCGTTGGTAGGCCATGGCTCGGAATATGCGATCTTCAATCAATGCGTCGGCTTCGTGTCGAGCTGCCGAACGATCGGCAGCGGCGATCGACTCCGCGAAGCGACCGAGTCGAAAGTGAACTGCTGCCAACAAGTGTAATGTGGACGGACTGTGAAATCGGTCATCGGCTTGTCGAGCCAACGAAAGCAATTCGTGCAAATCAGCCGCAGGCGTCGCGTCTCGCGTTGCAAGGCGTCCCCATATCAAGACTTCTTCGAGGGATCTGGCGCCGCTCGATCTTTGGCGCATCAAAGCTATCGCCTTGCGGAATTCTTCTTGGCGGCCTTCTTTCAGGCGAATAATTGCAGCCGTTTCAAGATCGGAGGGAAGGGCAAAGGGGACATTTCCTCGCAAGGAGGAACGGGTGAGCGTCATGTAAGTGGGTAGATTTCACGCCGCCATGGCCCAAAAAGCTTCCCATTGGTCGGTGTCGCTGCGGTACAAGGCGCGGAGGTGGGCGATTGCGTCGGAGCCTTTGTTCACCCTGCCGCATTCCGCCCATGCACAGTCGCTGGTTGACGACTGTCTTGCAGGCGGACTCGATGGCTTCCGTCGCGATCTGCCATCCGTACTTCAGGTACTGGGTACTTCATTCGCTCGACATTGCCGCGTAGGTAGTTCAAGCTCCGCTCGTATTCGGCCTGGGTCTCGTCGCTCATCTTCTTCACGTCCAACTTCTCAAGCATCTTGACCACCCGGGCGCCTCGCATGCTTGAGCGAGTGACACCAGGCCGACAGCAGTTTCTCGCCTGCGCCCGGCCGCCACGATTTGGCCAAAGCCGCCAAGTAGCCGACCGCGTTGAAAGTCGAGGATCTTGACGGCCAACGGGAAGTGCACGTCAAAACTCCTCCAGTCCGGCGCCTCCGTCGCTCAGGGCGATCCATTGCTGGGCCTGATCCATTCCCACTTGGGCCGCCTGCTTCCGCATCGCCTCGCCCAATTCGCCAAGCGTGTACAGTCCCGCCAAGTAGCGAACCCCGTCGCAGGGCTTGGACAAGGCCTCCTCGTCTTCGGAGCGAGGCTGGGGGTTGAAGACCATGCCCACATTCACCATGCGGCCTTCGACCTTCGATCCTCGGGGCCTTGCATCAGCACTCCTGTCGCGTCCAAACTCACGTACGCGCAGGTTTTCCCCGTGCGGTCCTTGTTCAAGCCCATTCCTTTTGGGGCCGAAGGTCTTCCTCTTTGATCAGACGGCCCAACCGCATGCCGGCGGACTCCGCCGTCCGCTCCACCGTCGATTCGCTCAAACGCAGGCCGGCCAGCTTGCGGAGCGTGAGGTCGGCCGCCTTGCCGAAGTTCTCCTGAATGCCCGCCAGCGAGGTCACCTCTTGAGCAGCCGGCGTCAGGCGTTCGTTCGCAAGCGACAGCGTCTTGTCCCAAGGCACCTGACCTTGGCTGCATTGCGAGCAGTGGTATAGACACGCCACAGACGCAAGTCTCCCCACAAGACTGACGACCGTCTTCTTTCGATAACCGACGAAACGCGCCGACTCGCGGCAGTGAGGACAGCTCATGCTCGACCCTTGGTACCCCTTTTTCCGCTCGTTGACGGCGGTTTCGAGGGCGTGGGCGGCAAGACGGTGCGTTCGACGCGCACACTGGAAATTCGCTTTGGCCCAGAAGCTCCCGATCCGGCTTGACACCATGATCCGAGCCACGGCCAGCACTTCCTCGCGTGCTTTGGTCAGAATCAGTTCCGCCAAACGCCGCGCTTCGGCCTCTTGCTCAGGGGTAAGAACGACGCCTGCATCCAAGCCCTTCATGACGCGACTCCTGCTCGTGAAATGGCCCCGCTTGCGCCCATCCCTTCATCTTTCTTCTCCACACCGGGCATTGCCAGAAATTTTCCACCTACTTTCCAGCTGCTCACCCCAGACTTAAAGTCTGGTCCGATCGCAACATTCGCTTGCGTTCCGCCCTCGTCGCTTCATAATGGCAACATCTGTGGCGCGTAAGAGCTGGATCGCCTATGTCGAAGCCGTGTCTGCTCGTCGTCGATGACGAACCGGACCTCGTTCAGAGCGTCAAGGATTTGCTGCGCTTCGATTATCGCGTGCTGGGGGCGACGCGGGCCAGCGAAGGTTTGAAGATCGTCGCCAATGAGCCGGTACAGGTCGTGATGAGCGACCAGCGGATGCCGGAGATGACGGGCGTCGAGTTTTTGCGTTGTTTGCGGGACCGCCATCCCGATGTCATTCGCCTGCTCTTCACCGCATACTCCGATTGGAATGCGGTGATCGATGCGATCAACGAAGGCCACGTCTACCGATACATCGCGAAGCCTTGGCGGCCGGACGAACTCAAAGCCGTGATGCGGCAAGCCTGCGAATACTACGACCTCCACGCCGAGCGCCGTCGGCTTCTCATGGAGGTGCAGGAAAAGAACCGCCAGCTGGAAGCGGCCAACGCGGAGCTTCGGCAGGCGAACGACCTGAAACGCGTCTTCATCCGCGTGGCGAGCCATGAGCTGCGAACGCCGCTCGCCATCGTCAGCGGCCTTTCCGAACTCGCGGCGAATTCTCCTTCCGATGCGTCTCCTGATTGGATGCGGCAAATTCATGGCGCAAGCCAACGGCTGAATCGCCAAATCGACCGTATGGCGACTTTGCTGCATGCCGAGCGCTTTGATCGCACCTTAAGCGCGAAGGATACGTCGGTGGCCGAGTTGCTTCGCGAAGCCGCGCGCGAGGTGCGCACCTTCGTGGAACAGCGCGGGCAGCATTTGTGGTTCGATGGCGAGACGAATGCCGGCTGGGTCCGCGTGGAGCCAGATAAGATTCGCGATGCGATCGTGCAGCTATTGATGAACGCGATCAAATTCACGCCCGATGGCGGCACGATCCGCTTGCAGGCGAGGCGCGACGAACAGGGCGGCGTCGAGATCGAAATCAGCGACAACGGCATCGGCATCGATGCCGCCAGCCAATCGCATCTCTTCGAGCCCTTCTTCACCCGTATGGATGCCTCGCGCCATCGCTCCGGGACCTTCGAGTTCGACCGCCGCGGCATGGGCTTGGGCCTCGCGACGGCGAAAGCGTTCGTCGAAATGCACGGCGGATCAAGATGCAGCGCGCCGGGCGAAGGCTCGACGTTTACCATCGTTCTGCCGCCATCGCTCGCCGTCATTCCGCCGCCTCAGGGCGACTTTGCGATATGAGCGGACGCGTAAGATGAAGTCAACATTCATTCGTCCCGCGTGGTGCCGTTTAGCGGGGAGCCGGCGACTGGTCGCCCACTGGCCCCGCTAAACTAGATCTCATGACCGCACGCTTCGCCCATCCTGAGTTGCAGCGCAGCGTCCAGTTTCTTCGTGGCGTCGGGCCGGCGCGCGTCGAGCGGCTCACGAAACTGGGCATCTCCACCGTCGCCGACCTCATTCGCCATTTTCCACGCGGCTACGAAGATCTCAGCGACGTTCGCGGCATCGATCAAATCGAAGCGGGGACGATGCAGACGATCGTCGGCGAAATCGTCGAATTCGACGGCAAGCATCTGGAAAGCGGAAAACGCATCGCGAGCGCGGTCATCGCGGATGAAAAAGGTCGATGCGTCGAAGGGGTTTGGTTCAACCAAATCACCGCGCTGCGCCCCTTTCGCTACGGGATGAAGGTTGCTTTCAGCGGCAAGCCGAAATGGTTTCGCGATCACTGGACCATCCAGCATCCGCGCGTGCAGATTCTCGAGGAGGCGGGCGAGCGGCCCTCGGGGCAGGTCATTCCGATCTATCCGCTGACCGAAAACATCCGTGCCGAAGATCTACGCGAGTGGATTCGCGCGGCACTGACTCAGGCGGCGGAACACTGCATCGAGATACTTCCGCACTCGGTACGGGATCGGCACCGCTATCCGGAGGTGAAGCAGGCGTTTCAGCAGCTTCATTTTCCGGAGGTGTTGACGGAGGCTCGCCTTGCCCGACGGCGTTTCATCTATGAGGAATTTCTGATCCTGCAGGTGGCGCTTGCCGCGCGGCGGCGTGAGATCCGCGATCGGCAGCAGGCGCCGCGCTTGCCGATGGATACGGAGATCGATTCACGCATTCGCAAGCTGCTGCCGTTCGCACTCACGGAGGATCAGAACCGAGCCGTGCGGGCCATCTGCAAGGATTTGGCGAGCGATCGGCCCATGCAGCGTTTGCTGCAGGCGGATGTGGGAGCGGGTAAGACCGCAGTCGCGATCTATGCGATGCTGGCTGCCGTGGCGAACAAGCATCAGGCCACGCTCATGGCACCGACCGAAATCCTCGCTCGCCAACATTGGGAGACTCTGAATCGCTATCTCGCCCAAAGCCGAGTGCGGCGGCTACTGTTGACCGGCAGCCTCTCGACTTCGCAGCGACATCAGGCCCTACGTGATTTGGCCGAGGGGCATGTCGATCTCGTCGTCGGCACGCAGGCGTTGGTGCAGGACGATGTGCGGTTCCACAAGCTCGGTTTGGTCGTCATCGACGAGCAACACAAGTTCGGCGTGCAGCAGCGAGCACGCATCCGAAAGCTTGGCGTCGATCCGCATTACCTTGTGATGACCGCGACGCCCATACCCCGCACCATTGCGCTGACCGTCTTCGGCGACCTCGACGTTTCCTCTATCCACGAACTGCCGCCAGGCCGACAGCCAGTAAAGACGCAATGGCACAGCGAAACGCAGAGGGATCGCATCTACGATCGCATCAAGCAGCAGTTGCGGGAAGGCCGACAGGCGTATGTCGTTTGTCCGCTCGTCGAGGAATCCGAATCGCTCGACCTGAAAGCAGCCGAGCAGACAGCCGTCGAATTGCAGCAGGGGCCCTTCGCGGAGTTCAAGGTGGGGCTCTTGCATGGCCGGATGAGCGACGAGGAGAAGCAGCGGACGATGGCGCAATTTCGCGAACGCGCATCGCACCTACTGGTTTCCACCGTCGCGATTGAAGTCGGCGTCGATGTGGCCAACGCGACCGTGATGTTGATCGAGCATGCGGAGCGCTTCGGCCTATCGCAACTCCATCAGCTTCGCGGCCGTGTAAGCCGAGGGGTGGAAGCGGGGGAATGCCATCTATTTACGGGCACGACGAGCGAGGAGGCCCGCACCCGCCTGCGCATCTTCACACGGACGACCGATGGTTTCGCCCTCGCGGAAGAGGACGCTCGCATCCGCGGACTCGGCGAGTTTTTCGGTTCACGCCAAAGCGGCGTGGGCGATCTCGCCATCGGCGACTTCCTCGCCGACCGCGACATCCTCGAACATGCCCGCGACGATGCCTTCGATCTGCTGACGTCCGATCCGGGCCTGCGCCAGCCGCAACATGCGGCGTTGCGTCAAGCGGTACTCGAACGCTACGGCGCCTCGATGGATCTCGCGCAGATCGGCTAGGCGATGACCAGGCGAGCGCCGAGCCGTAAGGCCGACGTGTTCGCTTCAAGCCATGGATACGGTGGGATTGATGCCACGTCGACCTTACGGCTCGACGCTCGCCTTTATCGGAGCAAGTCCTTGTCCTCGCTCGCATCCGCGAATCCGGTGCATTTCCCATACGCCACCACTTCAGTCGAGGTGGTGCAGACGCATATTTCGATCGTCTTTCTCGCGCCGCCATTTGTGTACAAGGTGAAGAAACCTGTCTCGCTTGGTTTTCTCGATTTCTCGACATTGGAGAAACGCCGGCATTTCTGCGAACAGGAAGTCACGCTCAATCGCCGTCTGGCTTCGGATGTATATGTCGGCGTCGTGCCAGTCGTGGCCGATGGCGGCGGAATTCGATTCGAGGGCGAGGGGGAGCCGATCGAATGGGCGGTGAAGATGCGTTGGCTCGATGAGGAGCATTCGCTGAAGTGCATCGTCGAACGCGACGAAGCGGTCGACGAACTCATCGATTCGCTCGCACGCCGCATTGCGGAGTTTCATCGACACGCTGAGACGAACGAACACATCGTGTCGTTCGGTTCGCTGGACATCGTTTCCGGCAATGTTCGGGAAAACTTCGAGCAATGCCTTTCGCACATCGGACAGACGGTTTCATGGAGCGTTTTCGATCGCGTGCGGGCATGCAGTGATCGCTTGATGATTCGGCGACGCCAACAAATCGTCGATCGCGCTAAGCGTGGCGTGCCGCGCGATACGCATGGCGACCTACGACTCGACCATGTTTACTTTTTGCCCGAAGGCATTGCGATTATTGATTGCATCGAGTTCAACGAGCGATTTCGCTACGCCGATCCCGTGGCCGACATCGCGTTCCTCACCATGGACCTCGCCTGGGCCGGCCGCCGCGATTTGGCGAACCGCTTAGCCGACGCGTATTTCGCCGCCTCCGGGGACGAGGAGGGTCGTCCCTTGCTCGCCGCTTATGAGGGCTATCGCGCGGCGGTGCGGGCGAAGGTGAATGGGATTCAGTTCTTCGAGGACGGCATCTCCACGGAACGCAAAGACCGCGCGAAGCAGCGGGCGCTTGGCCATTGGCTCCTCGCTTTGTCGCTGATGGAGGAGCCTAACCGTCGGCCTGGCGTGCTGTTGATCGGCGGTTTGCCGGGAACGGGAAAATCGACCCTCGCTCGAACGCTCGCGGAAAAGCATGGCTTCCAATTGCTGCGATCCGATGTCGTCCGCAAAGAACTCGCGGGAATCGCGGAGTCGAAGTCGACCAGCGTCGGAGTAGGGCAGGGGATCTATGACGCGGAGTGGAACGAGCGAACCTACCAGGAATTGCTGGACCAGCGCGGAACGCATCGCGTCGCCAATGGCGGCTGAGCGTTGATCGATGCGAACTTCCGCACGGAGTCGCAGCGATTGCGTTCGATCTCGCTCGCAGCTTGGCGTGCCACCGTTTCTTTGTTGCGAAGCGTCGCCGGACACGGTACGTCAGCGTCTGGCGTCACGCCGCGGCGATGCATCGGATGCGGACTGGACGGTCTACGAGGCGGCACGAGCAAGTTGGGAACAACCTGAGCCGCCCATCCGCCGATGGACCTGCCGGATCGATGCCGATGGTTCGCAAGAAACTCCGTCGAACAAGGAGCGGTCGCGTGACGATGGCTGGATCGTACGACTCGCAACTTGGGAGCAATCGATGGCGAACGAATTGAACCCGCCCGGCTTATGCCCCACCTTCGGCTGGACGCACGTGGCGACAAGCGTTGGCGCAAGATCCACATCTCCGGCCAGACGTCCGTCGACTCAAGGCTGTCGTCGGCAAAGGCGACCTGAAACGGCAAACGGAACAGGTTCATTGAATCGCGCATCGGCCTTGAAGCCGTCGGCTTAATGTTTCGCGATGTGGTGAAGATGAATATCTACGTCGTCGGTCTGAAGCCCGAGATGGTTCCGACGGAAGAGGCGAAGTGCGCTACGTGACGAAGGAGTCGCTGCCGGCAAGCACGCTCGTCGGGGTGACGGCACTTGTGGGAGCAGATTGGCTGATCGAGATCGACTCATCGCCGTTATTCCGTAATATTGCAGAAATTGGACGCGTGTGGCTAACATCGTTCAGATTGGCGGAACGCCAGACGTTCCCTACAGCCAAGCCATGTCATCGCCAGCTTCATTCGCCATTTTGCAGTGCGGGCGATGATGGGACGTCGGCTTGCGTCGCGCGGCGTGAAGCGAGCGGCCAAGGTGGCGCCGCCGACGCGGCCTCGAGTGATGTGATAGTCGAGCACGACGGGTTGGCCGTCCACTTTCGCTTCGACTTGGAAGTGCTCCAGGTTCGGCGAATTGTCCACGCGGTTCGGCTGGGTGATCGTGCTCACTTCCGCCTTCTTGCGAGTAAGCCAGTCTTTCGTTTCCTGTTGATACTGCGCCCCGGTCGGCAGTTTGCTGGCGACGTCGCAGGTGATGAGGAGGCCGTTGCCCCCCTTTTCCTCGAGCGTCATTTGCGAACCATCGATGCGGGCGACGCGCCAGCGGCGCGGGTAGAGAAACTTGAGGCGCATCTCGTCGTCTTCAAAGAGCAGCATCGTGTTTTGGGGGGTCGGCTCCTGCGGGAGATTGCGGATCGCGTTGTCCGTGAGTTCCGGCACGGCCTGCGTGGGCTGTCGCGTCAACACGAAGGTGCCTTCGACCTTCCCCTTGGGCACGCCCTTGTTGTCGAGCAGGTAATGCGTGCCTTTCAGCGAAACGTAGCTGAGGTAACGGCCGGTCAGGTCGAAGTAGAGGAAGCCATCGATATCGTGGCGCGCGGGGCCGTCTTCGCCGATGCCCTGAATCGCGCCTTTGAATGCGACCCGGGCCTGCGGTCGGCCGACGACGGCTTCCACGCCCTCGAATCGGCATACGAGCGAGCCTTGTTCGATTTTCTCGAGGTCGGTTAACTCCCGAATCGCTTCGTTCTGTGCGTTCCAGGTTTTGCCTCGGCTCACCGCCTCGGTTGGAAGCAGGCCAACAAGTGCGGGGGTGAAAACGTCGGTGCGGACGAGCTCGATCTCGTTGAGCTTTAAAGGACCGCCGTCGGAGAAGGGGATCTCAAAGTTCTCATGCCGGAGCAGAACCATCCGCGATACCGCGGGGCGTAGGGTGCTTTTCTGGGCGTTGTCGCCGACTTTGCGCTCGAAGTCGAGGGTGCGGAAATGGCGAATCGTCTTTTCCACACGCTGGTTTTTCTCGGCGAGCACGCGCTCGTCGTACTCCACTCGGCTCTGGCCCTCGACCTTCATCGCCTTATCGGGCAGCGTCAGTTCGCCGTTGATGCGGACTCGGCAGGAGACATGGTAGTGGTAGCCCGGCGCGAAGGTTTCGCGCAGGACCACGGCCTCCTGAGCGAAGGCGCAGGAGGGGACCAGCATCAAAAGCGCGAAGCGGAAGCGGGGCATGGCCAACCTCCCTCATGGATGAGGCAAACCCTTAGACCCAAAACAGGCCGCACCAATTCTAATCAGGCGGGTGGTTTTTGAAGAAGATGAACCACGACGCTTGAACGCACAGCTTGCACTTGTTTCGACGACCCGGAGCGATCATGCAGAGGATGCCACATTGGCGGTTGGGGCAATTCGCGTCAGCCGGAACGGCGGTCGAATCGGCATGTATCGTAAGTGGAACGACTGTAGCAATTTAGGAAACGTGCCAAGCGAGCAACTCGCTGCAACTTTTCGGCAAACTTGAGGCTGATTTTCTACAAACGAAACGTTTCAAGAGTTGCGTCGAGGCCTTGACCGATCGCGTCGCCGTAGCCTACGGGCTGCATTTGGATTACGTCTACCCACCTTCGAACTACTTTTTCGCTCAGGCCAATAAATTCACCTTTTAATCGTCTGCAAAATTCACCGCTAACCTTGCAACATTGCACACGGGCAGTGTAAATCTGTCACCTCAATCGAATCGCTTCGTTGAAACAGCACTGAGTGAATACTGTTTCAGTTTCAAGTCGTAACTGACTGATATAAAGCGAGATAGATTCTATCTGTATTGGGGTGCGAACATGCTTCCACATCGCCCGTCGGACACTTGGGCATGGGGTTTGCTTTTATACTCGTCAGTCCCGCAAACGAGTTCAGGGCCGATCAAAAAGTCAGCCCAGATTCGCAGCGGGGACGAGGCAGCGAGGCTTGGCGGTCCTTTGAGATGGTCGAGCCGAGGGCCGCCCGGACGAGAGAGGCGAACCGGAAGATTCTCCCTCGTGTCCGGCGAAATGAAGCCGAAGCTCGAACACGGATGTCAGGGCCACGTCTACAGAGACGACCGGCCCTCGGAGCCAAGCGGCTCCGCAAAGGAGTAAGCACCTGTGACCCGTTTCAAGCACGAAGTCCTGAAGGAACTCGCCGACCAGCAGGTCCGGTTTGCGCCTCCGGCTCGTCGGCTGGAACAACTCGCCAGGGCTGAGAAGCTCTTGGCGGAGATCGATCCTGAGAAGGGGTATCCGTACCAGTTCGTGTGTTTCCGCATCACCGAGTTCCGAGCCGACCAGCATCCGCTGTTGGTCATCCAGGGCGAGGATCTCGAACACGACCTGGGATTGTTCGTGGCGGAATTGGCTGCGTCGATGCCGGCCCTGCCGGTGGAAGATGCTACGGAGCCGGTTCTGACCCTTGAAGAGTTCAGCAAGAAGCTGAACGTGACGACGAAGACGATTAACCGCTGGCGGAAGCGCGGCCTGATCGGTCTCCCCTTCCTTGTGAAGGGCCGGCGCCAGGTGGGTTTTTTGCCGTCCTTGACGGAACCTTTCCTGGAAGCTCATCGCAAACAAATGGAACGGAGCGCAAGGTTCTCCCACCTGAGCCGTTCCGAGAAGGAAGAAATGCTGGAGCGTGCTCGCCGCATGGTTCGGATGGGTTTCGGCGGCCTAACCGCCATCGCCCGAAGGATCGCCCGCGACATGGGACGCTCTCCCGAAACGGTTCGTTACACCATCAAGAACTTCGATCGCCAGCATCCGGAACAAGCGTTGTTCCCGTCTCTGACGGGACCGTTCGATCCGGCCACCAAGCAGACGATCTTCAGCTCGTATCGAAGGGGGATCTCCGTGACTGCATTAGCCAAAACGTTTCAACGGACCGCCTCCTCCATGTATCGCGTGATCAATGAAATCCGCGCCCAACGGTTGATGGACCTCGATATCGAATACATCCCGAGCCCGGAATTCGACGATGCCGCGAAGGAAGCGGTCATCCTGGGCGATATGCCCGGCGCCGAAGAGCTCGAGAACAAGCGTCGCGCGATGAAAATCCCGAAAAGACGCCGCCCGAACTCGCCTGCTCTACGAAATGCCGTTGCTCGACAAGCCTCAGGAACAGCACTTGTTCCGCAAGATGAACTTCCTGAAGGCGAAGGCGACCCGGTTGCTCGAAAGCGGCTTAGCGCGAAACGGCCGCATCGACCCAGCCCAGGTCCGCACGCAAGACCTCGATCAGGTCGAACTGTGGCTGCAAGAAGCCAACGGCGTCAAGGATTTGCTTGTCGCCTGCAACATGCGGCTCGTCGTTTCGATCGCCAAGCGACACGGCAACCAGACGGACAACTTCTTCGAGTTGCTCTCCGACGGCAACATGTCGCTGCTTCATGCGGTCGAAAAAGTTCGACTACTCTCTGGCGGCAACAAGCTCCTCGACGTATGCAAGCTGGGCGATCATGAAGAATTTCGCCCGCAGCATCCTGGCGAAAGAATCGCCGCGAACGATACGTCACCGGCGCCGAGGAGCTGTTCGATGCGGCTCCGGACGGCCGAACCGACGAACAGGAAATGCTGGCGACGGCCGAACAGGCCTCGCACCGGGTCAACCGCCTGCTCGAATATCTGGATCCGCGAGAACGCGAAATCATCCGCCTCCGCGCCGGCCTGGATAACGAGGAAGGCCTGACTCTCGAAAAGATCGGCGAAAAGCTCGGCATCACGTGAAGGAACGCGTTCGCCAACTCAACGTCCGGGCGATGAAGAAGCTCCGACCCTGGCGGAATCGCACAAGGACGAAGCGTAACCTTCGCCGACCCATCGCAGCAAACCATCTGGCCTCCGCCGATCTGCTCGGCGGGGCCGTACGTGCCGGATGGGGAGTTTCGAGTTCTACGCTCAAGAGCCGCGCACCCAGTAAGCGATCGACTTGCCATGATACGAAAAACTGCTTGCTGGTACGAGGCTCTTCCATCCGGCGGCCAAGCTGGCGATGGCGGGCTGGAGGATGTTGCGACGAGACGAACGCGTACCTGAACGATAGACCTGACAGCGAACACTTCTTCTCTGCGGACGCCTGCCATGAAGATCGCCATCGCGTTTCTCGTTCCGATCCTCTGTTTGACCCAAGCCCCGGAATGTTGAGGGATGCGGGGAAGAAAGATCTGGCGGCGATGCAGGGGACTTGGACCCTGACCGCCCTTGAGGCGGACGGCAAGGATGCGGCGCCCGCGAAATTGGAAGGACGACGCTGACCATCAAAGGAGACTTGCATCTGCTGAAGACGAAGTCGGCATCGCACCGTTCGTCGAAGCCGATGCGACCAAATCCCCTGAAACACCTCGACATGACCTTTCTGGACGGCGGCAGTAAGGACAAGACGCCCGAGGGTATCTACGAGGTGAACGCCGGCACCTCCGCATCGCTCGGAGGCCCTCGCAGGACCAACGCCGCCCCGAACAATCCGCGACGTGGCCAAATACGAGCTACTTCGTGATGACTTGGACGAAGAAGGACTGAGCAAAGTGATGGCAAGTAGCCCGCTGACTCGGACGGGTACGCAAATCGCGGTAGATTGGAAGTATGAGCAGCGACGTCGCCGATCCCCAGATTCCGAAGCCGCTGGGCCATCGTTGGCTGGCATGGCTAGCTTGGTATGTCATCCTCGCGTTCGTCGGCCTTAGCGTTTGGGGACGCGAACTGATGGTTCGTTCGTCGGCGGTGCGAGAGGCAGCGAACGAAGGGAATCTCGATCTCATCACCATGCGGGTTGCAGGCTCGCTACATCGTCGGCGTGAAGTATTTGTTTGAGGAAATGAAGCAAGACGTGAGGCAAGCCGACTCGCGGCTTCGGCGAAGACGATAAACATGGGCCGAGTTCCGCAACGCCTTCGGGCAATCGCAACTCCTTTCGGAGTTGGCGGGGAGCAGCGACGGCGCTGAGCGAGTTGACTGAATTGCGGAAGTTGATCGAGACCCATCAGCCGACCGTCGAAGGAAGATGAACGCGTCGTCGAAATCCTGCATTCATTGTGGGCGGATCCGGAAAAACACTTGGAAGCGGTGAAGGAACTGACGCAGGAACAGCGCGACCTTCTTGCCGAACGGTTTGATCAGTCTGGCAACGAAGATGGTCCGAAGGGGCGCCGATCGCGAAGGACGCGACGAGGTGATGCGGCCTGCAGTCGCTTCCGCGTTGACGCTGTTGCTTGCCATGCTCGCTGTTATTGCGTTGGGATTGTTCGGCGTCGCTTTGTTGGTTGTGTTCTTGCTGCGAGCGAATGCGGGCGGACTCGTTCGCGGATTCGCTGTCGGCAGTCCGAATGGGGCGCATCTACGTCGAGACCTTCGCTCTGATCGTTTTGTATGCAGGGTTATCGCTCGTCTCGGGCCTGTTCAACGCATATCTCGGCATGGCGATTTCCGCGGCGTTTTCGATGTTCGCCAGCTTGCTCGCTCTCTTCTGGCCCGTGTCTGCGGCGTTCCGTGGAAACAGGTTCGCAGCGACATCGGTTGGACGGCGGGGCGAAACGGCTGGCTCGAACTGCTATGGGGCGTCGTCGCCTACATCATGACGATTCCTTGGCTCGCGGTGGGGCTGTTGCTGACGATCCTCCTGATGCTCATCCAGCGTCGTTTCGGCGTCGATGCCGCGGCGATCGATCCGTTCTATGCTCCCCCGACGAGTTCGCATCCGATTCTCGTTCCTCTGTCGCAGGGGAATTTTTGGGATCGGCTTGGCATCTTCTTCCTCGCCAGCATCGCGGCGCCGATCGTCGAGGAAACGATGTTTCTGCGGCGTTTTTTCGCCACCTGCGCGAAGCGACTCGAACCTGGCGGATGCTCGCGAGTTTCGTATTCAAGCGCGCTCGTCAGCAGCGTGATTTTCGCGGCGGCGCATCCGCAAGGCTGATCGCATCCCCGTGCTCGCCGCTCGCGCGTTCGGTTTCTGCGTGTCGCCCGCGATCGGCGGGGCAGCCTGCAGGCATGCATTGTCGCGCATGGCTTGAGTGAGCGGCTGGTGCTGCTTCTCGCCACTTCCGTCCTAGGTTAGCCGGCGTCGCAGCGAGCCGGCGCTCGCAACCCACGCGTTCCCGTCATTCGGCGATAGCGTTTGCCGCAGCGTGCTCCTACAATGCTACACCAGTACACCTCTCACCATCATCGGCCCCTGTGGAGCTTGCGAATGATTCGTTTGGTGAATCTGAGATCGAAATGGATGTCGGCACTCGCCGTTTGGGCGGCCGCTGCGACATTCGCCCTAGCCCAAGGCCCGGAAAAAGTCGCCGAGGTCGAAGGCATTACCGAATATCGCCTCGCCAACGGCGCCTGGCTATTGCTGTTTCCCGATCCCTCCTCCTCCACCGTCACCGTCAACATGACGGTCTTCGTCGGCTCTCGCCATGAGGGATACGGAGAAACCGGCATGGCCCACTTGCTGAGCACATGCCTTCAGCGAAGCAAAACTATCCCGACGCCGACAAAGCACTGCAAGGAGCCGAAAGCTGCACTCAACGGCACCACCTGGGTGGACCGCACCAACTACTACGAAACGATGCCGGGCACCGGAGCCTGCCCGATTCTCGGCATCAAGTTCGAAAGCGGATCGTCTGGTGAATTGCTTCGTGAAACGCGAAGACCTCACCAAGGAAATGACCGTCGTCCGCAATGAGTTCGAGCAAGGCGAAACAGCAATCCGCAGGCCATTCTCAGCCAACGCATGATGGCCGTCGCCTACGAATGGCACAACTACGGAAAATCGACGATCGGCAACCGCAGCGACATCGAGAACGTGCCGATCGATCGATTGCAGGCCTTCTACAAGAAGTATTACCAGCCCGACAACATGATGCTGGTGATCGCCGGCAAGTTCGATTCGGCAAAGGCGCTGAAGCTGTATCAGCAGCACTTCGGCGCGATCGCCAAGCCGAGCCGAAAGCTCGACAAAACCTACACGGACGAACCCGCGCAGGACGGCGAACGAACCGTTACGCTTCGCCGCGTCGGCAAAGTGTCGGTCGTCGGCGCCATGTATCACATCCCCGCCGCCGCGCATGAAGATCACGCCCCGGTCGAAGTCCTGAGCTACATCCTCGGGCTCTCACCCTCGGGCCGGCTTTACAAGGCGCTGGTCGAAACGAAGAAGGCAACCAGCGTCAGCGCCAACACGATGGAATGGCATGACCCCAGCGTCATGGAGCTGGAAGTCAACGTCGCCAAAGGCGTGAAGGCCGAGGAAGTCCGCGACCTCATGCTCGATGTGGCCGAGAGCTTCGGCAAAATGCCCGCGACCGCGGAGGAAGTGGAACGGGCGAAGAAGAAGTACGCCAGCGACCGCGAACGGGCGCTCGCCAAGAGCCAACGCATCGCTATCGAACTGAGCGAATGGGCCGGCGCCGGCGATTGGCGTCTCCTCTTCGTCTACCGCGACCGCATCGCCAAGGTGACGGCCGACGACGTGAACCGGGTCGCCGCCCGGTACATCAAGATGAGCAATCGCACCGTCGGCATGTTCATCCCGACCGACGACGTCGCCCGCACGCCGATTCCGGAAACGCCGGACGTGGTCTCGCTCGTCAAGGATTACAAGGGGACGAAGACCGTCGCGCAAGGTGAGACGTTCGATACGTCGCCGGAGAACATCGAAAAGCGGACGCAGCGTTCGACCCTGCCTTCGGGCCTCAAGGTTGCGCTGTTGCCGAAGAAGACGCGCGGCGAAGCAAACATCGGCGAAATCATCCTTCGCTTCGGCAATGAGAAGTCGCTGACCGGCCACCAGTCGGCGTCGTCGTTCATCGGCCCGATGCTCCTTCGCGGCACGAAGAACATGACCCGCCAGCAGATTCAGGACAAGCTCGACGCCATCGGCGCCACGCTCAACATCGGCTCCGGAGCGGGGAACATCACGCTGACGTGGCAGGCCAAGAAGGGCACGCTCGACCAGCTGCTCGGCATCGTGAAGGAAGTCCTCCGCGAGCCCGCCTTCCCGCAGAAGGAATTCGACATCATCATGCGGAACTCGCGGCAAGCGATCGAAAAGGCGATGGTGGACGAAAAATCGCTCGCCTCGCAGACGCTTCGCCGCAAGCTCGCTCCGTTCGAAAAGGACAACATCCGCTACGTCCCGACATTCCCCGAAGCGCTCGAGCGGCTCGACAAGGTGACGCTCGAGGAAGTGGTCAAGCTTTACAAGGAGCAGGTCGGCGGAACCACGGGCGAGATCGTGCTCGTTGGCGACTTCGAGCAGGGCGAAGCGCTCGCCAGCCTGGAAAAGATCTTCAAGGATTGGAAGTCCGACATCGCTTACGAACGCATCGCCACCGATGCGAACGTGAATGTGAAGGGAAGCCGCGACACGATCCAGGTGCCGGATAAGGAAGGCGCGATCTTCATCGCCGCCGTGGCCACCCAGCTTCGCGACGACGATCCGCAATACGCGGCCGCCGTCCTCGGCAACTACATCCTCGGAGGCAGCGGCTTCACCTCCCGCCTCATGGACCGCCTGCGGCAGAAGGAAGGCTGGTGCTACGGCGCCGGCTCGCAGCTCCGCATCAGCTCGCAGGACAAGTCCACGACGTTCCTCTCGTTCGCCATCTGCAACCCCAAGAACATCGACAACGTGGACAAGGGGACCGCGGAGGAAATCGCCAAAATCCTCAAGGACGGCATCAGCGAGGACGAACTCAAGACGGCCATCAAAGGCTGGCTCGAGGAATCGAAGGTGGACCGCGGCAAGGACGGCCACCTCATGAGCGAACTGATCGACAACCTGCACCTGAAACGCACCTATCAGTGGCAGGCCGACATCGACAAGAAAGTCGCGGAATTAAAGGTCTCCGACGTGAACCAGGCCCTCGCCCGAGTAGTCCAACCCGATAGACTGGTGATCGTGCGAGCCGGCGACTTCCGCGAGAAGAAGTAGTGACGTAGGGTGTGTCGAACGCAGCGAGACGCACCGTTGCTCGCCCCCTCGCCATCGCATCCGACATGCGGCGAACGCATGTCGGATGCGATGTTTTTTGTTCCGTAACGAAGGTTTCTCCTTTGACCTGGGATGATCTCTACGCCCGTTGGCTCGATTCTCTCGACGCTCGGCGCAACGCCGAGGCATACGAGCGATTATGCGAAGTCCGCAAGCGCGTCGCTCAGAACGACGATGCCGACTGGCATTGGCTGAAAATCGCCTTAGCGGACAAAGAGAAGAAATGGTTCGCCGCACAAGTCTTTCGAGATCAACCCGTCCCGAAGCGATTGTTCCAAGCAATGATGCTGGCGTCGATCATCGATGTGAATCCGAGCAGCAATCGCTTGTATCTGGAGCCGTGCCTGGAAACGTTCGGTACGGAAAAGGTCGCCGAAGCGCTGAGCCGATTAGAGGCGATGGGATCTGTTCCCAAAGAGCGATTCGAGTGGGCTCGGTACTGGATGCAGGCTAAACCGGAACAAAGTCGGAGTGTTCGATAAGACGTTGAGGTGATTCGGCGAAAACGTCGAGCGAACACCCAGCGTCGGTGCGTCTCGCTACGCTCGACACACCCTACGGGTTTTTGGTGGTTTTCTATGGTGGATAACGCTCCCATTCTGTCCCTCACGCATGCTGGCCTTACGATCGAAGGGTGGTCGCGGGCGGCGGTGCAGAGTTATTGGCGAGTGCCGGAACTCAAGATCGGCTTCGATCTCGGCGCTCAGCCTTGGGACTTCATGGGCACCCCGAATTGGCTGATCACGCACACCCACCTCGATCACGTGGCCGCCTTGCCCGTCTACATCGCGCGGCGTCGCATGATGAAGATGGAACCGCCGATCATTTACCTGCCGGAGCAAGCGATCGACGACGTGCGTCGTCTGCTGCAAGTGATGCAACGCCTCGATCGCGGTAGAATGAACTGCGAACTGCGTGGCGTCGTGCCTGGGCAGGAAATTGAACTCTCGCGCGAACATGTTGCGACCGTGTTCCCGACCGTCCACACGATTCCGTCCGTCGGCTACCTCGTCTGGGAACGTCGCAACAAACTTAAGGAGGAGTACCAGGGACTCCCCGGCGACCAGATCCGCGACCTCCGCAAGAGCGGAACCGAGGTGACGCGCGAGGTCCGCATGCCCCTGATCGCATACACCGGCGACACCAACCCCGCCGGACTCGATGCTACGCCGGCGCTTTTCGACACGAAAATCCTCATCACCGAAATGAGCTTCATCCGCCCGAATCATCGTCGGGAGAAGATCCACAAGTTTGGCCACATGCACTTGGACGATTTCATCGAACGCCAGGATCGCTTCAAGAACGAGTTAATTGTGCTGAGCCATTTCAGCACGCGGTATCATCCGAAGGAAATTCTTAAGTTGCTCGACGCCAAATTGCCGGAAACATTGAAGAAGCGATGCCATTTCTGGCTGTGAGAGGGGGTGATCGCTTCCGTGGCTGGGTCGTGCTGCGGCTGTCAGTCACGCACGTGCCGGAAGGTGCCGCCGCTCTCCGTTGCGATCCTGCGGAGTTGTGCTGCGGCTTCGGCAGGCGACTTTTTGCCGACTTTGTTCGCCTTATCGAACATCAGCGTGTGAATGGGGACCTTTGGCTCGCTCATGTTGAGGCGCCGCACATGCGTCACCGGATCGGGGTTCTTGCCGTGTAGGAAGCCGTCAGTCATGAAGAAGATGGCGTCCGGCTTCGGCTCCAGCTGAAATGCGATGTCGAAAGCTGGGCGCGGATCCGTCATCAGAGCCGTCTCGACGCCTTGAATCCAAGGGCGGATCTTGTTGATGCTTTCTTTGCCGCCCGAAAGCCAGGTGGAGCAGGGCATCCGGATGGCATTGGCATTGAAAAAGATGACGTAAAATTCGCTTGATTCGTCGAGCGAGCTGATCGTCTTCATGATCTCGGCCTTGGCTTGGGCAAACGATCCTTTGCGCATGCTGTTCGAGGCGTCGGCGATGATGCAAAATCGCTTCCCTGAAGCGCGCGAGCCCATGAATTCCGCGGCTCGCGAGATGTTGATGTCGGGAGCGATGGTGCGGTTGTTTTCGGTCTTTGATTCAACCTCGCGAATTGACAGCGGCGTTTCCGCCGGTTTCGAGCAGCCGAGGGCGGCGCCAAAAACGGTAGTCAGCAACCAGGCGATGCGAAGAGGTGTCAAACTCACGAAGGCGCTCCTTCGTCCGTCGCCACAGGTTTCTTTACAGGGCATCTCACGCGGTTCAGCCATCATCCTGAGCGACCGAAACAGGAGTGTGGGAGGCATCGAATGTCTATTTATGATCGCCCTTTTCAACGGCGGCGCTGCCGGCGCTGATGAGCGGCCCCACTAATAGCCGGCGAAAAAGTCATCGCGAGCAAGAAAACGGCGCCCAGATTGAGTAGGTAGAAAATCGGCATTGGGACAAAGAAGCCTTTGGTGGCCGGGGCCAAGGCCGGCGTTGCATCGGATCGATGGTCGCCGTTTCTCAAGGTGGCATCGACGCCGCGCGCCGTTCGTTCTTGCGGCTTGGATGGGCGAGCGGAGACGGGGGAATGGGCCTTTGCAGCCATGGGGATCGAGTGCGCAGACTGGCTCGCATCTTCCTGCGACATTTCGAGCAGTTGTGCCAGTTCTTCGTCTTCGAGCAATTCGTGCTGGCCCCTTGACGCCGTTTCGTCCGGCAACGAGTCTGGGTCCGGTTTAGGAACAACGACTTGGCCGGCACACTTCGGGCAGGTGATCACCGTTCCCGCTTTTCGGGTAGCGATTCCCATCAGTTGGTTGCAGTATGCGCACCGGAAGCGAATCGGCATGAGCAGATCCAATACGGAAACAGCAGGCGAGCAGCGCACGCATTATGTCGCCGATACGGCGCGGCGGCAATCGAATCTCGAGGCGAGGCGTGACGAAAGCGGTCTTTCGCTCAGGTGCAAAGAGACCTTGATTCCATTCGCCTGGGCGGTATAGTCGCCGCGCGCTCGATCGCGGAACGGATTCCGCACAGGGGAAAAACGATGCCAGGCAAGGGATTGCTGGGTATGGCTGCGGTGTTGCTGCTTGCGGCAATTGCCGGTTGCCGCACGCCGAAGCCGGAATTGAAGCCGCTGGAAACGCCCGAGGTGCTCGCCATGCCGCCGAGCGAACGACGTTTCGACTCGCCGAATTACCCTGCCGCCGCACTACGCAAAGAAGATCCGCTCAAGGGAGTGATGAAGAACGAGCCGATCGTCCCGACGCAGGGGATCACATCGCCCTACGGTCGATAATCATGGCTATTCGTCGGCATCCACGAGGGAATCCATCACCGGTTCCCTCGCTTCGTTGCGTGGTTCGAATCGCTGCAGCAAGCCGGAGAGCGTCCGCCGCAGTTCCGAGATGCGAGCCGCGTCCTGTTCTTCGATCGTGAACGATTGCCAAGTGAGATGCGTAGCCCAGCCAGCATGATGGGCGGAGCGATTGAATTGTTCGCGAACGCGCTGAGCCCAGACCAATCCGTAGCGATCGCGGAAATCAAGCCAGCGAGTTTCGAGCGAATCGTCGGTCGCGGTTCGAGCGAAGCACCATGCGATCCACGGCGTGGAGAGGATCGCGACCCGTGCAATAGTTGCATGAAGCGGATCTATCGAATCCGGGCGAAGGCGAAACGCGGCTACCATGCCAGTCGCAGAGCCGAGCACGATGGAAGCCAGCCAGTAGCGCGTGGGAAGGTAGTTGGTGACGACCAAAAACAGCGTTGCAACGAGGAAAAACTGCCTCAGGCCATCCAGTGAACGAGCGCCGAGTATCCAGTTCTCGATCAGCGGCAGCAGCAGCACGCTGACCAGTCCGAGTACGACGAAGTTCCACGCGACGACGTGCGGTCGCCGAGCGCCGAACACGGCGACGCCGGCGGCGCCAGTGAGAGCAATCGAAACGAAATCGGCCGAATCGCCAGGTCGGATGGCCGCCGCACCCCAGCTTGCCCACGCTGCCATTCCCCAGAGAACGGCATGGTCGATCGACCAGCCGCGATTGGCTCGCCAAGCGTTCCACCAGGGCCAGACGCCGGCCGCAAGCAACGCAAGAGCCGTCAGTTGCATAGGTTTCGCCGCGTCCCTTCATTATTGTGTCCAGCTTTCTGTCAATTTGTAGCGGCTGTAAGGAGCGTGGCGACGGCCTGTTTCGTCTTTTCCGGCCGAACGCGACACGCCGATTGTTCCGCCGAGTCGATCTAATCCAAGCAGGCAAGCGAATCGGGTGTAGCCGGATTCCCGTTTGCCGCAAATCGCTCATGAAAACCAACGCAGAGGTCTGCTCCGATGAACCGATGCATCCTCGGCATGTCGCTGGCGCTGTCTGTATCGCTCGCGGCCGCACCCGCACAGGCTCAGATCTTCTTCAAGAAGCCCAGGCCCGCACCCGAAACGCCGCAACCCTCTGTGCCGACGCCTCAGCAAGCGGCAGCGATGGAGCGGCAGAAAATTGTTGAAGCGATGAATGCCGCCAAGAGCGATCCGGACGAACGCAAACGTAGCCGGGCGATTGCGGGGTTGGAAAGCATCGATGCGAAAGCGTATCCCGAAGTGCTCGCGGCACTATCTGAGATTGCAAGCCGGGACGCCCAGGCTCACATCCGTGCCGACGCCATGTCGTCTCTCGCACGCATTCGGCCCATGTCGGGAGTCGCGGCGCAGACGCTTGAGAAGGCAGCCGAAGGCGATGCGTCCTGGCGTAATCGAGTCCATGCAAAGACCCTGTCGCTGCGCTACAACTTGACCTATCGGCCTAACAAAGACGAACCCGTTGTCGCGTCGACCGCTCCGCCAGCATCGCCGGGACAGGCCCCGACGGTCACGAACCGCTTCCCTTCGTCTCCGGCGAACTCCAGGCTGCCGCTTATTCGCGATGCAGATGCCCCCGGCTTGGTCGCTCCGGCGCCGGTTTTGACCCCGTCCGACACGATCCCGAACTTTCGACCGGTCCCCGCACCAGCCATGACTGCGCCCGCGATCACGCAGACCACGCCTGTCCTCAAAAGTCCCGCATCGCGTTTCATTCCATTGCCGAAGTTAGGCGATCCCAAAGTCGTCGACGTGCCGGAGATGGTGACAGCCCCGTCGCTCGTTCCGGAACAGCCGAAGTCCAGCACGCCGCCTCGCCTTGAAATCCCGATGGTTGTTAGGCCGGAGGCGAAGAAGCCAGGCGAGCCGGAGATCATCATTCCGTTGTTGCCGAATGAGCCGACCGTGATCGTGCCCGCGCCGATGCGTCCGGCGCCTCCAGGTGTTCCCGCGATTCCGGCGGCGCCGATCGAAACGGGTCCGGTCCTCGCTCCGCTGCCTGGCATCCCGCCAATGTCGGTGCCTACTGTACCTCCAGTGAGTGCTCCGCCGATCCAGAGTCCAATGCCGACGCCGAGCGCTCCCGCGTCCCCCGTGCAACCTATGCCGGGAGATGATGTCGTGTTGCCGCCGAAGTTCTAATCGAAAGGAGAATAAGTAGAACTGCCGCGTAGGAGTCTCGCGATCTCCACGAATGGACAGTTGACAGCAGGCAGTGAGAGGGAGACATTGACCACATGTCTGCATCGTCTGCCGCCGAACCGAATGCTGCCCGGAAGCCCAAGTCCTCGCTCTTGGGCTTCTTTGTCGTTTTGCAGATCGTCTTCCTTGCGTTGAGCAACGGCATCGGATGGCTGCAGGATGTCCGTGAGGACATGAATCCAGGCGTCAAAGACGCTGTGAAGAAAGTCGCCGCCGATTGGCCGAACAAAGAAGGTCCCCTCTGGGAAGCGACTCGCGCGGCCCACGATCTCACGCGGCGCTACGCGGAGGCTACCGGCCAATTTCAAACATGGTGTCTCTTTGCCCCGTCGATCGGACGCGAGTGCGTCTTTTTGACGTTGGAATTGAATTTCAGCGATGGCCGCAAGCCGATCCGGTTGGTGTCGGAAAACGAACCTTCGGACTTGGCGAGCTATCTGCGCGTCGGCAACTTTCGACTTCGGCGGATCGAGAACAACCTCACGCTGACGCTCCGCGCTGGGACGAGGAATCGGACGAGGATAAGAAGAAACGCTGGTCGAATAAGATCAAGGAATTCGTGGACGAGTACGAACGCATTTTGCCGCCTATCTTCGCTGGGCGCGTGAATGCATGGCACGCGTCGCATTCGGACGAGCCGAAGCCGATTACCGTGACGTTGTTCATGCGAAGGTTTCACGTCAACGACGTCGATGCGGAGCGTTACTGGGAGGGGCCGTTCGAGAGTCCCATCGGCGTGTTTGGCCTTGAATCCGGCGCGTTCATCGAGCGTTACGATCCGGTCGTCGGCCGTATGACGAAAGCGTCGCCATGAACGACGCACGCCGAATCGTTGGCTCGGAACCCGCATTGCCGTGGCCGCTTTCGGCGTGGTCATGGTGGACCGAACCGGTACGTGCCGAGCGTCTCGCGGCCCTGCGCATCTGCCTGGGATTGGTGCTTCTCGCCGATGTGCTCTTTACGTATCTGCCTGGATTGGATGCGTTCTTCTCCGCGAACGGTATCGCCGATCCGGCAGCCTATGCATGGTATTGGCGGACTCCGAAAGCGAATTGGTCGCTGCTGCGTGGGCCGGGGGATTCCCTCGTTTCGGCCATTGCGTTGCTACTGTGGAGCGGACTTGCCGTTTGGGCGTTCGTCGATGCCTGGGGCCGAAGCCAGTCGGAAGTTCCCCCGCCGCTGCGTCTGCGGTTTTATGTGCTTTGGTCGCTAGCCGGATTCGTGGTGTCGGCAGGAGTATGGGCTCGCACGCTAGAGGATTCGGCGCCTCGCCAGACGTGGTGGATTGTGCCCGGATTATTGACGTGGGTTCAACTCGTGCATGTGCCGTTTTTGGCACTTCAGAATTTGCGGGCAAATCGCCGGTTTGATTGGATATCGCCGAGCATCGGGGTCGCCGGTTCGCTCGGCGTCGTCGTCATTGGATGGAGAGCAGGGCACTTCGAAAAGCCTGCGATCGTGCCACTCCTTGAATCTTGGCAGGCGAATCCGGTCGTGATGCGCTTCGCGATCGGCGTCTGGATCGCTGCGGTGCTTCTGTGGACGCTGGGGCTGGCGACGCGAGTGGCGAACATCGTCGCATGGGTGATGGCGATGTCGTTTGCCAACGTCAATCCCTACGCGGAGAATGCCGGCGACACTGTCCGCAATATCGTTCTCTTCACGATGATGTTCGCACCTACCGGGGCCGCCTGGTCGATCGATTCGTGGAGGCTGCGGCGCAAGCGTCGCCTTGGCCCCGCATACATCTACCCTTGGCCGCTCGCGTTGCTGTTTCTGCAGATGACGTGCATCTACTTTTTCAATGGTCTTTACAAAGCAGGCGGCGCTTCGTGGCAGGAGGGAGACAGCCTTTACCTCGCTCTTGGCGACGTGACGCTGACGCGATTCTCGATCGCCCAACTCCATCCGCCGTTAGTGCTCACGCGTGTCGCGACGTACTCGGTCCTTGTCTGGGAACTGGCATTTCCCCTCCTTGCTTTGTTCCGCTGGACTCGCTCCGTTGCTCTCGTCTTCGGTGTTGGTTTTCACATCGGTATCGGCGTGCTGATGGAGATCGGCAGCTTCGTTCCCGTGATGCTCACTCTATACGTTCCTTTCCTGCCGTGGGACCGCTGGCTGTCCCCTACGATCGCAACGCCTCAGGTTCCGATAGAAGAGACCGGCTTCGGATGATGGCCTCAAGCGAGGCGAAGTAGGAGCAACGGTCGGCACGGCGGTGCGTGCAGGGTGGGTCTTGGCTTCAGCGAGATTTCAGCAGTCCGGAAGAGTTTTCGCTCGATTTGACCCTGCTGCGGAGCGACGGAATCAGCGGATTGCTCGCATCTTCGAGCGACCACGATTCCAGCAGCAGCGAGCAAATGTCGGCAATCGCTTGATGACGATCGCGATACGCATTCTTTCCCTTCTCCGTGTCGATCCGCCACTCGGAAGCTTGCGCCTCGGTCAGAGGGGCGATGCATAACGAAACCGCCATTGTGGCCATTTCTTGGCGAAGTCTTGGCCAGCGTCGTCCCTCAACCACCAGCTGGATCGCTTGGTTGCGAAGATCGACGAGTTGGCGCGGAGGCGTGTTCGGATCGAATCGTGCGTAGGCAAGGTCGCTCATGAACCCGCGCGCGCTGGCGACGTAGGGAGTAGGAAGCCGCGGCGTCAGCGAAGGAGCATGGCGCGCCGCATCGGCGAATTCGCTCACCTTCTTCAAGGCTGCTTTGACTGCGGGCACGTTGCCATCGTTGATGGGGCCGATCGCCAATCGCAATTGGACGGTACCTTGCATCAGAAGCAGGAGGGCATCGGGGTGGTCGCTGTTGATCGCTTCCAATCGCCGAAGCGTTGACTGATCTTTGGGAGTGGATTTGTTCCGGATGCCCACTTCCACGCTCGCCGCCGCGATTTCCAGCAGGCGCCCCCAATAAAGCGAGACGGCAGGAATGGGCAATCCCATCGGCTCCGGACTCGACAGCGTCCCGATGCTGCGTGCTTTGAACAGCAGCACTGCGGTAGCCATGTAGTCCTTGAAGTTCAAATCATCTTCGATGTTGCGTACGCCGAGATCTTGCAGGTCGAGAATGGTCATGAGAAAGTCGCGCATGCGAGCGACCGAGTCTTGCTGTTCCGCGTGCATTTTGTCGCGGAGTTCGCGCAGCTTCGATTCCAGTGTCGCTCGGTCTCCCTCGGTCACGGCAATGATCGCTTCGGTAAGATCGGGCATGGGCGAATCGGGAAAAACGCTCCGCAAGAACGTCATCTGTTGCTTTGCTTTGGCCCGATCTCCGACCGCCGCAAGGGCGACCACATGGCAGGACGAGCCAAGGTAATGAAATGGGTCGCTGCGCACCGCTGCTTCGAATGCCCTCTGCCCAGCGCCGACGCGATCGGCGGCAATACCTTCCGCGAAATGCCGGTCGGCATCCGAAAAGAGCTCGTCGCGACGCTCTAGGGCTTGTTTCGCAAGCATTCTGCCTTCGCCCTGTCGACCTACGTCGCACACCAACCAAGCGGCTCGCATGAGCTGAACCTGCGGCTCCAATTTGGCGAGCGGTTGCTTCTCGAGAGCGTCCAACTCCGCGACGAGGCACTTGATTTGGTTGGTCGCGAAATAGCCGACGAGCCGTTCGACGCGGAGATGAAGTTGGTCGGGCCGTTGGTCAGCGATCGCACGGTCGTAGGCAGCGAGGGCCGCTTGATAATTGCCGCGTCGAGCGGTTTCCCGGGCAGTGGCGACGAACGCTTCGTGCAGGCGATGGCGTTCGATCTCCGCCAACTGCACTGCGTGATCGCGACGTTCTTCGGCTTGATCGATTTCCTGCTGCCAGAGACGCGTGCGATACCAGCCGATCGTCGCAAGGACGACCAGCACCCATACGGCGATCAGGCTGGCGATGCGATTTCTGCGGATCCAGTGTCCCAAGCGACGGACCAGCGGATGACGACGGGCGCGTACCAAGCCGCCGTCTAGGAAGAAGCCGAGATCATCGGCAAGCGCTTGGGCGCTGGGGTAGCGAAGGTCGGGTTCTTTAGCCAAACACTTTGCGATGATGGCGGCGAGGTCCGGAGGAGCGCCAATGGGCGGCGCTGGCGTCTCTTCACGAATGATGCGAAATAGCTCTGCGGAGGTGCTGCCTGTCAGCGGCGGCTTTTGGGTCAGCATCTCATGCAAGATCACGCCAAGCGCGTAGACGTCTGCCGTGCAGTCGACTTTTCCGCGACTGGGGTTGATTTGCTCCGGCGCCATGTAGAGCGGCGTTCCGGCGAAGTCAATGCGGTCGTGGTCCTCGCGAGCGAGTGCCAGGCCGAAATCGGCAATCTTCGGTACTTCCTCGTCGCCGAACATCACGTTCTGCGGCTTCAAGTCGCGGTGAATGTGGCCGAAGATATGAATGTGGTGGACGGCGACCGCTAGAGTGCGAATCAGACTTGCAGCTTCCCGGGGCGAGAAGGGTGCTCGATCGATGCGAGCACGCAGGCTGCCGCCTGGGCAGTATTCCATGGCGAAGTAAGGGATGCCGTCACGCTCTCCATCGCCGTAGACATGGACGATGTTCGGGTGGTTCAGTCTTGCCGCGATCGGAATTTCGTCGCGGAGCCGCTGCACGCGCGATCGTAACTTCGTCTCGTTCGCCTTGCTTGGATCGACGGCTTTCAGTGCCTCGATTCGATTCATTCGCCGGTGGCGGACCTTGTAGACGACACCCCAGTTGCCGCGCCCGAGTTCTCCAAGATACTCGTAGTCGGGAGGAAGAGACCATTCCGCTGGATGCGCGGACGAAGAAGGTGAGGCGATGCGCGACGCAAGGATGGGAAAGCGACGAACCAGTTCCTCGCGATTGGGCTGATTCTCGGTCCATTGCGATTCGCCGAGAGCAAGCTCGAGGAGGGCATCGGCGTCGGCAGCCAACTCCGGAAAACGATCCAGGTAATCTTCGATCTGCCTCAACTCGCCGCGATCCAGCCGAAACTCGAGGTCGCACTTGACGAGATGGACGAGGAGAGGCAAACGATGCGCCCCTTCTTCGAGAAACGCTTCGACGGACGGCGCTGAACCGCTCGCATCAGCCCAAGCGGTCTCGAAAGCTTCCGCCCGGTTTTCGTAACGGTTGCGATGAGCCGTATCCAGATCGCGGACTCGTTGCTTCCAACGCGACATGGCGTCCTCGCTCGGTTCGGACGATCTTAACTGTCGGAAAGGCGCGGTCGCAGATCGTCGGCGAACCGCTGCAGCACCCGCGAAACGACCGCTTCCGAGATCGGGGTTCCCGGCATCGTCGCTTTCACGCGTTCCACAATCTGTTTGGGCTTCAATTCGCCGAAGTAGCGCAGTTCGATGATCAGGCAATCCCGCGGCGATCGTTCCTTCATGAGAACGGCGATTTCCTCCTGCAAGTTTTTCGCAGATCCCAGCCGCCAAGGCTGCATGGCGGGATCGAACGGAAGTGCTTCGCCATCGCTTCCTTTCGCTCGGCCTTTGGACAGTTGTTCATTCATTTGGTCGTCGCGGTATTTTTGCCGTCGCATTCGGTTGTAGGTGCGATGAATGAGCAACACGACGACATCGTCGAGATCGACGGGATCGCGGTCGGCTTCGTTGAATTCCTGAACAAACGAATGCCAATCTGAAAGACACGCCGCGACGACCGCATCCGTCTTGGCTTGCGACACGTTGCTGAACTTGTAAAGCATGGCCGCCTCGCGGCTCGGGCCTGTCGCCGCATCGCCGCTCAAAGCGTCCGCGAGGAACTTCTTCACGGCCTCCACCAGTTCGAGAAGCGACGGGAAGTACTCGGTAGGCTCGTCAGGCGAAAGTCGGTCGCTGGGTTTCATGCGGCAACTCCCGCCTGCAAAAAATCCGAACACGCGCGAAAATCGGAAGCGTCCGATTCGCCTTGTGAACAAGAAGGTCGTCTCGCGCGAAAAGTCGGCACAACATCCCAAGGCACGCTACCAAGGAGTGTTTCGATGCGAAAGTTGATTTTTGCCGTCGTCGTCGCGCTGAGCTTGGTAAGCGCTCCGCGGATAGCGATAGCTCAATCGACGCCGGCAGGTCCAAACCTTGTGCTCGGCGCGGACAAACAGTGGTATCCAGCAGCAGGTTTCGTCTGGATGAGCAACGATGTGAAGGATTTGCGAGTTCGCTGGGCGCCCGGAACGCGCTATCCGACCGAGCCGAATGTTCTCGCGGGCCAACAGGAAAACAAATGGTCGCCCGCTCCGGGCTATCAGTGGCTCGACCCCAAGAACGAGAACGATCTTCGCGTTGTCCGCATCTCGGCTTACACGCCTCAGCCTGTGTTCAACAATCCTGCGCCGCAAAAAGGCCCAAGCGACGAAGCCATTGGTCGAGCCGTTCTCAAAGCGCTCGGAGCCGTGGTATTGCACGAGAACAGTAAGCCGCAGCAAGGAGATGGCTTCGGCGAGATCATCGCGCGCGGCCTTGCGAAGACGGCTCGCGACGAGCTGATCTCCTCCGCGCTGACGGATCTTTTGCCGGGAAACAACGGCATCGAGCGACATGCCGTAAGCAACCTTATCTTGCTCGCGTTGGATGGGCGGATGCCGCGAAGCCGCGACCAAATCCTTTTTCAGCTTCGGATATCGAATCCGAACTTCGCGAATGCGGCGGAGACGACGGAATTCTTGATCCGCTTCGCCCAAGCCATGGATGATTCGCGACGTTGATCCGCGAGTCGGTTCTATACGATAATTCGGAATGAAGCTGTTTTCGATCCAATAAAGGTATCTCCTATGCCGACAATTCGTCCAGCGTTAGTAGGTGTTGCGTTTCTAGGTCTCAGCGCTTGGTTTTCGGCGGGTGCTGTCGCTCAGGATCAACAGCAGATCGTTGGGCGCTGGGATGTCGTTCGATCCGGCAATCGCACGGGAAAGGATGTTGCCGGATACATGCGATTCGAAGGCAACGGAACATTCACTTCCACGCTGCTGTTCCTTGCGACAACCGACGGCAAGTACCGCTTCGTGTCCAATCGAGTAATCGAACTCGATTTCCCCGGGGTCATCTTCGGCAGGAACAAGTCCGAGTTCGTCTATGAACTGCGTGGCGATAGCCTGAAGCTGAGCAACACTCAACTGTCGATCGACCTTGAGTTCAAGCGGCTTGATTCCGGAAAGTAACCCAAATCGATCCAAGAAGGGCGCGCCATGCGAGTAGGATGTGGGCTGTTCATGCTGCTGGTCGCGGCGACGCTGGGTTGGGCTGCGTTCAATTGGGGCCACAACGCGAGCAAAGCGACTGGCGTCGCCAGCTGGCTGACGAACGAAAAGCAGACGTCTGAGAACTTCGCCGTCCGCTACGGCGTCGGGGCCGCGATCTTCGGGGTGCTGGCGATCATCATCCTCGCCTCCGGCGGCGGCTCGTCTCCCGCGCAGCCCCCCGCACCCCCGCCGCCGCGCCAGGTTCGCGACGAACCGCGTCCGAACAACGCTGAAGCCCGCCTCCGCAACCTCCGCGATCTGCTCGATAAACGCCTGATCTCGGAAGACGAGTATCGCAAACGGCGACAGGCCATTCTTGACGAGGTGTAAGGCTGACATCATTTGCAGGCGCTGCAACACGCTTGCAGAATGAACGCGGTCTTGAGCCGCGGACACGGGCAGGAACGGTCGTGCATGAATCCGATGTAGAGGCCTGGTGCGACCTCACGCATTTCGTCGCGGCTGTTTCGCCAAATCAGCGGGCTCGTGCCGGCGTAATCCAGTACCAGCGACGCTTGGCCGTCGAGCCAGCTTTCGCCGAGGTAGGCTCGACCCCGCACCGCTCGACCGATCGCCCACTGGTTCACGAAACTGCCGTCGGCGTCGATGTGTTTCCCCTTCCACAACGCATTCGCAGTCTTGGAACGTCGGCCGAAGAACGTGTCCTCCGGCAGCATAATAGTTTTCCCCTTCACGAAGCCGGTAGGCAGATTGCCGGGTTGAGCCGACCGATAGATGGCTTCCAGTTCGCTTCGCGTCATGCAGGAGAGCGTCTGGAAAGTGAGCGGCGCCGGTTCCTCCGCGGCAGATCGCACCGAAGCGAATGGAAGCGAAGCGATCAACGAAACGATGGCGAGGCGGATGCGCATGGGGTGACTCGAGAAGCGAATACGTGTTCGCTTCTTTCATCTAGCCGCGTGGGAATGCAACTTGCGTTCGCCATGTCCGAATCGCGCATCATCCATCCGATTCATGCCGGGCATGCGGGTTGATCCGATTCTGACGCGAATCACGCGATGCGGAAGTCGAGCGGATTGCTCCACCCGCTGGCGGTGCCGTCCGCGCTGATCGCTCGCACCCACCACCGGTAGCGATGGCCGGAAACCAGAGTCGATGTCGTGGTCCAGGTCGTGGCCGTGATTGTTTTCGAGTAGAGCGACTTACTTTGGCCCGTCGTCAGGTCGTCCACCCAGATCTCGTATTTCCCTGCGAGCGCGACGGCATTCCATGAAAACGTGGGCGTCAGCGATGAGACTGAAGTTGAAGGCGCCGAAAGCACGGGGATCGCGAGCGATGCGACGCTGAAATATCGGCCGTCGCTCCAGGTTATGCCCTGGCCATTCGTGCTGACGGCGGCGATGTACCACAGATACCAATGACCGGGGACAGCGGCGTGTCTGCCGCCAGCGAGGTGCCGCTCGCGATCGGAAGCACCGTGACGCCGCCGGTCGCCTGATCTTGCAGCCACAGTTTGTAGGATGCGGCCCCGCTCGCGGCGCTCCATGTCCATGTCGGCAGATCGGTGTTGAGCGTCGCGTTGTTCGCGGGACCATTGAGCGTGGGTGCGGCCATCGCAGCGGCTGAGAATTGTCGTCCCACGCTCCACACGGTCGCGGAGCCGTTGGTGCTGATCGATGCAACCCACCACGTGTAGCCGCGTCCTGGCGTCAACGCCTGAGCGCCGGTCAGCGGCAGCGATGTGCTGGTCGCGGGGTAAACGACGTATGTCCCGGTCGTCGCATCGGCGATCCACACTTTATACGATGCGGCTCCCGTCACTGCGTTCCACGTCAGCGTCGGCTGATCATTGGTAAGAACCGCATTCGCAGCCGGTCCGACAAGCGTCGGCGCGGACAACGCCGCGATGCGGAAACTGAGCGGCGAACTCCACGTCGTCGATCCGCCGGCGCTGACGGCTCCGACCCACCACGAATAGCCGTAACCGGGCGTAAGCGATTGTTGGGAAGACAGCGTGAGCGTCGTGGCCTGTACGGGAATGTCTTGATACGCGCCAGTGCTCTGATTCTGGACGTAGATCCGGTGCGATACAGCGTTCGCGATCGCCGCCCAAGTAAATGTCGGCCGATCCGTCGTCAGCAGTGCGTTCGCTGCGGGCGTCACGGTGACCTGCGGCGGCGACACGTTGACGTTGACGCTGCTCGTCGTCGTCAGGCTCTGCACATCTTGGATCGTGACGCGGAAGGTGTAGGCGCCGGTCGCGGAGAAGTTCGCGATCGACGACTTGGCCGCATTCGTTCCGTTCGCGGAAAAAGTCGGATCGGCAGCGCCGGTCGGTTTCGCGACGATGCTCCATGTGTAGATGAGATTCGCTTCGCCGCCATCGTCGCTGCCGAGAGCGCTGAGCGTCGTCGTCGTGCCGGTCACCGTTGTCGGCGAAGCGGCTGCGGCGGTCACGACGAAGGGAGCCGAGTTGCCGCTCGAGGCTCCGAAGGTGAAGCGATCGTTCGCCGAGGTCGCGGAAATGCCGTAGCCCCAGATCGTGTTGTTGACGTTGTCCGCATCCGCGGGTGTGGTCACGCCGGATTGCACGCGAACATCCACGGTCCCGGAACCGTTAGGAACTGTCGCCTGGAGATGCGTGTCGTCCACATAGGTGACATTCGTTGCCTGGGTGTTGCCGAACCAAACCTTGAGCTGCCCCGCCGCGCCTGAGAAATTTTGGCCGACGATCGTAGCCTGCGTGCCTGCCGACGCCTGATTGCTGCTGAGGCCAGTCACGATCGGCTTGAGGTCGAGCACCTCGAAATCGCTGAAACGCAGGCTCTTGAGGCCATGCAGCGAATCCTGGATGTCGTCGTCGTCCCACGTCAGCGTACGCTGATTAGTCAAATCGACGGCATAGGTGGAGCCCGAGAAATAAAAGTTCGATCCATTGTCCGCCACGATCATGCCGTAATCGCGCATGGCCTGAGCGATGATGCGAGACTGCGGGTTGAGCGACGAGAGATCGACGGTGGATTTCAGGCGGAAGCGGGCTCCCATCGCGGGTTGGGTGGCGGGATTGTTGTTTCCCGGATTCGCCGTGTGCGACGCGGGGAAAACGTACTGATCCAGAATCATGCTGTTTTGCAGCGTGAATCGAATCGCATGATTGATGACGCCCTGGCCGCCCTGGGAAACCGGCAGACCTTCGTCTGGCCGCACCAAGCCCGCGAGCAGCGAAAGTCCGGCCGCGTCCGCCGAGGTGTAGCCTCGGGTGCGGAAGGTGTTGGTGTTCATGTCCCAGACGGTTTCCTGGTCCGCATGCCAATTGCCGTCCGAGTTCTCGCTGGGACGCGATGCTCGATAAAATTCGTAGGCGATATTGGTGTCGGCATCCCAAATCAGAAGGTGCGAATCGCCGCGGTTATCGACGCCGACTTTCGGCCCGTTTTGGTAATCGCCTTCAAGCACCGCGTTGGCGGGAATCGGAACGGAAAGGATGTCGCTCTCGTCCGGATAACCGTCGATCACGACGGAAACGCGGGCCATGCTGTTGCTGTGGACGATGTTGTAAGGGATGCCGTAGAGGTCGTTGGTCCCGCCGTAGAATTGGCCGAAATCCGGATGCAGTCGGCCGTCGCCGTAGCGTGTGGTGAGATTGTTGAGAATGGCCGAGGAGTTGGACGCGACGGGAGCGTTCGCGATGTTCTGGTTCCAGGGGTTGTCTGTCGGGAAAAGCTGCTGACCAAGAATCGCGGGCGCCGTCCGGTCCTCCAACGTTTCGAATAAAGGCCGGCATCGTGTCGGTTTCGGCTTCTTGCGATCCTCACGTCCGATCCAGCTTTGAAGCAAACGCAGCATATCGTCTCCCCATTCGATGCGAAAGCACATCCGTGGGCTCGCTCGTGGCGCGCCGTGGCAATACGGGTCAAGTGGCGAACGAAGGGGGTGACGGAGAGTCAGACGGGTGTACAGCAACTATAGATCATATTTTCCGAGGTTGCGAATCGCGAAGAATTCTTTCGCAGATGGAGCGGCTCATGGAAATTGACGTCGAAGCCGCCGGAAAACGATCGGAAAGGTTCCCCTCAAGTTTGCCACGGTCAACGCGCGTCCCCATGGTCTGTATTGCCGTGGGCTGGTAAAATACATCGAACGCGCATGCGCGCAAGCAGAAGGCTGGTCGCGACAAGGACAATATGATCGAGGCGGCACGTTTGGAAGCGTTGCTCGGCTACCTCAATTTTGCCGAGGGTAGGCCCGATCCGCGCTTTCAAAAGCATTGGAATGACCTCTACGCAGGCATCGCCGAGGGCGGGTCGCGCGAGCCTTGGCGTGAGATGCTGAGGGTGCTGGTCCAATCTCTCGCCGGCCTGAAGGCGGCCGGAAGGGCTGCTTTCCAAGACACGGCCCAAGCGGAAGCGGTTGTCGGTCTTGCCTTTGACGGCGTGATGCCGGCCTACCGCGAACACCATGCAGACTTGCTCGCCCACCTTCGCGATTCGGACCTCTACCTCCCGATGTTTTTGGTTCGCGTCGTCGAATCCGTGCTGCAGCAACGCGGGCCGTGGGATGAAAAGGAACGCATTGTTCGTGGCGCCCTTAAGCAACTGAACGACTACGTTGGTCACCGTCCCATTGCGGTTCTCGAGAATCGCCGCAAAGGCGCCGTGTATGATCATGAGCGTGTTCGGCCGGTACCGCTTTTCCTGCAGGGGGCGGGTGTCGGATGGGGGCCGTTTCAAACGCTCGTTGACAAGACTCTTGAGATTCTGCAGGCAGCCGACTCCGATTTGCTTCGTGAAGCATGCTACGATCCGGCACAGCTTGAAGAATTCGCGCTCGATCCACGTGCTTACGATTTTCATCACCCGGCCGACAAGCGTCCCAATTACCCGTTCGGCGAATGGGACCCAGAGCACATCGACTCGAAGGGTTATTACTCGCGATTCGTCGTGAGAGCGATCACGCTTGAAGGATTGATGCAGCGCGTCAATCACCCCGGTTCGCTCGACCCGCAAGAATTGCTCTTCGAAGCCGCCGCAGTTTTGGCCGGCACTGTGCTGATGGGCGCGGGGACAAGCGGATGGGGCCCCGCAACGCATGATTCGACCGTCACCTTGACGACGCTTGTCCCCCGGATCGCCCGCTACCGTGAACGATTCTACGATCTGCTTATGGCGAAGATCGGCGGCAGGCATGCTCAGCGTTTGGCAGCGGAAGCGAAGATCGTCCACCAACCCTTCGGCGGCGCTCGGCAACACTTGAATCAGTTTCTCGGTCGACACCGCGCTTTGCAACTTCAGAGGCGACAGGTCGCGTTGTTGCTGGCGGAAGTCGGCTATCCTGCGGCGGCTCGGCGCCAAGTCGATGCGATTCCGGTTCCGTCCACCCGTCTGCTTACCGAGATGCACATCGATCTCGCGACGGGCCGTATGCTCGTGGACATGGGACGATTTGACGACGCTTCGCAGAATCTCTTCCACGCCCAGACACTTCTGCATCGCGCGATCCAGTGTGGTGCGGCAGTCGACCCGTGGAATATTCTTGGCTTCCAGGGGCAATATCCTCGATTTCAATCTGTCGAGGACAGCATCCAAGATCACCGCATCGACGAAATGGTCCGCGTGGTGGACGGCACGCTCGAGCTTTACGCTCGCTTGCTCGCCGAAGGCGCTGCCCGAGATCGCGCCGACGCTCAGGCTGAACTTGCGAAAGGTATGCGCTCCTTTGCGACATGGTGGGATCAATTCGCCACGACTTCGGTGGCAGACATTCCGCATGTCCATGGATCCGAAGCTGCGGAGTCGGCTGAGCATGTCGCCCTAGCTTTGGCGCAGTGGCGGCAACGCGGCGAATCGGTAAGCGATTTGATCTTTTGGAAGCAGCATCTCGATCGCTTCCGGTCCCCCAAGGCTTTCGCCTTGGTAGTGGACGCTTTGCTCGAAAAACGAGATTTTCGGGCTGCTCTTGCTTTGCTCGTGACGTGGATTGCCCATGCGGACGAAGTGCCGCTTGAGGAAGGGGATCATTCGTTCCACGAATTGGCGCTGCGTTTCATTCTTTCGCTTTGTCCGGCTCGCGGCGAAGCGAATCCGCCTGGCAGTCTCGAACATGCTCGCAAGTTTTTCGACTATCTCGAAGCGAATGCGGAAGAATACTGGGAAGTTCCTTCGCTGGATCCGGCTGGCATCGGCGGAATCGCCGCGAAAGCGGAATCGAAGCCGACCGACGATTCCGCCGGGGACGTCGAGGAGCAAGACGAAGGGGACATCTTCAGAGCTGCCTACGAAGACGTGACGTACAAGGACAGCACGGACGACGATGTGGAAGGCTCGGTTATGGACGATGGGCCGGCGACGTCCAAGGATGCGGAACTCTCGGCCGAGACGGATCGGCTCGAAAAGCGTTTGCGTTTCCTTTCCACCTTGGCTCGGCTCTGGAACATCGCGACTCGCCTCATTCGTCCGGCGGCGGGGCCGGATAGGAAAGCGGCTCAAGATGCTGGCCGCCTATGGCTCGGGCGGGCCCGCGAGAACATGCTTGGTTTGCTTGAACTCATGGACACGATTCAGCGCCACGAGATTCCGCGACCTTCCGGAAGCTACGACTCTTTGGTGGAGTACGATCAGCGTCGCGTGACGAAGGAGCGTCTGCTCGGGCTGGTCATCAATGCGTGCCTCGATCAATCGCTTTGCGTCGGCGCGTTGCTCGGTTCCCTCGAAGGAGCTGTTGCGAACCACGGCCTCGAGCGTCCCGCCTGGGAAGCCGCGGTATTGAAGCTCGAAAAGGCTCTGATGCGGCAGAGCAACGATCAAGCCCGCAAGACGCTCAAACACTTCCAGGATCGGTTCCGCACGGAGCCGTTGCTGTATACGCCGCTGAATCAAGGGGGCGATCCGCGAAAGATCCTGCGGGCCAGCGTCGCTCAAACGGTGCTTCGCGGCCTTGTCGACAATCTGCCGCGCCAGGGCATGCTTCGTGAAACGTATCAACTCGTACGCATGGCTCGCGATATCGAAGCGTCGCAGATGCTGAGCGGTCCCCGCATCACTGAGTTCGATCAGCTTTTTCAGGTCGCGATGCACGCCTTGGTTGACGCTGTTGCTGAGGCTGGGAAACGCGATCAAGTTGAAGCGGGCCAAATTGTCGCCGTGCTCGAGAAAATGGCAGAGCCTTTTTCGGCGTTGTGGGTCGACCACAGTAAGACCCTACGGGTTTCGATGGTGGAAGCGATTTCGTCGGACAAGGAATGGGAGAAGCTGCGCAAATTCATACGCAACTATGGGCACGACATCTTCTCCGCTCGCTTCATGGCTCTTGCGAACCTGCGCGGAATCCTGCATCGGGGAGTCGGCGCGTGGCTCGACTATTTGGAGCAAGACGGCGACGCGGAACTCAAGCTGCTCGAGGACCTTGGCAACAAACAACCGCGTGCCGAGGCGGAGCGACATCTGCAATTCATCTTGCAGGCGGTCATTGAGAATTACGATCACTACCGCGACTACAACGCGACGACCACGCAGTCGGACTTCGGTCAAAATCTGTACCAGTTCTTCGATTTCCTGACGCTCAAGGGAAGTTACGAGCGGGCGGCATGGCAGATGAAGCCGCTTGGGCTAGTCCATGAAATGCTGGCCAAGGTTCATCCGACGGCTGCCGCACTTTGGCGTTCGCGCGTCGAAGGCCTAACCCGGCAGCCCGCGAAGGAGCACCTCGATCAGCTTGCTACCCTGCAGCGGAAGCACGGCATGCGGATGGCGACGATCGCAGATCGTCTCGAAGAACGCTTCGTGAAGCCGATGAATCTCGACCAACTCTGTGCGCTGGTTCCGCAGTCACTGGAGCAGGCGAAGGATTGGCTCGACCGCGACGAAGCGTCGCCGCTCGAAAAGGAATTGGAGCCGTGGGCATCCACCCCTTCCGGCGTCGGCCTCGATGTGCCGGCATGGATCGAGCGCTTGCAGAACGAACTCGATCAGGCCCGCACCGCGAAAACGGCGCTCGCTCATTTGGCCGAGAATCTGTTTCAAGTGCCGAAACGGGTCATCGCGTTCCATGATTTGGCTGACCAGGTAAAAAATCTGACATGACGACGACGCGCATCTATTTGCTTCGCCATGCCGAAAGTGCCAATCCGAAGGTCTTCCACGGAGCCGAATCCGACACGGAGTTAAGCGCCCTTGGCGAACGTCAGGCCCTCGCGATTGCGGAACATCTGTGTTCGACCGACCTGCAAGCGGTTGTCGCTTCCGGTATGCGACGCGCCCAGCGGACGGCTTTGGCCATCGCAAATGCATGCGGCCTCACCGTCGAGACCGAGCCCGACCTGCACGAACGCCGTGTCGGCTTTATGAGCGGACTGGGCTTCGACGGAGGCAACGGCATCTGGCCCGAAACGATCCGCCGCTGGGACGCCGGCGAGACGTCCTTCGCCCACGAAGGGCGCAGAATCGCTCGATGATCTCCGCCTCCGCCTGATCCCCGTCTGGTCTCGCATCGTCGACCGCCACGCCGGCAAACGCCTCGCCGTCGTCGCCCATGGCGTCGTCATCAAGACGCTGCTCCTCACGCTCCTCGAAGGCCGTACCTGGCAGTCGATTGGCTCGATCCGCAATGTCGCCATCACGGAGCTGACTTGCGATGGCATACGCTGGACCGCCCAGCGCATCGACGATTTGCCCGCAAATGTCGCCGATCTCCTGGCGCCGACAATTCCGCATTAACGTGTAGGGTGTGTCGAGCGTAGCGAGACGCACCGTTCCGGGTTCACTCGATGGAAGGCATTCAACATTCGGCATCTGAACGTTGGATTGGGGGCACCTCCGGGAACCTGAAACGGTGCGTCTCGCTGCGATCGACACACCCTCCGACATTCACTCTCCTTTGCCGGACCCTTCCAGCCTGCGATCGACTCCTGCGGTGCGAATTCCAGTTGCCGGTTCAATTGAGATGCTATGGGCATCTCCCTGCTTACGTTGCACGACCGTGTGGCCCATCGTGCGGAGCTTCTTCGCCAAGACTTTGAATTCAGGGCGGTCTTCCAGCGAGATCTGATCGGGGAACCATTGATGATGCTGCCGGGGTGCATCCACAGCGGCTTGCACGTCCGCTCCATAATCGACGACATTCAGAACGACCGTCAGCACGGTGTTGATGATCGTCCGCCCGCCGGGGCTGCCGGTGACAAGGATCGGCTTGCCGTTTTTGAGCACAATCACCGGGCACATGGAACTCAGCATGCGTTTGCCGGGAGCGATAGTGTTCGGTTCGGTGCCGATGCCTCCGTCTCGCGTCGTCACGCCGGGCTTGCCGTTGAAATCGGTCATCTCGTTGTTAAGGATGTATCCGGCCCCACGCACAACGACTCGGCAACCGAATGCGTTCTCCAGCGTGTATGTGTTGCTCACCACCATGCCGTCCTGGTCGACGACGCTATAGTGCGTCGTGTCTTCGCTTTCGGGGAGTAGGTTCAACTCCGGCGCCAGCGATTCGCTTTTCGTTGCCTTCGAGAGGTCAATGTTCGCAGCCCATTTTTTCGCATGGTCCTTCGTCGTCAGATGCTCCGGGATCTTCGTGAAGGCGGGGTCGCCGAGATATCGAGCCCGATCGGCGTAAGCTCGCCGCTGGGCTTCCGCGACGACGTGGGCGGTCTCCGGCGAACCCCATGGGTGCTTTTTGACGTCGAAATGTTCGAGAATGTTGAGCATCGTGATGAGCGTCGCCGCCGGAACTGGGAGGCGGGCAGGCGAGAATCTCATAGCCGCGATAAATACCGCGCATCGGTTCGCGCTCGATCGCCTTATAGTTTTTCAAGTCCTCCTCCGTGCCCATGCCGCCGCTTGCCTTCATTTCCGCGGCATAAAGCTCCGCGAGCTTGCCAGTGTAGAACGCATCGGGCCCTTGTTCGGCGAGGGACTTCAGCGTCTTCGCCAAGTCGGGCAGCTTCATGGTGTCCCCGGCTTTCCATTCCCCGCCTTTCGGAGCAGAGTAGACTCGGCGAAATTCTTCGTTCTTGGTCTTCGCATCGGCAAGCACGCCATTCATCCTTCGGGCCAGTGCGCCGGTCACGATGAAGCCGTCCGCCGCCAAGCTCACGGCCGGCTCGACGAGGTTCTTCCAGGGTAGTTTGCCGAACTTCTGATGTGCCATTCCGAAACCGCGGACGGTGCCAGGAATCCCAGCAGTACGTGTGTCTTGTGGACGAACCCCTTTGGCGAATATGTTCCTCGTCGCTGCTGCGGGAGCCACTTCGCGGTAGTCGATCACCTTTGCGTTCATGCCGGCAGCAGGCAGCACGAGCATGAATCCGCCGCCACCGATGTTCCCCGCTTCCGGCCACGTCACCGCTTCCGCGAAGCCGATGGCGATAGCGGCGTCCACGGCATTGCCGCCTTTCTTCAAGATGGCGATCCCGACATCGGTTGCCGCAGGTGAGACGGAGACGACCATCCCCCCTTTCGACGTAATTCGCTCGGGCTCTGCGAATGCTGGAGACGTGACGGCTAGTGCGATAAGAAGGACGCGCAACATCGGATGGACTCGGTGATCATTGGAGGAACGTGCTGCAGGAGAGGTGAGGGCAGTGTAACATGACCCATCTCTGCGACAAGCACCGGGCGTGGGTGAGCGTCATGGCAAGTGGGTAGATTTCACGCCGCCATGGCCCAAAAAGCTTCCCATTGGTCGGTGTCGCTGCGGTACAAGGCGCGGAGGTGGGCGATTGCGTCGGGGCCTTGTTCACCCCAGCCGCATTCCGCCCATGCACAGTCGCTGGTTGACGACCGTCTTGCAGGCGGACTCGATGGCGCCCGTCGCGATCTGCCATCCGTACTTCAGGTACTCGGGATACTTCATTCGCTCGACATTGCCGCGTAGGTAGTTCAAGCTCCGCTCGTATTCGGCCTTGGTCTCGTCGCTCATCTTCTTCACGTCCAACTTCTCAAGCATCTTGACCACCCGGGCGCCTCCTGCATGCTTGAGCGAGTGACACCAGGCCGACAGCAGTTTCTCGCCCGCTGCGCCCGGCCGCCACGATTTGGCCAAAGCCGCCAAGTAGCCGACCGCGTGCTGAAAGTCGAGGATCTTGACGGCCAACGGGAAGTGCACGTCGAAGAACTCCTCCAGTCCGGCGCCTCCGTCGCTCAGGGCGATCCATTGCTGGGCCTGATCCATTCCCACTTGGGCCGCCTGCTTCCGCATCGCCTCGCCCAATTCGCCAAGCGTGTACAGTCCCGCCAAGTAGCGAACCCCGTCGCAGGGCTTGGACAAGGCCTCCTCGTCTTCGGAGCGAGGCTGGGGGTTGAAGACCATGCCCACATTCACCATGCGGCCTTCGACCTTCGATCCCTCGGGGCCTTGCATCAGCACTCCCGTCGCGTCCAAACTCACGTACGCGCAGGTTTTCCCCGTGCGGTCCTTGTTCCAAGCCCATTCCTTTTTGGGGCCGAAGGTCTTCCCCTCTTGATCAGACGGCCCAACCGCATGCCGGCGGACTCCGCCGTCCGCTCCACCGTCGATTCGCTCAAACGCAGGCCGGCCAGCTTGCGGAGCGTGAGGTCGGCCGCCTTGCCGAAGCTCTCCTGAATGCCCGCCAGCGAGGTCACCTCTTGAGCAGCCGGCGTCAGGCGTTCGTTCGCAAGCGACAGCGTCTTGTCCCAAGGCACCTGACCTTGGCTGCATTGCGAGCAGTGGTAGTAGCCACGCCACAGACGCAAGTCTCCCACAAGACTGACGACCGTCTTCTTTCGATAACCGACGAAACGCGCCGACTCGCGGCAGTGAGGACAGCTCATGCTCGACCCTTGGTACCCCCTTTTTCCGCTCGTTGCTGGAGGAGCGACGCCATTGGGAGTTGGTGAAGCAAGGGGAAGAATCCTCGGCACTGTTGCCGCAGTTTGGTCCGATCGCGGTTCTGAAGGAGCGTCTCGCGGATGCGGAAGCGCGACGATTGATGGAACCGCTCGACGCGGCCTTGTCTCCCATGCGGTTGGAATCGGCGATCGATGAAGTGCTTCGGCCCCTCGGTTGTCGTGCGGTCGCGACCAGTCAAGAGATCATCATCGCTCGCATCGCCAAAGCGAACGACCTTTATTTCGGCCAACGCGTCGAACTGGTTTGCGAAGGCGAACGACTCGATGCGGCGCTGAAGCGGCTGAAGCAAATGTACCGCCTCGAATACGGAATCGCCGACGAGGCACTCGGGAAGAAAACGCTCGACGTCAACATTCGCGGCCTGTCGCTTCGGGATGCAAGCGAACTCTTCGCGACCCTGGCTGGAGTACGCGTGAAATGGATCGACAGGACGCTCGTCATCGAGTCGGCAAAGGGTGCTTCCGAAGGTGCATCGTCACGTCGCGTCGGTGTGCCTCCGGTGCCAAATCAATCGCTGGTCGCGTTTCAGGAATCGAAACCTGAGCCTAAAGACAAATCGGCGGTCCCACCCAAGGACGCTGGAACGAATCAGAATCTTCCATCACCGGAAGGGATCGAAGCCGCCTTGGATGAGCCCTTCGCCATTCCCGCAGAGTTCGCCAAGGAGTTTACGGTAAAAGATGGGTTCGCGTATCTCGAGAAAAGGCTGGGAGTGGTGGTGATGTTCTGCAAACTGAAGCGGGCAAATCCAGAAGCGTTCCCCGACCCCAAAGCGATTCACGAACGAACGCTGCCTGGATGGAGATTGGGAACGAGAATGCGATTGCGGTCATTCGTCGCAGCCATCGCCAGATCTTTGGACGGCGCCGATGTGACCTTCATCGTGCGGGAAGGCGAAATCGAATTCCTTGACCTCTCGGACGCAGATCCCGATCGAATCTATGTGCAAGCTAATTTCGAAGACACGCCATTGGAAAGGGTCGTAGCTCAATTGCGGCTTCAGAGTGGATTGCCCATCGTCATCGATCCCAGGCTTGGCGATGCGCGGCGAACGAAGGTGAGTGCGGCATTCCCGGCGAAAACACGATTGTCGGCGGTGGTTCGAATCATCGCGGACATGGCGGACGCGAAAGTGATTTTCACCGATGGGTCGAGCTACATCACGACGCGGGCCAACTCGACGGCGTTTCCTGTTTCGCGGTCGTACCCCATTCCTCCGTGCGGCGGTGTCGGGGTTTCGACGCGGCCCGACGTCGGCGATCGGTGAAAAGGATGCGGAAGTTAGGGCAGCACTTCCAGGAGGGCTGCCTTCTCTGCTTCGACCAGCAGTTCGTACGCCTCCGCGACGTCTTCTGCGGCGCGGAGTTTGTCGAGCAGGCCGGGGCGGAGCATCATGCGGGAGAGGCGGGCGAGGACTTGCATGTGCGTCGCTTGATCGGTGCAGGCGACGAGGAAGAAGACGTCCGCCATGCCGCTGCCGGAACCGAACGGCACGCTGCGTCCAGTTCGGCCATACGCGATGACGGATTCGCCGAGCACGGTGGCGGGCAGGGCACGTCGCGGGTGGGGGAAGGCCACGCCGCGATCCATGGCGGTCGAATGCAATTCCTCGCGCTGGCGGATCGCATCGAGCAACGCTTCGGGATCGTAGACCTGCCACGATTGTTCCGCGAGGACGACCAGTTCCTTCAGCACCGAAGGCTTGGTCGAGGCGACGAGCGGCACGGCCATCGTTGCCGGAGTCAGCAGCCGAGTAACGAGCAGATCGGCGGAGGATTTGCCGCGGCGGGCGCCGACTTCGAGGGCGGCGAGTTCCTTGTCGGTGTAATCCTTGAGCTGCGTTTCGATCCAGTGATTGATCTCGGCCGGCGCGAAACGCCACTGTCCGCCGACCTTCTGCCCCGGCAGACGGCCGCGGTCCGCGAGCTTGCCCAACTCCCGCGCATCGCGCTGAAGATAGTTCGCAAGCTGATCGAGATCCATGCTGTCGTGCATTTCCATGTCTCTAACTCCGTTTAGCGGAAGCCGTAGGCGAAGCTAGGTCGCCTACGGCTCCCCGCTAAACGCCTACTTCTTGTCGTCGCTGCTGAGCAGGCCCGGCAGGTCGAAGCCACGGCCGTCTTTCAGCAGTTGCCGTTGGGCTTGCGTCTGCTGGCTGAGGCCATGCAGGCGGATGAAGCCCTTCGCGGCGTCATGGTCGAACATGTCGCCCGTCTCGTAGGTTGCCAGCTTCTTGCTGTAGAGGCTGTAATCGCTCTTGCGGCCAACGACCGTGGCTTTGCCCTTGAGCAGCTTGACCCGGACGATGCCCGTCACGAAACGCTGATTGCTCAGCACAAACTGAAACAGGTCCTGATGGAAGGCACTGAACCACAGTCCATTATAGATAAGATCCGCGTACTCTTGCGCGACCATCGTCTTAAATCGCATCGCTTGCTTGGAAAGGCAGAGCGATTCGAGTTCGCGATGGGCCTCGTGCAGGATGACAGCGGCTGGCGCTTCGTACACCTCGCGGGACTTGATGCCGACGAGGCGGTTTTCCACATGATCGATGCGACCGACGCCGTGCTTGCCGCCAATCTGGTTTAATTTCTCCAGAATCGGCAAACCATCCATCTTCGTTCCGTTTAACCCGATCGGCCGGCCGTGCTCGAATTCGATCTCGAGGTATTCCGGCTCATTCGGGCTCTTCGCGGGGCCATTCGTCCACTGGTAGGCCTCTTCCGGCGGCTCATCCCAGGGGTCTTCCAGAAGTCCCGCTTCGACGCTTCGTCCGAAAATGTTCTGATCGACGCTGTAGGGGCTTTCCGCCTTCGCTTCGACCGGAATGTTGTTCTTTTCGGCAAATTTGATTTCTTCGTCGCGAGTCCACTTCCACTCGCGAACGGGGGCGATGATCTGCAAGTCCGGGGCCAAGGTCTGGAAGGTGCAATCGAAGCGAACCTGGTCGTTTCCTTTGCCCGTGCAACCGTGAGCGACGGCCTTGGCGCCCTTTTCGCGGGCCACATCGACCATGAGCTTCGCAATCAGCGGACGACCCAACGCGGTGGCGAGCGGGTATTTACCTTCGTAGAGTGCGCCAGCCATCAGTGCGGGCCACACGAACAGGTCGATGAAGAGATTCCGGGCATCGAGGGCGACGGCATCGACGGCACCGGTCTTGAGGGCCTTCTGCTTGATCTTCTCGATGTCTTCCCCCTGGCCCAGGTCGCACGTGAAAGTGACGACGTCCAGGTTGTATTTTTCGCCGATCCAGGGCACCATGACGGACGTGTCCAGACCGCCGGAATAAGCCAGGATGACGCGTTCGCGAGCCATGTTGAGGGAACTCCGATTTTGTTGGGGTCTCCGCTTGCGGCTTAGCGTTCGATGAATCATCCAGCGAACGCTAAGCCGCAAGCGGAGAACCGAATTGCGTGGTTCATCTTCAGAAGGGAGGGCGTAGGTGTCCACACGATTTCGATTGGCGGTCCCGTCGGCGATTCGCGACGAAATCGTGGCTCACGCCCTTGCGGAACATCCGGACGAATGTTGCGGCATGCTCGCGGGGCGCATCGAGCGGACCGACGATGCCATCACCGCGATCGTCGAACGCCGCTACTCGCTGAAAAACGTGTCGCCTCAACCGCGAAAGCGATACGAAGCAGATCCGCGAGCAATTGAAGCTTCAGAAAGAAATGCGGGCCATCGGCATCGACCTCGTCTGCATCTACCATTCGCATCCCTCATCGCCTCCGATTCCGAGCAAGATCGACCGGGAGCTTTCCTTTGCGTATGGCGACACCGTCGTCGGCATGATTGTGTCGCTCGCGGAAAAGGAGCCGACTATCCGCGTTTGGCGATATGATGACGACGGTTCCGAAGTCGAGTGGCATGTGGTCTAGATGAACTCCAACGCATTGCAATTCGCCCTGTTGCTTGCTGCCTGCTTGGTTTCGCCCGCAAGCGTCTTCGCACATGCGCTGGGCGCAGAAGTGAAGCTTCTTGGCAGCAAGATCCACGTCGAAGCGTTTTTCGATGATGACACGCCTGCCCGCGATACGCGTTGCATCGTGACGGATGAGAAGGGGAAGACAATCGCTGAGGGGAAGACCGACGAAACGGGCCTCTGGGACTTTCCGCTGCCGCCACCGGGCAAATATCAACTCGTCGTCGATGCGGGGGAAGGGCATCGGACGAAACGCAACATCGAAGTGCCGCGCGAGGAAACGTCGGCGCCCGCTTCGGTATCCGATGGTCCTTCGCGGGATGAGTTCACGCGCATGCCTTGGGAGCGTCTTGCTCTCGGTCTCGCGGCCATTGCGGTCGTCGGCGTGGCGTTGCCGTGGATGCTTCGCAAGACGCGCGGCGCCTGATCATGTTGCCGCCGCCGTTCCAAGATGCGCTCGTCCTCGCTGGACCCACCGCCTCCGGCAAAAGCTCGCTCGCGCTGGAATTAGCCGGGCCGCTGGATGCCGAGATCATTTCGATGGATTCCATGTCGCTGTATCGCGGCATGGATGTCGGTACCGCCAAACCTTCGCTCGCCGATCGCGCCCGCGTCCCGCATCACCTGATCGATGTGGTTGATCCATGGGAATCGGCCAGCGTCGCGTGGTGGCTCAAGCAAGCCGAGGCGGCTGCTCGCGATATCGCCTCGCGCGGAAAGCAGCCGCTGATCGTCGGCGGAACGCCCCTTTATCTGAAAGCGATCGTTGCCGGCCTTTTCGATGGGCCCCCTGCCGACCCTGCCATCCGTGTTCGATTGGAAGCGGAAGCCGCCGCGGATCCGATCGGACTGCACGCCAAGCTGGCTGCCATCGATCCGGCATCCGAGCGAAGCTGCATCCGAACGACGTTCGTCGTGTCGTCCGTGCGCTTGAGGTGTTTGAGTCCACCGGCAAGCCGATGAGCGCATGGCAGCAGCAGTGGGCGCATGCGGCTCCCGACACGGACGACGCCTCGATCGTTTGGCTCGATTTGCCTCGCGCGGACCTGTACGCGCGTATCGATCAGCGTGTCGAAGCGATGTTTGCTGAGGGGTGGGAAGACGAAGTCCGCCGCCTCCGCGACCTGCCTCAGCCGCTCAGTAGGGAAGCGAGTCAGGCCCTTGGATACAAGGAATGGCTCGCGGTTTTGAATGGAAAACTCAACCGAGAGGCTGCGATGCGGCAGATTCAGACGCGGACTCGTCAGTTCGCGAAGCGTCAGGTCACCTGGTTCCGCCATTTGCCCGGCTGCCGACCTGCGACTCCGGAATTGACAGCAGACCTTTGGCGTCCCAAAATGAGGCAGACCCTTCGCGAGCAATAGTTTCCTCTCGAACGACGGGCGTTCCTGCGAGGCTGTGCATTTATGGGCCGCGGCACCGTCACCTTCCAGGTCTTGGAAGGCATCGATAAAGGAAGGATTTTCCGCGACCTGACCTTACCCGTCACGATCGGCCGCGAGGAGGGGAACGTCCTTAGGCTCAACGACGAACGCGTCAGCCGATTCCACGCGAAGATTCAAACCGACGACGAAGACAACATTCTCACCGATCTCGAAAGCACCAACGGCACCCGCGTCAACGGCACGGTCGTGCAGATTCGCCGACTCCGCTTCGGCGACCGCGTTTCCATCGGTCGATCGATTTTGCTGTTTGGATCGAACGAGGAAATCGCCGCCCGCATGGCGACGCTCGACAAGGGCGAACCGCCGGCCCTCACCAGCCTTTCGCAATCCGCAGCCGGCGATCCGCAGGGGACGATCCAGGCCACAACAAAGGCCGGTACGCCTGACGCCGCGGAGATGAATCTCGACTTCGAGCTTCGCCTCGAAGAGCCGACCAAATCGACGCGCGACGCTCTCTACATCGGCAGCCGAATGCTTCCGCCGCTGCCGATGAAGCTCACCGCATCGCAAGCCGCACGTTTGGCGGAGATCCTGGATTTTCTGCATCTCGGTCTTACCGAGGCAACGGAGAACATCCAGGCCAAAGACGACGGCAGCCAGGTCACTCTCGGCTTCCACGACTGGCAACGCATCCAAGCCGTCCAAATGCTCCTCGCCCGCTACCACCGGCTCATCGCGGAGCCGAACAATCCGTTCGAGTAGAGTGGTCCTCACGCTCCGCGTGAGGACTACTTTCCGCCTACCAATGCCGTTGCATCGGTCCGGATTCGGACGCGGTAGCTGCCGCTGGATGCGTTGTTCCAGGGGCTGGCGACGATGGAGAGGTAGAGCTTGCCCTCTTCGTTCGGCGTGCCTTCATAGCGGTCGCCGACCATGAAGGTGCGGCCATTTTCGCCGATCTTGCCGATGAGGGCTCCCGCGAGATAGGTGCCGCCTTTTCCCGGCGTGTTGTAGCCGCGCGGATGGGCGACATATTGGCCGGGGGTTTGGGGCCACAGGTCGCAATCGCCGTCCGCGGTGACGATCAGCTTCAAGTGACGGTCCACTGTCAATCCAGTGTCATGCCAGGGTTCGCTCGTCGAGCCGATGCGGGCGGCGTCTAAAGATAATTCCGCATCACCCCGGCCGCCGTGGATATGCAACGAACGAATATCGCCGATCTTGAACTGCTGCTCGCCGAATAGCGGGGACGATGTTTTCAGGGTGGTATTCGTCACGATTCCGATGATCGGAAAATCGAGCGTGTGAATTGTGTCGTCCTCCTTCATCTTCAGCGCCTCGGCCGAGACGCTTTCGCTGAGCTTTTTGAGGATCGCTCCCGCTCGCTGCGAAAGTTCGCGGTCGGAGCTTTGGGCGGCTTTCTGCAGCGGTGCGTAGGCCCAATGCCCGGCCTGCACGAGATCCTTGCCCGCGTCTTCGCGTTGCTTGTAGGCGTCGCTACCGAGCAGGCGAATCGATTGATCGATGCGCTGGCGCACCGTGTCGGGCATGTGCATGCCGAACTCGATGCGGCGAATGTCGTTGACGGGGACGTTGAGGGTGCCGTACTTGGTGCGGATTTCGATGACGTCATTGAGGAGCAGCATGCGGACGATCGAACCGTCGGCGAAGCGAAATTCGGCCGGGGTTTTCGAGGGGGAGGCGGTTTGGGCGAAAGCGGCAGTCGGGGCGAGCGCGAAGACGCAGACGAGCACGATGCGTCGCATGAAGGCAACTCCGCGAAAGGGTAGGGCGGCTTGCGGAGGAGATGCGCCATCCTGACGCACGCGACGGCGGATCGCCATCGTCGAAGCCGCGGATCGTTCGCCATTATGGCCGCGAGCGGGAAAACGGGGCAAGACTGATCGTTGTGCCTGTAATGGGGGTAGCGAGGCGAAGGCGAGTTGGGCCGACATTTCCGCTTCGCGAATCGGGCGAAATTGCCCCGTCGGAGTGCGTGGATCTTTTGAACATTCTCAACCATCGAAAGCATCCGGTTCCGCCTTGTATCGGCGGCGTGGATGCGGTATTTCGACAGCGCCAGATGAAGCGACCGCGCACGGTCTTTCGTGCGAACGTTTCACCTTCGAGCCACGGATGCCCTCCGGAGCTCTTCAGAAGGATCCCCCATGAGACGCGGCAGTTGGCTGATTTCGGGTCTGTTCGCGATCGCCTCGACGGGCTGTTCGACGATGAACCACACGGAAGAAGGCTCGCTCGTGGGCGGCCTCTTCGGCGCTGCCGCAGGCACCGTGATCGGCGGAGCGATGGGCCATCCTCTGGCAGGCGCCGCGATCGGCGGAGCGACCGGCGCGGGCGTCGGCGCGTTGGCGGGACATTCGGAAGATCGCCGCGATCAGCGACGCGCCGCCGCGGCCGCGGATTGGCGAGCTCGCAATCAGATGCGTGTGGAAGACGTGGTGCAGCTCGCTCAACAGCATGTGAGCGACGAAATCATCATTCGCCAAATAGATTCGTCGTATACGAATTTCCAATTAACGGCCCAGGACATCACGTTTCTCAAGCAGCAGGGCGTGAGCGATCGCGTGGTGGCCGCGATGCAGGTGCGCCGCATGCCTCCGCCGTACGGCTACGCGCCGGCGCCGCCTCCGGGCACCGTGGTTTACGTCGAACCGCCTCCGCCCCCACCCGTCGCAGTGGGCGTCGGTTTCGGCATCTCCGGCGGCGGCGGACGTCGTTGGCGCTGACGCTTCATGAGATTGAGTGCCGTCAATAAACGACAAGGCCGCAGAAGTGAATCTTCTGCGGCCTTGCTGATTCTTGGTTACTTTCGCCTCTGCTGAAGCAACCAATCGTACAACTCTTGAGTGCCGTAGGCGCGGTCCCAAGAGTTGTGATTCACGCCGGGATACTCGGTGTACTTCGGTTCTCCGCCGGCTTTCTTCAAAGCTTCGATCATATTGCGGGATAGTTCGACTTTCACGGCGGCATCTTTGTCGCCGTGGAAATTCCAGCATGGGATGTCTTTGATTTTCGCCGCCGCCTTCACGTCGCCTCCCCCGCAAATGGGGGCGATCGCTGCCCACTTTTCGGGAAACGCGGCCGCATGGCTCCAGGTACCGAAACCGCCCATCGAGAGGCCGGTCAGGTAGATGCGTTTCTCATCGACCTTGTAGTCCTTTTGCACTTCCGCGAGGGCTGCCATCGCGGCTTTGCCGTCAGCGCTCGATGCCGCCCAGGTGCGGTTGTGCGATTGCGGGAAGACGACGATGAACGGGAAGGTCTTTTCGTTCTTCCTTACCGCGGCGGCGAGGCCGACTTTGACCTGAGCCTTGTTGTCTTTGCCCGTCTCGCCTGCTCCATGGAGGAAGAGAATCGTGGGATACGCTTTGTCCCCCTTGTAGTCGTGCGGGATGAAGACGACATACTTCCGCTCGTCGCCCGTCCCGGCGAGCGTCTTTTCGATGAACCCGGTTTTTTCCTGAGCTGCGGACGTGCTTGCGGCGATCGATAGCGTCATGAGTGCGAGAAACCTGCGAACCATGTGCCTTCTCCTGGTGGGGTCGTTTCGGACGAAGGCCAGCGTAAGCCGAAGCGGGAGTGCTCGCAAGCTAGGAATCGATGAGAGCTGCGAACGCGCTGCGCAACGTCAGAGCCCGATCGCAGGAACCTCGCACGCAGTAACCGGATCAGGATCGCGTCATGCGAGAAATCCGCTTACTGCATGCGCCGCTCTTGCGTAAACGAAATGCTTCCAGATTGCGGCATAGAAATACTTCCGCAACCTGCGAGCATTTACTTGTGCAGCGTGCTAAAGGCTGCGCGTGAAGGTGTCGAATTCGCGTTCGGCATCGTCTTTTGCGTAGCCGTAGCGTTCCTGAAGTTTGCCGACGAGTTCGTCGCGTTTGCCTTCGATTTGGTCGAGGTCGTCGTCGGTGAGCTTGCCCCAGGCTTGCTTCACGCGGCCTTTGAACTGCTTCCACTGACCTTGGACGGTATCCCAATTCATGGCTGAACTCCTTGGTTGATGGGTTGATTGCAAAGAAAGAGGGGAGCATCAGAAGGGTGTGCTTCCGCCGCCCCCTGCGAGTAACGTCGCACTGACTATTGTTTCTTGACGTTGATCTTCACGTCGATCCCGGCGGTGGAGGTGCCGGTTTCCGGAGTCGCTTCGACGCGGATCGGGCTCTCGGCAACGGCAGCATCCTTCTCAGCCTGGATCTTCATGATGGTGCGGGCTTCGTCGCTCGCCTTGACCGTTTCCGGGCTGAAATCGACTTTCACCTTTTCCGGTACATTCTTGGCGGAGAACCTGATCGCCTGCTTGAAGTCGTTGTTGCGATCGATCTTGATCGTGATTTCGCGTGCGCCGCCTTGAGTGACGTTCGTCGAAGTAAGCACTTCGTACAGCTTGAACGTCGCGTCCTTCGCATTTGCCTTGTCGGTTGGCGCTTTGTCGGCAGGCGTCACGACTTTATCGGTCTTCGCCTTATCCGTCTTTCCGCCTTCTGGGCTCTTTGGGCAGCCAGCGGCGATGACCAGGGCGAAAGCGGCGAAACTGGCTACGAACAAACGTTGCATCGATATCTCCTTGTCCAATGGGGTTCGAGTTGAAAGGTTGGTTGTTCGAATTTGGCTCTGAAAAACGAAAAAAGCGGCGTTCTCTCGAAGAAATTCAAGAGAACGCCGCTTTCTTTACGCGGGCGGCGACGAGCGGCCCGAAATCAGAGAAACGACGAACAGAATCAGGAACACGACGAACAGAATCCAGGCGATGTTCTGCGACATGCCGGCGATGTTGAAGGCGCCGAACATGGCGGCGATCAAAGCGATGATCAAGAAGGCTGCGGCCCAACGCAACATGGCTTCACTCCCATATAGGGGGGAAAATCAACACAGGTAAATTCCGCAGGTCAGACGCCGCTCATGCGGGATCCGCCCTTGGAGCCGAAAAACGAACCCAGTCCGGCGCCGTTTTCGAAGAGCCGTTCCTTGAACGGCGTGGCTCCGAGCTTGTTCGTCATGTCGTTCATGAACTCATCGATGTTCTGCGAGAAACGAGGAGCTTGGTCCTTGATGAAATCGCGGGCCAGCGCGATCGCTGCACCCATGGCGATTGCCTTGAATTTGCCGAATTCCTCGGCGAACCAGCCCTTCACTCCGGAGAACATTCCGGCCTTATCGGTCGCGTCGCTCGGTGCGCCATAGCTGGCCCCGTTCGATCCGTTGCCGTTGTGGCCAGTTCCGTTCCCCGCGGCGCGATAACCGCTGCCGCTTGATGAGCGAGGTTTCGACGCACCCAAAGGACGAGTCGGATTCGCAGTCATGTAACCGGCGATCATGCCCGCCACGACGCCGGCTCCGATCGCGAGCCAAGGATGCTCGCTCACTTGCTGACGCACGCTATCGGCCTTTTCCTTGGCGGTTTGAACGGTCCCCTGCACGGCATCGACGGTGGATTGCACGGCATCTTGCACTTTGTGGACGGGAGAGAGGACTTTCTCCTCCAGAGCTTTGATCTTCGAGGCGAGGTCGTTGCATGTCTGATTGACCTCGGCGCGAATCTGGGCCTTTTCCGCGTCCGGTTCGATGGTCGGGCCGCTCAGGTCCGGTCGGTCGAAATCTGGTTGCTGATGCATTGCAGACTCTCCTTCGCGGTTTGCACCGTTTCGGCCGGCATGGGACTGAACGTGGCGAGCTTCGTGATGCCGGAGTAACACAGGATGCCCGAGACGATTCCGAAGAGAGCGGCGAGAATTCCCGCCCAGCCCCACCAGGGAATCGACGGCGCCGCCCAAGCGAGCAGGCCGACAAGCATCGTGACGAGAAGCCCGGTCGCAATCGTCGCCGTGACCATCGAGATAGCCAGGGGAACGATCCCTTCCTTGACCTTCCGCAAGTCGTTTCCGACTTCGGTGCGAAACAACGCCAAATGGTTTTCAAGCAGCTTGGTCGAGTCGCGGAGGATGCCGGCGACGAGTGCGCCGATACCCTGATCCGCATCCGCCGACCGCGGCGCGTCGATCACGCCGCGATCGGCCATATGCATGTTGGGAGCGTTCATGAGTTAGCTCCGAAGCGTGCGACCCAGCAAGAAGCCGATGCCCACTGCCGCGAGGACGGTCGGGATCGGGTTGCGGCGGACGAGATGAGAGAAGTCTTTGCCGAGTTCGCCTGCCTTGTCGTATGCCATGCCGGCGTATTCCTTGGCGTCGTGGGCGTATTCGCTGGCATGCGAACCGATGTTGCTGCCCAAGTCGCCCGCGGCATGCATCGCATTGGATGCGTAATCGCGAGCGGTGCCGGCCATGTCGGAGGCCCAGTTCATCGCGTTGGACGCCGCGTCCTTGACGGTATCGACGGCTCCGCTGACGCTGGCGCCGACGGCTCCGAGCGTGCTTTGCGCTTGTTCCTTGACGGAAGATTCTTGGCCTTGTCGATCATTGGTTTTCGTGGCATTCGCCATGACAAAACTCCTTGGTTAATTGGGACGGAAGCCGAACTTCTCAGAAATGCCGGCGAAATGCCCACCTGACGGCGGACACTCCCGTAGCAGGCAAACGTCTATCCTGGGCGTAGACGTGATTCGGATGCCTCAGCGAGCGGTCGGGGCGACGGACAAGATAGAACGCCTTGTCCGATCATCGCGCCTTGCGATGACCCGCAATCGCTTTTGGATGTTCGACTCAAAAGCAATTGATGTGCCAAACTTCTGCGACGAATCAAAACGCCCTATCAGGGAATTGTCTGAACAACATAGATTTGTCGCGACGCCGCCGTGGCATTGCGCGTGCTGAGATCAGTAGTTCAGACGATTCCTGTTGTTCCTCAAGGAGTCGGATCGATGCGGCGGCAGAGGATGGCGATCCCGCGTTCACGCAAAAAGGGCCGCCATGTCGGGATGCGAGATCGGCGTTCGATCTGCGTAAATTCCCAAGGTTTGTCTGTTGAGGAATTCGGCCGCTAGAGGGTGAGAAGGGGCGTTCTCAGGTTCTCTTTGGGATTGCGAGAAATTCCGCAGTTTTCTATGAGTTCCGCCATGCATCAAACGAGTTCGCGAAATGCAGGTTGGGCCGCGATGATCGCGGCCCAACCTGCCTCGAAAGAAAGTTCAGCCCCCATGGGAGCGTCATTCAGCAACTGCAATCGCTGCGGCAAGCGTCTGCTCAGCGCATTCTTCTGTCGAATTTGCGGTGGGTCGTTTTGCTCTCCGGCTTGCTTGTGCGACGGAAATTGCAAGGATCAGAACTGCTTCCAACAAACTTCGCGGCGATCCGTGCTGAAACCCGCTACCGAGCGGACCATGCGAAAACCAGAGCGTGAACATCGGCGAGATCGACTGGCTTGACGAGGTGCGCGTCAAAGCCCGCTTCCATGGACTTCTTCCGATCTTCGTCTTGCCCTCAACCGGTCATGGCGACTAGGAGCAGATCTCGTCCTGCTGCCTGACGACGAATCTCAGTTGCCAATTCATGACCAGTCATCCCCGGCAACCCGATATCCAGCAGGGCAATTTCCGGCTGAAACTCCTCCGCCAATTCTGCCGCTTTGAGTCCGTCGTATGCGACGGCTGTCAGATGACCTGCTGCGTCCAACACCGCAGCAAGGCTGTCCGCTGAGTCGCGGTTATCGTCGACGACCAAGATGCGACACGGGCAGGATTCCAAGATCGGCATTTCGTCGGTATTCGAAGCCATAGCTCGTGGTTTGCCGGGGAGAGCGGGAAGCCGAATGACGAATTCGCTTCCTTTACCCAAGCCCTCGCTATGTGCTTCGACGCTCCCGCCATGAAGTTCGACCAGGCCGCGGACCAGAGACAGGCCGATGCCTAATCCGCCTGGCGCGTATTTCGATGCTCGATCGACTTGGACGAACAGGCCGAAAATATCGGGGAGTTGATCAGGAGGGATGCCTATGCCGGTGTCGGCGACTCGAATCACGGCTTCCGCTCTCCCGGCGGAATCCTGCACCAATTCGGCGGAAAGGCGGATCATTCCACCGGGTTCCGAATACTTCGCGGCGTTGTTGAGGAGATTTGCAAGCACTTGCGAGACGCGGACGGTGTCGGCTTCCAGATAGATCGGCTCTTCGGGCAGATCGACGGTAAGTGCGTGTTTCCGGTCTTCGATTCCGGGCTTACTTGTCTCGACGGCGTCATTGAGGGCCCACGCTAGTTCGATCCGGTCTTTGCGGAGTTGCACTTTGCCGCGACTGATGCGCGATAGGTCCATGAGATCGTCGATCAAGCGGACCATGTGGCGGATTTGGCCATCCATCATTTGCAGCGTCGAATCGAACATTTCCGGATTCGGCTGCTCGTGCGACACGCGCAACATGTAGATGCCGTTCCGGATCGGCGCTAGCGGATTGCGGAGTTCGTGAGCGAGGGTGGCGAGGAACTCGTTCTTTCGGCGATCTGCTTCGTGCATTTCGGCTTCGGCTAGCTTCCGCTCCGTGATGTCGCGAATGATGCCGGTGAACACACGCCGCCCGTCGAGCCGAGTTTCGCTGACGGCAAGTTCGGCTAGAAACGTGATTCCATCGCTTCGTCGCCCTGCGACTTCACTCGTGCCGCCGGCGCCTTTCGCATCCTTGGGCCGTTGGAATTCTTCCGGCAACCCATCCAGCGCAGGGTCGTTCGGCGGAGGCATCAGCATGGAAACGTGTTTGCCGACGATGTCGTTGGCGTGATAGCCGAATAACTTCAGCGAGGCCGGATTCATCGATTCGATGATGCCTCGGCCGTCCACGGTGAAAATGCCGTCCGCCGCAGTTTCGACGATCGCTTTGAGGCGAGCGCTCGCCTCAAGGGCGGCATCTTCGGCGAGCTTCTTTTCAGTGAGATCGCGAAGAACCTTCGTGTATCCGATGAGCTTGCCGGAAGAGTCCAGCAAGCGAGTCGTCATGCCGGTGGCCCAAAACGCCGCACCATCTTTGCGACGCATCCATCGATCGTTTGATGCGGCGCCGTGCTCGGCTGCATAAGCAAACTCGCGCTGGGGAATGCCTGTCCGCACGTCGTCAGGCAGGAACATTTCCCGCGTGACGTCTTGGCCGATGAATTCGTTCTCCGTAAAGCCGAGTACCCTTTGCACGCCTTCATTCCAGGACGTCGGCTTGCCTTCGACGTCGACTCGGAAGATGGCGAAGTCCTTGACCTGCTCGACAAGCACCCGTTGATGCTCTTCGCTTGCCCGCAGTTCCGCTTCGACGCGTTCGCGCGTTGCGATCTCGCGAAGCAGACGTTCGTTGATGAACTGCAATTCGCGCATGCGATCCTGCACGCGTTGTTCCAGACGTGTGTTCAGATCACGCAGCTCATCCTGGTTCTTTTTGCGCTCCAAAGCGTGGCGGATGGCCCTTTGCAGCCCGTCTGCCGTGAGAGAGTCCTTGGGAATGAAGTCGGCCGCGCCTGCGCGAATTGCTTCCTCATCCAACGATCGATCGCGCTGTCCTGTTAGAAAAAGAATGGGCGCCTTGCAGCCCTGTTTCACCGCATCGTGGAGGAGTTCAAGGCCGTTGCCTGCGCCGAGGCGGTAATCGAGCAAAACTACGTCGTGATGACATGGCGCGATGCGTCGCTTCCCGTCTTCGTATGTGGACGCTTCGTCCAGTTCGAAGACGCCAGGCGCGGCATCCGTCAGCAAGTCGCGGAGCAAAACGCGATCGTCGGGATCGTCGTCGATGAGCAAGATGCGGGTTTTCGCTTCCACGTCAGCCTCCGCGCGAGCCGTCGGCGTCTGCCGGCAGTTCCACGATTTCAAGCCAATAGCGGCCTAAAGTGCGGATGACGTTGATCAAGCCTTCGAAAGAAACCGGCTTCGAGATGAATGACGCGACATTCAAATTGTAGCTTCGATAAATGTCTTCTTCGGCTTTCGACGTGGTGAGTACGACGACGCGGATCGTCCGAAGATTCGGATCGGCCTGGATCTCTTCAAGAGCCTCCCAACCGTTTTTTCGCGGCATGTTGAGGTCGAGAAGCAGTATGCTTGGGCGCGGAGAGGACCCGGGATCGGCATATTTGCCGCGACGCTTCAGATAATCCATGAGTTCCGCGCCATCCTCCACGAAACGCAGATCGTTGCCGAGCTGAGCCTCTTCGAAGGCTTCGCGCGTCATCATGCGGTCGTCAGGATCGTCGTCAGCCATGAGAATGGTGACGGACTTACGCGGCCTGCTCAAGGGGCGACTCCTGAACAAGGGCAAGGGTGGACGGTAGCGTCACGAGGAAGGTCGAGCCCTCCCCAGGCGTGCCTGCTGCGGCAATGGTTCCGCCGTGGCGTTCGACTATTCTACGACAAATCGCAAGCCCCATTCCTGTTCCCTCATAGGCATCACGGCCATGCAAACGTTGGAAAAGCCCAAAAATCCGCTCCGCGTACTGCGGCTCGAATCCGATGCCGTTATCTTGAACTCGGACCCGATACATCCTTGTCTTCGACACCGGATCCTCGAATGTCTCCCCGTCCACCCGGACGACCGGCGGCACGTCAGGCTTGCGGAACTTGAGCGCGTTGCCGATCAGATTTTGCAGCAGCTGCCTCATCTGTAGGGAATCGCCAGGTACCGTAGGGAGTGAGCCGATTTCCACGCGTCCACCGGTTTGCTCCAAGCGAGTTTCCAAATCCTTGACGACTTCACTGGCGATTTCGGCGAGTGAAACCGGCTTTGGCGGTTGGGCTCGCGTGGTCACTCGCGAAAACTGCAGCAAACCTTCGATGAGTGCGCGCATGCGGGAAGCAGAACTAAGGATACGACCGAGATAGTCCTTACCCTGGTCGCCAAGAGTCTCCGCGTATTTCGTCTGGAGTCGATCACCGAAGGCTTCGATCTTCCGGAGAGGCTCCTGCAAGTCATGAGATGCGACTGCGGCGAAACTCTGCAATTCCCGGTTCGAAGAAACGAGGTCCGATGTCTGTCGCTGAAGCTTGGCGGCCATCTGCCGAAAAGCGCGATCGACGGAAGCGATCTCGTCGACCCCGCTTAGTGGGGGCAGCAACTCCTCACCCTCGGAAAGGCGGCGTGCATTCTGGTGGACGACGTCGAGGCGAGAACTGATACTTGCGCTGAAATAATAAAGCATGAGAATAGCAATCGCGAGCGACGCGAAGAATGCGAAGAACATCCAGGTGTTTTGAAGTCGGTGGGCATCCTCCAAGTGCTTTTGGCGTTCGTCCGATTCGGCAGCTTGCTGGCTTAGGAAGTCCGTCATTTCCGATCGAATAGCTTGCATGGTCCGGAAGCCGACACCTTCTTTGACGGCTGCGACGACCTCGTCTTTCCGCCCGTCGCGAATTAAAACAAGCTGATTTTTCATTTCGTTGATGCGTTCATTCGCGAGATTTGCGATGCGTCCGACCCGAGGTGTTTGGGCCACGCTTCGGTCCCCCGTTTGAAACGCATCCAAAGCGGAAGGAAGTGCGGCGATCCCATTTTCGTAGGGGGCGAGAAGCGCGTCATTGCCGCTAATGAGGAAGCCGCGAATGCCGTTTTGTGCATCTGCGAGCAGCCGATAGATGCGTTCGCCTTCCCGGTCGACCTTTAGCGCTTCGATTGCGGCGGTGCGGGATTCCGTCGCTTCCTTCAAAATGCGCGCGTGAATGCCGATGATGGCGAGCTGACAGAAAAGCGGTACGGCAACGAGCAGTAGACCCTTGTGCAGGATCGCCAGGCGGCTGCTCATGGATGTTTCCCCCACATTCGAATTTCGGACGCGGTCCATCCTACTGCAAGCGGCAATCCCGGCTGTTAGCCACCTTTCCGGTCGAAGATTCTTGGCACGTTCCTTGCCAAACGAACGATTCGGTTTGTTTGGGACACCAGCCTCGCATCGCTCGCGCTAGGTTCATCGATACCGAAAGAGGGAAGAGTTATGTTCGACATCTTGGGTTGGCTCGTGGTCGGGCTAGTCGTTGGCGTCGTCGCGCGGCTTATGATGCCGGGGCGGCAAGGGATGGGCATCTTGGCGACGATGGCCTTGGGAATCGTTGGAGCTTTGGTTGGAGGTGCGATCTCGTATTTCGTGTGGGGTTACGACCTCGAGCCCTTTTCCCTGTACGCGTGGCCCGGCTATGTTTTCGCCGTTCTTGGTTCGATCTTGATTCTCGCCATCGCCGGCGCCAACAGCTACCGCGAATACACGTGAGCCGAATCGATGCGAGGTACGGGAAGAAAATCACGAAGCGGTCTTAAAAAGAGGGAAAAGCAATGAACTGGCGCCCTGCATACGAAACAGTTCGCGATGCGGCGGTGAATTGGTGGAGCGACAAGGCTCCCCGCTTGGGAGCGTCGTTGGCATTCTACACCGTCTTGTCGATGTCGCCTCTCGTGATCGTTGTGCTCGGGATCAGCGGACTGGTGTTCGGGCCAGACGCGGTACAGGGCCAACTGGTCCGTCAGATACGAGGACTGGTTGGGGAAGAAGGAGCTCACGCTATCCAAGAGGTGCTGGCACAAGCGGCATCACCGAGCGCGGGAGTGGTCGCCACCATCGTCGGCTTGATGACCCTGTTTTTCGGGGCCACGAGCGTTTTCATCGAGTTGCAGGATGCGCTGAACACGGTTTGGGACGTCCAGGCATCTTCCGCAAGCGGTTTCCTCGGTTTCATGAAAGACCGCTTGCTCAGCTTCGCCATGGTTTGCGGCCTCGCGTTTCTATTGCTGGTTTCTCTCCTAGCTGACGCTGTGCTTGGCGCAGTCAATGGAATGATGTCGAGTTGGATGCCGGAATGGTCGGTCATCTTGGGAGTCTTGAATCAGGTGATTACCTTCGCCGTCGTCATGTTGATGTTCGCCTGCGTGTACAAGCTGCTTCCGGCAGTCAAGTTGGCCTGGCGGGACGTCTGGATGGGAGCATTGATGACGGCAGCGTTGTTTGCTGTAGGTAAAATATTGATTGGTCTTTACTTGGGCAACAGTACGGTCGGTTCCGCGTACGGCGCTGCGGAGCAGTCTCGTGGTGTTGCTGGTTTGGATCTACTATTCCACGCAGATTCTTTTTTCGGCGCGGAACTCACCCAAGTGTACGCGACAAGGTACGGTTCCGGCTTCCGCCCAACGCGTGGAGCGCAACCCACGGATCGACGCAAGGAGAAAGATTCCCAGCGGCTTGCCCCACCGGCGGCGCTTCGCGGCGCGTCCGCCGCGTGATGTTGGCACGATGCTTGCACCGTCTATTGTCGTCAAAACGCATGCATTCTGGTCCAAAGCCCTCTTGACTCCGAAAGGAGATCTTTATGGTGATGACGAACTCAACGCTTGGCGTAACTGCTCCGGTCGCTTCGTCGAAGTGCTCGAAGGATGCATTGGCCAGCCGCCTGAAATCCGTGATCAACGCAGGTCCTGAGGCGATCGCCAGACGGCTTGAAGATCTGGATCAAGAGTGGTCGGCTGGGCGATTGGTGAAAGCCGCGGTTGGAGTGTGTGTGCTGGCCGGGGTGACCTTGGGAGCGGCGATTCATCCTGGATGGTTTGCTCTTGCTGCGGCGTCTGGTTTGTTTTTGCTTCAATACATGTTCACGCGGCGGTCGCTGCTTGGCGAACTTCTCCACGGAATGGGCGTTCGCTCAGGCGAAGAAATCGAGGCGGAACGAGTCGCTCTTCGTGCACTGCGTGGCGATTTCCAACAATTGCCGACGCTCGTCCATGTCGAAGACCGCGATGCCTTGTCGCGAATGGAAGACGAAGGGGGAATTGCCGTAGAACCACAAGCCAACAAACGGGATATTCAAGACGCTGCGCGGGAGCTGGCGGAAGCGGTTCAAAAGTGAAATGAATCGTTGGCTTGATCGACGACCGACGCCTTGAAGCGTCGGTCGTATTTTTTTGCGCCAGCACATTTTTCCCTCGACAAGGAATCGTTTTCCAGGCCTGCAACTGCACAAGCGGAAGATGGCGGAGAGTCACACGCCCGAACGCGTGGTCCTGCCGATTCTTAGGAAGTCATCTGCCGAATTCGAACGCGTGGCATTTCATATGCTCCCAGCTCAGCTACCTCTTTGATTCGCCGCGCTGGGTAAGTTCTATGGCATCGCTAGCTGCGTTCTTGACGACGACGGGGCCTGCTGTCCCCAACACCTCTTTCGCTGAGGGCGCCGCAGGACCAGTCTCGCCAGACGGGATGCAATCCGAAGAAACGACGGACTTCGCTCAGATTCTGCAAGCGATGTTGATCGGAGCGGGAATACTGCAGCCTCAAGCGGCAGACCGGAATACGTCGCTCACGACCGGAGACGAGAACGCAGGACTCGATAAAGTTCAGGGCGGAATAGCAAATGGCTGCTGTCTGCCTGCTCCAATCGACCAGAGCGAGATCGTTACGGCTACTGGAAACGCATTCGCTTCCGCAACAACCAATTCACCCCAATCATTGCAGTCAGGGGGATCGTCGCCTCTCCTTGATTCGGCAATGCCGACGCTGACGCCTGCAAGTTCCGTGCGATCTGCGATTCAATATGGTGGCGAGGCACAAGGCGATTCCGTTGCGCCAACGGTCGTGGATTCGGTGAATTCTCAGGCGACTGGATCGACATTCCAGATGTCGCCATTGCAGGAGCAAGGGCGAGTCGGCTTCAATCTCGATGCGGGTTCGTCCAGCGAGCTGTCGTCGCTGGAAGAGGATTCTCTACGTTTCGGGTCCTCTCTTCGCGATGAAATCGAACTAAGCCCAGCTTCGGAAACGATGCCTTTGCCCGACGAGTCGGACGGTCTCGGTTTAAAGGGTTTGCAGGCGTCTGACGAGCCAGGGACGGAGTTGCAAACGACGGCCGAAAAGAAGAAAGAAGAGCCGGATGATGTCGAGAGTGTTGGCGAGGCGCATGCGGAAGACAATCCGGTGCATGGCTTGAGCCACTCGGAATCCGTTCATCCCATGCATCCGTCGGAGCCGAAGCCGGGCCGGGAAGCGCATTCGGTTGCCGAGCAGGTTAGGGATCGCATTGCCGACCACGTTGAAACCGCTCGCGAACACGGACGTGTCGAATTGAGCTTCGACCTTCATCCGCCCGAGTTGGGCAGGATGCGGCTCAATCTTACGTCGCAAGATCATTCGCTAAACGTCCGCCTTTGGGCGGAGAACGACCAGACGAGGCAGCTGCTGGCGAATCAGATGGATGCGCTGAAAGAACGACTCGCGCAAGGTGGTGTTTCTCTGGGTAGCCTCAATGTAGGTCGCGACGGCGGTGGAGCGAGGTTGCCCTACAAGCCGCCGGAATCTTTCTTCCAGTCAGCAAGTTCGTTACCTGCCGAAGATGCATCGCGGTCAATTGCGCGCTTTCGGTGGGCGGCTGGCATCGGCGCTGTCGATGTGATGGCGTGAGCTTAGAAGGAGCATGAGCCATGGCCGTGTCGGCGACGAATCCCAACGCAGCCGCCTTGCTCGACTCGCTGAACGCGCCGAGCGGTGGTGTGAGCGGCAAGCCGATCGACAAGAACCAGTTTCTGAAACTGCTGTCGGCCCAACTCAAATACCAGAATCCGATGGACCCGATGAACGATGCGCAGTTCGTCGGCCAGATGGCTCAGTTTTCGACGGTCGAAGGCATCCAGCAACTCAATCAGACGATGGCTTCGATGTCGTCGCTGCAGGGACTGCAGGGGCTGACGCAGGCGGCGTCGCTCTTGGGCAAGACAGTAACGTTCGATCAACCCAACTTGACGACGGCCGGACGCGGCGTCGTCGATGCGATCCGTTTCGACAACGGTACGGTGCAGTTAAGCGTCAAAGGGTCATGGATGTCCCTCTCCCAGGTGAAAGGAATCGAGAACACGGCTTGAGAGGCCGACATGGCCAATTCGCTATTTACGGGCGTCACTGGACTGCGCGTGCACCAGACGATGCTCGACGTGGTGGGCAATAACCTCGCCAACTCGAATACGGTGGGCTTCAAATCCCAGCGTGTGCGTTTCAGCGACCTTGTCTATCAAACGATCAACCAGGCTGCCGACACGAGTAACCAGCAGCTTGGCGGCACCAACCCGATCCAAATCGGCTTGGGCGCTCGTGTAGCCGCGATCGATCCTAATCTGCAGCAGGGCAGCATCGAAACGACCGGACGCGATCTCGATCTTGCGCTGCAGGGTGCGGGGTTCTTCGTCGCTCGGAATGGCCTGGAAGACGTGTTCACCCGAGCCGGTTCGTTTGGCGTCGATTCGGACAATTACCTGGTAGATCCTTCGAACGGCTTTCGCGTGCAACGATACGGCACGGTGGGCGAAGGGAACGCTACCGACCCGGTATTCCAAGCGCCTGGCAACAACGACATCCGTATTCCGATTGGTACCGGAATCCCCGGACGTACGACGACCAGCGTCACGCTCCAGGGAAACCTGAGCACGAGCGCGGTCGGGCCCAAGGAGCAGGTGCTCACCTCCACCCAGCCGATGAAGATTGGCGGAGCGGCGGCGTCTGCCTCGACCTTGCTAAACGCACTCGACGACAATCTCATCGATTACCAGGCAGGCGACTCGTTGAAGTTGACGGGAGTGAACGCTGGCAATATCGCGGTGAACGCGACCGTTCCGGTCGGCCCGACGACAACGGTCGGCGATCTCATCAATGCCATCAACTCCAATTTCCCCGGCTCGACCGCTTCGATGGACGCTTCCGGAAACTTAGTCGTCACAGCGGATCAGACCGGCCCGACCAAATTGAGTTTGTTCATCACTGAAACGCTAGGCAATACCGGCGCGACGACATGGGGCAACCACACCCTCTCCACGACAACCCTCGGAAAAGATGGCGATACGACGAAGACCGGGATCCAAATCTACGATGTTCAAGGAACGCCTCATAATCTGGAAGTCACATTCCAGAAGATGGCGAACAACGTTTGGCGCATTCAGGGGAGCGTCTCTCCGACCGAAGGAGCCATGATCGACGGCGTGGTGGATGGCGTCACGTTCAATGAGGATGGATCGTTCCGTCAAATCTCGGGGACAGGCTTGGGCGATGGCTTTCTATCCGTTCAATTTAATGGCATCTCGACGCCGCAAGTCATCCAGTTCAATATGGGTACCCCAAACGGGTTCAACGGAATCACCCAGGTCGGCGGAGCCTCCTCTGCAGTCGCGACCGGGCAGGATGGCTTCGCGGCCGGCTTTCTCTCGAGTCTCTCCATCGGACAGGACGGCGTGATCAACGGCGTATTCACGAACGGGCGCACGTTGGCGATTGGACAATTAGCGATCGCAAACTTTGCGAATCCCGCAGCGCTGACCCGTGTGGGGGACAACTACATGAGCCTCAGCAGCGAATCCGGGCCGGCCTTGATCGGGTCCGGCCTCTCCGGTGGCCGCGGCGCCGTCGCGCAGAAGGCGCTGGAATCGTCGAATGTCGACGTCGCGCAGGAATTCACCCGCCTCATCATTGCTCAACGCGGATTCCAAGTGAATGCACGCATCATCACGGCAAGCGATCAAGTTCTGCAGGAATTGGCGAATATCTTGAGGTAATCGGCAATACTTGCGCAGCGCGCTAAGCTTTGCGTATCTTCACTACGCCATGCTCATACGTCGCATAGTGGAAAATCGTCCCTTCGGTGCATGCGGCGCCTACGCGGCCGTCGGGATTCAGAGCGATGAATGCGACTTCGGCGGGCTTTTTCCCCGCTCGTTTCGCCACGTGGCACACGCGGTCCACTGCCTGCTCGCAAGCCTGTTGCGGCGAATGGCCGCGACGCATGGCTTCGACGATCGACAGCCCTCCGCCTATGCGCAGGATTTCCTCGCCCACTCCGGTGCCGCCCGCTGCGCCAGCTTCGTCATCGACATAAAGACCGGCTCCGATAATCGGGGAATCCCCCACACGGCCCGGCAACTTATGCGAGAGACCGGACGTCGTACATGCGCCGCCTAGCGAACCCGTCCCGTCGAGCGTCAGCACCGTCACGGTATCGTGCGTCAACATCTCCTGGTTGCGTTTCTTTCGACTTCGCTTTCCCCACTCCCTGAGAGCTTCCGGCGACTGCAGGTTTTCCAGAGGAAAACCTTCTTGAATCGCGAACCAGCGTGCTCCTTCGCCAACAAGAAGAATGTGCGGAGTTTTCTCCATCACTCGTCGCGCAAGGGCTGCGACATGGCCGATGTTTTCCACGCCGGCAACAGCGCCGCAGCGGAGGGTGCGTCCCTCCATAACGCAGGCATCCAAGGTTAGTCGACCGATCGCGTCGGGTAGGCTGGAGCGACCAACCGAGCGTACGTCGGGATCGTCTTCGACTGCCTGCGCTCCTGCGATTGCCGCGTCCAGGGCAGGGAGACCTTTCTCAAGGCTGGATCCCGCCGTGGTTGCCGCAATTCGCCCAAATTTCCACGTCGCAATCGCAACCGGGTTCATGAGACTCTCCGTTCCTTCATTCGTTCAAGCTGGGCGAACTTCTCCGCCGATAACGATTGTGCTGAACATACCGCGTTTGCGGATTAGAACACTATGCGTTCTCGCCCCATCTATTTCGTTTTGTTGCTCGCGATGACGCTTGTAGCGTCTGGCTCAGGATGCACGCGTCGTTGGTTTCGCACGCGTACGGACAAGGTTGTGAACGAAGTTTTGGCCGACCGAGACATCTATCCTTTTTGGAAGATCGAACAAGCCAACGTCTATCCCGACCCACGTGCCCGATTCGCAGATCCGTCCAATCCCGAAACAGGCCGCCGATGCCGCCCGACGATCCGGCCGCTCGCGTGCTGTCGCCGAATCCGCAAAGCCTTATCGCAAGTCAGGCATCGCAAGGGTGGAGGGGACAGGCTACATCGACATGCTGACTGCGTTCGATGTGCAAAATCGCGCCGAGCCGAAGTTCATCAGCCTTGTGAAACAGACCAAAGAGCCGCCGATCCTGCAGCTGGCTTCCTTCCAAGCACCCGACAAGTTGCCGGAACTTCCCTCCCCTCGTGCTATCGAGGAAGATCCCGCGAAGGATGCGAAAGATGCGGCGAAAGACATCAAGCCGTGTCGCGGATATCTCATCACGCTCGAGCAAGCGGTCGAAATGGGATTGGTGAATAGCCGCGAGTTTCAGACCCGGCGTGAGGACCTGTATCTCGCGGCATTGCCTGTGACGTATGAGAGTTTCGGCCTTGGACCACAAGCGTTCTTCGGGGAAACGGCATACCGGGAATTAACCGGCAAGAATGTAGTCAATGGTGGTGGCGAGGGATCCCGATGGCGGTTGAGCGGGAATACGGGCGTCGCGCAGGTATTTTCCACGGGCGCTTTGCTGCTCTTCAATTACGCGAATCAGACGGTCATCAACCTCAGCGGATCGAATGCCGGCAAAACGACGAGCGTGGGCACGATCAACCTCGATCTGGTTCAGCCGTTGCTCCGCGGCGGCGGGCGGGCGGTGACGCTGGAGCCATTGACGCAGGCGGAGCGAAACCTCCTCTACGAAATTCGGTTCTTCGCTCGCTTTCGCAAAGAATTCTTCCAGTACATTTCGGGTGGTGGGGACATTACTCCTCTCTCGACTCCGACGGTCGGAAATGTCCCGTTGATTCCCGGAAATGTGGCAACCGGAAGCACCAATCCTGCGACGTTACAGAGTCCTCCAGGGAACGCGTCGCGGCTTGATTTGAGCACGCTCGCCACGCCGACGTCGGAGGGCTTTCTGCCGTCGGTGCTGAAGCAGGCCCAGGTGGACATCGAACGTCAAAACGTCACTCGCCTCGAAGAAATCTTCCGCCTGTTTCAGGCCTACGAAGGCGGCGGCGACGTGTCTTCGTTGCAGGTCGGCCAGGTCCAGAGCCAGTTGCTGCAATCCCGCGCCACCGTGCTGCAACGCGAGCAAGATTGGCGCGATTCGATGGACCGCCTGAAACTGCAGATCGGCATCCCGGTCGATATTCCGCTCGAACTTGAAGATTCCGCAACCCAGCCCCTGATGCGGCAGTTCCAGGAATTCGAGACCTCGATCAAGCAATTCGAAGAGACGATGAAGCTCGTCGATAAAGGCGACGCACGCGACAAAGCCCCGCGGCTTCGCGGCGAACTTAGGAAGATTATGACGGATTCGCCGCTGACGCGGCCCACTCGAAACTTCCGCGCCCAAATCCTCAACCGCTGGGCTCTGTGGGACAAGGCCAAGGTAGACGATAAGACCCTGACGGACGCGATCGAGAAGCTGCGCAAAGCCCGCAACGTCCTGCTGGACAAAAAGGCCGAGAAGGAGCAACAGGAAAAACCGGTCACGTCGCAGGAACGCGAAGAATTGAAACGCACGGAAGCGGACCTGGTCATCACGATTCTCGAGCAGGTAACGCGCCGGTATGAGACGATGCCGTGGAGCGTCTTCGCGGCCGAGAAGTCCAAAGCGGAGGAACACCTGGCCCGCTTCCGCGATGTCCGCAGCGCGTTCGCGGATGTGCTGACCGAAGCGAGCACCGAGCGGATCGACGCATTGCGTGCCCGTTGGCCTTCGCTGCCGCCGGTGGTTCTCGCGTCGCAGGATTTGGCGGAAGGCGACCTGGAAGAGGCGTACGTCGCAGCCACGCGGCATGCGATGGACAATCGCCTAGAACTGATGAACGCCCGCGCGGCGGTCGTCGATTCCTGGCGGCAACTAAGAATCCATGCGAATGCCTTGTTGGGCGTGTTCAATGTCGGATATCATTTGGATAGTACGACGCCGCCTACCAAAGACACGCCTCTTGCGTTTCGCCCGGAGTACTCTCGGCACCAACTGGTTCTCAACTTCCAGGCGCCGATCGTTCGCTTGGCGGAGCGGAATGCGTATCGCGCGAGCCTGATCGCGTATCAGCGTGCTCGCCGCAATCTGATGGCTTTGGAAGACACCATCGCCAATCAGGTCCGCGTGGATCTGCGTAATCTGCAGGTGCTCGCGAAGACGTATCGCATTCAACAGCAAGCCGTCGAACTCGCCTTCCAGCAGGTCGAAAGCTCGCTGGAAACGTTCCGGGCCCCGCCCCAACCGAACGTGGGCGGAAACAACGCGGCCTCTGCGGCGGCCTTGACGCAGCAGCTTTTGATCGCCTACGCCCGTCTGCCGCAGGTGCAGACTCAACTGCTGACGGTCTGGACCAATTATCGGATCGCCCGGCAGCAGACGTTCCTCGACCTCGAGTTGCTCCCTCTGGATCCGCGTGGAGTTTGGATCGATGAATTCGCCAACACGAGCCCCTTCCTCGATCCCCGCTGAACGTCCCCGCCCTGCCTTCTGGCGCCGACTGCTCGTCCCCATCATCCTCACGCTCATCGTCGCCGTCGGCATCGGCATCTATCTCGTCCGCAGCGTCACCGGTTTCGCGGCCCCCTTCAGCGGACCACTGTGGGAGGTGAAGAAGGAGAAGCTGCAATTCCTCATCGTCGAACGCGGCGCCCTGGAATCGGCCGAAAACAGCGATATCGTCTGCCGCGTGAAAGCCGGGGCGAAAGGTTCGACCATCGCCACCACGATCAAGTGGGTCATCGACGACGGCACTCGCGTGGACAAGGGGCAGTTGCTTGTCCAACTCGATGATTCAGGTCTGCAAGAACAATTGAAAAATCAGAACAACACGGTGAACCAAGCGAAGGCCGCATTGGTTTCCGCGGAGGAAAACGTCGCCATCGTCGAAAGTCAGAACTTCAGCGAAACTGAAACGGCGAAGACCTCCAAGATATTGGCGGAACTTGACCTCCGCAAATACCTCGGCGAAACCCCCGCCGAGACGGTCCTCAAGATCATGGAGCGGAAGGAACTGCAGAAATACATCGCGACTCAGCTCGTCACCGACATCAAACGCGACATCGAAAAGATCAACGCGTTAAACGTGGCGAACCCGAGCACGAGCGAAATTCTGCAGACGCTCAGCGATATCGAAGGCCGCATTGAAATTGCCCGATCCGAGCGCGAACAATGGGTTGATCGAGCCGCCTGGTCGCTCCGCATGGTCGGAAAGGGCTATCTGAGTCGCAGCCAGGCGGATGCGGAAAAAGCCCGCCTCGACAGCTCCGACTTCAACCTCAAGAAAGTGCTGAGCGAACTCGACCTCTTCAAGAAATACACGGTCGAACGGACCGTGACCGATCTTTGGAGCAAGGTCCGCGAAGCCGACCGGGCGCTCGAACGCACGAAGGTGCAAGCCAAGGCGAAGGAAGTGCAAGCTGTGGCTGACCGCGATTCGAAGAAGGCTGTCTTCGAGCAAGAAGAAACTCGCCAGTGGGAAGTGAAGGAAGAAATCCGCAAGTGCAGCATCTATTCGCCGCAAGAAGGGCTGGTTGTCTACTTCGTGCCGGAGCAGAGCCGATTCGGCAGCGGCTCGCAGCAATCGATCATCGCTCAGGGCGAGCCGGTTCGCGAAGGCCAAAAACTGATGCGTATCCCGAATCTCTCCCGCATGCTGGTTTCGGCCCGCGTCCATGAAGCGATGGTTTCTCGGCTCAAAGGCGAAGTGCTCCAACCGACCGGTTTCTCCGATGCAATCCGCGCTTCAATGATCCACTTCCGGACCCCGCTCGACGTTACGTCCCAAATCATGGTCTTCGAAGATCAGCGGGATACCTTCAAGGAACTCGAATTTCGTACGCTCAAGCAAGGGCAAAAGGCCTACGTGAAAGTCGATGCGTACCCCGGCAAGATTTATTCGGGCCATGTGAAGACTGTCGCCACCGTCGCGTCGCAAGCCGACTTCATGGCCAGCGACGTCAAAGTGTATCAGACAATGATTTCCATGGACGGGCTGGTCGATAACCTCAAGCCCGGCATGAGCGCCGAGGTGACCATCCTCGCCGACGAAGCAAACGGCGCGGTGCTGACGGTGCCGATCCAATCCGTCGTCGGCGCGATCTCGATGGGAGCGAGCCGCAAGGTGTATGTGATCGACGAAAAGAAGCAGCCGATCCTTCGCGACATCGTCGTCGGCATGAGCAACGACCAGATGGTGGAAGTGAAGTCTGGCCTGGAAGAAGGCGATAAGGTGGTGCTCAACCCCCGCCCGCTGCTCGGCGAGAAAAACGAACTTCGCCCCGGCACCCCCGGCAAATCCCGCGGCGTGGACACCGACGGCGCTCCCACTCAAAAAGGCAGCGGCAAAAAGAAGGGCATGGGCGGCGGCGGTCCGCCGACGGGCGTCCCCGAAAGCTCCGGCGGTCCCGCGGTCGGCCCGGGCGGCTCCCCATTCCCCGGCGGCGGCCCGCCATCTGGCCCCAACCCGCGATCCCACCGGTGGGCGGGCCGAACTTCAAGGGGCCCCGAAGGCCTAATCCCATTTAGCGGGGAGCCGGAGGCGACGCGGCGTTTGTCCCACCGGTCGCCTCCGGCTTCCCAATAAACGATCCACAAATAGTAAATGAATGCCGTCGTCGAAACCATCGATCTTGAAAAGACCTACTACCTCGAGTCGGTCGTCGTCCGCGCGTTGCGCGGGGTGAGTTTTCGCGTGGATGAAGGCGATTTCGTCGCCCTCATGGGGCCGTCGGGCTCCGGCAAGTCCACGCTACTCAATCAGCTCGGCTGCCTCGATCGGCCCACGCGCGGCGATTACTATCTCGCTGGGCAGAACGTCTCGCACATGGATGACGATCAGCTTTCCGACATCCGCAGCAAATATCTTGGTTTCATCTTTCAGTCGTATAACCTGCTCCCGCAGTACACGGTCGTCGAAAACATCCAGGTGCCGCTCTTCTACCAAAACGCCCGGCTCGATGAACGCACGCATCGCCGTTGCGTCCGCCTCGCGGAGATGGTGGGCCTCGGAAATCGCCTTGACCATCGGCCCATGCAGCTATCGGGCGGCCAGCAGCAGCGCGTCGCCATCGCGCGAGCCCTCGTCAATCGCCCGCAAGTCATCCTCGCCGACGAACCGACGGGCAACCTGGATTCGCGGACCAGCGACGACATCATGCAGATGCTGGTGAAGCTCAACGATGCGGGAAAAACCATCATCATGGTGACCCACGAAAACGACATCGCCGCCTGGGCCAAGCGCGTCGTCCGCATGCGCGACGGGCATGTGGAAACCGATGTGCGGAACACGCATCGCACTCAGCCCACGCACGAAGCGAATGTGGAGTTTCTCCAGGCCCTGAGCGAAATCCTCGCCGAGGAAGAAGCGGAGGCGGCAGCATGAAGGATTTCTGGGTCTGGTGGGACAAAACCCGCGGCACCATCGTCCTCGCCCTGCGAAGCCTCTGGGTCAACAAGCTTCGCGCCTTCCTCTCCGTGCTCGGCATCATCATCGGCGTCGCGGCCGTGATCGCCATGACCGCGTTCGGCGAAGGAAGCATGCAGGACGCGCTCGACGACATCAAACGCCAGGGCGCGACCAACGTCATCGTCAACAGCCTCAAGCCGCCGGACGACGCGTCCAGTCAGCGCCGCTCATTCGTGGCCAACTACGGCCTGACGTATCGCGATTACAGCCAGTTTCTGCTGATCGACAGCGTGACCCGCAGCGTGCCCATGCGGATTTTGCAGGCCCAGGAAATCCGCCGACTCGACCGCATGCAGCAGGGCAGGGTAATCGGCACCACGCAGGATTACGACAAGGTCAACCAGATCGACCTCGCCATGGGCCGATTCCTGATCGACTCCGACAACGAGGAGGACGAGGGCGATAGCCGATCGATGAAGAACGTATGCGTCCTCGGGTCGAATGTCGCCGAGGTGCTTTTCCCCTTCGAGAAGCCGTTGGGGCAGTCGATCGTCCTCAACCGATTTCACTTTGTCGTCGTTGGCGTGCTTAAAGATCGCATGGCGCTGACCAGCTCGAGCGGCGTGCAGGAGGATTACAACAACGACGTCTACATCCCGCTGCGCACCTGCCGGGCCCGCTATGGCGAAACGGTGATGATCCGCCAATCCGGCGCCCGCGGCGGCGAGAAGGTGGAACTGCATCAGGTCACGCTCACCATTCGCGACACGGACCAAGTGCTGGAAGCAGGAAGGGCGATCGAAGACATGCTGGGGGTCAGTCACCCGCGGCGAGATTGGGCCGTCACCGTGCCGCTCGCCCGGCTCAAAGAAGCGGAACGAGCACGCGACCGCTACCTGCAATTGCTCGCATTCATCGCCGGCATTTCGCTGTTCGTCGGCGGCATCGGCATCATGAACATCATGCTCGCCACCGTCACCGAACGTACTCGCGAGATCGGCATCCGCCGGGCGCTCGGGGCGAAGCGGAAGGACATCACCTTCCAGTTCCTTATCGAAGCGATTACGCAAACATCTTTAGGTGGAGCGTTCGGCGTGCTCGTCGGCTTCGGCGGTGTCTACTTTATCGCATGGGCATCGCAGTTTTTCTGGGTAATGCATGTGCCGTTCCTTTTCAGCCGCGGCCCCGTCCTGGTCTCCGCCGGCGCCTCGATCGCCGTCGGTATCTTCTTCGGTCTCTACCCCGCGATGAAAGCTTCGCGACTCGACCCGATCGAAGCCCTCCGTCACGAGTAGGCCGGTCCCATTTGCCATCCGCGGCTCATTTGAGCCGGACGCCGAAAGTGCAATCAAATCTGAGGTTTGCACGCCCCGCGCGGTTTCATTTCGGTTCCATTTCGCTACCCCGAGGTTATTCCAAAGCAAGAAAGCGGCGGGGAACGCTCCTGCGTTCCCCGCCGCTTTCGCATTCGGATATCTTCATCCGTCAATCGATCACGGTATAGTGCGGAACCACCTGCGGATCGCGGCGAACGTCGTAACGCGTCATCGGGCCAGGGTTTCCGCGTAGGGTAACGGTCTTGCCCGCCGGCGATGCGTTGAAGGTTGCGGTGAAGGTGTTCGCCGCGGCCGACTCGATGCGGACGACCTCCATGTTGGCGCCGGTTCCCACTTCGAGCACCATGCCTTGCTGCAGCGCGATATCGGTCCCGAAGGCGAGCGATTTGCCGAAGGGGGAAGTGACGCTGGTGGGCAAGGTCACCTGATACTTGTTCGTCGTCATCGCCACCAGCGACGCGTTGGAGATTGTGGCATCGCGGAAGATGGCGATCTCCGAGCGATCGACGATCGCAAAGAAACGATGGCGGAGATGGCGGTTCTCGCGTCGGCCGATCTCCTCGCCGAGCTTCGCGGGCTTCACGCTGTCGTCGGTGACCTCGAAGAAACCGACCGTCACCCACACCGCGAAGCAGTTGCTGGTCGTCGTGACGTTGTTGTGAATCTTCCGCAGCAATTCCATCTGCTGATAGCGATGCGTCAAATTCACGCCCGAGGCGTTCTGCGTCAGAAAAGCTGGGTTCGTAGTCACGCCTCCGGGCCCCGCGAAGCTCAGTTGGCTCGTGCCGTTGAGTCCCGCGCCGAGCGGCAGGATTGGCGCTGGCGTGGTGATCATAGACGCGTTTCCGTCACGCGCCAATTTCATCGCATTGAAGATCTGCGACGACTTATTGATGTCGTAATTGCTCCAGGACTGCGGATCGGTCAGCGCCTGGAAGATCTCATCATCCCACACGGTGTTGATGTTGATCTTCCCCGGTACTCGGCCATCAAGCTGATTGCCGACCATCCGGTCCTTCGTCGTCGTCAATTCAAGGAAGCGATACAGCAGCGAGCTGGAATCCATCCACGCATCCGCATGCTTCTGATTGCCCGGCTGTCCGCCGTTGCCGGAAACGATGCGTTGCGTCAACTCGGAGGGGCGATAGGTGGAAACATGGACAAGCTCCAGCGGGTTGATCAGCGGGCGGTCCAATTGCGTCACCCACTCGAATTGCCCGTCCATCGTCTGCCCGGCAGCGCCTGCATTCATCGGAGCGGCGCTTTCGATGCAGTTCTGTTGGAAGAATGTGTGCTTTGGCTGATTCGCGACCGGCGTGCTCGGATTTTGGGCCGTCACGTTAAGAGCGCTCATCGGCTGCCGGCGACCCTGCGACGTCATGGTCGTGATGTCGGCCGGATTGTGGTCGGCCATGCCGTCGTACTTGAGCTGATCGTTGACCTGCACATTCTTCAGATAATCGATCGTGATGTACGGGTTGTGGTCCGGCTGGCCCGGAGCGTCCTTGTAGGGCAGGTGCTCGTTCGCCAAACGCTGCAGAACGACCGTAGGCCGTTGAGTTGCGAGCGGTAGGTCGAAATAAGTGACGAGGTTCGGCGACGAGAACGTCACCGGCAAACCCGGATCGCGATTCATGACGAATCGATCCGCGGCGCCGACATCCGGGCCTGCGGAGAAGAAACCGTTGTTCGTCTTTGCGGCATCGTTGAACGCGCCGGCTCCGGGGAGCACTTCGCGGTCGGTCGAAACCATCGCGTTGGCGCCCCAGGCACTGACCGTCATCGTCACGTCGTTCGTGCCGGTTTGATCTTTGCCCTTGATGATGTCCGCGACATTCGGATCGCCGCGCAGGTTGTCGTCGGCCCAGATATTCGCATTTGCCTTGAGAACGTGAACGCGGTAGATCGCCTCGTTATTGACATGGCAAAGCACAGCCTTGCCATTGTCGCGAGGATAGGCGGCTCCCACCGGCGGAGCGGAAAGCGGATTGTGCAACTCGAACCACACGCACATGCGGTACTTGAGCGCGTTGAGGTCGGTGCCGAACGTCTTGTTCTTGACGCCGTTTTCCTTCGGGTCGTTGTCGTATTGCACATAGACCTCATTCAGGACGAGCCGTTGCATCTCGGTGCCGAAGAGGATCTCGGTCTGATCGCCCTTCCAATCGAAGGGGGTCATGTAGTCGTCGTTGTCGATGTAATCGACGATGTTGACGGCGATTTGAGCGAGGTTGCGGACTGCGAGATATTCCGGATCCGTCGTTGCAAATGCTGTCAAATTCTTACTTGCTCCAGTGACATCAAGTAAGCGGGCGAAGATGTCCTTTGCGAACTGGTGACGTTCGCCAAATGCTGCTTGAAACTGGGCTCCATCTGTGGCAAGAGCAAATGTGCCCGTATTTACGTCGGGCAACGGATAGTCCGTAAGCTTGCGGTTGAGGTCGAGCCGGGGAAATCGGCTAGCGAGCATGGAACGGTAGTCGGCTGCGGTTCCGTTGCCGAATTCGCTGTTGACGTCGGCGGGAGTCGTCGTCGGATCAGGCGTCGTCAACGCGCTTTGAGCCTTCGGGTATCCGACGGTGTTGTCGAACTTGTAAACCGTGCTCGTCGATGGATTGTACGTGATGTACGGCGGGATATGCGGGCGATCGAAGCTCATGCTGAGCGTGGTCAGCAGGTTGCGAGCCTTGGCGTTGTAGTTCGCCTGATTCGGCGTCAACGTGCTCGGAAGGATTGCCCAGAGGTCGCTTGTCAGCGCCGGCGAATTCTTGCCGCCGAAGCGGAGCAGGGCTTCCATGTTTTGCGCGGCGAGGGGGCGGAGGTCGTTGTTGGCTCCGGTCGGGAACCAGTAGGAATAACCGGCTGGGTGGCCTGTCGTTTCGCCCACGCCGCTCTTCCAGGTCGCGGGATAGGTGGGAAACATGCTGAATGAGCCTGACGTCGGAAGCTGCCAGTTGCTCGGCGTACCGGAGGCGGAGGTGTCGAAGTCGAAATCGAACATCGAGTAGTAAGGGGCCGTATTCGTGGTCACTGCTGCGGCCGCGTCCGGCAACGTATCGCTGCCGTACCGGCTCTTCGCCGCGCTGCGGAAAACTCCTGCGAGGTCGCCTCCCGCACCGGCCGAGATGATTCGTGATTTTCCCGCGCCATCCAGCGGGGCGAGATTCAACTCGAATCGCCCAAGACCCTGGTTCGAGACGCTCTTGTTCGCCGTCGTGTTGTAGTTGCCGGCGACCATGAGGTTGAGTCGGTTATCCAGATCCATGACGAACGGGGCGAACAGCGGCTTGTACTTGCGGCCATCCGCAGCGGTGATGACGGGATAGCCCGCATCGATCCAGTAGGAATCGTTCATGAAATAGCTGGCGCCGTTGGGCACGCCGAGAGCCCAATCGAGGTTCTTCACATCGCCGCCGCCATCTTCCGGCTGCGGGAACTGGGTGTGGTAGCTGGGATGCGGTCGCAGCACCTTGTAGCGATCGACTTGGTTCGCGCTGACGAGCGCTCCGCCCGTTTCGGGCCGGTAGAAGGATTGCCGAAGCACTTCTCCCTTGGCGTTGACGGCGCCCAGATAGACGTTGTTGAGATCCGGGTAGGTGTAGCTCGGATTCAGTTCTCCCAGAAATGGCGCCGTAACGGGAACAGATACGCTTCCTCTCGTCCCTTGCCGTTCCGGATCGCGAAGGAACGAATCGTTGGGATGATACTGATAATTGATGAGCGTTTTGTTGTCCGCATTGCCGAGCGTGCCAAGCGTCACTTGATAGCTGAGTCGGCCGGAACCGTTGTGCGGCGTCGTGTTCGTGGTGGTCGAATTGTAACCGTAGAGATTCCTGACCAGGCTGTGACCTCGCAGCGCGGAGTAGACGCCCGTGCTGTCGGAGCTGTCGTAGATGAGTTGCGAGAGGAAATACGACAAGAGCATTTCCGGGTCCGTGTCCGGCGCGAAGCTCCGCTCCGCATCGCGTGCGGTCCTGGCCAGCGTAGCTTCGCCTTCGGCGAAGAAGACGAAACTCAACGCGACGCCCGCGAAAAGGGCCAGCATCGCCATCACGATGAGCAGCACGACGCCTTGCCGTTTTGCGTGTCTTGGAGAGGATCGAATCATGGCTGCCACCTCGTCTATCGGTGCACAGGGCTTCGATTGAAAAAGCCCAAGATTGGATTTGGAACGGCGGTTCGGCAGTGCGATGCCGGGGCCTACAGATCCTGTATGACTGTGGCTTGCCGAGTTTGACGCGTTGCGGGATCAAAGACTCGGATTGTGATCTGGACGCCTTGGAGCGTGTAGCCTGGATTGGTTCCAATGCTGTCGAACGCGTTGATGTCTTCGAACTGGCCAGTTGACGACTTGAATCCCTGCACCTGGAATGACACGACATTCGCCAGGACGAGCGACGCCTGACCTTGTGCCGCGGCGGTGTTCGCCGGTTGAAACCGGCGAAGCGTCGCTTGCGAGGGCCCAATCGTTCGGCGTGTTGAAGTAGACGTTCCCCCCCGTCGTGCTGCATGAAATTCCGCCATAGTTGGCGATCGAAGCTGCCGCTTCGCTATTGTTGACGAATACGTTCGATGGAACCCCGACGTATACGCAGCGGTAGAGGGCGTACAACGGCGTTCCTGGAAGCGAAGCGAGCGGCGTGCTTGAACCCGGTTCGGGGATTGTCGTCGTTCCTGTTTGCACGAGGTAGTAGCCGACCTCCGCCCACTGGCTTGCGTAAGTGCCTGCCGGATCGATGTAGACCGTATCGTGCGGTTGCCCGACGATATTCGTCGGTTTCGCGGGGTCAAGGAGCACCGATTTAGGTGGTGCCGGTCCAGGCGGAACCGGCGCGTAAAAGTAGCTTTCCTTGCGGTTCCCGCGAAGCTTGTTCGAGAAATGAAGCACATGGTCCACGGCCCGACTCGATGCGAGTCCGTCTGGGTCGAGACTTTCATTGATGGAATTCGAGCCCTTCATCGCGAAAAATCCTTCGCGCGGCTTGGTTTGCCAGAAATTCGGGTCGCTCAGGCGACGCTTGCATTCGGGTGGTCCTGACTGAGATCGCTGCGAAGGATGGACGTCGCGGTGCGAATGCCGTCATGCAGATCGCCGATGCCTTTCAGGCCGCGGAAGGTGTCCAGACCGGTGCCGAACGCCTGCGTGATGACGGCCATGATGAACATCGTTAGCGCCATCACCACCATCAATTCAATAAGGGTGAACGCGCCGCGAGCCGAGATTTTCCGATGAGTGATTCGCATCATGGCAATCGTCCCACGCCTTTCCGAATACCTCGGCCACGCCTTCCATGACCGCGATTTGGCCGGAATAGGGCCCCGCGACATTGCGGTTGAAGCCGCGGATCGGCGTTTGAATCTCGACGATGGTCTGAGTGGAACTGAGTTCGGTGGAGGAAACCACTCGATAAAAGTTCGCGTGCGGGATCGAGTAGGCGGCGCCGTTCGCCGGGTCGATAGCCTGTTCGACGCTGCAATCGAGAATCCAATCGCCTGAGCGAAGGTTCGGAACTACACCGGGTGGAACCGCAGTTGGTGCAGCGTAGGTCAGCGTTACCTTGTTGGTGTTCGTATCAAAAGATGCTTGGTAAAGATTTTCGGCCGGGGTGAACTGTCGGCTGAATCCCGTTGGCCGATCCGCGTAGACAACAACAGACATGTTCACAAGCGAGGCATCGCTCGTCATGGGGCGCTGAAGCATGTATGCCCACGATACTCGCGTATTCCGGTCGAATTGCGAACCGGAATTGAGCTTCGGCAATGCAGCAGTCGGCGCCCCGGCCGAAGGAGGGTCGTCGGTCTCGAAGATGATTTCGTCGTTGATCGCGAACCATTGAAGGATGCTTCGATTCGAGAGCGTGAACGAAGTAGGAACACGGTACACGGAACTTTTTAGGGTGGAATCGTAAGCGAGAAATTTTTGGTTCGGCGATGCGGCGACCGCGTTTTGGAACCCCAAGGGATCCATGAATACGGGGAAGCTCGGTCCATGCGGCGAAGGATTCGCCCAGCCGTTCGGGCCGATCTCGAACAGCCATTTGGTGGGGTCGGTCGTGTCCCGCAGTTTCGCGTCGGTACGGACGCTTTGGATGGTAGCCGTTGCGGTCGCGTTGATGGAGGCGAGGGTGTGACGGTCGTCTCGCAGTGCCTGTTCCATGCGGAGGACGCCGATGGGAAACAGCGTGAGCAGCGCAAGCATGCCGATGCCCATCAGGAAGATGGCAACAAGTACCTCGACCAATGTCGCACCTCGGCGTCGCGAATGGATGTGTCGACGCATTAGTATTTCCTTGCGAAGGCGTATGGGTCCGCGCTTCCGGTATCGACGGGAAAAGCGGAGGTAAGACCCGAGCGAGCGAAGACCACGATTAGCGTAGGTTCGCCATCCGTGGGGAGCGGCTTCGTGGAGTCTCGAATCCAAAACATGGCCCGATCCGGCATCCCTGCGGTAAGAACAGAGCCGTTAGGAGTGAAAACAATTTCGCTGCCGGGAGGTAAAACTGACTTTCCGGCCTCGACAATGATGTTTTGCGGCAATTCCAAAATCTCATCATCTGCGATACGTGGTTGCCGGATGATGCGGTAGTTCGGAATCGGTATTGTGGAACTCGCGAAGTTCTGGTTGCTCGGCGTCACTGCGCTCGGCATCGCGGAGACAAGCGTGAGCGATTGGTTGCCGTTCACAGAGAGAATCCGGTGAATGAGCCCGCTGCCGTTGAATTCGATGTAGTCTCCTTTGCCGGCTCCCGCGACGTTGTCGCCGACTACATTGCTGTTGGACGAAAGATCGCACGGGTTACTGAAGTTCACAGCGTTGGAGTTAGCGACCACGGTCGCTTGGCCCACTGCGTAGTCATCGGGTTGTGCGACATATTGGAATTTGGCCGGGTCCGCCGAAAGGATGCGGATGCCAGTGGGTACCCCATCGCGCATAGCTCGGGTACGGGCGATCTGAAGCCAATTTTGCAGTTGGCCTGCGCCTTTGGCGGCCCTGGCCGAATCGTTGAACGACGGAAGGAAATAAATACCTAGGCCGCCGAGTACGGCGATGAGCGACATCACTGTCAGAAGTTCGATGAGCGTAAAGCCCGAGCGACGTGCTGTTCTCATGGCGGACTCCTCAAGGCGTTGCGCCAAGTTTGTAAGAGTAGAGGTTGTCCGTTTCCTTGCCGGCATTGGCGCTGTCGATGCTGAAATCGTCATAAGGAGCGGCTGTTCCTGCATTGAGTCCGAACTGGCCGTCTTTTCCCGCCGAAGCAAGGACCGGAATGCTGTACCAGGCGGAAGTGCCGTTGAATCGGTGGTACCATGCCTGGAAATTGGCGCCATTCGTTGTCTGCCATGACGGATTGAGCACGGTGCCCTTCGGGTCCAGGGGATCGCCAGGGGCAGGTTTCGACGCTTCGAGAGCGGTGTTCCCCGTCGCAAAGCGATAGAAGCGAATGGGAGTACCCCAGCCGTCGATCAATGCACGCATCCCGTCATTCGTCTTGATCTGAGCAGCATTGCCGAGGTTGTCGATCGGCAAACTGCCGCCTGCCCGCTTGACCGACAACGCTTGCAGCAGCAGAATCGACGATTCCGTAGCCGGATCGTTCGGGGAGGTCTTCCCGTTCAATGCAACCTGGTAGGATGCCATATAACGCCGTCTTGACGCCGGAACAATCATGTTGAGCGGAGCGGAGGTGTAAGCGTTTTGAACTTCCGAATAGCGGACAGGGAACGCTTCCATCAGCCGAGTCTTGATCCAGATCACGCGAGCGCGATCCGGGTCGCCTCCTGCAAACGTCATGATCGCATCAGGAATGGCTTCTTTTTTTGCATCAGCCACCACTTCGCCCCAATGGCTGCGGAGCGTTGGGTAGACCGCTCGGATCGTGCTTTCGGTGTTTCGGACTTTTTGACTGTTGATCCACTGGAAGACGCCCGCAGTCACAAGGGCTCCCAGCACACCAATGATCGCAATCACCGTGAGTAATTCGATAAGCGTGAAGCCTGATCGTCGTTGCTGATTCATAGCTAGCTCCCTTGTCCGCTAGAGAGCACGCCGCCGGTGAAGTTGGTCAAATCGTCAGCGCCGTTTCCGGTGACGGTTGGGGCAGCAAGGTTGATTTGGCCGCCTGTGCCGAAGCGACCGTCCTTGCCCGCGGAAATGATTTGGCAGCTACGAGGGTTCACATAGATCCTTGGCGTTGTTGCGGCGGGGGTCTCGAAGTACGGGGCTGTGCTGAGTGCAGCGCAATGAGTATCCACGTAGCTGTTAGGTCGTTTCCCTGCGGCGAAGTAGGCGTAGAAGTTGCCCCAACCATCCTTGTAGGACAGAAACGGCATGCTTGCGTCTCGCTTCCCGAGGCGGCCGGATTGGAATTCGAACCACCTGTTCCGGTTGACGCTCGTCGTATCGAACGGATTCCGCGGATTGTCGGACCAGCCTACCGTGCCTGTGCCTGTGGAATTAGGAGGGCCGCCGAGAAACAAAACAAGGCATTGGTCGCCTTGCAGCACCATGGGGCTTTTCACGCCAAGACTGTCCAGCGATGTGGCGACTTGAGAAAACTCGATTCGCGGCCAAGCCGACGTGAAAAACGCAACCGTAGCGGCATCGTTGATCATGTGAGTTTGGTTGTTGCTCAACACCACTGAGCTGGGCGGGCAAACGCCGTGCTTTCCTTGAAACTGATTGCAGGCCGCGTTCATCTGATTGATGTCGCTGCCGGTTGTGATGGCTGGCCCTTTTCCTCGGACCGCCATGACAGCGGCAGCGGTCAAAGCCACCAGTGTTGCAATGATGGCGATCACCACCAGCAGTTCGATGAGCGTGAAGCCTGGGCGTGAGCGCAGGGTCTTCGACATGGTCTTCTCCCAATTGCCGACGTATCAGCCGACCATGAGGGGACGGTCAGCCGGTTCCAACTTTCACAAGAAATGACGGGCACCGAACGTCGCTTTCGGCCGATGGCCGAAAGCGACCAACCAAACGTTACTTCTTGCCGCCGCTCAAGCCTTCGAGCAGCGCGAGCATGGGCATGAACATCGCGATCACGATCGTGCCCACGATCAAACCTAGCACGACAATCATGATTGGTTCGAGCAAACTGATCAGCGAGGCGACGGCGACGTCGACTTCTTCGTCGTAGACGTCGGCCACTTTGTTGAGCATGGTGTCGAGGTCGCCGGTCTCTTCGCCGACGTCCACCATGTTGACCACCATGTCGTCCACCAGCCGGCTTTCCTTCAAGGGGGCCGAGATCGATTCGCCTTCGCGGATCGATTCGTAGATGCGGCTGAAGGCTTCCTCAAACACCATGTTCATGCACGTCTCGCGACAGATTGCGAGGGCTTCGAGGATCGGCACGCCGGAGGCGATCAGGGTGCCGAGCGTTCGCGTCGTTCGAGCGATGATCGTTTTCTTGATGATGCCGCCTGCTACCGGTATCTGGAGCTTCACCTTGTCGAGCACATACGCGCCGGCTTTGTTGAGGCGAATGAGCTTGAAGGTGAGCCAGATGGCCAGGGGGAAGAGGGGCAGGGTGTACCAATATCGCATGAACCACTTGGAGACGCCGATGAGCATCTCGGTGATCCAGGGGAGCTTGATCTTGAAGTCCGCGAAGATCTTTTCGAACTTCGGGATGATGAAGATCATGATGAACGACAGGATGGCCACCGCGACGCCGACGATGACGAGCGGATAGATCATGGCGCCCTTGACTCGCCCCGCGAGCTTCTGGGCTTTTTCTTAAACTCGGCGAGACGCCGAAGGATGATTTCGAGGGCGCCGCCCGCCTCGCCGGCACGGACCATGTTGACGTAAAGCCGGTCGAAGCACTTCGATGTTTGGCGAAGGCTTCGCTGAGCGTGTTGCCGGACTCGACGTCTTCGACCACGTCGATGAGGGCGTTTTTCAGCGAGCCCGGCTTCATCTGGTTTTCGAGAATCTTGAGGCTGCGAAGCACGGGCAAGCCGGCGTCTTGAAGCACGGAGAATTGCCGAGTGAAGGTCACGAGATCTTTGGATTTGACCCCGCCGAGGGTCATGACCTTGCCTTTTTTCCCCTTCTTGGCCTCGACCTTCTTCTTCGCGCCTTTCTTGCCGCCGGTCTTGGCCGCGACTTCCGGTGAGTCGTGTGACGAAGTAGCCCATCTGCCGAATTTTCTGCTGGGCTTCTTCTTCCTGGTCGCGTCGACGGAGTCCTTGACCTCGCCGCCGGTCGTATCCATCGCTTCAACTTGTAGGTCGGCATGGGAAATCCTCAACTCGGGAACCAGCAATCGGCGAAGTTCTTCGTTATTCGGTTTTAGGATTTTGGTTTTAGGATTTAGCACGGAAGGCAGTTGCGGTCGTAGCAACGTCAGTCCGTCCTAAAACCAAAACCTAAATCCTAAAACCCTCTCCGCATCTCATTCGTCATCCACCACGGTCTCGCGCACGATTTCGTCGATCGTGGTGATGCCGTTGTGGATGGCTCGGAGGCCTGCTTTCGCGGAGCGTCATCATCCCGTGCTTGCGGCAGGTTTCTGCGCATTTGGTCGGTGGAGGCTCCGGCGGAAACCATGTCGCGAAGCTCGTCGTTCATGATGACGAGTTCGTGGATGCCGGTGCGTCCGCGGTAGCCGCTGTTGTTGCAGCGATCGCATCCTTTTCCGTAGTAGAATTTCTTGCCGGCCGCATCCTGAGCGGAGAGGCCCAACTCCATCAGCATTTCGGGGCTGGGGTCGAATTCCGTACGGCAATCATCGCAGATCTTTCGCACGAGCCGCTGGGCCAAGATGCCTTCGAGCGTGGCCGTGATGAGGAACGTTTCGAGGCCCATGTCGCGGAGGCGGGTGATCGTACTCGGCGCGTCGTTGGTGTGCAGCGTGCTGAACACCATGTGCCCCGTGAGTGCGGATTGCACGGCGATTTGGGCGGTTTCCAAGTCGCGGATCTCACCGACGAGAATGCGGTCCGGATCCTGTCGAAGGATCGCACGCAACGCGCTGGCGAAGGTCACGCCGATTTCCGAATTGATCGGCACCTGGATGATGCCGTCCATGTCGTATTCGATCGGGTCTTCCGTCGTGATCAGCTTGTCGGTGATTTCGTTCAGCTCGGCGAGGGCTGAGTAGAGCGTCGTGGTTTTTCCTGATCCGGTCGGGCCCGTGACCAGCACGATGCCGTTCGGCTTGCGGATCATTTCTTTGAACGGGACCAGGATGGCGGGATCCATGCCGATGCGGTTGAGATCGAGGCCGACGTTGCCTCGATCGAGCACGCGGATGACGCACGATTCGCCGTACATCGTGGGCAGAATCGACACTCGCATATCGACCGGGTTGCCGCCGACGTTGAGTTCGATGCGGCCGTCCTGCGGCATGCGGCGTTCGGCGATGTCGAGATTCGACATGACCTTGATGCGGGTGGAGATCGCATTCGCGAGATGGCGGGGCGGCGGCACCATCTCGTACATCACGCCGTCGCAGCGATAGCGGAGCTTGTACTCGTCGTCGAACGGCTCGAAATGGATGTCGCTCGCGCGATCCTTGATGGCGAGGAGCATCACCATGTTCAGGAGCTTGCGGACCGGGGCGGAATCCGCTTCGTCGATCATCTTGTCGAGATCGATGCTCGTCTCGCGATTGGAGCGATCGTCGCCATCGTCTTCGGACAGACCCTTCACGATGTCAGCGATCGACTCTTCTTTGCCCGCGTAGCACTTCGTAAGTACTTCCGCAATCGCGGCGGGCGGGGCGAGCGTAGCTATTATTTCCTGGATGCAAAGTAAATTCCGAAAGTCGTCCAGCGAGGCGAGGTTGGCCGGATCGCCGAGAACGACAGTCAGCTTCTGGTCGCGGAAGAGGAGCGGCAGCACCTTGTAGACGCTGGCCATCGGCTCGGGTACCAATGCGAGCGCTTCGGGCGTCGGCTTCAGTTCCTCGGCAGGGAGCAGCTTGAGGTCGAACTGGTCAGCCAAGGCCTGCATGAGCTGCGATTCGGTGATGAGGCCCCGCTGCATCGCGGCCTGGCCGATCATCACGCCTTTGCTCTTAGCTTCGTCGAGCAGCTCCCAAAGTTGACCATCGTCGATGTAGCCGAGATCGACGAGGACTTGACCCAGGCGACGGCCCGAGGTCCGTCCACCGCTCGTGCCGCGAACCGGTTCGGGTTTGAACTTGCTGGCCGGTACTGCCGGCTTGCCGCCGCCGATCTTGGAGGGAATCTTGGAAGGCCCACCCGGTTTTGCCGGTGCCGCACCAGGAGCGGCGGGCCTGGCGACGGGTGCGGCAGGCTTCGCCCGGGAGCGGCTGCGCCCGGGGCAGGGCGGGGCGGTGCGGGCTTTTTCCGGAACCCTTGCGGCCGGCTTCGGAGCTTGCGGAACGATTTTGCCGGTCGCAGGCGTTTGGCCCGGAACTGCCGGACGCGGGGCAGGAGCTGGCCCGGCGGAACCGGCTTCACGGGAACCGCACCTGCTGGGCGAGCAACTGGAGCTTGACCCGGAGCAGTCGGACGAGGAGCCGGAACCGCGCCGGGAACGGCAGGACGCGGAGCAGGCGGGGCGCCGGGAGCCGCCGGTTTTGCCGGAACGCCCGGACGCGGAGCCGTCCCCTGCGCAGGAACCGCGGGCTTCGCGGGAATCCCAGGCTTCGGCGTGCCGTTATCGTTCGGAGTTGCCATTAGTTCATCTCTTCCATCGCCATACTTCCTTCATGTCCGATGAGGTTTATGGCTTTCGGTCTTGGCACGTTGATCGCCGGGTCGTTGCCAATGGCGGACGACGCTAAGACCAAAATCCGAAAACCTAATGCCGAATATCCTTAATCGTCATCATCGTCGTCTTCATTCTCTTCCTCGTCTTCGTCCTCTTCCTCCTCGTCGTCTTCCTCGAGTTCGCCGCGTTCGATGAGGGCGATGCGGGCGGCGAGCTCGTTGGGGCGTTGCGATTTGAGCAGGGCCTCTTCCTTTTCCACCAATCCGTTACGCCAGTGGCGGAAGAGGGCTTCATCCATCAAGAACGAGCCGTCCTTGAGGCCCGTCTGGATGCTGGAGTCGATGCGGTACGTCTTGTTTTCGCGGATCAGGTTCTGGATAGCTGGGGTCACCACCATCATCTCGTAAGCCGCCACGACGCCGCCGCCCTTCTTCGGCAGCAACGTCTGCGACAGCACGCCGATGAGTGCGGTCGCAAGCTGGGTGCGGACTTGGTCCTGCTGTTCCTTCGGGAACACGTCGATGATGCGGTTGACCGTCGCGGAGGCGGAGTTGGTGTGGAGCGTGCCGAACACGACGTGGCCCGTCTCGGCCGCCTCGATGGCCGAGTGGATCGTTTCCAAGTCTCGCATTTCGCCGACGAGGATGATGTCGGGGTCCATGCGCAGGGCACGACGGAGTCCTTCGGAAAACGAAGGGCAATCGGTGCCGATCTCACGTTGGTTCAGCAAACATTTCTGGTGCTGGTGGTAGTACTCGATCGGATCTTCCAGCGTGATGATGTGGCGATCGTAGTTGTGGTTGAGGAAGTTGATCATGCTCGCCAAGCTGGTCGTCTTGCCGGAGCCCGTAGGTCCTGTGACGAGCATCAGGCCGCGAGGACGAATGATCAGCTTCTTGATTGCTTCCGGCATCCCCATCTGCTCGAAGGTGAGGAATCCGCTCGGAATACGACGGAGCACCATGCCGATGCAGCCGCGTTGTCGAAAGATGGCGACGCGGAAACGAACCCCCTGCGTGAACTCGATGGCGAAGTCGGTACCGCCCCGTTCCTGCAACTCCTGCTGGCAGCGATCGGGCGTGATGCTCTTCATGAGTTGGACGGTGTCGTCAGGAGTGAGGACCTTGGTCTCCAAGGGGCGCAGCCGTCCCTGGTGACGCACCATCGGCTTGGAGCCGACGGTGATGTGAAGGTCGTTCGCTTTGATCTGAATGACCGTTGTGAGCAGCTTGTCGATCAGAACGTTGCCGGAAGACACAGCTCGAATCCTTAGAAGACCGTGAAGGGTGACGTGATTCGGTCCTCACCCCATTATCCCTGTTTCCGCGGGTGAGGCAAACCTTTTCTTCTGTGTTCACTTGAGCTTACCGAGACGCGGACCGCCGCAGATCGGTACGGAGTGGCGTCGAGGATCGCTCGCAGGGCTCTCATTTTTGCCCTCAGCCGAATCGACGTGCATCTGCTTGGGTCGTTATCGCATCGAAGTCGGCCACGCCGCGCAATTTCGGCGACTTCGCTTCGGCAGACGAGACACCAAGCTCAGCCTGCGGCCGAGTGGCAGATGCTGAGCACTTCCTCAAGCGTGGTCATGCCGATGCAGCATTTGTTAACTCCATCCTCCAAAAGGGTTTTCATTCCGTGAAGCCGCGCTTGGCGGCGAATCGCCTGGGCGGGTTCACGGTTGAACGTCATCTCACGCATCGCGCCGTTCATCTTCATGAACTCGTAGATGCCCTTGCGTCCCTTGTAGCCAGTGTGATGACAATGGGAGCAGCCGCGTCCGCGGGAAGAAGGCGGCAGCCGCCTGTTGAGGCGTCAGTCTTTTCGCCTTGATTTCATGCTGCGGCGGGGTGTCCGGCTCCTTGCACGGGCAGATCAGCCGCACGAGACGTTGTGCGCCAAAAATCGCCACGACGGAGATGCGACGAGGAATGGGGGAACGCCAATATCCTGCAAGCGTGTAATGTTGCCAGCGCACGTTCGTATGTAACGTGCTAAAAACCATGTGTCCCGTCAAGGATGCCTGAACTGCGATCTCTGCCGCTTCCTTGTCGCGAATTTCGCCCACCAGAATGATGCCATCTGGCGCCCTGACGCAACATTATTGCGCGAATGATCCGGGCGAAATCGAGCCCGATCTGGTGCTTCACCTCCACCTGATTGATCCCCGGCAGGTAATACCACCGGGTCCTCGGCCGTAATGATCGGGATCGGGCCGATTCAGTTCATTCAGGCAGGAATAGAGCGTCGTCGTCTTTCCCGATCCGGTCGGGCCTGTCACCAAAACGATCCCATTGGGCCGTTTGATCACGTGGTTGAACTTCTTCATGTCGTCTTCGGAGAAACCCAGGTCGCGAATGCTGACCTGAATGCTCGAACGATCGAGGATACGCATGACCACCGATTGGCCATGGTTCGTCGGCAGGAAGCTGACGCGAAGGTCATAGTGCTTCCCCTTGTGGTTCATCTTGATGCGGCCGTCCTGCGGCCGGCGTTTCTCCGAGATGTCGATGTTTCCCATGATCTTGATGCGCGACATCAGCGGGGCGAGCAGGCGACGGGCGGGCTATCCCGTTCGACCAAGACGCCGTCGATGCGGTAGCGTATGCGGATGCGGTCCGCGAACGGCTCGATGTGAATATCGCTCGCCTTGAGCGCGACAGCCTCTTGGATGATCAGGTTGACCAGTTTGACGACCGGCGAGGTGGTTTCGAAGTCGTCGCCGGCCGACTGGGTCTGCTCCGTCTCGGTGAAATCGATTTGGGTGTCCGTAAATTCCTGCAACATCGAATCGACCGACTCGGTTTCCGTCTGACCATAGTGACGGTTGATCGCGTCGATGATTTCTTCTTTTGCCGCGAGGAGGTTGTATGTCGCGGTTGAGGATGAACTGAAGTTTAGTGTTGCTCAAGTCGGAGGGATCGTGAAAGCGATCTTCAGCGTGTTATTCTGCTGATCGAGCGGACGACGACGCTGCGGGCCACCGATTCCGGGACGAGTTCGATGACCGAACCGGGAATGGTCAGTTCCGCGAGCTTGACCGACTGCATGCCGGAGTTTTCGGCAACGCGCCTCATGATGTCGTCAAGCGCAGTAGCCGAGCTTAACGATGGCATCCTGCATTTTGGCGCCGGATGCCATCAGGTTGCGGGCTTCGCTCAACTGATCGGGGCTCAGGAGGCCGCTTCATCAAAACATCGGTAAACTCGCCGCGACCTTTCGCCATGGCGTAACTCCTGGTGATAACGATACCTTAAGTGCGAAATGCAACGATCCGGAAAGACGGGTGGCACGCGAACGCCAGGCAAAGTGAGCCGGACTTCACCTACGGCACGCATGATGCACGTTCAAGACTTATCAAGCGCAAGTTCTCCCGCCTTCGCGTGTTTACTTGTTACTCGCCAGCAGATACTTCCCGCCAAGCGTTCCCTCACTGGGGGGTTGCAATGACTTTTCGCGTGACGTTGGCAAGCTTTGCCACGTTCGGATTGCTGCTCGCCGCAGCTTCCGCGCAGCCGGAGCTACCGCCGGTGCAGATCCCGCCGAACTTCCAGGATCAAATCCCGCCGCAACCCGCCAACGGCGGGCCGATCCCCGACCTTCAGCCGAACGAGGTGCTGACCCGCGGCCCCGTCCACGAGGCATTCGCCCAGCCGGCGGATGCCAAGATCGAAGCCGCGCTCACCATCAAGCAACAGCCGCCCGACCCCTTGCCGGAAGTACCGCCCGAGGTTCGCCCCGAGGACGAAAACGCGCAGTGGATTCCAGGCTATTGGTCGTATGATCCGGACCAGAATCAGTTCATCTGGGTCAGCGGCGTCTACCGCGTCTCCCCGCCCAACCGCGTCTTCGTTCCAGGTCACTGGGCGAACACGCCGGATGGCTGGACCTGGATTCCTGGATTCTGGGCGCCGCGCGCGGAATCGGAATCGTATTACCTGCCGGAACCGCCCGCTCCGAAGGAAGAGGAGCCGCAAGTCGCGGGGCCGGAGGATTCGTTCTACGTCCCCGGGAATTGGGTCTATGTCGAAACTCAGTATCAATGGCGTCCCGGCTACTACGCCCGTTACCGCGCGGATCGCATTTGGGTTCCCGCTCGCTATCTTTGGACCCCCTCGGGCTATTTGTTCGTCCCGGGCTACTGGGATTATCCTCTGGAGCGTCGCGGGTTGCTGTTTGCTCCGGTCGCGTTTCAGCAAAACTACTGGCGTAACCCTGGTTGGCGTTATCAGCCGCGCTATGTCGTGAACTTCAACCTGCTGTTCGGCTCGCTCTTCGCACGCCCGGCTGCGGGGCATTTCTACTTCGGCGATTACTACGGCGCCAACTACACGCGCCTCGGCTATCGCCCGTGGTTCGATCGCCGCTACGATCCGCTGTTCGCCTACTACCGCTACGAAAACCGCGCGAATCCGAATTGGGCGACCGGCATCCGCCAGACGTTCAACGACCGCGCTGCGGGACGAGGCTTCATCCCGCCGCGAACGCTGGCGGAGCAGACGAAGATCGTCAATCAATCGACAACGGTGAACAACACCACCATCAACAACATCCGCATGATCGCCCCCGTGGACCAATCCACGACGACGAACAATGTGAAGATCACGACGGTGGACCAGAACCGAGCGAAGGTGCAAGATGAACGCATTCGCCAATTCCGCGAGATGCAGACGCTCCGCACCCAGACCGAAAAGCCCGCGACCGGCGGGAAGAACGCCGATCCCAAAACCCGGCCGCAGTCTCTCAAGATCATCAACACCGCGACTGCCGGCGGCGGAAACACCGGGACCGGCGGTAACGTCGGCAAAGAGCCAAAGACTGTCCAGCCGAAGTCCATCGATCCGAAAACGGTTGAACCGAAGGTTCTCAATCCCAAGACTGTTGAAACGAAGAAGGTCATTCCGAAGGCAGTCGATCCGATGCCCAAGGTTGATTCGAATCCGATCCCGAAAAAGGAATTTCCCAAGCGGAACGACCCGACTCCGCAACCAAAGATTGATATTCCGAAGAGGGAGTTTCCGAAACAGATCGATCCGCCGCTGCCCAGGAAGCAGATCGATCCGGTACCTCAACCGAAGTTCGAGTCGCCGAAGAAGGAGATTCCGAAATTCGTAAATCCGACGCCGAAGTTCAACCCGACTCCGCGGGTGGACCCGACGCCGAAGAAGGAGTTTCCGAAATTCGTCGAACCGGTTCCGCAGCCGAAGGTGAATCCGCAACCGAAGGCGAAGTTCGATCCTCCTCCGGTGCGTGAGGTGCCGAAGTTCCAGCCCCCGATGCTGCAGCCGAAATCGCAGCCGACGCCGGCTCGCGAGGTGCCGAAAGCTTCGCCAAAAGCGGATCCACCGGGGAAGAAGAAGGACGGCGGCCGACAGGCTTCGCTTAACTTCTCGGCGCCGCGGCAGACGTTCGTCCGATCCGCTCTCACGCCGACGATGAGGTCGCAACCTGCTTCGAACGCCGGCAGAGCGGCGACGAAGGGGCGACGTCGGTAAATCTCACACGCCGTCCAAGGCGACTTCCATGGGGCGCCTTGGGCGGTGCAGTCCAACAGATCACGTCACCGAGTCGAGTTCTTCCTGAAGCTGGCCCCACTTGTCCTCGGCTTCTGAAAGCTGCTGCGAGACGGTCGTCAACTCGTTGTGAACACGTAGCGCTTCGGCGGCGTCGGTGGGTTCGAGCGAGCGGGTGGCGAGAGTGCGCTTCTGCTCGTCGAGCGTCGCAATCGATTTTTCGACGGCTTTGAGTTCCTTGCGAATTTCTTTCTCGTTGCGCGCGGCTTTCGCTGCGGGCTTCGCCACTTTGCCGAGCGTGACCGGCTTGCCGCGGGCCGCAGCGAGTTCGCGTTCGCCTTCCTCGATTTCTTTGTTCACGCGGTCGAGGTAGGCGTCGTACTGTCCGCTGTACATCGTCACCCGGCCTCCGCGCACCTCGACGACGCAGGTTGCGACGCGTCGCGTGAAATGGCGATCGTGGCTCGTGAAGATCACCGTTCCCTTGTAATCGAGCAACGCCTCAGCCAAGGATTCGACCGTATCGACATCGAGATGGTTGCCCGGTTCGTCTAAGATCAGGATATTGTGATTGCTAAGCAAAAGTCCCGCCAGACACAGGCGCGCCCGCTCGCCGCCGGACAGCACTCCGATCCGCTTCTCGACATGGCTCCCCTTGAAGAGCAGGCAGCTCGCCACCTCGAGGATTTCCGGATCCTTCTTCCCCTGAGCGGCCACACGGTGGAGGTAGTCGAGCACCGTCTGATTTTCCGGCAAGCTCGTGTACACGTGCTGCGCGTAGACGCCGATGCTGCAGCCGTGCCCCCAGCGAACATCGCCGGCGAGCGGCTTCAGCGAATCGACGATGGTGCGGAGAAACGTCGTTTTTCCTTGGCCATTATCGCCGACGATCGCGGCCCGTTGGCCGTGGTCAATCTCGATCTGCACATCGCGCGCGACTTCGCGATCCGGGTACCCGATGACCAAATCGCGGCAACGCACGGCCGGGCCTTTGCGAGGCTCGACGCGCGGGGGACGGATGCGGGCGGTCGGATCGTCGGTCGCGATCTCGTTGAGTTCAAGCCGTTCGAGCTGCTTGCTCTTGGAGCGGGCCAAAGTCGCCGTCGCAGCGCGGGCTTTGTTCTTCGCGATGAACTCTTCCAGGTGCTTGCGTTTCGCCTGGATCGATTCGTTTGCCCGTTCGTCGTGTTCGCGTTTCTCTCGCTGGTACTGCAGAAACGCTTCGACCTTGCCCGGAAACAGCGTCAGCTTGCCGCGCGTGAGATCGAGCGTCTGATCGCAGGTGGCGGCGAGAAATGCGCGATCGTGGGAAACGATCAGGCAGGCCGAGCGATGGTTGACCAGGAAGTGCTCGAGGAGGATCTGCGTGCGCAAATCGAGGAAGTTCGTCGGTTCGTCGAGCACCAGCAGGTTGGGCTCGTGGAGCAGCAGCGCGGCGAGTTTCACGCGCGTCTGCCAACCGCCGGAGAGCATGGCGACGGGGCTGTCGAGCGTGGCGCCTTTCAACTCGAACTCGCCCGCCACTTCGCCGCACTTCCAATCGGGTTCGCCGCTGTCCCGCATGAGGAACTGCAGGGCGGTTTCGCCTTTGAGAAACGGATCATGCTGCCGCAGATAGCCGATGCGGAGGTTGGGATGACGGATGACATCGCCGCTATCGAGTTCCTCGTCGCCGAGGATGATGCGGAGCAGGGTGGATTTGCCGGCCCCATTGCGGCCGATGAAGCCCACCCTTCACGTTGTCGCTTAGAGTGGCGTCGGCTGAATCGAGCAGCATCTGATCGCCGTAACTTTTGACCGCTTGCCGAATCTGCACCAACGTCGCCATGATTCTCGCTCGCTCCGTATCGCACAGCGCCACCTTCTGAAGCGGCGCGACAACGGATTAGTGTATGGATGCCGTCAGCACGCAGCGCATGCAAGTGTTCGGAGGTTCGCGGAGTATGCGTCCAAAGTGCTGGCATCGTGTGCACTCTGGTCTTCCATTTTCCGACGCACGCGGTTTACAATCTTCGCCGCATCTTCGCTCGGGGCAAGGAGGCCTACCGGGATGAGCATTGGGTCGTCGCCTGCGATTCTGTATTCGCCCGCCGCATCGGCGCCGATGTCGGTGTCCGAACGTTTCGCGCGCCTGACCGAAATCGCGTGGGTTCGCCGCGGCATCTTGGCGATCTTCTCGCTTTTCACCTTCTTCTATGGCCTCCATGTCGGCGACCTCTATCGAACCGAGAATTTGCGCGCCCTGGTTGCCCGCAACATGATGGAGAGCGGCGACTACGTCGTGCCGCGTCTCTTTGGACTACCGCTCTTCACGAAGCCTCCGGGAATGTATGTGGCGATTGCGGTATGCAGTTGGCCGTTCGGCGACGTCACCCCCTTGTCGGCGCGATTACCATCCGCGATCGCCGGTTCGGTCAGCGTGTTTCTCTTCGCCTGGTTTTTCGGACGAAGGCTCGGTTCGACGGCAGGTCTGATCGCGGGGTTGATCTTGCCGATGTCGGTCGTTTGGCTCGAGAAATCGACTTCCGCTGAAATCGACATGCTTTACTGCATGTTCGTCATCGCATCGATTCTGTTCTTCTTTCGTGCCGTCGAAAAGGAAGACGACCGACCGCATTTCGGTTGGTGGATGGCGGCCCTCGGATGCGTGGCCGCGGCGAATCTGACCAAGTGGACAGGCTTCGTGTTTTTCTACGGCACGGCGATTCCCTATCTGACGATCCGCGGACGATGGCGCGAATTGTTCCGCTGGCCGCACCTGCTCGCGGCGACGCTCGGCGCTGGGGCGTGCCTCGGATGGGTTTGGCTTGCGGTGCAGCGAGAAGGATGGGATGTGTTCGTCGCTACGATCCGTCAAGAAGGCATGCCGCGGTTCGCCCCAACCCATTTCGGCGACCAATTCACTTGGCGTCGCGCGATGTTGCATCCGTTCCGTATCTGGGCCGCGTTTCTGCTGTGGTCGGTCGCCGCGTTGCTCGCCTTTTGGCCCGGCTTCCGCCAGCGATGGGACGAGCCGGGACGCCGACTCTGGCTAGGGCTCAGCTGCTGGCTTTGGCCGCAGGCGATCCTTTGGAGCTTGGTGAACGAGCAGGCGATCCGCCATGCTTTTCCCGCATTTCCCGCGATCGCTGGATTTGCGGCGATGGTTTGGCTCGCCTGGCACGAAGGCAGGCTGCATTGGCCTTTCGTTCGCTTCACCCCGACCCATTTCATGATGTGTGCGCTGGCGATGTGGATTTCGGTAAAGGTCGTGTATGTCGAAGTCATCGTGCCGCAACGCAATGCTCAACGTGGTTATCCCGAGCGCGCAGCGGCGATCGCGGAGTGCGTTCCCGCCGATGAGGTCCTTTACGTGACCCGCACGAAAGACGAAGGCATGGCGTTTCACTATCGGCGGCCGATCCAGCGGGTGCCTTCTCTGGCGACTCTCCCCGAGGAAGCCGTCTTTTGCTACCTGACGCACGGCGATTGGGCGGAACTTCAGAAGACGCGTAGCGGCCATGTGCTATTCGACGGCAGGGACGAACTTGGTGCGCCGTCGGTGCTCGTCCGGCTTCTGCCTGCCGCTTAAGCGATTCCGGCTCGATCCGGGAATATTTTCTGCTAATGCTCCAGCACGTCCTGAACATTCGGTGTTCCAGTTTCGCGTCCGGCAACCCGTGCAGATATAGCTACTGCCACTCTTTCATTCGAACGGGTTCGCAACCGGGCAACAATCGGTAACCTTCGATTCTTTCAGAGGACGATATCGGGATGTAAGTAATTCAACCGCTCGTTCGCCCGGGCAGGATGCCCTATGCACTTTACGTCGCCGCGCGCAATCTTTTTGTTGGCTGTTGGGATCGGCGGGGTCCTCGCGTCTTCGGTCCGTGCCGACGCACCCGCAACCCTTCCTTCCGCAGACGCGATCTACGCATCCGCCTTCGAGGCGGAGCACCGTCGGGACTCCGCTGCGGTCTCGCTGTATGCGAAGGCTGCAAGGCAGGCTTGGTTGGACCTGGAACGCGAAGCACCGCTTCAGAAGGCGGAAGCGGCTCGCGGAAGGGCATCGGCGACCTACCGAAATGCTTTGTTCGGTCTGATCCGTTCTGCCCAATCCTGCGGCGCTTGGGATGCCGCCTCCGGAAGGCTTCGTATCAGCGAGACCGAACATGTCGTTATTCGTCTCGTTGGTTATTCTTGGCGTCATGGCGATTTCGCGAAGTTGGTTCCCGCTTCCGAATTTCGCAGCAAAGAGATCGCGAACCACTATTCCGACTGGGGCGTCGGCGCCTCGCTTCTCGCGATTCGAACCGAACAACCGGGCGAAGAGTTCACTCCGGTGGTTTCGCCCATTGCGACCACGGCGTTGCTGCGTCCGGCGCTTGAGGGGCCTCACCAAGGAGCATGGACGATTGAGCTGATCAATCCCTTCTCGATTGGCGTCACGAAAGTTGCCGGGGTGGAGTTGCCGTTGGAGCGAGATCAAAGCGCCCAGTTCGCGTATGCGCTGAATTTGAATCAAAAAAACTACTTCCGGGGCTTCGTCAACCCGTCCGAACCGGACGTCAAGCCGAAGCTGGTCATGTTGGAGCCGTATCAACCTGGCAAGATCCCGGTTTTGTTCGCACATGGTCTCTATTCCGAGCCGATGACATGGCTGGAAACGGCCAACGAGCTGATGCGAAAGCCGGAATTCTATCGCCGATATCAGTTATGGGGTTTCCGCTATCCGACAGGCGGAGCGTTTCTCGAGTCAGCCACATCCTACCGCCACCAGACGATCGCAGCACTGCAGCAATGCGACCCTGGCCGAACCGATCCGGCCTGCAATGACCTCGTGCTCGTGGGGCACAGCATGGGGGGAATGATGTCCAAGATGTTGGTGACGTCGTCATGCAACATCATGTGGAGCAAGATGTCGCGCGTTCCTATCGAGCAGATCAAAGCGACCCCCGAATTCCGCGCCAAGATGACGGACGCATTTTTCTTCGAGCCCGTGCCCAACGTGAGCCGAATCGTCTACATCGCTTCCCCGCTCGGAGGTTCGCCGCTCGCGAATCGCCCTGTCGCGTTGATCGGCAATTCGTTGGTTCGTTACGGGACCGACCAGGAAGATGAGTTTCGCCAATTCGTGTCGGACAATCGAAGCGTGCTGACTGCCGATTACCGCTTTCGCCGCAATCGCCCCACGACGATCGACCTGCTGAAGCCTGGCAACCCGCTTCTGCAAGCCTTGGACGAAATGCCAGTAAGCCCGCGTGTTCGCTCGCACACGATCGTCGGCGAAGGGTACTTCTTCCCGGCCCTTCGGCCAGGCGATTCGATTGTGCCGATCAAGAGCGCCCGGCTGCCCGATGTGGAAAGCGAAGCGTTCGTGAAGGCGAAACACACCAAGATCCACCGGACCATGGACACGGTGTTGGAATTGGAACGGATTCTCGACGAGCACTACGCCGAAGTGCGGCCTCGCCTGGCGCAGCGACCGGCCGCATCGACGGTTGTTCCCGCAGGGGCTACCCAAAAAGCGGCTTCCAAGGCACAATAGGGGGCATGCGTTCACGCCCGCTTGCCGACGATCCTGCGATCTGCACCGTGACCGATCTGACCCTCGCGATCAAGGATCAGCTCGAAGGTTGTTTCAACTTCGTCACTCTCGGTGGCGAAATATCGAACTTCACGCAGGCCGGCAGCGGGCATTGGTATTTCAACGTCAAGGATGCCGAAGCCAGCATTCGGGCTGTCGTCTGGCGCTCGACCGCCCAGCGGCTCCGCGTGAAATTGAAGGACGGCATGCAGGTCGTCGGGCGCGGCAAGCTCAGCGTGTACCCTCCGCGCGGCGAATATCAACTCGTCTTCGACGACATTCATCCGCAAGGACTTGGCTCCCAGGATCTCGCGCTAAGGCAACTCAAGGAAAAACTGCATAAGCTCGGTTGGTTTGCCCCCGAGCGCAAGAAACCGCTGCCGAAATTTCCACGCTGCATCGCGATTGCATCAAGTCCGTCCGGCGCCGCGATTCGCGACATGCTCGAGATTTTGAGCCGGCGCTGGCCGCTCGCGGAGATCTACGTCTGCCCGATCCGGGTGCAGGGGGAAGGGGCGCCGCAAACGATCGTGCATGCCCTCAAGCGGATCAATAAGCTATACTGCGTAGACGTCATTCTGCTTGGCCGAGGGGGCGGCAGCAGCGACGACTTGGCGGCATTCAACGACGAACGCGTCGCCAAGGCGATCCACGATTCGCGCATTCCGATCGTTTCCGCGGTCGGACATGAGATCGACGTCACGATCGCTGATTTGGTCGCCGACCGACGTGCGCTGACTCCAAGCGAGGCCGCGGAGTTGGCCGTACCGGATCGGAAGGACATCTTGGAGTCGCTCGTTCGGCATCACCGTCGGTTCAATGATCTGCTGCAGCACCGTTTCCGCTATCTTCGGCAACGCATGGGCGATTTGGCGTCGCGCCGGTGCTTTCGTGCTCCGCTCGATGCCGTCCGCGATCGTGAACGCCGGCTTGATGATCTCCGTCAGCGCATGGACCGTGCGATGAAGGGCAAGCTGGCCGCGTCGGAGCACAAACTGCAACATGCAGCGGCTCGGCTGCAAGCTCTCAGTCCGTTGAACGTCCTCGCGCGCGGATATAGTTTGACGCGGACGGGGGAAGGTCATGTGATCCATTCCGCGCACCAAACCAAGCCAGGCGATCTGATCGAAATCCTCCTCGCCGACGGCTCGCTGACCGCAACCGTCGATTCAGCCAACTTTGGAAAACCTCAATGAATCTCCCCGTTGACGAAACGCTCTCGTTCGAGCAGGCCCTCGCGGAACTGGATCGGCTTGCGCGCGAACTGGAAGACGGCAAAATCAGCCTCGACGAATCGCTGCAACGCTACGAGCGCGGCGCCTCCCTACTGAAGCGTTGCCACACGCAACTCCGCGAAGCCGAGGTGCGCATTGGCGAACTCGTCGGAGAAGACGCGTTTGGCGAAGCCGTCCTGCGCCCCTTCGATCACGCTCCCACAGTGAAGCCTTCGCCGCTCGTCGACGGCAAACTTCGCGGATAGCGTTTTCTGAAGAGGGTCGTGGTTACTTCGTTGAGTTGATGCGATAGAGGTTGGCGTCCGTGCGGAGGATCAAGCTCCCATCGACGACTGCGGGCGTTGCCTGGATGCGTCCCGTCAATTCATTCCGAGCCATTTGCTTGAAGGCGTCGCCAGCTTCGAAAACGACCGCGAAACCTTCGTCGCTGAAAAGGTAGATGGTATTTCCGGTCACCAAGGGCGACGCCGAAAAGGATCCGGAGATGCGCTCGGTCCACTTTTGAGCGCCCGTCTTGAGATCGAGGCAACTGAGCACCCCTTTATCGCCAATCAGGTACATGCGGTCGCCGACTACAACAGGCGAGGGGATGTTGGGGATCGCTTTCTTCTGCTTCCATACCACGTGCGTGTCGGTCACGTCGCCCTTGCCGTCGGGGCGGATCGCCATCATTTCGTGATTGGCGAACCCGCTGGTGACGAACACCAAACCATCCGCGAACACAGGACGCGGCACGTTGGAAAAGCCCGTATAGCGAACACGCCACAACTCTTCACCGCTGTTGGGATCATAGCTGTACACGCAATGCGAGCCGGGCATCACCACTTGGTCTTGTTTCCCGACCGTGATGATAAGAGGCGAGGAGAAGGCGCGACGCTCGTCGAGCGATTTGCGAGTTGCGGCGATGGGACGTTCGGTCTTCCAACGTTGCTTGCCGGTCGCAGCTTCAAGAGCGACCGCGAATTGTGCATCCGCTCCATCGCAGGGGATAATTACCATATCCTTGTAAGGAGCCGGCGAACTGGCAGGTCCCGTTAGGTAGTTCACTTTCAGGTCGCTGTTCTTCCAAAGCAATTCGCCGCTTTTCGCATGAATGCATCCGATGCCGTCCCCTCCGAATGAGGCGATGACGTGGTCGCCGATGATCACGGGAGTCGGAGACGCTGCCGTATTGCGGGCGTGAAGCGTCGGGCCTTTAGGGGATGCGAACAACTCGACGTTATGCTTGACGTCGCCTGTTTGCAGATCGATTCCAAGGATGCGGTACGACAACGATCCGCCTTTCTCGGAGACGGCAGTCGTAAGCCACGCATGTCCGCCGCCGATCACGGGGGACGACCAACCTTTGCCCGGAATCGGCGTCTTCCACGCGACGTTCTTTCCCTCTGCCCATGTGGTGGGCAGCTTGCCCTCGACGATACCTTGTCCGGTGGGGCCGCGGAACTGAGGCCACGTCGACGGACCACTGGGTTCCGCCGCAATCAGCGCGCTGGAAAGCAAGAAGAACACGGCGACCAAAGCCACGCACTGTTTCATGGGCGAACCTTTACCTGTCGAAGTTGTCGTTGGAGTCGGGACGCATTTTCCCATGCATGAGGCGGGCAGGCTACTTCAAACTTCGAACATCATTTCCAAGGCAAGAACGGGAACAACCGACGGCGGGCTTCATCGTCCATGGGGCTGCCATATTCGCAGGGCTCGAACGCTTCGGCAAACTCGATCCGCCGACCATCCTCTTCACCATAAATCTCGATGAGCAACTCGCGATGCCGATCGGCTTGACGTCGCAGTTTGCCGGCAAACCAATCTTTCAGCCACGCGCGCCGTCCCTTTGCGTCGGCCGGAATGCGGTCGGCGACTCCCATGTTGTACGGGAGCCACTCGAAGAACTGCGACACATGGCATTGCAACATGTCGATGATGGTCTCGAACACGGGTCCGACATCGACCGCCACCGTCGGCGTCAGCGGATAAGGCTTTTGGAAGTCATCCGGCAAATAGGCAATGACCGGATTGCGTTCCAGATGCCTTACCCCAGGAGCGACTGCTGGGACGGTGACCATGTATGCCGCATCTTGAACGAGCATGCTCGTGTAGCGATGGTCGGGATGATAGTCGTTGGGACGATGCGTAAGGATGAGATGCGGTTGAAACGAGCGGATGAGGCGGATGAGATCGTTGCGGTTTTCGATCGTCGGCTGCAATTCTCCGTCGTGATGATCGAGGACCGCGTACTCGATGCCGATCACGTCGCCTGCCGCCTTCGCTTCAAGCTTGCGACGCGCTGCAAGCTTGGGACCGGGTTCCGCATGGTGACCTGCGTCTCCATTCGTGAGACTGACCATCTTCACGACATGGCCCGCGCGAGCGTACAGCGCCGCTGCGCCGCCTGCGGCGTAGTCGGCGTCGTCGGGATGGGCGCCGAGAATGAGGATGCGAAGAGGAGCGTCGCTCATGATGTCTCTCGGATCAGGTCAGTTGCAAGGAATGGCCAGCGAGACGCTCGTAGGCTTCAAGGTATTTCTCCCTTGTTCGCGTCACAACGTCGGCGGGCAGTGAGGGAGGGGGGCTGTTTTTGTCCCATCCGCAGGTTTCCAGCCAATCGCGTACGAATTGCTTGTCGAACGACGGCGGATTCGTTCCGACTTGGTACGAATCAGCAGGCCAGTAGCGTGAGCTATCCGGCGTCAGCACTTCGTCGATCAACAGCACCTCGCCCGAAGAGAGTAGGCCCCACTCGAATTTCGTGTCCGCCAAGATGATGCCTCGTGCCCGTGCGTATTCGGCCGCACGGCGATAGACATCGATGCTGCGGCGACGCAAGTCTTCCGCGAGATCGCTTCCCACATCGATTGCCATGCGTTCGAACGAGATGTTTTCGTCATGTCCTGACTCGGCCTTCGTCGCTGGAGTGAAAATCGGCTCAGGGAGTTGCTCGCATTCACGTAGGCCGGAGGGCAAGATCTGCCCGCAAACAGTGCCGCTGGTTCGGTATTCCTTCCATCCGGAACCCGCGAGATACCCGCGGACGACGCACTCGATCGGAACAACATTCGTTTTCCGTACCAGCATCGTCCGCCCGCGCAGCGAGTCGGCCTGCGCCGAAAACGCCGCAGGCATGTCTTCCAGGTCAGACGAAACAAGATGATTGGGGATGTTCAGAAAGCCAAGCCAAAACTCGGTCATGGCCGTCAGCAATCTTCCCTTGTCGGGAATGCCCGAAGGAAGGATCCAATCGAAAGCGCTGATCCGATCCGACGCCACAATGATCAGGCGGTCGCCCAGATCGTAGACGTCTCGAACTTTTCCCTGGCGGCGTGGGTAGCCTGAGATGTTGCTTTCGAGGAGCGGAGCTTTCATGGCGGCGGGGCTCGGCGGCTGCAAAGGAGTTAATCTAACTCTCGCGTGCCGGCATGACCATTGCCTTGCTCGTCAACGTCGGACCAGGGCCCGTTTCTCCGGAAATTGGACCGCGGTGTAGGCCGGGCGAAATACGCTGCTCTTGCATTCAGGCATCCGTCAGCCCTAGCCATCCGGCGTGAAGCATTCGGAGTTTTGCCAGCTTTTCGAGATGCCGAATGCCTGCATCGCTGATTTGGTCGGGGCCGTAGCCCATCTGGCCCCGGAACCTGAGTGTTTCCGTGCCCGCTGGCAAACTCGCCAAGTCGACATCGGGGAAGGCCCCGACCTTTGGTTCCTGCCTTCGGGGGCTTAGCCAGGGCAGGGGACGCGAGGGTGACTGCAAATGCAACCGATGCGAACGGGCGATGCGTGGTATGGATCTGGTGTGAGCAATCGATCTATTTCAACCACGAGCCGGCCGATCGGGCGGATCGCTGCGATTTGGGCGAATGCATGAAAATGACGAAGAAGCAACGATACGTGCCTCTCAGAACTCGATTAGAATAAATGTGTCCCCTCCGCTCACTCTGAGGTGCACCTTGAAATCCTCCAGCATCGTGGCCTCCACGCTCGGATTGGCGTGTGCGGCTGTTTGGTCGGTTTCCACGCCGCTTTACGCACGTGGTCCTGGCCCCGGTCACGCCGGCGGCCATTCTGCAGGCCATGTCGGCGGAGTACATCACGGTGGGGTTCATGTCGGCGGAACGCACGTGGGAGGTATCCATCACGGCGCCTACTACGGAGGCGGCATCTACCGCAGCGGCATTTACGGCCTCGGGTATGGTCTCGGCGGATACGGTTATGGCATCAACGGATATGGTCTGGGCGGTTACGGCCTAGGTTCCTCCTATTACAACTACAGCTATAGTTCGCCCGGCGTCATCTACTCTGGATCCGCGCCGCTCTTGGGTCCGGCAAATCCTGGCGCAACGCAGGTGATTTCGCTATATCCCTCCATCGACAACTCCGGCAGCGCTGGTGCCGCAATCACGACGAGTCGGCCGGTGATTCAAGGAAACGACGGCACAGGTTCGATTGTTCTTCGCGTTCCTGCGAATTCTGAAGTGTGGTGGAACGGAACCCGCACCGTGTCCGGCGGAGTGGAACGCCTTTTCGGAACCCTGCCGCTCGCTTCGGAAGGGGCAGTTCATCGATTTGAAGCGAAGTGGACGGATCGGAATGGCCAAGCCGTCAGCCAGGTGCGTGAGATACGTGCGTTGCCGAACCAGGCGGTCGTGCTTGATTTCAACGTTCCGTTGCAAACGAACCCGACGCCGCCGACCTCGATTCAGCCTGGGGGCACCGATCCTTCCGGCGTACCGAACCTGCCGCCAGTGCCCGATCCATTCAAGTAGGATGCAGCTTTCAGATAGGATGCAGCTTTCAGACGAAAAAAGCGGTCCCAGCTAGGGGACCGCTTTTTCTTTCTCGATGGATTGAAGCCCATCATCGAACTGGGTTGCTTAAAACTCCTAGCCCCTCGATTTCGACTTCCGCGATATCGCCTGCCTTCAGGAACACCGGGGGCTTTCGCGCCATTCCGACGCCGGGCGGAGTGCCGGTGAAAACAAGATCTCCTGGCTCCAACGTGAAAATCTGCGAGATATACGCCAAAATCTGCGGGACCGGGAAAATCAGTTGATTGGTGTTGCTGTCCTGCATCGTTTGGCCATTCAGGCGAAGCTGAATGCGGAGCTTGTGCGGATCGGGAATTTCGTCCGCTGTAACAAGCCACGGGCCGACCGGGGCGAACGTGTCGAACGTCTTACCCGTCATCCATTGCTTGCCGTCTTTTTTCAGCTGCCAATCCCGCGCTGAAACATCGTGGCCGCACGCGTATCCCGCCACGTGGTCCATGGCAGAGGCCGTTGGGATGTTCCTTCCGCCCTTGCCGATGACGATGACCAGTTCCGCTTCGTAGTCCACTTCCTGGCTGACAGGGGGCAGTTCGATCGCTTGCTGATGGCCAATGAGTGCGGTTGGAAACTTCGCGAAAAGGATCGGCTCCTTCGGAATTGCCGCCCCGCTCTCGGCCGCGTGATCTTTGTAATTCAGACCGATGCAGACGATTTTGCGCGGATCGTGGACGGGTGCATGGAACTTAGCCTGGGAAATCGGCGTCTTCTGCAACGTGGCCCGCTGGGCGACCTCTGCGACTTTCGCAAGCAGATTCGAGCCGCCTTCAAGAATCTGGCGAACGGTCGGCGGCGCCGACGGGTCGACTCCAGCGGACATCCACCAGGGCATCCCCGACAAGGACCGCCGCCCGCGGTCCGGCCCACGTTTCGATCGTTGCAAGTTTCATGATGCCTCGTTTTGGAATAAACGCGAACCCGCCCGTGCGGCCGGTGTCCGGTTTGTGCGAGCAAGCGCCCGCAAGATTTTGCTCGCCTCGCTGCTAGACTCTTGCTGGCGAAGCGTCGAGGTCTTATATAAAGACCAACCGCCGGACGCACGTCCGGCGACCCATTCCCCGATAGCTCAATGATGAGCGGCTGTTAACCGCTAGGTTCTAGGTTCGAGTCCTAGTCGGGGAGCTGAATGATCGGAAGCGAAAAAACCGCACCGATCCAGTTAACAGGAAACGCCAGAGCAGCCTCCTGGCGTTTTTCGTTTTCCGCCTTATTCCGCAACGACTTGCGGCGATCGCCGCGTCTCTCGAAAAGTCTCGTGTTCGCACCCGAACATTCGGGGTCCGATCGGAACCTTCAAGGTTCGGATCGAACCCCGAAAAAACGAGGTTCGGAATCTCGAAGTCTCCGGTTAACAGCCCCAACGAGTTAACAGCCCGATCCGACTCGACCCCCGAATGAGACTCGGAAAAATGCTCGCGGCTTGCAGCCTCGTGTAGACTCGAAGTCGTCCGAAAAACGTCCCGTCCCGACAGCAGGCTGGTCGCCAAGCGAAGGCCGTTGTGGGCAGTCCTCCCTTGAGGTGCTCCCATGCGGCCTTCCGTCGTTTCCCAAGAACTCACGCCCCAAGAACGCTTCCGCGATCGCCCGGCTGCTAGCCACGGGCCTTCTGCGGCTCCATGCGCGGTCGGCCTTGAAAGCACAAAATTCCACCGAGAAAGAACTTGCTGTCTCCGCCCCGCAGAGCGTCACTGTCCACACGAGTTGACGACTCTTCCCACGAGCCAAGGAGACAGCACCCGATGAACGCAGAGACGGCCCAAGAGATCGCCGTTGTTGAAGAAGCTGGCGACGAAGGAGCTGATAAACACGCCGCCGAAGTCTTCGGCGATTCGACCAACGCCAACAACAAGGCGTGGCTCCTCAAACGCATCGCATGGCGGCTGCAAGCCAACGCCGAAGGCGGGCTGACGGAGCGTGCCAAGAAGCGAGCCGAGGAGTTGGCCAACGACGCCGACCTGAGGCTGACGCTGCCCAAGGCGGCGAAGGTCGCGACGGAAGCCTTGGTCGCAACGGCTCCGGCGCCCCGCGGCACGCGACAACCGCCTTCCGCCGGCGGGCATCATCCTCGTCCGCGAACACCGCGGCGGGCAGGTGCAGGTCACCGTGCTGGCCGATGCGTTCGAGCACGAAGGCAAAACCTACCCCTCGCTGTCGGCGGTCGCCAAAGCGATCACGGGCAGCCATGTGAACGGGTTCCACTTCTTCAAGTTGACCGGAGGCAAGCCATGAAGCAGAGCAGGGCAGGGGGCAGACCCGCCATTCGCTGCGCGGTCTACACCCGCAAGAGCACGGAAGAGGGCCTGGAGCAGGAATTCAACAGCCTCGACGCGCAGCGGGAATCCGCCGAGGCATTCATCAAGAGCCAAGCCCATGAAGGCTGGATCTGCCTTCCGGAGCATTACGACGACGGCGGCTTCACGGGCGGCAACATGGACAGGCCAGCGTTAAGGCGGCTGATCGCCGACATCGAGGCGGGCAAAGTCGACTGCGTGGTGGTTTACAAGGGATCAGCCTCAGCCGCAGCCTCTTGGACTTCAGCCGCATGATGGAAGTCTTCGATCGGCAGAACGCCTCGTTTGTGTCCGTCACGCAGCAGTTCAACACGACGCATTCCATGGGGCGGCTGACGCTGAACATCCTGCTGAGCTTCGCCCAGTTCGAGCGGGAGATCATCGGCGATGAACGCACGCGGGACAAGATCGCCGCTGCCCGCAAGAAGGGGAAGTGGTCGGGCGGCACGCCGATCCTGGGCTACGACATCGAAGGCGGCAAGCTGGTGGTCAACGAAGCGGAAGCCCAGCGGGTGCGGGCCATCTTTGGCTTATACATCGAGCATGAAGGCCTGCTGCCGTGGTGAAAAGAACTGGCCTGCCGAGGCTGGCGGAACAAATTGCGGACGACAAAGAAGGGCCAGCAGCGCGGCGGGAAGCTGTTCACCAAGACGAACCTGCATCACCTGCTCACGAACGTCTCCTACATCGGCAAGGTAAAGCATAAAGCCGACACGCACGAGGGCGAGCATGCCGCCATCCTCGACGCAACCACATGGCAGAAAGCGTGCGCCCTGGAAACCGCAACGGACGAAGCGGCGGTGCCCTGGTCCGCAACCAGTTCGGGGCGATTCTGAAGAGCCTCGTGCGATGCGTGCCCTGCGACTGCGCGATGACGCCCGCCCATTCGACGCGCGGGACGAAGCGGTACCGCTATTACACCTGCAGCAACGCGCAGAAGCGGGGCTGGCACATCTGTCCCTCGAAGTCGGTGCCGGCGGCCGAGCTTGAGCGGTTCGTGGTGGAACGGATCAAAGGCATCGGCCAGGGATGCGGCGTTGGTGCGAGCGACGATTGCTCAGGCGTCACAACAGGCGGATGCCCAGCGGCAATCGCTGGAAGCGGAACGCCGCATGACGGAGAAGGAGCTGGCTGGCTGGAACCAGGATCTGAAGCGGTTGCTGGCCAACCTCAAGCCCGGCGACGAAAGTGGCACTGTACGCCTTGCAGACGTGCAGGAAAGATCAGGACGAGCGAACGCCGACTGCACGCCATCGCCGAGGAGTTGAATCCCTCGACGAATCCTCCATCGACGAAACGGAAGCAGCTGAAGCCCTCGCCAGCTTCGACGCCGTCTGGCAAGCCCTCACCTTCCAAGAGCAAGGCAAGCTGCTTCGGCTGTTGATCCAACGCATCAACTACGACGGCGGTCGGCAGAAGATCGCCCTAGTGTTCCATCCCACCGGTATCGGCTTCGGCCGCTCAATGCCGCCAACTCAGCGTGGAGTGGGTCAACTGATGCACGCGGTAACGATCGAGTGCGACTTCCATGTCGGACGCGCGGCCAAAGGGCGACAGACGTTCGTCGCTGGCCCCGAGCCTGCAATGCCGAAGGGGCGGCTGCCCAAGGTGACGCGGTGGATGGCCCTCGCGATCAAACTCGATGGCTTGGTCCGCTCCGGGGCGATCCGCAGCTACAGCGAGGTTGCGGACCTGGGCCACGTCACACGTGCCCGAATCTCGCAGATCATGAACCTGCTGAACTTGGCCCCCGATATTCAGGAGGCGATCCTGTTCCTGCCGCCGGTCGAGCGGGGGCGTGATCCGGGCATCTTGGCGGAGCTGCAGCCGATTGCCGGGGAGGTCGATTGGGAGAAGCAACGGAAGATGTGGAGGCGGTGGCGGGAAGGTGAGCCAGTCTGAGTAAGACAGCGGGCCTCTCGTATTCGCGTAGGGGCTGGCTAATCCTAGAGTTCACTTTCACCGGCGGTCCGCCGCAGGTGAGCACGGTAATTGGGCGGCGGAGGCGACGAGATGGCGGAAGCTAAGCCGGTAACGATGCCGCTCCCCCGCTCCGGGCCCGCTCAGCCGCCGGTCGCGGCCGGAGCCGCTGCCGTGGCGGGGGTACGACTGCTTGCGGGCTCTTAGCGATCGTCGGGTCGATGGGGCCGGGACCTCGTCCCGAGCTTGTAGGGCTAGCTCGACCACTACTCCCCCGTTACGTCCTGCTCGCCCTGGCCGTCGGGTTCGGCCGAAGGCCGTCCGCTCGGGCCGGCGACTGGATCGACTGCTGGGCACCGCGGTGCTGGTGGTGGGCGGTTGCCTGGTGGTGTACATCGTCCGGTGGTGCCTGTATTACGGCGGCTAGTAAGCGCAGACGCCGCACCAGACGCCGCTCCCGACGCCGGCCGCGGGCGGTGAGGCGGGGCGATGCGTCGGCGGTGAAGATAACGCATCGAGAGGAGGGGGCAGATGGACGAGGCACGATTCTGGAAGATCATTTGCGAAAGCTTGTCGATCTAACCTGCATGACGCCGAGGAGTGGACTGGCGCCTTCAGGCATCGTTGAGTAAGTTGCAGCCGAACGAAATTATCGAGTGGAATTACATTTTCGACCGGCTGGCGGCGAAGGCATACACGGTCGACTTGGGGGAGCAGCATACCTCATCAACGGCGGGGCGTCTGACGACGGGTTCTACTACTTCCGGTGTTGGCTCATCGGCATGGGCCAAGAGGTACGAAGCGGCCGTAGCCCATCCCGATGCGCTGGCGGATTTCGTCAGCCCAAGCTGGGCTTCCGAAGGTGCATCGACGCCAGCTGAGATCTATGGTGCAGCACATCAGGCGTGGCTAGCCGCGACCGGAGCGCGTGACACGAACCCATATCCCGCTCGAATTGAGCAATCGGAACTTCGTGGGAGCGGACTGGGACTTTGGAGACGATGCCGAGGTCCGCCGGCGGTTGCCTCGGCTCGCGGCCATGTATCTGGAGCTATAGGCCAGCGATGCCCCATTCACCGCGGGCGGTGAGGGCGGAGCCCATGGTTAAGTAGTGTGAACTGAGGTTCAACCGGAGATGCGGAAGCCACGCTACTGTTTGCATGATGCCATCCGCGGCGTTGGCCGTAGGATGGTATCCGCAGCATCAGGAGATGCTCAAACCGTACGACTACGATGGGCCCAGGTCGATCCGCAAGTTGCTACCCGTGCGCCCTCGGCGGCAGCTTTCCGGACTTTGAACCTGACTTCACGGCCGTGCTGACTCGGCGTGCGAAACCGACCGATTTGATCAGTTCTTCGCCGATTCCAAAGTGCGGTCACCTAATCAGTACGCGGTTCCTCGATCTTCTCCGCCAATTCAAGCTGCCACCACACCGGGTTTACAGCGTCCCGATGCTGCACAAGGAACAGCCGCTGGAAGGTTATTCTTCCTCTCCTGCTGCCGCACCCCGAGTCGTTGCGCCGCCGCCAGCACGCAAGACATTGAACTTGGCGTGGACGCCGATCCGATCCTTCGCGGGGTTTCGTTGTTGCTGCGTCTGTCGCAACCCAGTTGATGAAGCGCAGACTTGGGTTGACGGAAAACTGAAAGCTGCAATCGAAGCGGCAGGGATCACTGGCGTCAAACTGTCCTGACCACCTTCTTCACCGGCTCAGCAACCGAAGTTTGGAGACCGTCGTAACGCACGTGGCGATAGACATCGCGCAAGCTCTCGGGCGAGAGACTCCGCTGCCGCCCCTCCGGTCTCTTGTGCTTGCCCAGATCCAAGGCGAGAATGGGGCCGGCGGTCGCAACGCAATATGCAGTCGTCATTCCGCAAGCAAACAACGCCGCTAGGCATTTCAAGATCGAGCCGAGTGCGCTGCGGGATTTGCTAATGCTGAATCGCGAGCGGTGGCAGCTAACACGCGGAACATCTGGATCGTGGGTGTGTCGGAAGAGGCTATTCCGAAGTTGCGGCAACTTCTCGATGCGCGCTGCCCAGCGACGATCTTTTCAATGCCCTGCGGGAGCACCGCTTGTACGCGGAATGCTGCGGTGCTGCGAGTGCCTGAAAGGTTGCTAGCGGACATGCCAGCGCAGACATCGTCCAGAGGTTTCCGGGGTCTCCGCTGGGCTATCTGCCACGCAGGCCGCGGCCAGCAAGCGGTTCACAAACTCTCCGCGAGCCATGAAAGGTACGAACGCGAAACCGTGCGAAATCCGGATTCTGTGAAAGATCAGAGCTCGATAGTCGCACTGATACTGGACAGGCTTTCTTGTTTGAGAGAGTTTAGATTTCAATCGAGCACGGCTACAACGAAGGGCGACAAAGGCAATGAAATCGAGTGAAGCAAGCGAACGGAGCGATGTAAATTCTTCATCCGCGCCCCTGGCGGATAAAGCTCCGTTGATGATGAAGGTTTTTCTCGTCTTGTTCCTCGCCCTCGGCATCGCCGTCGGCATTATGCTTCTCGTCAGCGAATTCAGAAAGCCGGACGCGTCGATCGACAAAAAGACCCTGTTCGGCTTTCTTGTTGGCGTGCCGGGAGTCTTCTTCATTACGGGCTTTTGTTTCGCGATTGCCTTCGCACCGCGTGGCTTTTTTCATCGAAACAAGGATTGGCTAGAGACTATTGGAACGGAAAGCCCGACCCTTGCGCGAGTCGCCTGTTTCCTGGGTGGATGCCTTCTTGTTTGGATCTTGGCTTACAACGTCCTTGAAAAATTCGGTAACAGTAAGGTTCTTTGAATAAGGCCGTCCCCGACGCCGGCCGCGGGCGGTGAGTGCGGATTTGCGGCAAGGAAAAGTCACGCATCATTCGGCGGCAAGATTTAGGAGATCGCGATGGGGTTGGTAAACGCGCCGGTTGTCCGCACGCACATGTTGATTCGCCGGCCCGTCGCAGAGGTGTTCGAGGCGTTCCTTGATCCGGCAATCACCAGTCGCTTTTGGTTCAGCCGTGGAAGCGACCGTCTGAGTCCTGCGGCAGAGGTGATTTGGTATTGGGACATGTATGGGGTATCGGTTCGGGTGAGCGTGGACACTGTCGAACCCAACCGCCGAATCCTGGTGCGGTGGCCGACGCCGGTGGAGTGGACCTTCACGGAGCGAGCGGACGGCACGACGTTCGTCGTTATCACCAGCTCTGGTTTCTGCGGAACTGAGGACGAACAAGTCGCAGCAGCCCTTGATTCGATGGGCGGGTTCAGCTTCCTTCTGGCCGGATGTAAGGCGTTTTTGGAACACGGCATCGCGCTCAATCTCGTCCCAGATCACAACCCCGACGGATGTGTGGCACAGAATGGCGAACCAACTGCCGCCCCCGACGCCGGTCGTGGGCGGTGAGTGCGGGGCGACCGGAGGTCTGCGGCGAAACCGTTCTCAGTCGAGGCCAAAGAGATGGACAAGCTATTGGCGCCTCGCGATCAAGCATACTTGGATCTACTCCACCATGGCCTCGTTCAAATTCGAAACTTTGCCCGTGGCGGTCGGCAAGAGCTCGCTTCAATCGAGGCCGAGCATCTGCACGAGGTGCCCACACTTATCGGTGAGCCCAACGAGCGTCGCCACATCTACTATCTCCAGGGCACGCGCGGTCTTTTCCTCAAGCAACTTCGCGAATTAGGTGACCCATCCTATATTGAGCAGGTGTCGATCTGGTACTGTCGGCCCTGGCAGACGTTAGCACAGGCCGCCGGGTGGACGCTCACAGCGTGGGACCAAGACGCTGTCCTGCCTGCCACACCCGACCCCGGCCGCGCGCGGTGAGGTAGGCGTTCGGTGGACCTAAACGCTCACCTGCACCGAGACAGGGAAGGAAGCGAGCCGCACGTGGGCACTCCAGGCTCGCTTTCTAAGCCTAATTGCCCTCGAAGTCCTTGAAGGCGAAGCGGCCGATGTCCCGCAAGCCGCAGCCCAAAGGGGTACGTTCAGCGATAGATTTCCAAATCTGGCCGCGCCCTTTGCAAATCTCGCACGGCTCCAGTCGTGACCTCGTCACCCACTAGGTGAAGCCTCCGAAGCGACTTGCATTGAGCGATCTCTTTGAGCCCGGCGTCACTGATTTTTGTCTTGCTGACGTCAAGTACCTGAAGATGCTGGAGGCGTGCGATCTCTTTTATACCTGCGTCGGTTACATTGGTGCCACTCACGTCCAGCCGCTTAAGATGCTTGAGCCCCGACAGTTCCTTGAGGGCAGTGTCGGTCACATCGGTCTTTCCGAGCTGCAAAGAATGGAGTCGGCCCGCTGCCGCCAAATCCTTCACGCCTTCGTCGGTCACCTTGGTCAAGTACAGGCTCAACGTGTGCAGCTTTTGCATTCGCGCCAGATCCTTGACCCCTGCATCCGTGATCCGCGTCGCCCCGAGACCCAGCGATTCCACGTGCGGCAGAGCGGCCAACTCCTTCACGCCGGCATCGGCGATTGGTGTGCCGAAAAAATCGACTGCTCGCAGCTTGTCGAGCTTGGCTAGCTTCTTGAGCCCGGCGTCAGTGACGCTGCTGACATCGAGAATGAGCAACCGCAACTGCGTGAATCGACCGATCTCATCCAACGTGCCGTCATCGGCTTCGGAACCTCGGAGGTCTAGAGCAAACTCCTGTTTGGGCATAGGCAGCTTTGCAAGGACGCCGGGCTTTCCGCGAAGTAAACGAAACGCCGGTATCTCACCGGCCTCCACCTCGCTTTCCTTACCTTCTAGGCGGAACATTTGGCCGTAGAACGTTTGGCCCATCCAGCCGAATTCAGCTTCGGCCTTCTCCCATGCGTCCCGCAACTCTCGCGGAAACGATTGGCCCGAAGGCTGAGCGAAGGCTGCGACGTCAGCCATGGCCAACAGAATAAGCAAGAAAGCGACGCGAGACATATTTACCCCCTGGCGGAATCGATTTCCACGAGCCCCTTGTCGTGCGACCAGCAAGCATAATGCGGACACTGGCTTGTTTCGGAACCGATCCGCTCGGTTCGATCGAGCCGGTTCCGCAGTACCGTGACCTCGTTGGGGCGGCGAGGAGGTTTGCTTTCAGTCCCACGCCAGCCCCGGCCATTTGGCACCGCCTGGCAGCCAGTAGGCCAGGGTCGCCGAGGCCTGCTCCGCCGTCACCGCATCTGCGGCTGGTACGGCGAACCAGCCGCCTTCTCCGTCCGGGAACCCGCCGACATCCCCGGTAAGCCCGGCCCGAGCAGGATCGCGGCCGTAATGTTCGCAATGCTCGTCGATCCTCACCCAAGCCATGCCGTCGGCGTTGCGCCATACGAGAAAGTCCGACAGGGCGAGGTCAGCGGTGTCTGCGTGGATCTCCACGTACACCGCCCCAGCGGGCTTAAGCAGCGCCCAAACGTCGGAGGCTGTCTGCCCGCTAAGGCGGAGGGGCGGCCCGCCGTCGATGGCCCATCGCACCGCGCCGAAATTGTCATTCGGCCATTTACGCCACCGCTGGTTCACGTGCGCCCTCCGCCGCCGAACATGATTACCTCCGCGTCTTCGTGGTCAGTTCGTTTCGTCGGTTTCGCTAGCGTTCCGCCAACGGCATCACCGGTTCCGCACCGTCGCGCCAGGCGGGAAAATCACCGGCGTCCGGCACCTCCCAAGTCAATTCCGGCATCCGCGCTCGATTCCGCAAGCGGGTGAGGTGTTCCACGCGGCGGGCGATCACCAGCCATTCGGAGCTGAAGTGCGAGCTGTCGGCTTTTTGCCGTTCTTCCGGACTGAGGCCCAAAGCGGGATAGCGATCATGTGCTTTTTTGTATGCGAAGCCTAATGCCGCCGCGGAGGCGGAGAGCGACTTGTAAAACTGATGCGTGCGGTGCGAAGTGTGATAACAGACAACGCCGTCGGGCACCGTCTTGTCCATCAAATCGCGGATCGCTTCCTGCGTCATCAGGTCGAAATGCACATCCTCTTTCTTGAGGTCCTTCCCGTTTTCGCGCTGGCGAACGGTAACCTCAAGAAAAATCGCATTGTAATAGCCCTCTGGGGCGCCTTGCCGAACCGTTTTTTTGTACGGCCCATCTATAATCCGCACATTGCAGCCGCGGCCCAGCGCCGCATCCTCAATGAAGCCGAATGGCGGCTTCTTGCCGTTCTCCGCGCGGTTGAATGGAACAGCTCGGGCTGATCGTTGTAGAAGTCGATCGTTTGATAAGGCCGACCATATGCCGCGAAGGTGCCGGTATTCAGCTCTACTGCGGCGATCGGCGGCTCGCTCCACACCGCGGCCAGCGACTGCATCGGCAATCCGCGCTCCCCGGCGGCAAAAGCGACCAACGTCGTAGGAAGCCGCGTCTCCGCGGGATCAGGATTTGTGGCCGTTGGATGTAGCGGATCGAATCTCGACATGAGCACACCAACCGGGCCGTCGCGATGGTAGTACGTCGTGGGCTTGCGGCGAGCTAGGCCGTCCGTGAGAAACTTGCCATAGTAGATTGATCGCTTGGTTAGGTAGTTGTGGGTTGGTTCGTCCGATTCCCCCCTCACTGTCTCAAAAACGCGAAATTCTCGTTCCCGTCCGGCGCTGTTCATGCAAAAGGAACGAAGACGCCGTGCTTTTGCGAACTTCTCCATCGCTTCGCGGGTAACTGCCGTTCCGTCAACTGAAACGGAATGAAGGCGAGGAACCTCGAAAAGATAATTCAGGCCTTCGTTGGTGATCTTGGTACCGGTAAGAGCAATGCTGAACAGTCGGGGATGCGCTGAAGTGGGCAACGCCACCATCAGTGATGGCTGCACCGGTAAGGTCGAGATACGAAAGGTTGTCGATCCTTGCGAGGATCGCCAAATCTTCATCGGTCACCCGACAACCGGCGAGGTCGACATCGTAGAGCTTTTCGTCATCAGACCAGGAGGCGTCTTTCACCTTTCCGCCCAGCTTGGCGGCAAGTTTTAATCCTTCCGAGCCAAGAGCGGACTCGCGGGTTACGACGCCGAGAACGATCACGACCTGCGTCCCCGCCCGAAAGGCAATCAACTCGATGGGCTGGGTGGAAAAGAGGTCGTTCTTCGTGATCGACTTGCGAGACGTTTTGAGCTTACCGTTAACGATCTTGAGTTCAATCTCCTCGAACCGCACATCGTCGGCCAGATCCCAGACATGCGTTTCCTTCTTGTACTTGTACTCATAACCGATCCCGATCTCGAGCCGGTTGTCGCGGACCTTCACCATCGTGGCCTTGACGGAAAAAAGTCCCCTCTCCCGTTGCCAGTCTTGAGCCGACCCTGGAATCGGACTGAAGAGAGCCGCGACCAAACTTAATGCGAAGGCGAATCGCATGGCAAACCCTCGGCGGACACGAAATGCGAAAAACGGTTAAGACGGTGCCACTATAATCTCCCCGTATCTGCTCGCAAGTCGATTATGAGGCAGGCGGTAGCCGAGGGCTTCCAGGTGGCAAAATAGGTACCGGTCTGCGAGATCCCCGGCTGCCGGTAGCCTTATTTCGCGACCATCTCCACCGGTTGGGGCTGAATGGCGTCCTCCGGACGCTTGCCGGAATCCTTTCGCCCACTGCCGGCGAATCGGCTGATCGCCTTGACGCTCATGTCATGATCGCACAGCATCTGACAACTCAGCCGAACGCCCGTGAGGCCACGCGCGGTAAGCACATCCTTCTCTGCCTTCGTCATCATCTCCGGCTCTCCGGCCATGAACTCGACCCGGCAGGTTGTGCAGCGGGCATTTCCCCCGCAGGCATGAAGCTGGTCTATCCCGGCCTCGTCGGTCAGTGCCAAGACGAGACGCTTGCCCTGTGGCACGTCAAAGGCCACGCCATCCACGGTTAATTTCGGCATTTTCGGATTCCTGATCGGGCGAAGTCCTGGTTACCCATCGCTCAGTCTAACGTACGCGGTCAACTCGGCTGGCGGAGATTCCGCTCCCGCCCCTCCGGGCAGGCGCTCATTGAGAAGCGCAATTTCGACCCCACACGTTGACTGCCGAACTGGCACAAAGTGGCCGAATTTGGCGACTTTGCCACATGAGAGAGACTGCTTAGCACCTCGCACGCCGCAAGCATAAGTTGAAGTGGCGAAATCTTTTGCGTCCCCATCGCTTCTAAATTCCCGCCCTGAAAAGTGGCACAACTTCCACGTCGTTTAAGTTACCTAGATGTTGAGTATTTCCCAGGTTAGCCGACAGCCGCTCGGGTGCTTGTTCCCTCGTTGACACTTCACTTCCAAAATCGGCTTTGACATTCTGCCCGCATGTTACCTTCGGGCTGCGGCCCACTCCAAAGGGCGAGATCCGCAAATCGATCTCGCAAGAACGGATTGCTGGTAGGGTCGTACCGATCAACGCTTTTCCCGCAAAGAAGCGGCGCCTCGACGGCGGCCCGCATTGACCGGAAGTAGGAGGACACCCCAGCCATGCAAGTCACCAAAGCCCAGCTCACGCCGCAACGGCAAGGTCTTGTCGCATTGCTCCAACGAATCAACTTCGGCTCCATCGAAGGATTGCGCATTGCCGCCGGGCAGCCATGCCTTGATCCCCGGCCCGCCATCGCACGAGACATCAAGCTCGGTGCGAGCGACAACGGCCCTCGGCCCGAACTCTCCAAAGCGGACTTCCTCCTCAAGACCCAGGTCCTGGAGATGTTCGCGCTCTTCGACGAGATCCGCGACGGCGTCATCGAATTGGTCGAGGTTAAGGCTGGCCTGCCGTTCCGCATCGTGCTTCGAGAGCATGCCGACGTTTGATCGTTGCTGCTTTCATTCCATGGATCGACAGTCCCTTCGCGCAGGAGAAGGCAATGCAAGTCGTCGAACGCAATCCCAATGAATTGACACCTTACCCGGGCAATCCGCGGCTCAATAACGCCGGCGTGGATGCGGTTGCACGCTCCATCCAAGAGTTCGGTTTCCGGCAACCCATCGTCGTGGATGAGCAGGGGGTCATCGTCGTGGGGCACACCAGGCACAAGGCGGCGTTGAAGCTCGGTCTTCAGACGGTGCCGGTCCATGTGGCCATAGGGCTCACCGAGGCGCAGTTGCGGGCCTACCGCATCGCCGACAACCAAACGGCGACCCTCTCGGAATGGGACGACGGCAAGCTGGCTGTGGAATTGCTCGAGCTGTCGAAGATGGACTATGACCTTGACCTGATCGGCTTCTCGGTTGACGAGATCGCCAGCTACATCGAATCGCCTTCGGAAGGTCTCACGGACGCAGACGTATACTCCGGCGGTGCCTGCTAATCCGATTACGAAGCCCGGCGACCTTTACCTTTCCGGGACCATCGCCTGCTCTGCGGCGACTCGACCAACGCCGCTGACGTCGCCCGCCTGCTTGGCGATCGCCAGCCGTTCCTCATGGTCACCGATCCACCCTACGGCGTGGAATATGATCCGAGTGGGCAAGGAAGCAGGCCTGAATGTTTCCGGCCGCATAGGGAAGGTCGTCAACGATCACCAAGTCGATTGGTCGGCGGCGTACAAGCTGTTTCCTGGCGATGTCGCGTACGTCTGGCACGCCAGCACGTTCACGATCGACGTTGGCCTGCACCTGCGGGAGTCCTCCTTCCACATCCGCTCTTCGATCATCTGGCGAAACCCTGCTGGTGCTGTCGCGGGGCATTACTGAATTGGCAGCACGAGCCGCTGGCGCTGCGCGCGGGAAAGCAAGACGGCGAAGTGGTAGAACTGATCGCACTCGACGCCTGGGAGATCGCCCGCAAGACGGTACGGGCTATACGTGCAGGGACCTGGTGCTGGAAGTCAACGTGCAGGCGCGCCTACCCGCACCTCGAATGGCGGTGGGCGGGCATTAGCCGCCTGCCGACCGCTTCCAGCCTGGGGACAACGCTGATCGCCGGCGAGTAACCGGGCGGCGTTGCTGCGGGATGGAGATTAGCGAAGCTTATTATGATGTAATCGTGCAACGCTGGAAGCGTTCACGGGCAAGAAGGCTGAGCGACAGACCAACTGACGAAACTCAACGTCCGGAATGAGAAGGAGCCGCATCATGACCGAAGAAGCGAAGGCAAGCGCTGGAAACGTTTCTCTCCGCCTTGGTGTGTGGGGCCAGCGTCGATGCTGCCGCCCAGAAAGCTGGCATGGCGACGCACCGCGTACCGACGCCTGAAAGACCCGCGATTCGCAAAGCGTCTCCAATCTGCCCGCGCCGAAGTAGCCAAGAGAACCATGTCGCTGCTTTCGGCAGGTTCGCTCGAAGCAACCAAGGCCCTCATCGAACTCATCCCTGCCAAGACCCCGCCAGCAACCCGCCTGGGCGCTGCGCGGGCGATCATCGAGTTGGGCGCCCGGCTTCGTGAAGCGATCGAAATGGAAGAGCGGCTGCTCGCTCTCGAGGAGCGTCTGGGGGGTAACGGGGCAGGGGCCTTAGACCGGCGACCCAGCCGCAACTAGATGAAACTCGCGGGGACGAGGTTCCGCTTCCGATCACGCGGGCCGGCGGAGAAACGGTTTTCCAGGTAATACCGTCGGGCAAACGGCCCCGCTCAGAGGATGCCATGACGCTCAAGCAACGACTTCTTCGGCTGGAGAAGCAAGTCCCCGCTCCGCAGGACTTGCTGCCCTGGATCGTTGTGGTCAATGACAACGGGCTCATCGTTGACGACGGCTCGGCGGCGGTTTCCCGATGTATCGGGAAACCGCCGAGCAGCCTACCCGTATTTGTGCAGGTTATACGCGGGATCGATCCGCGGCTGGTCGTCGGACCCATGCCGGAGCCCAGTGCCGGGCCTTTTGAGGCGATGCAATGAAAGGATCGCGAGAATCCCGCTTGGGGCGGCTGGAGCGGGCTGCAGCCGAAGTTGCCCGCCAGGGCGTCCCAGTTGCCGTCTTGGCCGACGAAGAGTGCAATGTGTCCAAGGTGTTCACGAAGGACCGCATCTTCGTGGTGGCCCCGCCGGGCCTCATGACGCATGACCTTGCGTTGCCGGTCAAGGTTTACTTGTTCAATCCGGACTGCGACGCGGAGCCTGACTTCGTTTCTGAACAGGAAAACTAGCGACGCGGAGGCCGGAGTTCACTCGCAGCCCGCACGCTGGTGGTGACTGGCCCAAAGTTGTCATGGCATGATTCCGTTCTCCTCGCCCGAGATTGCAACGAACGCTTCATACAACGCCCGCCAGGCCGCCAGGACGTTCCGCAGTTCCTCGGCCTTATCCACGGCCGTTTCCTTATTTCCGAGGCGAGTCGCATTTTCATCCACCTTCCGTTCGAGTGTCCGCAAGGCCACGTACACGGGATCAGGGGCCTTTCGCACCGCTCTGCCCTTTGCAAGCTTCCAGTCGCAAACGATCTGGCCGATTGTCCGGGGGTCGCGTCCTTGGAGGACCGCCGCACGTTCCTCTGGCGGCATCGCATCAACCGCGTGGGTGAATTCGGCATTCCGCCGTACCGTCTTTTCGGAAACGCCATGCTCCCGGGCGATCCGTTGGGCGCTAGTCTCCTTGCGGCGTTTTTGCTGGTCACTTTGACCACCGTTGCTTTGCTTGGTTCTCATTGCGTCCCCCCTCGTCCTTCTTGGATTGGTCCACGATTGCTCAGCAAGGCGTCTGGCTCGATGCCTCTGTATCCGCACTGGGGTTCCGGATCGATCCCGGCCCGTTCTGGCGATGCTCGACGATGGATAACACCCTGAGCCCGTACCCGCGGAGTGGCCTCTTGAGCAGCAATCAAATCCGACAGACGGGCGTTACCGGCTCGTCTTCGGCGAAGAAGGTGAGCGTTCATGTCGTGCCAGGCCGATGTCTCGCTCCCA
>JAXMAT010000004.1:0-174282 GCA_046350235.1 Gemmataceae bacterium | reverse complement strand
CACATGAGGATCGGGACGTGGAACCTCGATAGTCGGCGGGTGTCCGTAGGACACTGGGACCTGCTATCCCAAGCAAACTGCATTATATGGCTTTTGACAGAATTGAATCCCCTCGCGGTGACGTAAGAATGCCGCGTCGGGCCTTTTCACTGTCACCTTTCCAGTCACGCGATGGCTCGCCAGCAGCACTACGTTGCCATCTTGAGCATGCAGCCGCTTGTCAAGATCCCCGTCGCCCATGGCGCGACTGCGATGGCTGTATCAGGAGGGATAACCTATTGCAGCACAGTTCTCCCTTGGGCCACTTGCGGAGGCGAGCCAGTGTGGCAAGGAAGCAATCTGGAGGACAAGATGCGCAACGCACTGCAATGTCTGCTACCGGATTTGTGGCGGCCGCATCTCGTTTGGGGTGGCGACTGGAACCAAAACCTTATAGGCGGCTGGGAGAACATCGGTACGAAAACCGGCCAACAAATGCTTCATGAAGCAATCGAGGACTTGCATCTGCGGGCACCTACCGCGGAGCTTTTGCACCAGAACGGTTTGTCCCATTCCATCGACCACATCGCCGTTCCTTGCACCTGGACGGTTTTCAAGGTCGAAAGAACTAAAGCGAAACGCCTGTCGGACCATGATGCGTACGTTGTCGAAGCCAAAGGCGAAGTCGGAACTGCAGCGTAATACGAACGCGCTTGACACTTCGGGTTCCCGAAGCATGCGAATCGGAAGCGCGGACAGGGGAGTTGAGGGCGTATTTCCGGAGGCCTGCCATTCCCGCAAAATCCACGCTCGAACGACGGTCCTCATTTCCTAACGAATGTCATGCTTGCCAGCGGAACCGCTTTCCAAGACCTTATGCTCCGTGCTCACAACCGCCCCGCGTTCGTCTGTGGCCGTCAAGAAGTACGCCAGCGGCCGATCTTTGGGCAGCGTTGCCGTGAAGAAGTCGGTTGCATTTCCGACCATCCGATCCGCAAGACGCGAATTCCATTTTCGCTTTTGCCACGCCATTTTGGTGTCGGTTGTCCAATGAACCGAAACGCTCTTGATCTCATGCGTCTGCACGATGGGGATCGTTATGGATCCGTCTTTCTCCTGAATGCGGTCTTGGACCTCGGCAAAGCGAAACAGAGGCTTGCCGGAGCGTAGGTGCTGATCGACGAAAAGCCCGATCTCCTTCGGCGCCCAACCTTGCGGATGCCCGTGCGGCATGTTGACGGTGACGCAGAGATTGCGATCTTTCACCAGGCGGTAGCTCTTCTGGTAGCTGTCGAGCGGATATGCGAAATCGTTCGTGCCGTTGACGAACAGCATCGGCATCTTCGCGTTTCCGAGATACTTGGACGGTTCGAAGCTCTCGATCCACACCTTTAGCCAATCGTTCGGCATCTTGCTGAAGGTCGGGATCCAGACGCTATTCTCATGGATGAATCCGCAACCGTAGACGGGCACAGCCACCTTGAAGCGATCGTCGACGCCGGCAACGATGCAGGTCAAATAGCCGCCCCAGCTTATGCCAGTTAGGCCGATGCGTTCTGGATCGACATGCGGCAACGAACGCAGCAAGCTATTCCCGCGAATCACCGCTGCGACCGCGTGATACGACCACATGTCCTTGATTTCGTGCTTCGCGAACCGAGAGGCGTCGTCTTGATCTGGCCCACCATCAGGCAGGCGCTTGCGACCCTCGCCGTGGCCCGCTAAATCCATCGCGATCGCAACATAGCCTCGCTTCGCCCATAGCTGGGCCCACTCGGAGAAAGCGGCACCTCCGCCGCCATGCACCAGCACCATGGCGGGCAACTTGCCTTCGATTTTCTCGGGTTCGGCGTAATAGGCGAACACACGCGTCCGATTGCCTTTGTACGGTTCCGATTCATAGAGCAATCGCTTGACCTTGCCCTCTTTGTCGAGCCATTCGACCTGCGGCGCCTTGCGCAGTTCATTAGTACTCCAAAGACCTTCTTGCGCATGAATCGGACCGACGCAAACGACGAACATGGGCAGAAGCGATACGGCCATTCGCGTTTGACGCATGAGGTGTCCTCGTGAGGAAGTGGGCTGAAGTATAAACGGTTTTCAGAAAAGGTGCGCTCGCTTTCCGCGCTTCACCGCGATGGCGAACTAGCGGTGGACGGTCACTTTGGGATGAGCTTTCCGAAATCTGGAGACGGCTTCCTCGCTTGTAGTCTCCTTGGACAGGCACAGAATGCGGAGATTGGGGAACATTCCTGCGTCTTCGAGGCATGCGTCTGTCACCTTCGTTCTGTAGATCTGCACGATTTTCAGGCTCTTGACGGCTGTTAGCGTCTTTATGCCGGCATCGGTGACTAACGTGTCGGAAAGGTCGATGTTCGTCAACCTCGTTAAAGCGGTGAGTTCTCGTAGACCCCGATCCGACACTTTGGCGGCCCACAGATCCAGATGCTCTAGGTGTTTCAGCTTCCCAACTTCCTTGAGGCCGTCGTCGGAAGCGGAACCAGCCAAAAAGACATGACGCAGCTTCGGCCGTTTGCGGAGTTCCTTCAAGCCGCTTCCTTGGACCGAAGTGAACTGCAGGACCAGACTTTCCAGTTCCGGCATGCCTGCGAAGTGTTTGAGGCTGGCGTCGCCGATCTTGGTGCATGCGATGTCGATTGCCCGGAGCTTCGTAAGCCCAGCAATGTTCTTGACGCCGTCGTCGGAGACCTTCGCATAACGGACGTAAAGCGTCTTGAGTCCCTTGAGTGGAGCGATTTCCCTGAACCCCGCATCGTCGAGTTGGACGCCATCCATGTTGAGGGAGACTAGATGCTTGAAGCCATGCAGTTCGCGCAGCTCTGGTGCGCCTGCATTCGTTCGATGAAAGTCGAAAGCGAACGGCGCTGCGGGCGCCGGCATGGATGCCAGAAGTCCGAATTCGAACGATTCGACGGCGGGCCAGTGAATAGCGGGTAGGGAAGGCTGATCGGGCTTTTGCTCGCAGTAGAGGTGCCAGGCGCGGTCGCCCTCCTGCAGCCACCCGATCTTGGCCCCAATCGCCTTCCAGTGGGCTACGAGCTTGGGGTCAAATGTGCTTGGCGGTTGCGCACGCACGGCGGCGGCTGTCACAAACAACGTAAGGAAAACCAGGGCTGATTTCATGGGATTGATCTCCACATGAAAGACGTGCGAATTGCAAGATTCGATGGGCATGCCATGGCTGCAGCCCATCGGTTCATGCGTCAATCGACTTGGGTATGGTCAAATTTCGCACACATCCCAGTTCAGGCTCGCCGAGGGAGTCATTCTCCACGGTGAGGGCATCTTCATCATCGCTTCGGAGCCAATCGCAAGCTGCGGCTTCGCGCCCATATCGTGCGGCTTCTGAACGAAGAGCACCAGCTTGCCGTAAGCCGCGAGACGGTGCCGGCGCTGGCTGCAGCACGAGATCCTCGTCTATCGCCGGCCTCGTCCGATGCGTCGTCCCAAGGTCGTGTCAGGCGTCTCACGGCAGCAGGCCTTAAGGATTACTTCTTCAGTTCCAAGGTGAACTGATTCGGCCCTGCATCCGTGACGTTCGCCGTCAGGTCGGTCTGCTCGGGCGTGGTGTATTTGGCAGGCACTAGCGACTTTGCTGCGGTTACGGCGCCGTTGGGGTCGAGCACGCCGGGGGCGATCTCTTTCGCTTTCCCTTCGGATTCCATCTTCTTGACCGTCACCTTGAACGTTCCCGCGACGGCGCCGTCGTTCTGCTCGTACGTCGTCAGGCGAAATTCGCCGGTCGCGTTGGTCGTTCCGGAGGCGCCGACCGATTTCCCGGTCGGGTGAAAGGTCACTGTAGCTCCCTCGAGCGGAGTGCCATTCAGCAGAACCTTGCCGGTCACGGGATGGGTGGGCTGTTGCCCTGCCTTGGGGTTCGATCCGCATCCGACGCAAGCACCGAGAATTAGAACCGAAATCATAGCCACAATTCGCATGAAAAAGTCCTTCAAATGAATGCAAACGAGTCCGGAGCGGCGATCGCTCCGGACTGCTTGAGAATCGATCTACGTTTCCGGAATCGGTTAGTTGGCGTTGGCGACTTCGCCGCCGGCGCGAGTGCCCAGGGCGCCCCAAATGCCGTAGGGGCTGAATCCGGTCAGGCTGGTGCCGACGGCAGCTTGATTGCCGACGTCGATGCCGTCTTGGATAAAGCGGATCGAACCGTCGGCGAAGGCGACGTTGATGCCGCCGGTGTGGAAGCTGCTGGCTGCGTACACGCCGGGCTGAGCGTCGTGGGAGTTCCACGCGCAGGAGGGGCCGTTCGGGGCGATGTTGGTGGTGAAGCCGTGGAAACCCATGCCTCCATCGGCCCAGCGAACGCCACCCCATTGGCCCAAGGTCGTACCGGACACATAAGTGTTTGTGGTCGAGTCGAACTTAGCTCGGCATTCGCTCGGGGCGGTGAACCAGCTACCACCGGCATGAGCCGTCCAAGAGATACCGTTGGTTTTGCTGCCGCGGGCGCGTTCGCCGATCATGATGGTGTTGCTGGTGCCGTCGGTGATGGAGGCCATACGATGCTTGGTCGCATAACCAAACAAACCGCGACCGCCGTTGGTCGTTGTATGTTGATCCACTGAATCACCGGAGCAGAGCATGTAGTTCATCGGCTGAATGCTGCCCGAGGAGTTGGCCGCATCGGAAGGGCAGATGAAGATCGGCACCTTGGCCTGCCACGGAGTGAAGGCCCCATCCCATGGAACTGTGCCCTTGCCGGCTTCGACCTGTTGAAAAAGCGCATTCTGTTCGACATAGGGCAATATCGCGACGATGCCTGAGATCCGGCCGTTGTAGCCCGGCATTCCTTCGCGGGGCGGGAAGGACTTGTAGACGTCGTGATAGCCGTGCAACGCCAAGGCTATCTGCTTCAGATTGTTTTGGCACTGCGACCGGGCGGCAGCCTCGCGTACTTTCTGAACGGCCGGAACCAGCAGCGCGATCAAGACGGCGATGATCGCGATGACGACCAACAGCTCAATTAGCGTAAAGCCGGACGCTTTCCTGACGTTTTTGACAGTCCGCAGCATGAGAATGGACTCCGTGGGGTGGGAATAAAGAAGAACAGGGCAGGTGGGGGGGGGACGAATCAGGCAGGTCCATTAACATAACTTCATTTTGTGCGGTTGGCAACTGCAGGTAGAAGATAGAGGAAATTGCGGAACAGAAAGGCGGCGTCGCATGGCTGACGGCCGCTTGGCTCGCGCAGGGCCGGGGGCTACATCGCGGCGTGCCGCCCATAAAACGATCTCCCCGGACCGACCGCTTCGGCTGGGGTGCGTCTTCCAAGGAGTGTGTTCACATGGCCGAGATTCAGGCCTTTCGCGGGTTGCGGTACGACATGGGTCGGGTGGGTTCGCTGAGCGATGTGATCGCGCCGCCGTACGACGTGATCGATGCGGGGTTGCAGCAGCAGCTTTACGATCGCAGCCCCCATAATGTGATCCGCCTGGAACTGAACAAGGAAGCCGCCTCGGATACGGAGCACGACAACCGCTACACGCGGGCCGCCCAGACGCTGCGCGATTGGCAGCAGGAAGGCGTGCTCGTGCAGGATTCGGCCCGCAGCCTGTATGTCTACCATCAGGAGTTCGAGGTCGAAGGGCGCAAGTATACGCGCAAGGGATTCATGGCCCGCGTGCGGCTCGTCAAGTTCGGCGAGGGCGTGTATCCGCATGAGGAAACATTGAGCGGGCCGAAGGCGGATCGCCTGAAGCTGCTGCGGGCGACGAACACCAACCTCAGCCAAATCTTCGGTCTCTTCCCCGACGAAGCGGGCGAAGTGCAGGCTCGGCTCGACGCGGCGGTCGGTCGATCGCGGCCGCTTCAAGCGACTGATCACCTCGGCGTCGTCAGCAAGATGTGGCAAGTCAGCGATTCGGCCGCGATCAGCGCGGTGGCGGGGCTGATGTCGTCGAAGCCGATCTTCATCGCGGATGGGCATCATCGCTACGAGACCGCGCTCAATTACCTCAACGAGAAGATCGCCGCGGGGCAGGTCAAAGGTCCGGACGATCCGGCCAATTTCGTCCTCATGATGTGCGTCAGCATGCACGACGACGGCCTGGTCATCCTGCCGACGCATCGCCTTGTTTCCGGCGTCGGCGACCTGACGGCGGAACATCTGCAGAAGCATCTATCCGATGCCTTCGATGTGCAGGTCGTCGGCAAGGGGCCGGAGGCGGCGAAGGAGGCGTGGGAGAACATCGAAGCCGACGGCTCGCAAGCGATGCTCGGTTTCTGCACCGTGGCCGACGATGCCTGGGTGACGGCCCGTTTGACGAAGCCGGAACTGATGGACGGCTTGGCGGCGGAGCACAGCAAGGATTGGCGTGGCCTCGCGGTGGCTGTCTTGCATCGATTGGTGCTCGACAAGCTGCTTGCGGACAAGGGGCATGCCCAGGCAAAATGCCAGTACGTGCATTTGCTGAAGGAGACGATGGACGCCGTCGCCGCGAAGCAGTGTCAACTGGTGCGCGTTCCGCCGGCGACGATGGGGCATGTCGAGAGCATCGCGGGCAACCTAGAGAAGATGCCGCCGAAATCGACGTACTTCTATCCCAAACTGTTGAGCGGTTTGGTGTTCCACACGCTGAAGGGCAATTAGCGCTCACAGCGTTTCATGCATTTTTGAGAAAACGACTTGCACCGGTAGCGGCCGCAGATACCATAGGCGTGAGATTGAATCTCAAACTCGCGTCTGTGGAGTTTCTATGCCCCGCCTTCGCCTCCCTTCCCCTCGTGTTGCCTTCACTTTGATTGAGCTTCTTGTCGTCATCGCGATCATCGCCGTTCTGATCGCGCTGCTTGTGCCGGCTGTGCAAAAAGTCCGCGAATCGGCCGCCCGCCTGAGTTGCTCGAACAACCTCAAGCAGCTCGGCTTGGCGATGCATGGCTATATGAACGTCAACCGAACTCTTCCTCCCAATGGGATTTATGCATATGACGGGACGACGGTCACCCAGGTTTCGGGGTGGAGTGCGTTGGCTCGGATCCTGCCATTTGTGGAGCAAGACAACATCTACCGCGGCATCGACTTCAACACGCCGTACAGCACACAGCCGCAGACGACTTCCAAACGCATTCCCCTTTTCATCTGCCCGAGCGAAGTCAATGACAAGGGGTTCGGTACGGATCCGATTTACGGCAACAAGCACTGGATGGTGAATTACAGTCTCAATCTCGGTACATGGGCAGTGCTTCTGAAACAGGGCACGTCGCTCGTCCCCGGCGACGGCGCTTTTTGTTCGAATCGTGGCCATACGCCGCTCGCCATCACCGATGGTCTGAGTAACACGATCGGCATGGCGGAAGTGAAGGCTTACACCAATCGCGTCGGCGGCTCGCCCAATACCATCAAGTTCGGATCGCCGCTCGTTCCGCCGACTTTGCCCAACGACGTCAACGGATCTCCCCCGTTCGGAATGTCGGGCGTCTCGCTTGCGGCTTTCGATGCGACGAAGTTCACCCATGCGGAATGGGTGGACGGCAAGGTGCACGAGACCGGCATCACAACGACGTTCACGCCGAACTCGATGGTTTCCTATTCGAGCGGCGGAACGACGTATGACGTCGATTTCATTAGTGCCACCGAAACCAACGCCGGCGACACCTATGCGGCGGTCACGTCGCGCTCTTTCCACACGGGCGGCGTGAATGTGCTGCTGATGGACGGCTCGGTGCGATTCGTCTCCAACGGCGTCTCGATCGCCACTTGGCGAGCCCTGGGCACGAAGTCAGGGAACGACATTCCGGGCGAGTTCTAAGTCGACTCCAATCGCTGTTGTCGTATCGTCCGCGACTTGCCTTTCTGGGGCGTCGCGGACGATTTCAGTTCGGTCGTCCTAAACGACGGAATTCTGCTCGCGAGGCGGACGCGGATCGCATAGAGTGAACGACAATCCGTTTGCCGCAAACCCCAAGGAGCAAGCTGTGGTTCGCGTTCGTATTCTCGCGTTTTCGCTGGCGGTTGCCGGCCTCGTGTACCTTGGCGGAACCGCCGCGCTCGATGCCGGCGGCGCCAAGAAGAAAGAAGCCAAGAAAGTCTCGAACATTCCCACCACGCCCCTGGACAACATCAAGGCGGCGAAGGATTTCAAAGTCGAGTTGCTCTACTCCGTCCCGGCCGACAAGCAGGGCTCGTGGGTCGCGATGTGCGTGGAGCCCAAGGGCCGGCTGTATGTCTCCGATCAATACGGCGGACTCTTCCGCGTGACTCCGCCGCCGATCGGCACCGATACAGGCACGGTCATCGAGCCGCTCAATTTGCCGATCGGAGAAGCGCAGGGCATGCTGTGGGCGTTCGATTCGCTTTACGTCATGGTGAATCGCGGCGGCAAGTTCGTTTCCGGCCTCTATCGCCTCACCGACACTGACGGCGACGACAAGCTCGACAAGGTCGAACATCTCCGCAAGCTCGGCGACGGCGGCGAACACGGTCCTCATGCGATCGTACTTTCCCCCGACGGCAAGTCGCTCTACTGTCTGCATGGCAACCACACCAACATGACGGAGATCAGCAGCACGAAAGTGCCGAAGGTGTGGGGCGAGGATTCGCTCATCACCCGCATGTGGGACGCTTCGGGTCACGCCGTGGGCCGCATGGCTCCTGCAGGCTGCATCTACAAGGTCAGCCCGGACGGCAAGGAATGGGAACTCGTCTCGATGGGTTACCGCAACGAATACGACATGGCCTTCAACCGCGAAGGTGAGTTGTTCACCTACGACTCCGACATGGAGTGGGACATGAACACTCCATGGTATCGCCCGACCCGCATCTGCCATGCAGTCCCTGGCAGCGAGTTCGGCTGGCGCGGCGGCACGGGGAAGATGTATGAGTATCACCCGGATAACTTGCCTCCCGTCGTCAACGTGGGCCCGGGTTCGCCCACCGGTGTTTGCTTCGGATACGGCGCGAAGTTTCCGGCGAAATACCAAGATGCATTCTTCGCATGCGATTGGAGCTATGGCCGGTTGTACGCTGTGCATCTGAAGCCGGACGGCGCCAGCTATAAGGGAGAACTCGAGGAGTTCGTCACCGGTTCGCCGCTGGCCCTCACGGACCTCTGCGTCAATCCGAAGGACGGCGCCTTGTACTTCGCACTCGGCGGTCGCCGCACGGCTTCGGGGCTTTATCGCGTGACCTACGTCGGCAAAGAATCGACTGAACCCTCGAAGGCTGCCGACTCGGCAGGAGCGGAAGCACGTGCGACGCGCCGCAAGCTCGAAGCGTTCTACGGCAAGCAGGATCCGACCGCGGTCGATGCCGCGTGGCCGTACTTGAGCAGCGAAGACCGTTTCCTGCGTTTTGCCGCACGCACGGTGCTTGAATTCCAGGATCCGAAGACTTGGCAGGACAAGGCGCTGGCGGAAAAGAACCCGGTCGCGCTGACCCACGCCCTCATCGGCCTGGCCCGCACCGGCGACAAATCGCTTCTGCCGAAAATGCTGACGGCTCTCGAAACGGTTGATTGGAACAAGCTGACGCTTCCGCAGCGGATTGATTATCTGCGGGCGTATCAGCTCGCGCTCCTTCGCATGGGCAAGCCGGAAGGCGACCTCAAGGACGCCGTCGCCAAGCGGATCGACAGCTTCTATCCGTCGAACTCTCGCGAAACGAACGCGGAACTCTCCAAGCTCGCATGCTTCCTGGAAACGCCGAAGGCCGTGACGACGACGCTCGCCCTTATCGCCAAGGCGCCTTCGCAGGAAGAGCAGATGGAGTACGCCCTTTCGCTTCGCGTCGTGAAGAACGGCTGGACCGAATCGCAGCGTAAGGAATACTTCGATTGGTTCCACAAGGCGGCTGGCTACAAGGGCGGCAACAGCTTCCACGGCTTCTTGAAGAACATCCGCAACGATGCGATCAAGACGCTGAATCCGCAGGAACAAGTCGCGCTGAAGGACGTGCTCGCCGCCATTCCGCAACCGAACGCTCCCAAGTTCGCGACCAAGCCTCGCCCGGCGATCAAGAAGTACACGGTGGAGGAGTTGGTTCCGGTCGTCGAAAAGGGCATCAACGGCGGCGGTCGCGATTTCGATCGCGCCCGCAACCTCTTCGGCGAAGCGAAGTGCTTCTCATGCCATCGCTTCGCCAACGAAGGCGGCGGCACCGGCCCGGACCTCACCGTCGTCGGCAATCGCTTCAGCGTGAAGGACATGCTCGAATCGATCATCCTGCCAAGCAAGGTGGTCAGCGATCAGTACCAGGCCGTTGTAGTGACGACGAAGGACGACCGCATCGTGACGGGACGCATCGTGAATCTGGCCGGCAACAACGTGATGGTGAACACCGATCCGTTTAACCCGAACGGCATTGTGGGCATCGACCGCAACAACATCGACACGATCACGCCGTCGAAGACCTCGATCATGCCCGAAGGCCTGATCGACGGACTTCAGCCCGACGAGATCGTGGACCTGATCGCCTACCTCTTCGCCCGCGGCGACCGAGGGCATAAGGTATTTCAGAAGTAGGTGAAGTTGCTTTGCATCAGGAAGCCCGGAGCACACGCTCCGGGCTTTTTTGTTTCAAGGCGTATCGTCGTGCCTGGACTTATAAGGGCGAAAGGCCCAAGTTGCTGTACCGTAGATGATGCCGAACAACGTGCCGACAGTCAGGCCGAAGAAGGAAGATTCCAGCACATCGGCGCCAAGAGGCGCGAAAGTAAGGAAGCCAAGCGACAGGCCGATGAACGCGGAAAATACGACACGCTTCCAGACGGAGTCGAATTGCCGCAATGGCCGCGATGGTAATTCCGTTTCGTCGGACGTCGAATTCGGCATTCTCATGATGATTCGCTTTGCTTCGATTCATCCTGCTGCGCCGGTTTGCCATGTGCCTTTCTCTTTCCCGCATTTTATCCAATTTGGTCGGCAGCCTCGAAGACGCGATTGGCGTAGGTATCGGCAAGTTGCGAAAGCGGGCTTGAAAATGGGGTCGCGAAAAGCCATCTAGCATTTTCGCTGCGAATCGGGTCCAATCGCGCACGGCGCGTCGAAGGATCGGCTGCGCCTCACCGGGACAGGACGTCATGGCTTCCGCAACCGCTCCGCTTGAGCCGACCGCTCTCCTTCCGCAAGTGCGACTCGAAGTTCGCCAGGGGGGCAGGGCGACTACCTATCGCTTCGACCACGTCGATTTTCTCGTCGGCTCGGTTGCGGGTTGCGACCTGCGCGTGCCGGGGGAAACTCCGGGCGTCTTGTGTCTTCTGTCGCGTAGCCCCGCGGGCGTCACGCTTCGAAAACTCGCCCCGACGCAGATGCTCCTTCACAACGGAAAGAACGCATCATCGACCACGCTCGCAAGTGGCGATCGCATCACTGTGGGCGCCCTCGATCTCTTCGTCCACATCGAAGCGGCCGCGGATGCCGAGGCCGTCCCTACGGCTTCCCCTGTGAATCGCGAGGCGGAAGAGACGCTCGCTCGAGCACAGGCGGATTTTCAACAGAAGATCCAAGCGTTCAAGAATCAGGTGCTCGCGCTCCAGCAGCAGTGCGAGTCATTCGATGCCGAGAAAGCAGCGTTCAACCAACGCCTTGAAGCCGTCGTTCGTCGCGAGGATGCGGCTCGGGACGATCAGTTGTCGCTTGAAGCCGATCGGGACGCTTGGCGTGAACGATGCGAGTCGCTGCAGGCGGAACTCGCATCGTGTCGCGTGGTTGCTCCGGTCAACGATGCGGTTCTTGCTCGCCGCGACCAGGAATTGCGCGAACGCGATGAGATTCTCGCGGCCCGGCACGAAGAAATCGAACGGCAGAAACAGGAAATCGCCGCCGTCCGCCAGGAACTCGCCGACATTCGCCGACAGATGTACGACCGCTATCAAGAACGTCGAGACAAGCTCGCCTCGATCCAGGAGTCGGTCGAGAAGGCCGCAAAAAAGGTCCAGGAACGCAAACGCCAGGTCGATGCCGAAGCGGCCGACATGCAACGGAAACGCGAAGCGGATTCGGGCCGTCAGGCGGAGATGGAACGCCGCACGGAGGAATTGACCGCGCTGGTGCAAAAGCTGGAGGCTGAGCGGAAGCAGTTGCAGCAGAGCAAGGCCGAAGTGCAGGCGGACCTCGAGGGCCAGGTATCCGACGTCCGCGAACGCGAGGAGCGGTTGGCTCAAGAACGTCGCGAGATGGAAGCCCGACTTCGCCAATATCAGTCCGATCTCGTGCGCCTCGATCGCCGGCAAGGCGACGTCGAGCAGCGCGAAGCGGAGATCGCGGCGAAGCTTGAGGAAGTCGAAAAACGCCGCCGGCAGATGGATTGGGACAGCTCCGAACTCGAACGCCAAGCCGTCGAACTCGACGAAATGCGATCGAAGGCGATCGAGGAAACGCAACGACTCGCCCAGCAGAAACAGGAGCAAGATCTCATCGCCGCCCAACTCGCGCAGCGGGCTGCATCGCTCGAAGGACAGCAAGCGACCTTGGCCGCTCTGCGTGCTCGCATGGAACGCATCCGCGAGGAATTCCGCCGCGAGGAGCAGTATCTTTCGGAGCAGCGAGCCCGGCAGGAGGTCAACGAAGCGGACCTCGAAACGCAGACCCAGGCACTGCTCGCCCTGCGTCAGGAGCTCGACAACGAACACAAGCTCCGCGAGTTGGAACGCCAGCAAATGTACGAGCGAAGCGCCACGCTCGAAACGGCCGTGCAGCGTTTGAAGTTCGCCCAGGAGCAATTCGCGCAGCAGGAAGAATCGGTTCGTACGCAACTCGCGGAAGTCGAAGCGAAGACTACCGCCATCGCAGAACAGGAAGCACTGTTGCAGTCGCGGCTCACGCAAGTCGGCGAAGCCCAGGAGCGGCTCGAAGCAGAGCGCAATTCGATCCGCGAACGAACCGTCGCACTCGCTCAAGCCGAGCAGGCCCGCGAAGCGTTGCAGGAACAATTGCGTCGTCGTTCGGAAGATTTGGCTGCGAAGCAGAAGACGCTCAACGATCAGATTCAGGAATACCAGGGAAAGCTCGCCGGGCTCGATGCGGTCCAGGCGGAGCGAGATCGGCAGAACCTCGAAACGCAGGCCGCTCTCGCGCACCAGCGGCAGGAAATCGAAACGCAGGTCGAAGAGGTCGCTCGCCGTCAGGCCCAACTCATCGAGCAAGACGAACTGCTCGCCAAGCAGCATGAGGAAATGCAGGAGCTGGGCCGGCGCATCGCGGAGCAGCACAAGGTGCTTGCGGAGCAGCAGGAGCAGAACCGGCTCGATTGGCAGCGCCGTCAGGAAGCGGAAGCGAAGCTGCGGGCCGAGTTCGACGATCTCCGCCGCGATGCGGGGGACATCCTTCGGCAACTGCCCGACCTGGAACTCCGCGCCGGTTCCGCGATCGATCGGCTCGCCTCAGCACGCGACGAGATGCGAGATCATGTTGCCGAAATTCATGCCTATGTCCGCCAATGCCAGGACGATCTCGAATCGGTCCGCGGGCGATTGGAACAGGAAGCGGGCCGGCTCGACGAACGCGAGCAATCGCTGCGACTGAGCCAAGACGAACATCGCCTCGGCATGGTCGGCTTCCGTCAGCATTTGCTTGAATGGCAGAACCAGATCGGCGAAATCAAGCGAATGCTCGCTCAGAATCAGGCCCTTCTCGAACGCAAGCAGGCCGAGGTGGCGGAGCAGGCCCGCAGCGCGGAGGAAGCGCATGCGAAGGTGATGCGGCAGGCGGACCAGCTCGCCGCCCAATCGGAGCAAGCCACCCAACGTCGCGAGGAACTCGATCGCCAACTCGTGGACATGCGCGAATGGTATCGCCGCAAGATGCGCGAACTCGCCGGCATCCCCGCCGATTGGCAGGCACCGGTGCGTCGCGAGTTGCCTCCCGCTCCAATCGAAAACAACGGCGAGGAAGCGATTGCGCCCAACCAGCGCGACATCCTTTCGCTCACCGAGCCCGTGCATCCGAGCGACGAACTGCTCGGCCAGCACCTTCAGGAAAACAACCTGGTCGATTTCGACACGCTGCAAGCGCTGATGGTCGAAGCACGCCGGCAAAGGCGATCGCTGCGGCAGGTGCTGCTCTCCAGCGGCGTCGTCACTCCGTTTCAATTGGGCCTGATCGAATCGGGCAACGTCGAAGGGCTCATGCTCGGCTCCTTGCGGCTCATCGACCGCCTGCGGACCACGGCTCACGAAACCGTATACCGCGTCTTCGATCCCGCCCGCGGCATCGAAGCGGTGCTGCGGCATCTTTCGGCCGAGGACATGCATGACGCGGTGCATCCAGACGAGTTCCGCCAACGTTTCCAGCATCTCGTGATGCAGGAGCCGCAGATCGCGGGGACGATCGATGTATTGGAACTGGATGGTCGACCTGCCGTGTTGCAGGAATGGTTGACCGGCTTGAGCGCCGCTGACTGGCCGCCGCTCGCGGCCGCGCCGGGTGTCTGCTTCCGCTTGCTCACTCAGGCGGCGCTGGGACTGCATGCTCTGCAGCGCGTCGGCATCACCCATGGACGGCTTTCCGATCGCCACCTGCTGCTCACCGGCGACGGCTTGCTGAAAATCCTCGCCGCGGGCGAACCGGGTTGGCTCTCCGATTCGGCTGAAGTTGCCGCTGATCCACGCGGCGACCTCCGCACGCTCGGCACTCTGGTCGCCGGTTGGTGCACGAACGCCGGCGTCCGCAAAGGCGCGAAGGCCAGGCCGTTGCCGGATGCGATGGTTGCGATCCTCGCGAAAATGCAGGCTGAGGGAGATGAAGGCTACGCCAACGCCCAGGAGTTGCTCGACGAGCTCGACCGCGTCGGCGCTGACGTCCCGCCAAACGCGGAGGCGTGGGACCGGTTGCTGAAATACGTTCGCGAGCACGGAGCGCCCGAAGCCCTCCAGCGCCGCCAATCCGCGTGAGTTAACAGGTACCGTGTCCATTAGCACGCTGCGCAAGCAAGTGCCGGAGACTTATTCCCGCAGGTGGATGAATCTCATTCCGGAAACCTGCGAAGCACTTGCTTGCGCAGCGTGCTAACAGGCGTACCAGTATTTCTTCCTATGCCTTCGGCGGTTCGACGCCGAAGTCGCGGATGGTGAAGATGGGGCGGAAGTCGTATTTTGCCGACACCGCTTCCCGCGCTCCTTCGAGCCGGTCCACGATGCAGACGACGGCGGCGATCGCCGCGCCTGCTTTTTCGATTTCCGCGGCCGCTTGCAGCGCCGAACCGCCGGTGGTCAGCACATCGTCCAAGACCGCGACGCGCATTCCCGATCTAAGTACGCCTTCGATCCGTTCCTGGCTGCCGTGGCTCTTCGGCTGCTTGCGGACGAAGAATCCCTCGAGCGATCGGCCCTGGCGGTGGTATTCGGAGGCGAGCACCGCAGTCATCGGGACGCGCCCACCCTCGAGTCCGCCGGCGGCTTCGATCTGCAGGTCTTTCGTCATATCGAGGAGTACTTGGCCCAGCAGGCAAAACGACCTCCGATTGGAAGATCGCTTTCTTGCTGTTGACGTAATAGGTGCTTTCCTTGCCTGATGCGAGCGTGAATTTGCCGAAAGAAAACGCTCGTTCCTTGAAGACCTGCAGGAGTCGCGCACGCGGATCGCTCATCTTTTCCTCGGCATTTCGATGACGGTGGACTTCTCAGCTTCGCCAAGTTGCCGCGTCGAACCGATCTCGACTCGATGGGCCGAAATGCTATGCTCCCGGCCATTCGCGGACGATGCCTAATTTACGGACCGGGTTCACGGAGACGATGGCGATGAGCGAATCCGCAATCAAGCAACGGCGATCGCTGGGGCCGATGATGGTCTTCGTAGTCGGCCTGCCGATCATGTGGGTTTGGATCGCCTACATCGCCTACAGTCCGATGTTGCCGGAACATTTTTCCGATTATGTGAAACACCCTGTCGAACGTGTTGAACTGACGCTGTTCTTCGCGGCCGTATTGGTCCTTGGCTTCAAAGCCCTGAAATCGATCGCCTCGGAACGGCCTGCTTTCCGCGGAGAACCGATTGAAGCCTGGAAGGGTCAGCCTGTCGCCGTTTCGGAGGCGGGACGACTATGGACGATTCTCGCCGAAAAGTCGCGTTCATTTCATTCGACCGCTCTCGGAAAACGCATCACGGCTGTGCTCGATTTCGTCCGCAGCCGTGGGTCCGCGCAGGGGTTGACGACCAGATGCGCTCGCTTAGCGATGCGGATGCGATGGGGTTGAAGCGAGCTACTCGCTGCTTCGCTTCGTCACCTGGGCCATTCCAATCCTCGGCTTCCTCGGCACCGTCCTCGGCATCACGCAGGCCATCTCGGGGGTGACGCCGGAGGTGCTGGAAAAGGACATGAGCCAGGTGACGGGCGGCCTCGCGACGGCGTTCAATACGACCGCACTCGCGCTGTTTCTCACCATGATCCTGATGTTCCTCAGCTTCATGGTCGAACGCTTGGAGCAGACGCTGCTGGAGCGCGTCGATGCGTTCGTCGAAGCCGAACTCGGCCATCGCTTCGAGCGCGTCGGCGGCGATGGAGCGGCTTCGGGATCGCTCGAACTGGTCCGCAAGCAGGGCGAAGCGATTCTTAACGCGACCGAACAACTCGTCGAGAAGCAAGCGACGATGTGGTCCCGTTCGCTCGAAAAAGCAGAGCGGGCCTGGCAGGAAACGGGGCAAGCTCAGCAGCAACGCGTTTTGGTCGCCCTCGAAAGAGGCATGGAAACCGCCCTCGCACGACACACGCAGCGACTCGCGGAACTCGAAGAGAAATTGCTGCAACGCAATCAGACCGTCGTCCACGCAATCGGCAGCCTGGTCGATGTGCTGCAGAAGGTCGGCCAATCGCAACGCGACGGCATGGATCACCTGACGGCCAAAATGCAAACGCAGGTGGATTTGCTGAATCGCCTGCAGGCGGACGAAGGCCAGATTCTGCGTCTGCAGGAAACGATGCAGCAAAACCTCGCCGGCCTCGCCAACGGCGGAGCGTTCGAGGAGGCGGTGCAAAGCCTGACGGCCGCAATCCACCTGCTCACCGGCCGAATGGGCGCCGCATCCGCGCCGCCGCGGATCAACAAGGCGGCGTAATCGTTTTTTCGCCATTCCGATCGTAGCTTGGATTACCGATGCGACGACGGCATAAGCTTGAGGTTTCGACGTTCCCCTTCCTCGCCGTGCTCCTCTGCGCGATGGGGTCGTTGATTCTGTTGCTCCTTATCATGGATCGGCGGGCGAAGATCGCGGCGCGCGCCAAGGCGCACACGATTCAGATGGCCGCGATTTCGCGAATCGACGAGGAAGCGAAACGGCGGACGGAGGAAGCCGAGCGATTGTGGGAGACGCAGAAGAAAAAGCTGCACGACATGCTTCGTAAGGAGGACGACGCCCTTCGTCTGCGGAAGGAGCAACTCGACATCGCCTTCGCCCAGACCGAGCGCGACATCCAATCGGGCAAGACGAAGCTCGTCGATCTCGAACGCCGACTCGCCGACGAACAACGTCGGTTGCTGCAGGACCGCGACGACCTCGTGCGATTCCGCCAGCAGCTCACGACGACGATGAAGGAGAAGAGCGAAACCACCAGCCAGGAGGCCCTTCGGCTTGCCCGCGAATTGGAACAGATGGAGCGCCTTTGGGACGAGATGAAGCAGATGCGGTCGCAGCCGCGCGATGTGTTTTCGCTGGTGCCGTTCAAAGGCAAACGCGGCGAGAAGCGGATGCCCGTGTATGTGGAATGCGTCCGCGGCGGCCTGGCGGTTCACCCGCAGAAGACGATCATCCCGATCGGCGACGACTTCGATGTCGCTCGCTTTCGCCGTGAGGTGGAGACGCGTTCGACCACGCTGGTGAAGGAAAAGAAAAACGCTTCCGCCCTCGATAAGCCCCACGTGCTTTTCCTGGTGCGGCCCGAAGGCATCGCCAGCTATCACGCGGCCCAGTCCGCGCTTTCCGGGTTCCAAATCGATTTCGGCTACGAACTGGTGGATGCTCACTGGGTGTTCGATTTCGACCCGAACGCTCAGCCGACGCGAGTCGCATGGAACGAACCTCCGCGCTTGAAAATCGAACCCTCGATCATGACGCCGGGAAGTCGCAAGGGCGTGGGCGTTTCGCTGTCGCCGCCGCGGCCGCAAGGTTTGCCGGGAGGCGAAGACCATGAGCCGTTTGGCACGGGCGAACCGGGGGCAGCGAGTGCGGGTGGACCCCCAACCGGTTTGGGACCGCCGAACGTCGGACCGCCCACCGCGAACATCGGAAAGCCAGGATTCGGAAGTGTACCGAATGGAATCCCCGTCGGCTTTCAACCCGGCGTCGGCCCACCGCCAATCGGTGTCCCGTCTTTCGGCAAGCCGAATGTAGGTAACGCCACCGGAAGCATTGGTTTTGGTTCGCCAAGCGTCGGCAGCCCGCCTCCGCTGGTGGGAAGCGGATCGGCTACGGAAGGCATGCCCGGTCCTCCGAAAGGCGAGTCGAGCGGCGGGACCGGATTGGCGATGCGTTCCACCGTGCCGCCATTGACGCCATCGCTTGGTTTGCCTGGTCCATTCCCTTCCGGCTCCGGCAAACCGCCTGGTAGCGGTATGCCTGGAACCGGCGTACCCAGAACTCGTGTGCCTGGAACCGGCGTGCCTGCCAGCAATACTGGCCCCGAATCACCCGGAGGCGAACCTGGCATCGCGACATCGATCAAGATTCCCGGCCAATTGCCGAATTCCAGCGGCTCGAATGGTAGTGGCGGCGAACCTGGAACGCGGTGCCGCCAGGTACGCCCGGCGCGGTTGCTGGTGGAGGCGAAGGGCAGACCGGCGAACAGCAGGGCGACCCCGATCCGCTGGCGCTGAAATTTCCGCCGAACATGCCGCGGCCCAAAGACACACCGCAGGTCGTGAAGAAACCGCCGCCCATTGGTCGCTTGATTGCGAATCGCGATTATCAGATCGTCGTCAAATGCTTGGCCGACCACGTCGAAGTGACGCCGGGCGGTTTCGATTTCGACATGACCGACGCCAACGAAACGACTATCGACCGCGACCTGACCGCCAGCGTCCGCGAATTGGCGGAGCGCCGGCAGGCCACCGTGCGTCCAGGAGAAACGCCGTATCGCGTGAATGTGCGATTCCAGGTGCATCCCGAAGGCCTGCGAACCTACCTGCGCGTCTACCCGCTGATGGAATCCCTCAACTTGCCGATGTCGCGCGAGAATCTGGAACGATAACTCTGGTCCTAAATCTCCCGTGGGTGGCACACCCTTCGCTACCGCTCAGAGTGTGCCACCCACGGGTGCTTCGTAAACGTCGGAAATGATTCAGTCGGCTTCGTCTTCTTCCGGTGGCCCATCCGCCAGCTCCAGAGCTTCGACGAATTGCTGCGGGGGCCGAACGACGACGTTGCCGTCTTCCTGCAACTCGATCGGCAATTCGAGCCATTGCTCGTCGTGGACCCAGTAGACTTTGTCCGAAATAGGGTATGGCGTCGTGCCGATATTCTTCTCGGCGACCACTTTCAGTAAGTGAATCTGCCCAAGCTTGTCCATCCGCACCGGCATGAAGAACATGCAGTCGCGACCGACCACGGCGGTGAGGAAGCCGTGTTTCTCACCGGGCAGAAGACGTTCGAGGATCAGGCAGCGGGCGGCATCGAACGCGTCTTCGCAGGTGGCGATACAGATGCCGCTCTCCTCATGGATGCAGCGATGCCATTCCTCGGGGGTGCGTTTTTCGAGATTCACTAGGCCGAGTTCGATCCACTCGTCGATCGGGCGATTCGTCTTCTCCAAGGTCTCGGAGCGGACGTACGCCATCTTGTCGGGAAAATCGACGACGAGATTCAGAACCAGCCCCGTGTCGCCGAGCTTCTGATGCCAGGGGGCCGCATCGGGGTCGTTGAGTTGAAACGGCTTGCCGACGCGCGGCATGATCTGCTTGCGGCACTCGTCGAGGTCGTCGGGGATCTCGTCGCGCTGAGCGAGCGTGTTGAAAAAACCCGTGATGATCTCGCGTTCGTGCTCGTCGTTCTCGGCATTCTTGACGCGAGCATGCAGGTTGCCGAGGAACATGGTCATCGGCTCTTCGCCCGGTCTGCCGACTTCGAGGCTGTCTCCTTTCCATTTGCGGATGACCAAGCCCATCGCCTCGGCGGTTTCGCGGAGACGGCGGAGGAACGGGGTAGGGTAGGGGACGCGCGATTGGCTTGGGTATTCCCAGCTTTTGGTCGCGTCGTCTTTCTTGAACGGCCGATGACGAGCCATGAACGAAACCACGCCGAGGGAAAGCGAAGGGACGATGGTGCGATGCTATCCCTCGGCGCAGCGGCTTGTCCAGGGAAACAGGCGAAAGAACGACCAAATCCGTCAAGATTTGAGCGGGATTTCCTTGCTCCCCGCTGTATCGCCTCCCGGAGATTGACGTTGGATGCGAGGATCGACTTTGAGTTCGCCTTTGATTTTCGGTTCGCTCGGTTTTTCGCTGCAGCCCGACCCGGCGGCGAATGCCAAAGCGAGGCAACATCCCATCCAAGCTCTCTTCATGGATATGCTCCTGAAACTGCGAGTTATTCGAACGTGACCTGGTTGCCGTCCCGGGTGCCGCAAAGATAGACGTAGAGCGTGAAATTGAGGTTGGGCGGAATATCGCGAACGGACCCGTCGCCGAACGCGGTGGTGATGCGATTCCCGCCATGGAGACTTCCCGGAAGGTTGGCGTTTAAGCCCATGCCTTCGGGCGAATTGTTGCAATTCGGGTTCGTCGAGTCCGGGCAGGTGCCGAAGTTCGCGTATCCCATGGCGGCGACCCAAGACGACCCGCCCCAACCGGTCGAGGCGCTCCCGGCGCCGAAATTTCGATACCCGCCTGCGTTCTCCAAGAACGCCACGGTGTTGCTGGTGCCGTCCGTGATCTTCGTCAACGTCTCGGCGGATTTATAGTAAAAAATACCAGTGTAGTCGTTGAATGATGCCATGTAGCCTGCCATGGGGACGTAATTGGAAGCGCCGACGATCGCCATGGCCGCGGGAGTGCTGCCCATGGTGTAGCAATACGTCGAATTCGAAGTCGTTCCCGACGCCAAGAAGAGTGGGAAATTGGTCCCCGCCACGCCGCACGCACTGACTTGAGAGATACTCGCATAGGATTGCGGAGCCGGCGCGGCTGGGCAGAGCAATACCGAAAAGTTTCCGCTGGCGCCCCATTGGCCGTTGTAGGGGGATGCTGCCGGAGGCGTCGCGCCAGAGGCCGTGCTGACGTTGTTCGGCGAAGACCACCAGAAGGATCCAGTCGTCACGTCGAAAGCCGAGTATTTGGTTCCAAGCTCCAGGTAGGGCAGGAGATGAACAAGCGTGCTGTTCGCGCGGGCGTCATAGCCAGCGGGGAATTTTTTGTAGTTATCGTGGTAGTTGTGAGCAGCAAGAATGAGTTGCTTCATGTTGTTTTGGCACTGAGATCGCATCGCCGCCGCGCGTACCTTTTGGACGGCGGGAACTAGCAATGCAATCAATACCGCGATGATTGCGATAACGACCAAGAGTTCGATCAGCGTGAACGCGCGCGGTCGCGACGAACCATGAATGCGATGCATCCGGTGTCCCTCGTGTTAAGTAACGCTGTGATCAATAATTAAAAGCAGGTTGGATTCGACTGGAGCATTCGGCATGCCGCGTGATGTGAATTTGCCAAGTTATTTTGCAGTATGTGTTTATAAAAGCAGGGCGTTTCCGGTCGGTTTGCCATCGTTGACGCATGTCAGCAAATGATGCAGGCATGGCATGAACAATAGGCAAACAAAGCGAGATCGTGGTTCACCGCACGAAGATGGGTGCGGTTGTCGCAGCCCGCTAATGCGTGCTGAAATTGACGCTTGGGGCATATGCGGGCGGGGTTTTGACGCGGCGTGAAATTCTGCGCCCTGTTCTCAATGGCGAATGAGCATCCATATCAGCCCACAATCACACGTGGGCGCTTTGTTGGGTTCGGTTCATTCTTCTCCAGCAGCTCTCTCACGATCCAGGGCACATTACCGACGCCAAAGAGGAGAAAACCGAGGTTCGCGGTCATCGGATTCTCAGCGGACCAACCGAAATGGATTTCGGGCGGTTTGCCGACGCGCGACAGTTCCAGTGCGAGCGAAGTGATCGTGTGCGACACCGAGGCGGACTTCTGCACACGCAGGATGAACGAACCCTCCTCTTGCACCACCTCCACCATCGGCTGCTGGAAAAAGTTGCTCGCATCATCCACATTCACTTCGATGAAGACGATCGGCTCCTCCGGGCCGAGCCGATGCTCCTTGCGGATGGTCGCTTCCTTTTCCGCGAGCGTATGTCCGCCGGGGCGATGCGGGACGAGTACGGGAAATTCCAGGTGCTGCATGCTTTCCCAGAGGAACCGCGATTCCTCATTTGCGAACAGGAAGCCGTGGAATCGCAGTTCCTTGCTTCGCATCAGACGCGATACGACGGACGATGCGACGATCGCGAGGATGAACCAGCTCGCGATCTTCATCCCGTCGGGCTTCTCGATGATGTTCGCCGCCGTCGTGAAAAGGAAGACGAGCGTCACGAAGAAGAAGGGCCACGACAGTCGGCGATACCAGGGGCCTTCGCGATGCCGCCATTTGTCGATGACCGTGGCGACGCATCCGCTCGACATCAGCACGAGTACGCCGGTCGCATACGCTCCTCCCTGAGCTTCGACATTCGCGGAAAATTGCCAGGTGACGTAGAGGTTGATCAGAGTAAAGAGCGCGACGAGAGGCCGAATCGCGCGTGCCCACTCGGGGGCCATGCCGTAGCGCGGCAGATATTGCGGCACTAGGTTCAACAGCCCCGCCATCGCGCTGGCGCCGGCGAACCAGAGGATCAGCACGGTGCTCACGTCGTAGAGCGTGCCGAACGCCTCGCCGAACATCGCGTTCATGTGATTGGCAGTCTGTCCATCGGAGAGCGTCGAGCCATGGGCGAGGTAGGCCAGGGCGCGGCCTGCCGCCTTGCCTTTATCGATCTTCGCGTCGATGTCCGGCGGCGGTCCATGCGGATCGACGCCGCTTTCCAATTCCTTCGGCGGAATGAGGGTGCTCGTCACCAGCGAGGCCGCGAGGAGAAAGGTGGACATGATGATCGCCGCCGTCAGCAGCAGCTTTCGCGCGTTGCGGATGCGCGTCTTCGGTTCCGCGGGATCGTCGTCCTTGCTGCCTCGGATGAGCGGCATCACGGCCACGCCGGTCTCGAAGCCAGAGAGGCCGAGGGCTAACTTCGGAAAGAGCAGCAGGCAAATCGCGAGGATCGCCAGCGGACCATGGCCGAAGCTGGGAAACGGATTGTGGAAGTGCCAATCGCCGCTGTGCACCATCGTCCACCAGTTGCGAATCGCTTCCGGGTGGTCGGAGAGATAAAGCAGCCCGCTGCCGACGACGACGGCGTTGAGCACCAGATAGAGAGCGACGAGAACGACCGCGATCCCCATGACTTCTTTAAAGCCGCGCCAGAAGGTCGCGCCGAGTACGATGAGGAGCATCATGGTGGCGATGATCTGCCAACGCTCGCCTTTGAGCGTCTCCGGCCAAACCGGGTTTTCCATGAGGTGGACGGCGGCATCGGCGGCGGAGAGCGTCTTCGTGATGACGAAGTCGGTGGCCGCGAATCCGAGGAGGACCAGGACGAAGAGCTTGCCCGCCCAGCCGCGCATGAGCCGTTCGAGCATGGCGATCGAGCCCTGCCCATGCGGCGACTTGCCGGCCACATACGAATAAACCGGATACGCGCCGAACAGAGTCATCAACACGAGAATGACCGTCGCGAACGGCGTCAGCAACCCGGTCGCCTCAAAGGCGATCGAAGGCTGATAGCCCAAGGTGCTGAAGTAATCCACGCCGGTGAGGCACATGACCCAGAGCCAAAAGCTCTGCGGATGACCATGGCCTTGGTCTGGTGGGTGCGCAGCAGACGAATCCATAAACGGATGCCAGATAATAAGTGGAGCGTGTTCCCGATGTTATACGAGTCGCGGCGGGTGGCACCGCTTACCCGACGATCACGCGAGGCCGTTTGGAAGGGTCGGGTTCCGCGCGATGGATGAGTTCGCGGACTTTCCAGGGGATGTTGCCTTCGCCGAAGGCGAGGTAGCCCCAGCTGGCGGAGAGCAGGTCGTGTTCGGGCCAGCCGAAGTGGACTCCTGGCGGGACGCTGGAACGCGACATCTCCATCGCGGCCGATGCGATGGCGTGGGCGATCGAGACGCAACCGTGCAGCGTGATGATGAATCGGCGGTCTTGCTGCGTCACCTCCACTTCGAGATGCTGGTAGAAATCGCTCGGGTCGCCGAGATTCACTTCGAGAAAGACGATGTCCGCTTCAGGCGAGAGTTGGTGCTCCCGGCGAACCGCGGCTTCCTTGTCTTCGCGAGCATGCGGGCCGGGGCGATGCGGGATCAGCACCGGGAAATCGGCCAAGCGCAGACTGTCCCATAGAAACTTCGAAGTTTGGTCCTTGAAGCGGAAGCCAACGGTTCGCAATTCATCCGCTCGCATCGCGCGGGAAACGACAGAGAGGGCAAGGATGCAGCCAATGAATACGGAGGCGATCGCGAGACCGCTCCACCCCTTGACGGCGACGACGGCGAAAATCGCCAGAAAGCCGACGAAGACCAGTCGATACCAAATCGTGCCTAGCCCGAACCAGAATCCCGAACGATCCACGCGACGGCGTCGATCGAGGGCGGCGGTCCAGCATGCGGCCGCAATCAGCGCGAGCACGCCGACGGCATAGGCATTGCGTTGGTCTTCGACGCTCGCGTGATAATAGACGGTCGTGAACAGATTGATCCCCGCGAAGATGATGAGCAGCAGGCCCCATTTCTGCGACCAGCGAAAATCCATGCCGAAGCGGAGCATGAACTTCGGCAACAGCGACGCGAGGGCTGTCATCACGCTCGCCCCTGCCATCGCGAGCACGAGCACGGTCGCCAAGTCGTAGATGCCGCCGAAAGTTGCTCCGCACCAAGGCAGCACCATCAGGCCGGGCTCGTCGCTCGACAGCGGACTGCCATGGGCGAGATACGCGATGGCGCGGTGGATCGCGGGGCCGTCGTCTTCGTAGGCGCTCGCAGGAATCAGAATTGCCGTCACGAATGCCGACGCCAGCAAAAATATCGACATGATGACGGCGGCGAAAAACAGCACCTTTCGCGTGTTGCGGATGCGGTATTTCGGATCGTTCGGGTCCTCCCCCTTCTTTCCTCGCACCTGCGGCATCACGATGAGGCTCATCTCGAAGCCCGACAGGCCCAACGCCAGCCTCGGCAGAAAGACGACGGCAGCCGCCGCCGCGCCGGTCAGTCCGAAGTGAGGCTCGAAACGGGTTGGAAACTTCCAATCGCCGCTCCGCACTTCGTCGAGCCACATTTCGAACAGGCCCGGTCGATCGATGAGGATGCGGACACCCCCAGCCAGGATCATCGCGTTGAGCACCATGTAGACGGCGATCAACGGCACCGCGATGCGGAGCACATTCGAGTTGAATCCGCGACGAAGCAGAAACCAGAACGCGAAACTGACGGCTCCAATCAGCACCGTCATCAGCAGTTGTTCCGTGCAATGCGCCCCCGCTTCCTCACCGAAGAGCATTCTCGCTTGCAATTGAATCCACTGTACGCCTGCATGCCAACTTTGCTGCCAACCCGGATCGTCGTTTCGCAAGATGTGCATGGCCGCATCGGCGAGCGAGATGGATCGCAGCATCGCGAAGTCGGCGGCGGCGAAACCAAGCAAGACCAGAATCAGCGTCTTGCCGCGCCAGCCGTGGACGAGCCGTTCGATCAGCGCGAGCGATCCCTGCCCCCGCGGCGACCGCCCCGCGAGGTACCAGTACACGGGCAGGGCACCGAATAACGTTGCTGCCACGACGCCAATCGTCGCGAGCGGAGCCAACCTCCCTGTCGCTTCGAAGGCGAGCGATGGCTGGTACGCAAGGGTGCTGAAGTAATCGAGGCCGAGCAGGCAGAGCACCCAGACCCAGTAGTGTTCTTCCGTCTGAGGTTTGGCCGTCGGCGTCGCTGGCAGCGGAGCAGACATGGTTTGGCTCGTAGTGATTGCTCCAGGTTATTCGTCAGCGGTCGGTCGGGCTTTACGCAGCTGGTGGAAAACAGGGTCCTCGCAAACGCGTGCCATGCTTGGGCGGATCCTATCCGGGCCGTTGAACCTCGCATCCGCCGCCCAATTCATGCCCCAGTCCGGGATGCCGTATTCCGTCTGAGGTCATGCTTCGTCGGTGGAAGAGAAAGCATCCAAGTGCCTCGCGAGAGATCCGACGAAGCATGGCACGCATTCGCTGGGCTCAAGTGTCGAAACCTCATCCAATGGGCGAAGACTTTCGTCGCTTCCCCACACCCATTGTTGCTTTCTGGGTGTGCCGACCCGGCATGCGATCTCGTTTTCCGAAGATGCATGCGGATTCGCGGCTCCGCGAGATTTTTTGCCCCTTGAAATGCTTCGCGCCAATTTTATAATTTGCTCTGCGAAGGAACCCCTTCCGTCGCGGGTGTAGCTCGGTGGTAGAGCGCCACGTTGCCAACGTGGCTGTCGTGGGTTCGAGCCCCATCACCCGCTCTTCTCGGCCGAGAAGGCCTGATCGACCGCTCCCCCGGTCGCAAGCCTTCTCGGCCTTTTCTTTATGGGGACAACTCCATGACCGAAACTCAGCACGAACACGACGAACCCCACGTCCACGGCCGAATGCGATGGAAACCACGGTGAAGGCGGCCGTACCCTGGTCCCGAAGAGAAGCGGCGCGACCGTGTTATCACCGGACGTCGGCCCCTGCCGCAAGCAGCACATCAAGGTCACGATCGCCAAGGCGGACATCGAAAAGGTCTTCAACGAAAAGTACAAGGAACTGATGGGCGACTCGTGGGTCCCTGGGTTCCGCCCCGGCAAGGAGCACCGCGCTCCCAGATCGTCGTCCTGAAGTACAAGAAGGAAGTCGGCGACCAGGTGGGAGGGGCCAGATCCTCTACGCCAGCCTCGAACAACTGGCCGAGGACTTCGATGTCGCCCGCTCAGCCCCCGAATCTTAACCCGACACCCAACTGGTCATTCCGGACGACGCTGATTTCGTCTATGAATTGAAGTCGAAGTCCGCCCGTCGTTCGACCTGCCCGAATACAAGGTCTCCAGCTCAAGCGGCGCCGACGCGTAAGTTTTCCGATGCGGATGTCGAAGCGGAAGAAAAGACCTTTCGCCAGCTTCGGCCAACTCATCCTAAGGAAGGCGCATCGACAAGGGCGACTTCATCGTCGTCGATATGGTCTCGCAGCTCGGCGATCCAGAAGGTCGGCGAAGCGAAGGAACTCACCCTCGCGTGGACGACACGCTTACCTTCAAAGATGCCGTTGTACAAGTTCGGCGAGCAGACCGTCGACAAGGCCGGCGACAAAAAGACCGTCGAAATGCAAATGACCGAAGCGGTCGCGAACGAAGCTCTCCGTGGCCAGACCGTACAGGCCACGTTCGACGTCAAAGACGTCAAGAGCCTGCGTCTGCCCGAGCTGACCGAGGAGTTCCTGATCACGAACTTCGGCGTCCCTACGCTCGATCAGTTCCGCGAAAAGATCCGCCTCTTCCTCGAACGCCGGCTCGAATACAACCAGCGTCAATCGGCCCGCGAGCAAGTGCTTTCGCACATCTCCGCGTCCGCAACCTGGGATCTGCCCCGCGACATGCTGATGCGCGTCCAGGCGGAAGGCCCTGCAGCGCTTCCGTGTGATCGAAATGAAGGAAGCGGGCATGTCGAGGAGGAAATCTCGGGCCGCCGTCGTCTTCTCGAACGCGACGTGCTTAACAACCCCGCCCTGGCTCTAAAGGAACACTTCGTCCTCGAAGATCGCCGAGACCGAAGATCGAGATCGACGAAGATCAGGCCGAGATCGAACGCATCGCCGACATGAGCGGCGAATCGCCTCGCCGGGTGCGTGCCCAGTACGAGAAGGAAGACCTAATCGAAACGCTGGCGCTCAGCTCATCGAACGCAAGGCCCTTCGTCTGATCCTCGAATCCGCGACCTACGACGACGTGGAAGCCACCATCGAAGGCGGCATGGCCAACGTGGATGCCCAGGCCATCCGGGCAGAGCAGAGGATCCGACTGCCGTTCCGGAAGAGGCGAAGGAAGAACAAACTGCTCAGAGCTAATCGGTGGTTAGCCTGGCAAAGTGGACTACATCTCATGCGAACATGGCATGTAGTCCACGCTTGTTTTGGACCTTGGGTTCTTGCATTGGAACCCGAATGACGCGTGCCATGCTTGGGCGGGTCCCTGGCTTGGTTCGTGAAGCGTCCGCTTCCACCGCCCATGCATGCCCGCAGACGAGACGCTCGTTGAGGCGAGGAATGCTTCGCCAGCCAGGTACGAAAACGTTGCTGAACTGGCGAGGGACCCGTCGAAGCATGGCACACGTGTCGCTTCGATTCTTTACGTCCCGATTTTTTGCCTACGCCATTCCATCCTTGCCTTCGTATCTACAATTGGGATAAATCGCGTCGCCTTACGTTCGATCGTTCCTCTCCGGGAGGCACTCGCTCCATGGAACTTCATGCCGGTCCGTTCTTCGATCCCAAAGCTCAGCGCTACCGCGATTATGCTCGGCAGCGCCAGATGTCCCTCGGCGACCTCCTCCTCGAGAATCGCATCGTCTTCCTCGGCAGTTCTCCCGAGACGGGCGGGCAGTCGGCGATCACCGATTACCTGGCGAACATCACCATCCAGAAGCTGCTTTTCCTGCAGTACGAGAACCGCAACCAGGAAATCCACTTCTACATCAACTGCCCCGGCGGCTCCGTTACCGCGACCCTCGCGATCTACGACACCATGCAGGTGATGGATTGCCCGATCGCCACCTACTGCATGGGCATCGCGGCTTCGGGCGCCGCCGTGCTTCTCGCGGCTGGCACCAAGGGCAAGCGTTTCGCCCTGCCGAACTCGAAGGTCATGATCCATCAGCCCTGGGGCCAAGTCGGCGGGCAAATCACCGACATCGAAATCCAGGCGAAGGAAATGGAAGAGTCGGCAGCGTCTCAATGAAATCCTCGCCAAGCACGGTCAACCGGTCAGCGCCATCGCCAAGGAGACCGAACGCGATCGCTACTTCCTCGCCAATGACGCCAAGGCATTCTGGCTGGTGGACGAAGTCCTCCGCGCGCGAAGAAGAAGAAGTAACGAAGTTAACGACTATTCCAATTTTCCTGAACTCAACGCACCCCGCCAGCCGATGAAAACGGATGGCCGGGCCTTCCGCGGAGCTTCCATATGCCAATGATTCCCTATGTGGTCGAGAAGAGCGGCCGGGAAGGCGGGTCTATGACATCTACAGCCAGCTCTTGAAGGATCGCATCATCTTCCTGCAGAGCGGCGTGGACGACGACAGCGCTAACCTCATCGTCGCCCAGATGCTTTCTTGCATTTCGACGACCCGAAAGCCGACATTCATCTGTACATCAATTCGCCCGGCGGTTCCGTGACCGCGGGCCTCGCCGATCCTACGACACGATGAAGTTCGTCACCTGCGACGTGGCGACCTACTGCATCGGACAGGCCGCGAGCATGGGCGCGATGACCTTCTGACGGCGGGCACGAAGGGAAAGCGCTACGCGTTGCCCACTCCACATCATGATCCATCAACCGCTCGGCGGCATGGAAGGCACGACCACCGAAATCCTCATCCGCCTGAAGGAATTCCAGCGGCTGAAGAAGATGCTCAACGAAATCCTGATCAAGACGACGGGCCACACCCTCGACAAGATCGAATCGGACACCGACCGCGACAACTTCATGTCGTCGGCGGAAGCCCACGACTACGGCCTCGTGGACCACGTGCTGGAACGCATCCCGCACCAGATCACGAAGACCGTGACGGAAAACTCGTGATGCGGCGGGTTAGCCGCGACGTAGCGGTATGGGGCTGCATGTCGCAATGCATGGCGTCCAGTCCGCGGCTCCGCTACGCGTCGCGGCTAACCGGGAACTATCCTCATGCGGCATGGATGCCGACTGCTGCTGATCCTCGCGAGCATCGCCGTCCTCGGCGGATGCGCGGTGCCGCTTGCGCGTGCCTCGTTTGTGGAAACGCGTGATGCCCAGTACCGCGACGCCTGACCGAATTGCTGCGAACCGACAAGAACGCCCTGCCCTCCACCGAGCAGCAGGGCGTTGCCGTTTCCGCTCGAAACAACAAACACCCGCCCGACCCATCGCATCGTCTTCGGCAAACTCACGGGCGGCTTGGATCGCGACGGCCAACCGGGGGGACAGCTCAGCATCGTCGTGGAACCGCAGGATCACTTCGCGAAATCGCTGCGAACGCCGGGCAAGCTCCAAATCCTCGCCATTAACGCTTCGAAGCGACGCGAACGAACCGATTGCGACCTGGAATGTGCGGAAGAAAAACTCGCCCCGCTGTGGAAACAGGGCCTGCTCAACGTCGGCTACCATCTCGAACTCGCCTGGCCCACCCCGCCGACAGCAGACCACCTCCGCCTGATCGCCCGCCTCACCGCCGCCGACGGCCGAACCTACGAAGCCGCCAAAGACATCCGGATCACGCTGCTGCCGAACCTTGCGCTGGCGTGACTTTCTCAGCCTAACCCCGTCGTCCGCGTGGGCCACCAGACCATCTCCATCGGCCAACCCACCCCCCTCCAACCCGGCGGCGAAACCGCCCCCGTCGATGCCGTCGCGCCCCCGCCGTTGCTGCCGGAGCGGTAAAGAGCCGCGCGCAGTAAGCGGATCCCGACGCTGCCGACGAAATCCGCTTACTGCGTGCGCGGCTCCTCTTGGAAGTCAGCCACAGTCTATGGCCTGTCCGCTCGCGGCAACCTGCTGGCCGCTCGTTCACACTCGCCGCTCCGCCGACGGGCGGCGGATTCGCCCCGGGTTTCGCCTGCCCATACATTGATCGCATTCGCACAATTTCCGCCTCTGAGCTGTATTCCATGCAATCGGCCGACTCGATCGACGGCTTCGCTATGCTCGCCACGCATGCTCCTCGCGACATCGCCGACTTGGGCGAGCGGGTTCGCGAAGCGGATCGTTCGCAGTATGGGCTTTATCCCGTCGGTGGGCGGACGCAGATCGGCCTTGGCAATGTGCCGACGAAGTCCGGTTGGGCGATCGATATGCGCGGGCTGAATCAGGTCGTCGATTTCCCGGCCCGCGACATGACGATCACGGTGCAGTCCGGCATCACGATCGATGCCCTCGACCGCATCGTCGCCCCGGAAAACCTTCGCTTGCCGATCGACATTCCTTATGCCGCTCGCGCCACGCTCGGCGGGTCGATCGCGGCGAACGTCAGCGGCAGCCGTCGACTGGGGTACGGCACGCTCCGCGACTATGTTATCGGCATCTCGGCGATCAACGACGAAGGCCGCGAGTTCAAGGCAGGCGGGCGCGTCGTCAAGAACGTCGCAGGGTACGACATCAACAAGCTCCTCGTCGGCTCGCTCGGCACGCTCAGTATCATTACCCAGGTCACGCTGAAGCTGAAGCCGCGGGCGGAAGCTCAGGCGATGCTGTTCGTCGGCTGCGATTCCGCGGAACTCGAAAGCACGCTCGCCAAGCTGCATGCGTCACGCACTCGGCCGATTGCTGTCGATGTGCTCAATCGTTCGGCCGCCGCCGGGACGCTCGCTCCGCGAGGCATTGAGGGCGTCGCGGCGCCGTGGACGATTGTCGTCGCCTTCGACGGCAACGCCGAAGCCGTCGCCTGGCAGGTGAAGCAGGTGAATCAAGAGCTAGGCGGTCGATCCCCCGATGTGCGGGAAGCCGCCGCCGTTGAGCCGTTTTGGTCGCTGCTCGCCGACGCTCCGATGGATGAATCCGCCCGCCTGGGATTCAAAGCCAGCGTACTTCCCGGAACGATCGCGACATTCCTGATCAACATGGACGGACACGCCGAACGGCCGCTGCTTTTCGCTCACGCGGGCAACGGCATCGTTCGCGGCATGACGTCCCGTTCGTTGACGCAGGACCAAGCCGTGCAGTTGATCGTCGCATGCCGTCAGCAAGCCGCTGGATGCAACGGCGCCGTCATCGTGACCCACGCCCCCGCGGAATGGAAGGCACGATTGGAGCCGTGGGGCCCCGCGCCGGCGGACGCCTGGTTGATGCGCGAAGTGAAAGCGAAGCTTGACCCGCGCGGCATGTTCAACCCTGGCCGTTTCGTCGCGGGAATCTGAGTTCCTTCCGTTTCCCATGAAAAAGGCGCGTGGCTTGTCGGATCGCACAAGTCAGAATCGGCGATCCGATGCGTCGTCTACGAACGCCTTGATCGGCGTCCCGCGTTAACCTCCAGTGCGTTCGATCTCCTCCTTAAGCGATTTCCGAACGTTTGCAATCATCTGCAAAACGCGAATAAAGACGACGGCCGCGGCCACGGTCCATGCGAGGGCGGAAAGGTAGATGATCGGGCCGAGCGCTTGACCGAGTGCTCGACGCTGGTGGACGATCAGGTATCGAATCAACAAGACCGCGGGTGGGACGATCAACAACACGGCTGAACCGAGAATCACGAGCGTCCCGGCTTCGGCGGACTCGCCGTACGCTTTCAGGAAGTCCGCGATCTTTCGGATGAATGTCATCAAGCAGAACCACGATCCAAAGGCCATGAAATAGAGCAGCGTCGAAACAATGTCGTTCCCGATGGCGCCCACCGCGACGGGAGAAGTGTTGGGTTCACTCAGCGCAATGACGGATCCTACAGCGATGCCTCCGACCAACTGCGCGATTTCGAGAATCGCGGAAGCAAGCAGCCATGGCCTGCCATTCGTGCTCGAGGGCGAACGCCAACACAATACCGAGCCGATCACTGACAGAACAGGACGAACCACGATCAACGCGATGCCGACCAGCAGGCCCACGATTGCCGACATTCCGCACGTGTAAACGGAAAGGAAAACTAGATCGAGGGCGATCAAATAGAAGAGCATCCAAGAAAAGTGAATCGCAAGGCCGAGGTGGATTCTCCAATAGGGATGCATGTGTCGCGAAGGTCTGAGCGTTTTTCGTCCACGTGGATTGCTAGCCTTCGCTTCCTTAGGGACTTGCACTTTCTCATCGCAGTCGGGGCATCGAACGCGTCGCCCAGCTTTATCTTCCGAAACAAAGAACTGATGCCCCTGCGAGCATCGAACACGCAAGTCCATGGCAGGCCTCGGATAGTTTGAAGATGTCGTAACTGTTCTATTGGTGAAATGCCATGGCTTGTCGCTGGACGAATGTTGGTCGAGTTGCTGTCGTGACGACGCGGCGTGCCAGTTGGTTCGGATCGTGTCTGAGGTCAGGTGCTCTCCGCATTCACCACAAGCATTTCCCATGTAGGCTGCCACATCTTGGCGTGTAGGCACGCTTCGCCGGGGTGGAGGAATGGTCCCCAACTTTCGGTTGGCCGATCATACCCCCAACCCGTCGCGTGCAGCCGCCAACATCAACCCTGTGAACGGGTCGGTTTCGGCATCAAGCGACGTGCAGATTCGGATCCTCACCGAGTGCGGCCGCGATGGGCCTGCACGAGTTCGGCAATGGTGCTCCGCAGCAACTCGGTCCCGCCGAACTCCATGTCGAGGCTGCGGATCTTGGACGTGTCGATCTGGTTCTTCGGCCCGCGATTCAGGTCCGCGATCTCGCTGCGGCTGCCGCTGAGTTCTTTCGCGATCGTCGCCACTTCCTGTTCGGAAATGTAGCGGTCGTAGCAATTGAATACTTGACCCGTCACCTTGCTCGCATGTTCGTCGATGAGGATCTCAGCGGCTTTGGCGACGTCGTCCGCATGCACTTCCTTGCCGCCTTTTGCCGACGCGATCGACTCGCCGCGGACGACATTGCCGACCAGGTCGTACCATTTGCTGCGCGTGGCCGGGCGGTCGAAGCCGTAGATGCCGGTGGGACGGACGGCGCAGATCGGCCAATTCCTGCCGCGGCCATAGCTGCTGACGAACGCTTCGAGCGCGGCCTTGTGGGCGCCGTAGTGATGATGGGGCCAGGACGGATGCGTTTCGTCAAGCCAGTCGATCGGCGAGGATCGTTTCATGTACGGAGCAGGACGAGACATGGACGAACCGCCGCATGCCTACGCAGATAAGCGGATCGAAGAGGACAGATCGTCCCCATGAGGTGGTTTCGAGGAAGCCGAGCACGCGGTCCTGTTCGAGTTCGCCGCCGCGATTGCCCAGGCCATCCCATGCGACAGCACAGTGAACGACCGCGTCATGTCGTCGAGCAACGCATCGATCGCAACTTGGCTCCCAGTCGGCCCCGGAATCCAGTCGATCTTCCCTGCAACACGCTCAAGCCGCTGAGGTCTTTCCAGGCGATGCCAGCAGCGGATACGGTGGCCCCCGACGACGCAGGCCGGCAGGCGACATAACGGCCCACAAGTCCGGTACGGCGCCGGTGACGGCAATGCCGCATGGTTTCGACTCCAGATAGGGTTCGCCGTGCGAACCGGGATGGCAGGACGGGCATCCCCATGTACAACTGTGTAGCCCTTGAGGTGGTGCCGGTGCCAGCCACGCAGGATTTGGGGATCCTGTGCCGCAAGGCATGCAGGACACAGGTCCGCCCTCGGCATTCTTCGATGCCTGATTTCTGAGCTTTTTCTGCAGGTTTCGCAGCAGAAAAAGTTTCAGCCTCCGCACCCGCTTATCTTGTCTCTTAAGAAGAATTCGATTCAAGCCACTTGCGGCCGGATTCGACCTGCATCAAATCAGCCGATCATGCGGTTCCATCGACTGCGCTTCCCCTTACGCCCCTCCAGCCTTATCTGTTTGCCTTCCCTCGTGCGGCAGCCGGAAACGTTTCTTCCTTCGTCCGCTCTTTTTCGGTCTTCTCATGTACGATCGAAAGGTCGCGGTATGGATTCACGTTGATCCGAATTTATAAATGCGTGATCGCCATCATCGCAGTTCTGATGTATCTGTTGGTTCCCGCCGTTCAAAGGAGTTCCGTGAAGCAGCGGCTCGATCAGTGTCAAGGCAACCTTGAAGCAGCTCGGACTCGCCAACTCACAATTATGCGGGAATCTACGGTAAAATTCCCCTCGCGAGGAAGGCTATGCCGTGTGTTCATCCGCTGCCGGGCAGCCACGCGGGGATACGTCGATCATCAACATGAACGGCCTCGTGCTGCTGCTCCCCTATCTGGAACAAAAGGCCGCTTTTAAAGGCGGCAATATCAATTCTTCGTTCGCGGAAGTAACCAACGCGAGCTGGGTTTCGCAATCTGAACGGAACCGCGACGGGCTCCTCGTCGACCAACGGCAACAGCACAGTTTCGCAACCTCGAGTTTTCAGTCTTCACCTGCCCATCCGCGACAGGGAGTCAGTTCTCAGCTACAGTGTGACAGGAAGAAGACGAACTACGATTTCGTCGTCGATCGAGGCAACGACTAACGTCTGCAACAATTGGAAATCGACCGCACAGACGAATCGCCAGATCTTCGGCGAAAACATACCCGCCAAATTCACTCACATCACGGATGGGACGAGCAGCACCTTCATGTTGCGAAACGACCTCGAACGGACGTTACAGCAGCCCCGACAACGATTGAGCATGGCGAGATTGGGCGATGATTGGAATCGATCCCGGCATGACGGTTCTTAATGAAGTTGGACGTACGGCAACTGTACTGGTCGCCCTGCAAGAACACCGCATTTCCGGAGGGAACAGGCACTTCGATTATGGAGGTCGGTCGCCTCGGAGATTGGGGCCGCGGGGAGCATGCATACCGGCGGCGAACGTCACGCTCGCGGACGGTTCCGTGCGATTCGTCAGCGAAGCGTCTCTGCGACGTTGCTGCTCGATTATCGCGTATATCGGACAGTCTAACCCAGAGCGTTGGATTGACCCATTTTTTCCTTGTTGATCTACGTTCCGACCGAAGCCCTCGTTTATCCGTCGTGGCACTGTTGGTCGTCGCTATCACGCAGGAGATCGCCTGTGCGCACCTTTGCTTTGCTGACGAGTTCATTGCTTCTGGTCGTCGGATGCAGCTCAGGCGATGGAATCGTTCCCGTCTCGGGATCCATCGAAATGGATGGTGCTCCGCTCGAAGCCGCGACCGTCACGTTCATTCCGATGGATGGCGTCAAAGGGGGTGGCGGCGTCGGAGGCACTGATGCGGCGGGGAAATTCGTGTTGATGAATCCGCAAGGCAAGAGCGGCGCGTTCCCCGGGAAGTATAAAGTCGTAGTCAGCAAGACCTCGTTGACGAAGAAGCTTGTCGAAGGCGTGACGCCTACGGTAGTGGATGGCGACATGAAGGAGCAGATTCCCGCGAAATACTCGAATCGCGAAAAGACGGAGTTGGTCGAAACCATCGAAGCCGGCAAACCGATCGTGTTGAAGCTGCGCACCAGCTTAACCCAGATGCATACTTTGGCGAAGAAGTCTTTCCTGATCCAGTTGCATGCCGCCGACGTTCAGAGTTGGTCGTTTCCGAGATCTCATGGGCAACCTCAACCCAGCGGAGATCCGGATGTGGGGCTAGTCCTGCCCGTTTGCCTCCGGTCCTTCAGCAGAAAGTCGCATCGCATGCGCTTGTTATGGAGGCGATGTGATGACGAAGTAGCTGCTGCCGAAATAATCGTTTTTCTAACTCAAGACAAATGCATCAGTAACGAACGCTGCGCGGGCTTTGGGCTCGTGCCTCTTCGGCGTGCCTTGCATGGGTTCACGGAGCTTTCGTGCTTCTGGCCTGTAGTTTCCACGTTTTGTGGACAGGCGTCGTCGTTACTGTCATTGGAGATGTCAGTAGCGCACCGTTCGTCGGGGGTAGCACACGTTGATCGAGTTGTTGGTCGTCATCGCAATCTGGCGTTTCTGATCGCTCTTTTGGTGCCGTCCAGAAAGTGCGTGAAGCATCTGCGAGGACGCAATGCCAGAACAATATGAAGCAAATCAGCCTGGCGATTGCACGGCTATCGCCAGTATTGTGCAAAAATTTCCCGCCGGGCAATCGCAGAGGGGCGGCATCGGAACCGCCGCAAACTGGCGAGGTAAAGGCAAGCTGTATGTCGAAATTGAACGCAGTGTATTCCGCAGTCAATCAAGATAATATCCGTGATGCCGCGTCGAATCTGGTCTTTGCTCAGGGCAATACGGCCACCTTTGGCGGTGCCCTTCTACTTCCTGCAGACCTACTACACACCAATGCTTCCGGCGGCGATGACCAATCGAACTGGGGGCGTGGAGTCATCAGATTTCCGATTATGTTGGGATCGCGGGAGCTGCACAGTCCAGCAGGCCGCGATGCCTCGCGTTCCTATATCACAGGCTACGGCCACGCCTTCTCCGATACGGGAATGCTGGTCACGAACACCTTCGACGATGCTGCACTGCACCGACGGTACGTCGAATACGATTCTTGTGGGCGGAGCAATCCAGTTCTAAATCGGAACTGGCCACGCCCACCGACCTCGGAGAGCACGGACAAACGCTCGCACTATTACAGCTGGCGTGGGGCGGGCGACGACGGTGCAGGTAACGGTACCGTGGCGTTTCTCGCTGCCGACCGCGCAGCGCGAGCCAACGGCAACTCATCCGCAGGATTGGTATGGCAACTCGACCACAGCGGTTACGTTATGCGATCAATGCGACGAGCGGCACGGCGCGGGAGCACAGTATTCATACATATCCCGAACACGATCCTGAATTCCTATCACACGGGCGGGATCAGTATCGTGCTCACCGATGGAGTCTGTGTGCAGTTCCGTTGCGAACGATATCCCTCTTCTCAACCTTCAAAGCTGTATTCTCGCGACGACGGGCTGACGATCGGCAATTACTAACAACGACTGCTCGCCGTTCGTGCTGCGGCCGAACCAGTCGCAGCGTTTTTTCTTGCCCTTCGTTCGCTAAGATCGATCGGAATCCGTATCAAAGACGTTCTCTCGCGTCGATTGTCTCCATGTCGCTCTCGCGCTGCCAGTTGCGGCCGGGGAATATGTATCGGGACTCTCGCGGGCTCGGTTTCCTATCGCGGCAAGCCGGTCTCGGAGGGCGAAGTACGAATACGGCGCAAGGAAGGGTGGAGCCGTGGCGACATTTATCGAGCAACGCGTTGCGTTTGCCGAACCCATCCCTGCCAGGGTTATTTAGTTGATGTTATGCCGACGATCCGTTTCGAATGCGGAAACCAAGACGAGAATTCTGAGAACAAGCAGGTTACCGAAGAAAGCCCGCGAGATGAAAACTAGCGGCCTCGTTATGGAGGATGAAGCCGGGGAAAAACGATAGCGTCACGATCGACCAGAAGATTGACCTTCGTCAGCGACTGATGATGTATGCGCTTCGGCCATCGTCCGGCTTCAGGAAATCCCATGACGGAAGTGGACGCCGCGGGATTCCTCGCGTTCGAGGGCGGACTCGATCATCAGGCCGGCGATCGTCAACGAGTTCTGCAGTTCCCATCCTGAGCCGAAGTCGAACTCGCGGCGAAGGACGTAATTCTCGGAAGGCGACATCGCTTTTCGCTTCTTCCAGCGCCCCGCTTTTGTCGCTTTTCCCGCCCGTATTGCGGACCATCGGGCTTCGCAGCGAATTCGTGATATCGGCCACATCGAGCGGGCGTCGTCCTCGCTCGAATCGGCTGGCGACGAGGAGCGCGGCAGGGAATCGGGGATGCTCATCGCATCCTGCGTCGCGCCCGCCGCATGGGGCACCGTAAACCAGGCCTTCGAGGCTGTTCGATGCGGGCGATTCGCGCCATGCGGACCGCTCGACGTCACTTCCCCGCGGCCCACAATCCGGGGATCGAGAAGATTGCGTCCTTCCGCATCGACGGTGACGCCGCCGATCACGAGCAGTGGGCGCCGGGGCGGATGGGATCAGATCCTTCGTGATGTCGAGCCCAAAACCGCGGCACACCTTATCGATGCCGGGGAACCGACGACGGACGAGAGTTGCTTGTCGAGATGGCGGAGGTCAGGTAAACATTCGGATGCTTGGTGCGTTCAGCGTCCGAGAGATCGCCCTGGGCAACGATGTCGCGGAGCGAGTTCGCCGCGCCGAGGATCGACGGCGAGCACGTAGGCGATTCATCTGGCGGCATCGCGGAGATACGCCCCTCGCCGCGAACCGCTTCGCTGATGAGGAATCGACTGGAGCCGGCGACGCACGGCACGGTCGGATGAGCTGCATGAATTCCATGTCGCGAAGCTCCGCCCCGGCGCGATACGCCGCCGCCATCCCATCGCCGGTCGCGACGGGCGGGTTGGTCGTCTCGCGGTGGACGCGGCCCCCCGCGCCGCCGGGGCAGGGATCGTCTGCTTCGCCCACCAGGATTTTCCCTTGGCCAGGCCGCAGATGATGGCGCCGACGCATCGGCCTTCGTGGTGGGGAGATCGAGCGTAAAGCCGTCCTCCCACGCCGGAAAGGTTTTCGCGTGCTTCGCCTTCGCTCCGACGGCCCGCATGACTTCGGAACCATTGTAGCGTCGCCGAGTGCGTGAACGATGCGGCGATGGCTGTGGCCCCCTTCGCGCGTGAGGGCGATCTTGCCCCCTTCCTCGTCGAAGTTGGCGCCCCAACGGATCAGCGTTTCGATTTGCTCAGGCGCTTCATGAACCGCCTTATCGACGATGGCGGCGTCGCATAATCCGCCGCCGGCGTTAATCGTGTCTTCGACGTGGTTCTCGAACGCATCCTCCGGCGACATCACGCCAGCGATGCCACCCTGGGCATAAGCGCTGTTGCTTTCGCGGACTTGCTCTTTGGAAACGACGAGGACATCGAGCGATTCGGGAATTTCCAATGCCGCACGCAAGCCCGCGATGCCGGCGCCAATGACGAGCACGTCGGTGAAATAGTGCGGCGTGCGCTTGGGCTCGAAGCGGACGAGGTAGCGATTCGGAGCGGGCATTGGACGCATCCTATGTAGCCCTCTCGCTCCGCGAGAGGTAAGCGGATGAATCCCGTGCCGCCGCGTGGCGCACTGCCGCTTACCTCTCGCGGAGCGAGAGGGCTACATAGAAGCCTATTCCTTCTTCGGGCGGGTGGTGAAAATGCGTTGCGGATCGCGGAACTCGGGAGGCGGCAATGCCTGGCCCGACTCCAGCGGATTCGCGGGTTCCTTCGCCCCTTGCACGGTGCGAATGCCGCCAGGGCCGATCTTGGTTTTGCCGGCTTGCAGATCCTTGCCGTCGGGGCGATTCGGACGGTTCATCAGCTTCTCGTACTCGGCCGCGTTCTTCTGGAACTGCTGCCAATCCGAGTCCGACATGCCGAGTTCGCGACGCTTCTCCGGCGTCAGCTTCTTCATCAGATCGCGGATCGTTTCGAGCTGAAGATTGCCGCCGCGATTGGCGAATTCCTTGTTCGCTTCCGTCCCCTTCGGATCGTCGGTGACGCCCTTTTGGTTTGGGTTGAACTTGAAACCGTCGTCTTTGCCGTCGGTCTTTTTCATCGGGTTGTTCGGATCATCCTTCGCCGACGCAGTGGGGGCGCCTTCCTTTATCGGCATCGGGAGTTCCTGCGTGGTTTGGCCATCGCCGCTGCCGGGGCCTTCCTTCGCGTCCTTTTTGCCGAGTTCCTTGGCCAATTCCTTTTCGCGGCCCGCATCTTTCATCAGGCTTTCGAGCATCTTGCGGACTTCGGGATCGGGGGTGTCCTTCGCTTTCTTCGCGATGTCCTGCGCGAGTTTGTCGCCGCCGGGGCCGCCAAGTTTTTCTCGTAGGTCAGCCAACTCCTTCTTGAGTTTTTCCATCTGCTCGGGAGTCAGCTTCGGCGCCTTCTTTCTTTCGCCGTTCCCGTCGTTGGCCCCTTTCTTCGCCTCCATCGGATCGTCAGCATTCTTTCCGCCGGGGCCTTCTTTCTTCTCCTTCGTGGTCGGGCTGTTCTCCGGCGATCCCTTGCCTTCGGGGCGTTTCTCCTTGCCCTCCTTCGGATCCGCCTTCGCTACGCCCTTGCCGGCGTTGGGGTCATCCTTCGGATCCTCCTTGCCCATCAGAGTGCCGCCTGGGTTGTTTCCTTCTTTGCCGGCTTCCTTCTTTCCGGTCTTTTCCTCCGGGCCTTCCTTGCCGTCTTCGGATTTTCCTTGCCGAGTTTCGGGTCTTCCTTCTCTTTTCCCTTCGGCTCCGCATTCGGGTCCGGGCCCTCTTTTTTCGCCATCGGCCCGTCTTTGCCGTCCTTCGGATTCTCCTTGGAACCGGTCTGCTTCGGGCCGTCCTTGCCGTTGCCGTTGGGATCGTTCGACGCCATCGGATTCTGCTTGGGCTCCGTCTTGCCGTCGGGGTTGGACGGCTCCTTCTTCCCCATGTTCGGATCGTTCGATGCCGACGGATCGCCCTCCTTCGATTTGGGCTCCTTCGTGTTCATCGGATCTTTGGAGTCGTTGTTCCCCTTCTTCGGTTCTTTCTTCTCGTCCTTCGGGTCGTTGGACGCCATCGGATTGTCTTTGGGGTTCTCCTTGCCGTCTTTCGTCATCGGCTGCTTGGAGTTGTCCTTGCCGTTCTTGGGTTCCTTCTCCTTCGGATCGTTGGAGGGCATCGGATCTTTCGAGTTGTTGCCTCCCTCTTTCGGATCGGACGATTTACCCATGCCCATCGGGTTGGGATCCTTTTCGTCCTTCGGGTCCGTCTTGTCGTTCTTGGGATCCTTCTGCCCTTCGAGTTCCTTCTTCAGCTTGTCGGCCTGTTCCTGTAGCTTTTTCTCGAGGTCTTCTTTCCGCTTCTGATCCTCGGAATTTCCGCCGCCCTGGTTCTTCTGCTGCTGATCCTCGTCCTTGCGGCGTTGTTCTTCCTTCTTGAGATTCTGATCCTGCTTCTGCTGCTGGTCCTTTGCTTGCTGCTCCGCCTGCTGACGCTCCTCTTGGCGTTTCTTCTCGTCCTTGGTCGCTTCCTCGATGAGAATCTTGAACGCCTGGCTTTTGCCGAGGGTCCCGGCGGCAGTGGGCCAATCGCTGTTGTCGCGGGCTTCGAGCCAATACTCGAAAACCATGCCCGGCTTCGCCTCGAACTTTTCCCCCTTGGCGTTTCGCAATGCATCCAAGGCAAGGAAATCCGAGTACTCGACGAAATCCGGATACGAACCATTGGCGAACTTGAACGAACGGCCGGCGCGATACGGTTTCGCGAGCAATTCCTGCTGCGGCGCCCCTAGCACGACACGCACCTGAAGCGACAGCGACTGAATGCCCCAATCGTCTTTCGCATGCCCTTCGAGCGGCAGCGTGCCGTTGGCGGGCAGCTTCACGTCCTCGCCCGGCTTCGACAGCGTCACGGTCGGTGCGAGGTCTTCGATCGCTTCGATCGCGTAGGATTCGCGGTCCAAATTCGGCTGTCCCTCTTCCGACTGGAAGAGGACACGAAACGAACCCGACTTGTCGAGCTTGAAGCGAACCAGCATCGTCGAAGGATCGTCGGCAGGCGTCTCGACGGGGAGAGTCTTTTTCTTGCCGTCGGTGTTCAGTTCGATGCGGGCTTCGCGAACAGGAATATTCGCCCGCACGGTCATCACGATATCGGTCCCACGCGGCCCAACGATGCGTGGCCACACGGCGGTTTCATTCGGAAATTTGACGCGATCCTCATCGCGGCGCAAGTAGGGACGATACACGTAGCGGACATCGAACTCACGAACGAGCGGCAGCGACTTCACGCCGACGCGGAACTCGGGCGTTGTCGCGTCTCCCGCGGTGATCTTGTACCAGAATCCCGACTTCACTTGATCCGGGAGGAGCGACGCGGTCCAGGTTCGATCCGCCGCTTCTTGCAACGGCATCGTGAGGTAGGCGTCCTTCTGGTGATAACGCCAATGCAGCGTCGGCGCCCCCGGCTGATTGACCGCGGGATGGCGGCCTTCGATCTGGGCGGCCAACTCGAAGCGAACATTCGGCGCCGCCTCCGCATCGCCGGTCTGGGGCCGCACCATGGTGATGGCGGTCCGCGATTCGAGGGCAGAGCCCCGGAACGGCAGAAACGCCCGCGCCATCAGTGAGCCGAACTGCCGCGGCGACAAGGCGAGCAGGATCATCAGGCCGACCAGCAATCCGCCGACGATCGACGCCCGCATCCAGTTGGTTCGGCCATCGACCGCCTTGTCAGGATCCGTTTCCTTCACGTCTTTTGCCGCCCGACTGGTGACCGCAGTGCGGATCGCGGGGGGCAGTTTCTCGTCCTTCAGATCGAGCCAATTGATGACCGAGTTTTTCGCATCCGGGATTTGCCGTTCGATTTCGCGGGCGACGAAATAGGGATTCAGCGGCTGCAGCCAACGCTTGACCGCCTGAAACGCGAACCATCCGCCCAGGCCGAGAAACGCGACGAAACCGATCCCTCGAGCTAGGGTCACCCACGTCGCATCGCTGCCGCCGACCGCATAATCGAAAATACCGGCAAGGAGCGCATAACCGAAAACGACGATTCCGAGGGCGAGCAATGCGGCCGCGATATCGAGACGATGCAGGCGACGGCGCAGATCGTCGAGATTGGATTGGATGAACAGTTCTTGCTTGGGAGGTTTCCGCGTTTCCAGATCGACAGCCATGGAATCACTCCCGCGAACGCCCAAGGTGCTCCCTCAATTATAGACGATTCAGCGCCTCGCTGCGGCTTAGCGCGGTACGCGAACAAGTGTTTCGCGCGTTCCCGCAGACGAATGAAGTCGCCGTTGTGAGGCGGTGTCCGACCGCCCCACAACGGCGTTCCAAATTCAGTTTCCCCGAGCGATGGATTCGCGGGGGTTTCACTCCGCGTGGTGCAACTCCAGCTTCAGCGCAACGAGCGAAAGGTTGATGTCGTGCAGAAATGCAAGGAGGGAAAGAATGAGGCTGGTGAGGCACGCGATGAAGAGCGTCATCACCAAGTAGCCGCTACCGGCCCAGACGAAGACGTGGGCGAGGAACAGCGTAATTACCAGGATCGCCGCACAAAGTACGCTTAGCGTCGCGAGCACGATCGCTCGACGAACCACGCGAGCCCGTTTCATCAGGATGGCGATTTGCTTTTCCAAGCGAGTGCGATGTTCTCCCGTATCGTTTCGCCGTACTTCCCCTAGTTGGCGAGAGCGATCGACGATTCGGCCGAAACGGTTCGTCATGGACAGGAGGAGCAATCCGACCCCGGAAATCAGGATCACTGGGCCGACTGCGACTTGCAGGATAGGGATCAGTTCATGGACGTTGATCGTAGCCAGCATGAGCATCCTTTCTTCGCGAGAGATTGTTGCGAATGACAGCCGGTTGCGGTTGGTATCGGCAACCGGACTGAAGCGAAACGCTCACCATGTCGATCGTTACTTCGTGAAAACATTCACGACGAAATGTTGACACGGCGAAAATGTCCCTCTACAACCTACTTGGATCGCTTTCCGATGCTCGGTCGCAGCGTCCTCGGCTCCAGCGGTTTCGAGGCCTTGCCCCCTCCAAGCCGACTAAGCCCGAAGCGGTTCCTGGCTTCAGTTTAAGGCGATAGTCCATGTCGGAGCCGACCCCTCCTTCGCCTTCCGCTCCCGCGGAAACCACCGCTGCCGTCGCCGCGACTCCTGCGGCCGCAGCTGCTGCAGCGGCACCAAAACCGGTGATTCCGCCGAAGCCTGCACCGGCGAAGCCGGCCGACAAAGGCCCTTCGCGGCGTTTCTTTGTGCTCGCTTGGTTCGGTTCCTGGTTCACGGTCGCCTGGGTCGCCTTCACGGGGTCGATGCTGGCCCTGGTTCTCGGCACCGTCCGTTTTCTGTTCCCTAATGTTCTTTCGGAGCCGCCCACTTCATTCCGGGCTGGCGATGCCTCGGGGTACGAAGACAACAAGGTGGACGACAAGTTCAAGGAGCTCGGCGCCTGGGTCATCCGCGCCAAGGACGAGCGGAACCGCGACATCATCTACGCCCTATCGACCACCTGCACCCACCTCGGTTGCACGCCCAACTGGCTCGAAGGCGAAAAGAAATTCAAATGCCCCTGCCACGGCTCGGGCTTCAAGATCTCCGGCGTCAACTTCGAAGGCCCCGCCCCGCGCCCCCTCGAACGCTACGCGATCAAGAAGAACGACGACGGCACCCTCGTCGTGGACAAGTCCCGCAAGTTCCAAAAAGAACTTGGACAATGGGAAGACGGCGATTCGTACATTCTGGTCTAGTTGTCAGTTACGAGTTGTCAGTTATCAGCCCGAAACTGACAACCATGGATTTTGTGGTTGAGGTGTCAGTCACAGGTCGGCGGTTTTCAACTCGAAACTGACTACTTGGAACTGAGAACTTTTGCCAGCCTCTCCCTTCGGAGTGCTTCATGGCCATCGGCGACTGGATACGCAATTCGCAGGTGTGGAAGTCGATCTTTCGACACCCAGCGCCACGCGATCGCCGCAATCGCATCGTGGTGATGCTGACGAACGTCTTCCTCCATCTCCACCCCGTGTCGGTTCGTAAGAGCGGCATCGCTCTGAGCTACACGTGGTGCATGGGCGGAATCACGTTCTTCCTGTTCCTGGTCGAAACCGTGACCGGCGTGTTGCTGATGTTCTACTATCGGCCCACGCTCGAGCACGCGTACAACGACATCCTGTCGCTCCGCGACGTCGCCACTCTGGGCATCCTCCGCGAACTCCACCGATGGGGGGCCCATGCGATGGTTATTTCCATCTGGCTCCACATGTATCGGGTGTTCTTAACCGGCAGTTACAAACCTCCACGCGAATTCAACTGGGGGGTGGGTGTCATCTTGTTGGTCTTAACCTTGCTGTTAAGCTTTACCGGCTATCTCCTCCCATGGGATCAACTCGCGATCTGGGCGATCACCGTGGGCTCCAACATGGCCCGCGCCACTCCGCTTATGGGCTACGAAGGCCCCGGCGCCAAGTTCCTCACGATTGGAGGTGTGGAGCTTGTCCACTCGGGCTCGGATGCGAGATTCTTGTTGCTAGGCGGCCGATTCGTCGGCGAAACCGCGCTGTTGCGTTTCTATGTGCTCCATTGCGTTGCCCTCCCGCTTGCTGTGGCTTTGCTTATCGCAATCCACTTCTGGCGCGTCCGCAAGGACGGCGGCATCAGCGGCGCGCTCTAAGCGTTTAGCGGGGAGCCGGAGGCGACCGGTCGCCTCCGGCTCCCCGCTGAACGGGTGATTCGAATTCATCATTCTTGAGATCATCCATGGATAGTCACGCTCATGGCCTGAGCACATCGGTTCAGAACGGGCTCGGCGGGTTCTATCTCGTCTGCGCCCTGATGAACTTCGGCTTCGCTGCCTACCACCACTATCAGACGAAGAACAAAACCCAGGTCGCCATTTGGGGCGCGGTGGGCGCGTTCTTCGCCTTCATGAGCGTGGCCTACTTCGGGCACTTCGGCTGGTCGCTCTCCCACGGCATCAAGGCGTTCGTCGATCGGATCATGAATCCAGTCAGCTACTTCGCCATCTCCGTGGCCGCCCTCGCCGTCGTCCTCTATCTGCGGCGGTTCTTCACGGAACCGGTCGTGGCGTGGTCTGTCCTCATGATCACGTTGCTCGCCTCAGGCTTCGCGATGACCGATCCGAACTTCAAGGACATCATCACCAAGCCCGACAATGTGCCGATCGTGATTCTGATCTTCTCCGTCGGCTACTTCACTTGGCTGGCGCTGCGGCTCGCGGTCATCAACGACGACCGACTCGCTCGCGGCGAACCGCCTTTGGAAAAGCTGGAAGAAGACAAGGTGCTGACCTGGCCCGACTTGGTCTACACCGAACTGATCTGCATGGTGGTCTTCACCTTCGCCCTGGTCGTCTGGGCGTATTACCTGAAGGCCCCGCTCGAGCAGCCAGCATCGTCGGCCAAGATTCCGAATCCCTCGAAGGCGCCCTGGTACTTCCTCGGTCTGCAGGAAATGCTGGTGTACTTCGATCCCTGGATGGCCGGCGTGGTTCTGCCGACGTTCATTATCATCGGCCTGATAGCTCTCCCCTATATCGACTTCAACACCAAGGGGAACGGTTATTACTGCTTCAACGACCGCAAATTCGCGATCACGACGTTCCTGCTCGGGTTCATCATCCTCTGGGTGGTGCTTATCGTGCTCGGTACATTCCTCCGCGGACCGAACTGGAACTTCTTCGGCCTGTTCGAGCCCTGGGATCCGCACAAGAGCGTACCGCTCAACAACGTCAACCTGAGCGACTACTTCTGGCTCTATGGGTTCGGCAAGTCGGTCGGCAGCATGCACTGGTTCATCCGCGAACTGCCGGGCATCCTGCTGATCCTTGGCTACCTGCTGCTGCTCCCGCCGCTGCTCGCGAAGACGGTGCTGCGGGAATACTTCATCAAGATGGGCTTCATCCGCTTCTTCCTGCTGGTGACGCTCATCCAGTTCATGGCGTTGCTGCCGATCAAGATGGTCCTGCGCCGGACCATCAACCTGAAGTACATCGTGTTCATTCCTGAGGCGTTCTTCAATATTTAGGCCGCCTCCGCCGCTAGCGCCCAGGCGTTGCCTGCCGCAATCAAGCGAACGATTCTCCCGATAGGGTGCATAGATGGCCGCGAGCGATAAGCCGTATCGTAGTCAGAGCATGTTGGACACCGTGTTCGGCGTCACATCGCTGTTGATGCTGGTCAGCGTCATCGCGATGCTGGTGCAGGACTACAACCGCGAATACAAGCCGGAACAACGCGTCTTCCGCGACGTGGAAACGGCTCTCGCTCAACGCCAGGCGCTCGATTCGCTGCCCTCGTCCGACGACATGGCGAAGGCGGACGCGGAAGTGACGGCGGCTCGCGAGGCCCGCAAGAGCAAGGACGACGAGGTCAAGAGTTATCGTGCGAAAGCCGCCGCTGAGATGCCTAAACTCGACCGCGCCAACGCCGCCTATCAGGACATTAAGGCGGACCTTGAGTCGATCACCAGCTTTTACAACATCGAAGTCGAACACAACGGCACGGGTTCCGCAGAAGCCGGCAAGCTGAAGGCTCGCATCAATGAGCTGGAAAAGAAGCTTGAGGACAAGCAAGCCGAGCGCGATGCGATTCAACAAGTGATGGCCGAGAACTCTGCTCTGGCCGACGACCTCGAAGCACCCCTGACGAAAGCCCTCTCCAAGCAGAAGCAGGTGTACGACCGATTCGATTCGTTGGTGAAGACCTCGCTCGTCAAGCGTTGGGGGTTCGGCGACACCGTTCGCAGCATGCCGATCATCGATGGTTTCGCTTCGCCGACCAAGATTCAGCAGATCACCAACAACGAAATCCCGATCGATTACTACTTCAAGCCGGTTACTCGTTTCGATCGCTGCACCACGTGCCACCTCGGCATCGATCGTCCTGCTTATACGCAAGACGCTCTAGCGAAGTTGTGCGAAGACCCGAAGATGAACGCCAAGCTTGAGGAAGCGAAGAAAATCCTCGCCGATCGCCGCAAGCTGCTCGAAGGTCTGCCGGAGCAAAATGCGGTCGCCGATCCGAGCTCCTTGTCGGTGACTACGCTCCCGAAGGATCGCCTCACCGATTCGCGCATCCGCGAATTCGCCGCCCATCCCCGGCTCGACCTGTTCGTCGGCGCCAACTCGAAGCATCCGATGGAAAAGTTCGGTTGCAGCACCTGCCACTCGGGCCAGGGCTCCGGCACCTCATTCACCTGGGCCTCGCACGTTCCGAACAACGTGAAGGACCGCGAACGTTGGATGAAGGATCACCACTGGCACGAAGTGCACTCGGGCGATTGGGATTACCCGATGTTGCCGAGCCGCTTCGTCGAATCGTCGTGCCTCAAGTGCCACCATCAAGTCACCGACCTCGTCGCTCGCGATGGCCGCGAGGAAGCGCCGAAACTGCTCAAGGGGTACAACCTTATCCGCGAGTTCGGCTGCTTCGGTTGCCATGAAATCAGCGGCACCAAGGGGGCAAGGCAGTCGGTCCGACCTTCGCGCCGAACCCGCCATCCCGGTCGACGAGATGACGCCGACCGAACGGGCGAAGGCGGAAAGCGATCCGGACACGATGCCGGGCAACTCCGTCGCGTCGGCCCCAGCCTCGTTCGGTTGGCCGAGAAGACGAATCCGGAGTGGACGGCCAAGTGGATCCGCGAACCCCGCGCTTTCCGTCCCGACACCAAGATGCCGCACTACTTCGGCCTATCGAACAACGATCCGAGCCTGCTGCCGGAAGATCAGAAGAAGTTCCCGGATGCCGAGATTCAGGCAATCACCCATTACCTGTTTAAGCTCAGCGACAACCAAGTGAAGGAAGCCGGCAAGGTCGATGCGTCGCCCGAGGCGGTTCGCAAGGATCAGGAACGGCTGACGGCCCTCGAAGCCAAGAGCCCGCTGTCCGATGCGGAGAAGAAGGAAGTGAGCGAGATCGCTCGCCGCCGTCAGCTTCGCAAGATCAAGCCGCTGGAAAACCTGGCCAAGGATCACAAGGCCGATGCCGCCCGCGGACAGACGCTCTTCGTCGAACGTGGTTGCCTCGCGTGCCACAGCCATCAGGCCACGCAGAACGTGCTGCCCAGCCTCGCCGATTTCGGCCCGAATCTGAGCCAAATCAAGGAAAAGCTGGGCTCGAAGAAGGGGGACACCGAGTCCGCCCGTGTGTGGTTGACGCAGTGGATCATGAATCCGCAGTTCCACCACGCGCGAAGCCGCATGCCGGTGACGCACCTCGAGCCCGGCCAAGCCGCCGACATCGCCGAATGGCTGCTGTCGCAACCCGCGACGGACTTGGGCGACGAGTGGACCAACCTGAAGGTGGCTGACGCCGAGGAAGAAACGCTCAAGAACCTCGCAAAGGTCTACCTCGTCCGCCTGCTCCCCAAGAGCGAGCTGACCAAGTTTATGGAAGGCAAGCCGGTTTCGGACGGCATTCGCAAGGACCTGCCTGCCGACGAAAAGGCATTCCTCGAAGACGTGACCAAGAACTCGAAGGAAGCCCTGCTCGGCTACGTTGGCCGTAAGGCGGTCTCTCGCCTCGGTTGCTACGCCTGCCATGAAATCCCCGGCTACGACACCGCCAAGCCGATCGGCGTGCAGCTCAACGATTGGGGAAAAAAGGACGCTAGCCGTCTCGCCTTCGAAGACGTCGTTGCGTTCGTCCGCGAGAAGTACACGGTTGTCGATTCGATGACCGACAAGGACGGCAACCCGGTGAAGACCGAGAAGCCTGCCGTCGAGAAGTTCTTCGCCGACATGCTCGATCACCATGGTCAGAACCGCATGGGTTATCTGCACCAGAAGATCAACGAGCCGCGCAGCTACGACTGGAACCGCCTCCGCGCGTGGGACGATCGTTCCCGCATGCCGCAGTTCAAGTTCTCTCGCCTCAAGAAGAATCAGGGCGAATCGGACGAAGACTTCGCCGCCCGCAAGAATAAGGCGGAAGCGGATGCACGCGAAGCGGTCATGACGTTCATCCTCGGCCTCACCGCCGAGAATCTGCCCGCCAAGGCGGTTAATACCCCGACGGGCGACCGGGCCGCGGAAGTGCGAGGCAGACAGGTGCTCGACAACTTCAACTGCTCCGGCTGCCATCTCATTCGGCCCGGCTACTTCGAGCTGAAGCCGAGCGATGCGACGATGAAGACGCTCGAAAGCCTGTCGAAGCGTCGGCCCGAAGACCATGTCTTCCCCGGCCACCGCAACTGGACAGGCACGGCGACCGGATCGCCTGAAAAGATCGTGATCCACGGTCTGACGCTGACTCCGACCGCTCCCGCGAAGGCGGAAGTGGATGGCGAGGAAAAGGGCTACAAGGTGCCGATCCGCCTGATGGATGCGACTCGCTTCACGGAAAACAAGTCGCAAGCGGATGTGTTCGCCTCGAAGACGCTGTTTGTGCCTGCCGACGAACTGACGTATCCGAAGCTGCCGGCCTCGACGCTCGAGGACGCGAACGCTCTGTTCGCTAAGCTTCGCAGCCTCGCTTACGGCGGAACGTTCGCCGACAACCTGACTCTGTATCTGGCGAAGAAGGATCCGAATACCTACAAGCCGGAAACGCAGTTCAAGGACAACTCGAACGCCCGCCCCGCCGTGCCGCCGTCGCTGCATGGTCAAGGTGAGCGGACGCAGGGACGATGGTTGAATGACTTCCTGCTGAACCCGTATCCGGTTCGCAAGATGTCGGTCCTGCGGATGCCGAAGTTCAACCTGAGTCCGGAAGAAGCGCGAGCGCTCGTCGATTACTTCGCCGGCGTCGAGCGTCTGAATAATCCGGGCGGCGGCATGGCGTATCCCTTCGAGGACATCGCCCAGCAAGGCCCGGCCGTGCAGGAAGGCTACTTCCGCCAGAAGAATGCCGAATACATCGCCCGCCTGAAGGCGACGAAAGCCGCCGACGGCAAGACGACGCTCTACGACCAACGCGTGTCGGAACTGGGCGCGTCGTGGGACCAGATCGCCAAGCAGACGGAAGCGGACAAGACGGCCGCCAAGTCGAAACTGGAGGCGTTCCTCGCGAAGGCGAAGGAAGCGGAAACCGCGGAGTCCACTGCAAAGAAGAAGGTGGACGACGCGACCGCCGCCCTAGCCAAGGCGAAAGACGACGAGAAGAAGAAGCTCGAAGGCGAACTCGCCGACGCCAAGAAGAAGGCGGCCGAGGCGAAGACGACCGTCGATTCCGAACAACGCAACAAGGATTTCTGGGAGCGTGAAGTCGCACGCCTGGAAACCGCATCCAAGCAATACAGCGTGGATTCGCAGCAGAAGGCCTGGGCGGACAAGGATGCTTATCTCACCGACGCGTATCGGCTGGTGATGAACAAGCAGCTTTGCATGCAGTGTCACCAGATCGGGAATTGGGTTCCGGTCAATCCGATCATGGGCCCGCCGCTGAACATCGCGCATCAGCGTCTGCGACCCGGTTGGACGCAGAAGTGGATCGCTCACCCCGAGCGGTTCCTGCCCTACCAGTCGTCGATGCCCGCGCTGTTTACGCCGGACCAAAACGCCTTCGGCGACGTGTTCGTCGGCTCAGCCCTCGACCGCGTCACCGCCGCCCGCGATGTGTTGATGGCCTACCCTGAAGTGGCTGCGATGCCGATCAATCGGCAATGGGTGCTGCCGACGCCGTCAGGCGAGAAGAAGTAGCAGACTCTCGCCCCCCTCTCCCCGCTGGATGGAGGTGGGGTGTGGTGGCCGCTCGTGCTAACGCGTATCGTGATGCCCCAAGCCCCACCGTAAGCGCAGCAACGAGGTGGGGATCGACGCGAGCGATCCTCGGCATCCCCATCGTGCGCTGCGCTTACGGGTGGGGCTTGCTCGAGCACCATACGCCCTCGCAAGAGGGTCCCGCCTCAACAGGAGTTACCTCAATGATTCGCCTCGCCCACGTCGCAGGCTTGGCTTGCCTCTTCGTTCTGCCGACGCTCGGCTCCGCCCAGGAATGGGGCACCATCAAGGGCCAAATCACGTTCGGCGGCCCGGTTCCCGAGAAGAAGGAACTCAACCTCGGCGCCAATCCCGACAAGCTCGTTTGCGAGAAGAACGGCCCGTTGCAGGACGAAACCTGGGTCGTGAATCCCAAGAACAAGGGCCTGAAGCACGCCTTCGTTTGGCTCGCCGTGAAGGATGCGAAAGCCAAGGGGAAAGACGCGAAACTTCCGATTCATCCGAATCTGAAGGAAGTGAAGAACATCGACGTCCAAATGGACCAGCCCGCGTGCGCGTTCATTCCACATGCGATCGCGATCCGCGAAGGGCAGAACCTCATCGCCAAGAATGGCTCGACCATTGGCCATAACTTCAAATACACCGGCAATCCCAACGTGCCGGAAAACGCGGGCAACAACTTCCTGCTGCCGCCGGGCGCCCAGAAGAAGATCGAAGGCCTCGTTGCCGACCGCCTGCCGATCGCCGTGGAATGCAACATCCATCCGTGGATGAAGGGTTGGGTACGCGTCTTCGATCATCCGTATTTCGCGGTGACCGATGAAGACGGCAAGTTCGAGATCAAGGATGCTCCCGCCGGCGATTTCCGAATTCTCGTGTGGCATGGCTCGGGCGGATGGCTCGGCGGAGCGGCTGGCCGCAACGGCAAAGAAGTGACGATCAAGAGCGGCGCCAACGATCTAGGTACGACGGAATATCCGCCGCCGCAGTAAGCAAGGCATTGAAACGGGGAGCGACGAACACGTCGCTCCCCGCTGCATTGAATCACCGTAGTTTCCTCACACAGGGAGAATGAACGATGAAGCGATTCGCATCCATGATCGCCGGCTTCGCGCTGGTGGCTCTGATTTCCGGCTGCCCCTCCGGCAAGGACAAGGATAAGACCGACGGCGCGCCGAAGGCCGACGGCAAGACTCCAACTCCGGCGGACAAGAAGGTCGTGGAAACGCCTAAGAAGGGCGGCAAGGTCGAAGTGCTCGATGCCAAGACCGACGCGGTCGTCAAGGTGAAGGTCACCACTGACGCCAAGCAGGGCGACGTGATCAAGGCGCTAGAAGCCCACGCCGACAAGGAAGTCTGCCTCGCGGGCACCGAAGAAGAAAAACGCGAACAGACCTGGATCGTCGGCAAGGACGGCGGCCTAGCAAACGTCGTCGTGTGGTTTGAAGCGCCCGCCGGCAAGAAGTTCGCCGAAGTGAAGTCGGAAGGCACCGCGACGATCGATCAACCGCACTGCGCGTTCGTGCCGCACGTCGTCGTCGTGAAGCCGGGCCAGAAGTTCGTCGTGAAGAACAGTTCGAAGGTTCTCCACAACTCGAAGATCACCGGCGATGCCTCGGTGGACAACGTCTTCAACCCGACCATCAAGGCCGGCGAAGAAGCAGCGATCGACCTGAAGGCTCAGCGCGATCCGCTCGACATCGCTTGTTCGATTCACCCGTGGATGGGCGGCAAGATCTTCGCCCCGAGCCACCCCTACATTGCCGTCACCAACGACAAGGGCGAACTCACCATCTCGAACGTCCCGAGCGGCGTCGAACTGAAGATGGTGATTTGGCACGAAGGCAAGGGCAAGACGGAAGAGACTGTCACCCTGAAGGCCGGCGACAACAGCTTCGACAAGAAGCTCTCGAAGTAACCTGACGGGTAAATCTTGGACGGCCCGCGAGCGATTCGCGGGCCGTCTTCTTTTGCGCTGGCATAGTTCGGTTACCTAGGAGATAATGCGATCCCCGCTTTCCTTATCCCAGGAATCCGATTCATGCATCTGCGCTCCGCTTGTTCGTTTGCCGCGATCTTCGCCTGCTTCGCCGCCGCCGGTTGTCCGCAGTCCGCGAAACAGGACGACAAGAAGCCGACGCCGATCCCCCTCGTGAAGGTCGAAAATCAGAGCGAGATCAAACCTGGCGAGAAGGAAACGCCTTCGGCGGAAGCCGCGAAATGGGGTGCCGTCGTCGGCCGCATCGTGTGGGAAGGAGCGATTCCAGCCGACGCCCCGATCGATGTTTCGATGAATGGGGATTGCAAAAAGCACTCGCCGATCCGAAACGAGACATGGAGCATCCATGCGAAGAACAAAGGGCTGCAAAGCTGCTTTGTCTGGCTTGCTCCGAAGGATGCTAAAGACAAAAAAGCCAAGCTGCCGATCCATCCTGACTTCAAGGGGGCGCCGAACGAGCCGGCCGTGGTGGACCAACCGGGCTGCGCATTCGTGCCTCATGCGCTGGGCATGCGCGGTGGTCAGAAGCTTGTCGTCAAGAATCCGGCCGAGTTCGCGCACAATTTCAAGTACACCGGCAACCCCGAGTTGCCCCTGCAATCGGGCAATCCGCTCTTGGTGGGCAAGTCGCAGAAAGAAATCGTCGGACTCGTGGCCGACCGGTTGCCGATCGTCATCGAGTGCAGCATCCATCCCTGGATGCGCGGCTACATTCGCGTGTTCGATCATCCGTATTTCGCGGTCACGGATGCGGACGGGAAGTTCGAAATCAAGAACGCCCCGACTGGCGAGTGCCGCCTGATGATTTGGCATGGCGCCGGCGGTTCGGCCGGCGGAGCGAAAGGCCGCGAAGGCAAAGCGATCGAAGTGAAGGAAAACAGCGACCTCGGCGATTTGACTTATCCCGCGCCGAAGTAGCGAATCAATTCGCCGCCCCAGCGTTCGAAGAGCCGCGCCCGCAGTAAGCGGTTTTCGCTGGAGGCGTGGCGAACCGCTTACTGCGTGCGCGGCTCTGTCTGCGGAGCGGCTGGAGGCAAGGGGCGCGAGACTGAATTCGAGAAGATTACCGACTCGGCCGGCCAAGCCTATTCCTTCCCTGAATAGCGTGGCTGAAGCGAACGAAATACAATATTCGCATCACCCGACATCTCAGGGATGTACGCCATGCGATGCGCATCGTTCGTGTTGGTCGCTGTCTTCGCCATGCCTGCCGCAGCTCAGGATTCGTGGGGCACGATTCGCGGGCAGATTCTTTGGGGTGGGAAGGACATTCCGAAAGCGGATGTGTTCAATATCGGAAAGAATCCAGATAAAGATTTTTGTCTGTCGAAGGGCGCTGTCGACAACGAAACGTGGGTCGTCGATCCCAAGACCAAAGGCCTCCGCGACGTGTTCGTGTGGCTGGCGCCGAAGGATGCGAAGGACAAGACCGCGAGGTTGCCGATCCATCCCAAGCTGAAGGCGGTTCCCGCCGATGCGGCGTCGATGGATCAGCCGGTCTGCTCGTTCATCCCGCATGCGTTGGCGCTGCGACATGGACAGTCGCTGCTCGCCCTCAATTCTTCTGGCATCGGTCATAATTTTCGTTACGTCGGCAGCCCCAACGTGCCCGCGAATTCAGGTAACTTGCTGATTCCTGCGGGGAAGCAGGTTGAGATCAAGAACTTGGCGGCGGATCGGTTGCCGATCCGCGTGAGTTGCAGTGTGCATCCTTGGATGGATGCGTGGATTCGTGTCTTCGACCATCCCTATTTCGCGGTGACTGACGCCCAGGGGAGCTTTCAGATCAAGGACGCTCCCGTCGGCGAATTTCGCCTGCTGATTTGGCACGGCTCGGGCGGCTGGTTGGGCGGAGCCGAGGGACGGACGGGGCGTGCGATCGAGGTGAAGGCGACGACTGACCTCGGCAAGATCGAGTATCCGCCGCCGTTTTAGGCAGCAGGGCAAATGGAACCGAAATGGAACCGCCTGGCCTCGCAACCCGCAGGGGTACAACATTTTGGGGCGGACGACATGCGTGAACCTGTAAGCGAAATGGAACCGGCGGCGGCAAAACGCCGATAACATGGTGGTTGCCGTCCGCCCCTCTGCTGTCGCGAGCTTGCTGCATGTGGGATCTGAATCTCATCCGCCTTTTGGACTTTTACCTCGCGTTCATGTTTTTCATCGGCACGCTTCGGCGATTCGCCCAGTATCGCAACATGGCCCAGATCGCGTTCACCGTGCCGGGCCGTTGGCCGTTGCTGCTGAAACTGATTCACGACCATCGAATGGTATTCGCGACCTGGGGCACGATCGCTCCAGCGTTGCTCGCTGCCCTCGTCATGATCGTGCAACTCATTGCGTCGCGAGGCGTTTGGCCGATGGCGGGGCAACCTCCCCACGGCCTCACGGTCGGCGTGCTGCTCGAGCATTGGCCCGCAATGTTCGCCGTCGTGCCGCTCGGGTTGGCGATGATCGGGTTCGATGGCTGGGGCATGACCATGGTCAGCAAAATCGACCGGGCTCAGCTTGACAAGTATTTCGACCAGGCCGAATACTGGCTTCGTTCGCCGACCGCCCACGTCGTCCGGTTCGCAACCTTCGGCTACATCAACCCGCGGCGCATGGTGAACACGGAGGTTCGCAAAGCTCTGGTTCTCGCGAGTTCGCTCATCAACTACACCCTCTGGTGGATGAACATCCAAGTCGGCCTGCGGCTGATGTTCGGCCTATCGCTCTGGATCACCTGGGCATTCACCCTTTAGCACGCTGCGCGAGCAAGTGTTCGCATGCTCCCGCTGCTGGATCGATCGACATTCGGGAAGCTGCGAGCACTTGCATGCGCGGCGTGCGAATGGAAGGTAGTCCTCACGCGGCGCGTGAGGACTACCTTCGTTCGCACTTGCTCGCGCAGCGTGCTAAACGAAACGCTCCTTACTTCGGATCCCAACGGGTAGATCCCTTCTCCCGCGTGCGGTGCGGCATGAGCGAGGAAGTGACGCCGGCGGTTCAGGACTATCTCAAGGCGATCCACGCTTTGGGAGGCGCGGAGGCCGTCGTGTCGTCGCTGGATATCGCGTCGCGTCTCAAGGTGCGAGCCCCTTCCGTCAGCGGCATGCTGAAGCGCCTCGCGGAACAGGGTCTCATCCACTACGAAATGCGGCGAGGCGCCCAACTCACCGAGTTCGGCATCGCTCAGGCCCGTCGCGTCATTCGTAGGCATCGCCTTGTCGAATTGTTCCTGACGAAAGTACTCGGCCTCGATTGGAGCGAAGTCGATCAGGAGGCGGAGCTTTTGGAGCATGCGATTTCGCCGCGGTTGGAGCAGGCGATCGCGAAGCATCTGGGCGAGCCGCTCGAAGACCCGCATGGCCATCTCATCCCTAACGAACAAGGCGAGATGCGCCGCCGCGATCTATTGACGCTCAATCACTTCCGCGCCGGCAATTCCGTCATCATCCGCGAGGCCCAAGACGACAACCCCGAACGCCTCAAACGCTGGAGCACGCTGGGCCTAACGCCGGGAGCCGTGGTGCGATTCGTGGGGCACCAGGAGTTGGATGACTTGTTCGACATCGAAGTCAATGGACAGATGCTGCACGTCGGCAGCGAAGGGCTGGTGGGCCTGCGTGGGGAACTGGTTTCTGGAGAAGAGAATGACGAATGACGAAATACCCAATGACGAAAGAATGACGAAACACGAATGAGGAAGGAGACGGAAGTGGAATTGGATTGCGGGTAGAATCCCCGGGGGGCGCTGTACTTACCCTGGGTCTTGGAATTGCCCGAGCCCATGTCGTCATTCGTGCTTCGTCATTCGTCATTTTCCGCCATGATCCCCTCGCCCCTCCAAGCTCTCCTCCTCCATCCGCCTAGAATGAACGCAAAGGAGCGGTCATGGCGGAACTCGGCGAATTCTGCACCATCGAAGAAGCAATCGACGAATTGCGGGCGGGCCGAATGGTCGTGCTCGTGGACGACGAGCATCGCGAAAACGAAGGGGACCTCATCGTCCCCGCGGAATTCGCGACGCCGGAAACGATCAACTTCATGATGCGCAACGGCTGCGGCATCGTCTGTCTCGCGATGTCGGCCGCGATCTGCAATCGGCTTGGCCTGGAACCTGTCTCCGCGAGCAACGTCGATCCGACCTCCACGCCCTTCACCCAATCGATCGACGCTCGCACCGGCATCACGACGGGCACGTCCGCGTTCGACCGGGCCCGAACCGTGCAAGTGGCCGTGGACGAACGCTCCGGCCCGGCGGACATCGTGCGCGGCAAGGGCCACATGTTCGGGCTGCGTGCAAAAGAAGGCGGCGTCCTCGTCCGTGCGGGGCACACGGAAGGCAGCATCGATCTCTCGCGTCTCGCGGGCTTCAAGGAAGCGGCTGTCATTTGCGAGATCGTGCAGCCTGACGGCCACATGGCGCATCTGCCGGAGTTGCGTGAGTTCTGCAAAACGCATCAGCTTAAGATGTGCACGATCGAAGATCTCATCAAGTATCGTCGAGCGAAGGAGCGACTCATTCGCCGCGAGTTGGTGGTGAAGCTTCCTACGAAGTTCGGTGAGTTCGATCTGATTCCCTATTCGTCGATCGTGGACGTGGAACCGCATCTCGCATTGTGCATGGGGGGCGTCGGCATCGACGTCAACGGGGCGGTGCCGATCCAGACGGACCCGATCCTGGTCCGCATCCACAGTCAATGCCTTACGGGCGACATCTTCGAGAGCATGCTCTGCGATTGCGGTTCGCAGCTTCACCAAGCCATGTCGCAGGTCGCCGCGGCGGGCAAGGGGTGCGTGCTCTACATGCGGCAAGAAGGCCGGGGTATCGGATTGCTGCCGAAGTTGCGAGCGTACAAGCTGCAGCAGGAAGAAGGGATGGACACGGTCGAAGCGAACCAGAAACTCGGCTTCGCCCCCGACCTCCGCCAATACGGCATCGGTGCCCAAATTCTGCTCGACCTCGGCGTCCGCGATATCCGCCTGCTGACGAACAATCCCCGCAAAATCGTCGGGCTCGACGGCTACGGCCTCCGCATCATCGAACGCGTGCCGATCCAAATCCCGCCAAACTTACGCAACCTGCAATATTTGCGGACGAAAAAAGACAAACTAGGGCATCTCCTCGACGACTTCGGCACCAAATGAGCGAAATCTCGCAGCATGCTCCGCGTTGTCTTGTTGCGGCTTGATCTTTGCTGAGCAATGGCGACATCTCTCGCTCTGGAGATTCGCCCATGATGCTCCTGCCTGGCGACAAGATCCTCATTGCCCATCGCGGCCTGTTCGCCGCAGACGATCCGCGATTCTTCGTCGGCGCCGTCGATTCATACGAGGATGGAATGGTGAGGTTCACCGGCAGTTCCTTCGTTCGCGACCGGGCAAGCGGCCGAATCCAGGCGAAGGAAGAGCCGGCGACCAAGATCGTGCCGCTCGCTTCAGGCTGTTTCATCGCCTATGTGCTTCCTCAGGCAGCCGACCTATCTTCCGTTCGTCTCGAGCACGAGGGCGATCGCCTCACGGCCGCCGACGGCGGGAGTTTTTCGATGAACTTGAGCGAATATTTGCGCAATTCCTGACCATTCCAATCCGATTCCGCCACTTCGCCAGCCACGACGGCGCGCACCTTGCATTGATGCGGTGCGTTCGCCCTGCTTTTCCTCTCCTCGCGTGCTCAAAACGCACCACCTGCCTGTGCACGCCGTTCCGAATCGCACACATCAGGGAGGCGAATCATGGGGATGAAAGTCGAATTGCCCACGATCTTGGCTCACGTGCGTAACGAAATCTGCAGCCGGAATGCTCCGCATTGGAATGAATGCGAAACCTGCTCGGGCCCAGGATTGCCGTGTACCGCGGAGGATCTGGACGAACAAATCATCGCGGATTTGCTCAACGATATGGACCAAGGCCGCCCCGCGTTTCGGGAGTTCCTGGACGGGATGAAATGCGAAAGGTGCCTGCTGGTGCTGGCACTCAAAGGAGTGGAAAAGGTGCTCCCAGGCCGGATGGGCGTGGCGTGGATGAATACGGCCAATCCTGACCTTGACGGACGCACCCCGATGGAAGCATTGGAAGCCAGGAAATTCCGCAGCGTGATCGACGCGCTCTGGCTGGCCGATCCGGACAGCGACGCGGGCTGAGCGAGACGCTATGCAAGAATGCCGCGAATCACGTGCCCATGCACGTCGGTGAGGCGGCGTTCGATGCCGTTGTGGTAGAAGCTCAGGCGTTCGTGATCGAGGCCGAGCATCTGCAGGATGGTGGCGTGAAGGTCGTAGATCGACGTCACGTCGCGGACGGCGCGGTAGCCGAATTCGTCGGTCTCGCCGTAGCTGAAACCGCGTTTCACGCCGGCACCCGAGAGCCAGACGGTAAACCGTGGATTGTGATCGCGGCCGCTCGCACGCGCTGGAATGTCGGCATGCGGCCGAACTCGCGACGAACGCGACGAGCGTGTCGTCGAGCATGCCGCGTCGTTTCAGGTCGCGCGCAGCGGCGCGCGGTTGATCGAGAATCGGACCGTGGATGCTGTATTGCGACGAGCGTCTTGTGTCCGTCCCAGTTGCCGACGCCTTCGCCCATCGCATAGGAGCCGTTGAAGAGTTGCACGAAGCGAACGCCACGCTCAAGCAGTCGGCGGGCGAGCAGGCAGTTGCGAGCGAAGCCGGATTTGTGCGGTTCGCATCGTTCACGCCGTACAGGTTGAGCGTTTCCTGCGTTTGCCGGCGAAATCGCCCACGCAGGCCGCAGCGATCATGCGGGCGGCCATCTCGTAGCTGGCGATGCCCCGCGAGTTCCGTGTCGCCAGGATTGCGCTCGAGGTGGCGCTGATTCAACGTCTGCAAGAATCGCTGCGTGGCGATGTCGGTGTTTTCTCTTATTTGGGCCGGGCGGGCCAGATGCGGGATCGGGCGGTCGGCCCCCAACGGCGTGCCTTGGAATGCGGCAGGTAGAAATGCCGAGTTCCATTGATTCGGCCTCGCTTGAGGCACCCCGCGAGGATCCGGGATGGCGACGAACGCGGGCAGATCCTGGCATTCGCTGCCGAGAGCGTAGGTCGCCCACCAACCCATACCGGGAAACCCATCGGAGCGCTGGCCCGTGCTCATCTGATTCTCGGCCGGGCCATGCGTGTTCGATTTCGCCGTCATCGAATGGATGAAGCACATATCGTCGGCGAGCTCGGCCAGGTTCGGCAGCAGCTCGCTTACCATCTTCCCGCTCTGTCCTCGCGGCTTGAATTCCCACAGCGGCTGGATCAGATTGCCGTTTGCGCGCCCTGAAACGTGATCTGCGGCGCGTTCGGCATCGGCGTGTCATGCCGGCGGACGAGTTCCGGCTTGTAGTCGAACGTATCGAGATGGCCAAGGGCGCTTTGGAGCAGAAAATGACGAGCACCTGCTTCGCCTTCGGCGCGAAATGCGGCTGCCGCGGGCGTAAGGACGCGTCGGATCGACTGCGGGCCGGATTGACCGGTGTCGGAAGCGAGCAACCTGATCGCCCGCCAGAAGCGAGGTGGCCGCGATGCCCGCGAGGCCCGTCGCCGATTCGCCGAGGAACGTCCGGCGATTGAGAAGCCATGGTGCTGTCATCAATGCGGCCTCAGAAAACGTAGAGGAACTCGTTGGCGCCCAACATCGCCCGGCAGAATGCGGCGAGCCCATGTTCGCGGATCAACGATGTCGCGGCGGCGACCTCGTCGCTCTCCGCATCACGGCCGAACGTCAGGCGGAATGCGAGGCGAATCTGGGCGGCGCCGTCGTCGCCCGTTTCCCGCTTGAGGCGGTCGGCGAAGGCGTCAGCCTGTTGCAGCATGAACGGGCTGTTGAGCAGATTAAACGCCTGCAGAGGCGTGGTACTACTCCCTCGCTTCGGGGCGACTTGGCCGCCATCGGGGCAATCGAAGGCGCCGAAGGTGTCGTCGAGTTGCATGCGGGGCCGAGTTTGGTACACCATGCGGCGAAACTCTTCGGGGCCGAACGATTTCTTGGGCGTATACACTTTGACGTAGTTACCGTTCGGCTCGAACAAATCGAAACCGGGCCCGCCGGCCTTGAGATTCAGCTTGCCGCTGACGGCGAGAATCGCGTCGCGGAGCGGTTCGGATTCCAGGCGACGCGGCGGATATCGCCACAGCAGCTTCGCACCGGCATCGATCGCCTGGGCCTTGGCGTTGGATCGGGAGCTTTGCCGATACACGGCCGAAAGGCAGATGAGGCGGTGCAGATGCTTCATGCTCCACGGCTTGGCCGACACGTCGCGGGGCGAAACGAACTCGGAGGCGAGCCAATCGAGCAGTTCGGGATGCGAGGGGCGGGCGCCGTTGATGCCGAAATCGGAGGGCGTGGCGACGATGCCGGTGCCAAAGTGGTGATGCCACATCCGATTGACGATCACGCGGGCTGTCAGCGGGTTCTTGGCATCGACGATCCACTCGGCGAGGGCCTTGCGGCGATCCTGTTCGTTGGCATTCGCGGGCAGATCGAAGGCGGCGCCGAACTGCGACAACGAACCGGGAACGACGTCTTCGCGCGGCTGCGTGACGTCGCCGCGATGCAGACGCTTGGTCGGACTCGCGGGGCGGAAGTTGCCGACATACGCGAGGTTCGCCTTCAGTTCCTCGGGTAGTTCGTTTTCCCTGCGGCTCAGTTCGGCGACCAACGCGTCACGCTGCGGGGCGGCCTCGGCGAGATCGGGGAGAAAACCTCCCGCGACTGCAATCGCTTTGCGGCGATACGGCAGGCGGTCCTCGTTGCTCGCGACCTCTTGCCAGGTGCCGCCGTCGAGCGAAACTTCGATGCGATACTGCGTCGGCACGCGGTCCTGATACTTGGGTTGTTTCGTCTGATCGCGGCCCCAGACGACGCGGTCGATCGTCGCAAGTTTCGCAAACTCGATGGCGACCCAGCCCGTGCTGCGGTCGCTCGAAATCCAACTGCGATCGTTGCCGTATTCGCCGTCATGCACATGCTCGAGGCGATGAAGCGGGTTTCCAGGAAAGGTTCCCGATGCGAAGGCTTTCGCTCCGGTGGAGGCGAGGGCGACGTTCTTCGAGTCCAGCCCCACGGTGTAGGCTTCAAGTTCATCGAGGCAGGGTTCGGCATCGCTGGATGCGAGAATCGAAAAGCGAACGAACTTCGCTTCGATCGGAGCGAAGCGATCGACATTGCGGCCCGCTCGCGCCGGCATCCGCAGGGCAGGGTGCTTCCGCGGCGATTCGCCTTCGATGACTTCTTCGAGCACGATGACGTCAGCGGTCGCGATGCCTTTTTCGCCGCCGCGAAGGAGGATGCGGGTCTCGCCGCCGAACTTGTGGACGCCGGCATCGCGGAAGCCGCTCCATTGGCGCATCCCAGGCATGTCGCCCGTGCCGTCGGCATACTTGCGTTGATCGACGCGCAGGATTTCTTGCTGATCCTTGGCCGTGTCCACATCGCCGTCATGATCGAGGAGGAATCGGGCATCTTCGGTGTGCGTCTTCCATCCGCTGCCCCACGAAATCCATACTCGGTATTTTCCTTCGGCCTTGGGGTGCCAGGCAATCAGATCCTTGCCCTGGTAATCCCACCAGAGATAGCCGGTGCCGACGTTCGGCATCCGCTGAGCATCGCCCACATCGTTCGCTTCACCTCGACTCGTGCCGCGCGGATAGTCGGCCCGTCCTTCCGGCGGAAGGAAGCGAATGCCGTCGTCCGGCGTTATCCAGAGGCGCTGGCCTTTGCGTGCCTTCGGCTCGAAGGCATCGAGCTTGGCGCGGAGGGCGTCGATTTCTTGCCGCCGTTTCGCGATCGCTTGCGAGCCGACGGCTTTCGATCCGCCGATGGAGCGATCGCCATGCTGCACGCCTTCGAAGCATGCTTTGATGCGGTAATAATCGACCTGCGGAATCGGGTCGAATTTGTGATTATGGCAACGGGCACATCCGACGGTGAGGCCGAGAAACGCGCTGCCGGTGGTGCTGACCATGTCGTGCAGTTCGTCCGCGCGCTGCTGCACCGGTGAGGACAGGGTCCGGGCTTTTTACCTGGTCCCACGGTCCCGCGACGAGGAAACCGGTCGCCTCGTCCGCGGCGAACGCATCGCCAGCGTTTGCTCGCGGACAGGCGATCGTGAGCCCGGCTTGTCCTCATTCAGCGAGCGAATGACCCAATCGCGATAGCGCCCAGGCGTGGGCCGAGCCTGATTCATCTCGAAGCCATTGCTCTTCGGCAGAAACGGACCGCATCCAGCCAATGCCGGGCCCAGCCAACCGTAATGAGGCCGAGGCAGTGGCGGTCGAAATTTTCTCGTAGGCGGTTGGATCGCGGTCGTTGACGAAAGCGTCGATCTCGGCAGGTGTGGGCGGCGGGCCGATGAGGTCGAACGTCAGCCGGCAGACGAGCGTCCGCCGATCCGCTTCGGCATTCGGTTCCAAGAGTGGCTTTTTCCAGAGCCGCGAGGATGGAGGCGATCGATCGGCGTTTTCGCGGGCCGCATTCTTCGCGTCGGGAGGGCCAAGGCGAAGAACCGGTTGGTAGGCCAATGCTTCTTCGCCGATTCCGCTGGATCGATGGTCGCGGTCTTATCCTGGGCAGCGAGCGCGCGGCGTTGATCAGTTTCGCAGCGTCGCAATTTGCGCGGGATCAAGCGGCGGTCCTTCAGGCGGCATTTTCTTGTCAGGGATTTTCCGATCAGCATGCGAATCAGCGGACTGTCGTCGGCTTTGCCGGGTAGGATTACCGGGCCATGATCTTCGCCCCCTTTGATCGCGTCGGCGCGACGATCAATCGCAAGCCGCCGCGCTTGCTTTTCGGCTCCGTGGCAGCGCATGCATTTGGTTTCGAGAATTGGGCGAACATCGCGAGAGAAATCGACTTCGTCCGCGACGGGCGCCGTCGAAATGGCGAATGAAAAAGAAGAGCGAGACTGAAATGCACGAACCGGGCAGGCATCGACTGGGCCTCCATAGCAGGCCTTTTAGTGTACGCCATTTCGACAACCTGCAAAAGTCGCCCTTCGCCCGGATGCAGCAAAACAATTCGGAGGCCGCCTTGATAAAGGTGGAACTGACGCGCTACCAATCGAACGTCGGCTTTCTCGCCGACTCAACGACCTGCTATCTCCCACTCTTGAGGAACTTCTCGCCTTGAAGAAGCTGTGCATGATTGCGGCTCGCGTTGACCGGGTCTGCCTCGCCGGTCCCGCTGCCGCCCGGCTCCAGGAAAAAGACGACCTTGTGGATACAGCCGTCGCCGCCGGGAGCTTCAAGACGCTTGCCAAGGCGTTGGAAGTCGCGGGACTTGTGGACACGTTGAAGGGCAAGGGCCCGTTCACGGTGTTCGCGCCGACCGACGAGGCTTTCGCGAAGGTGCCGAAGGAGACGCTGGATGCGTTGCTCGCCGATAAGGCGAAGCTGACTGCGGTGCTCACCTACCATGTCGTTCCCGGCAAGGTGCTGGCGAAGGATGTAGTGAAGCTTGATTCCGCGAAGAGCGTGCAGGGTTCGCCGATCGCCATCAAGGTCGATGGAGGCAAGGTGATGGTGAACCAGGCGAATGTCGTGAAGACCGACATCGTGACAAGCAATGGCGTGATCCACGTCATCGACGCCGTGATCCTGCCCCCGGCGAAGACTTCTGCTGCTCCCGCGACACCCGCTCCGGCCACTCCTGCACCAGCGAGCGTGAACGTCGTGCATCCTGTTCCGGTGACGACCATCGCGACCCCTTGCGATTGCCAATGCGGCGTCGTCGTGCATCGCCATGCCCGCATGTTCCGGTTTTTCCGCTAGACCTGAATCGATCCGGGGTGGTACACCCAGAGGGCAAGTGATGGGTGTGGTGATCCGCCAGTGAACTCACCCAAATGGTTGAGATTCCTGGCGCACTCCCCACACCCATCACTTCGTTCTGGGGTGTGCCGCCTCGGATACTTCAGGAGCAACCGTCGACTCTTCAGCCGCCGATGGCGTGCATCGTGCGAGGGTTTGACGAAGCGTGCGCTGTTGATCTCGTGGCCTTCCCACTTCTCGGCCACGCTCGTTCGCACGGCGGCGCGGATCGCTTCCGGATCGCCGTCGCCGCGAACATGTCGATCTCTTCGAGGGCGAAGAGACAGGCCAGTTTTCCCTCTGCGGTCAGGCGGATGCGGTTGCAGGATCTGCAAAAGGGACGCGATACCGAGGCGATGATTCCGACGCGTCCGCCGCCGTCGGCGTAGTCGAAATCCATCGCGGGATTGCGCGGGTCGTAGTCGGCGGCGGGGACGAGCGGGCCCACTTCGGCTTCGATTTTCTCGAGAATCTCGTGAGCGTAGAGCACCTTGCTCCGCTCCCAATCGTCGGCGCCGATCGGCATGTATTCGATGAATCGCATCTCCACGCCATGCTCGCGGGCGAATCGGCACAGCGGGACGATGTCGTCCTCCGTCGTGCCCCGAATCGCAACGCCATTCACTTTCACCGGATCGAAGCCGGCTTGCTTGGCGGCCAGAATGCCAGCGACGACGCGATCCACGCCAGGCCGGCGAGCGATTGAGCGGAAGCGTTCTTCCTCGAGAGTATCAAGGCTGATGTTGATGCGGCGAAGGCCAGCATCCCACAGCGATTGGGCGTGTTCCGCAAGCGTGATGCCGTTGGTTGTGAGCCCGACATCCTTGATACCCGGAATCGCGACCAGCATGCGAACCAGGCGATCGAGGTTTTTCCGCAGCAGCGGTTCGCCGCCGGTGAGGCGGATTTTGTCGATGCCGAGCGGAACGACGATTGCGACAGAGCAGGCGATCTCCTCGAAGCTCAGCAGTTCGGCTTTGTCGAGGAAACGTGACCTCTTCCGGCATGCAATAGGTGCAGCGCAGGTTGCGGCGATCCGTCACGCTGATGCGGAGAGGTTGTTGTGCACCCGGCCAGGCGGTCGATCAAGCGTTCGCTCGCGCTCACGCTCGGGGTGGACCCACTCGGTTCGGCCGTCGGCCAGTTCTCCTTCTTCCAAATCGGCGCCAACTCCTTCAGCCGATCGATCGCATGACGACAAGCTTGAACGCCCTGGGCCCGATGCGGACACGACACAGCCACCGCGACGCTGATGTCCTTTCCGCCGACTTCGAGATGGCCGAGGCGATGCTCGAGAATGATGTCGCCGACCGGCCAGCCGCTCGCGCGTGTCGGCCTCGATTTCGGCCATCTTCTTTTCCGCCATGCCAGGATACGCTTCGTAATCGAGCGCGACCGTGACCTGATCGCCCGTCACATCGCGGACGGTGCCGAGAAACGTGACGACGGCGGCTCGCATCCGCCGCGGCGCACGGCCTTCGGTGAGGCGGAAATAATCGATCCGGTTCACGGTGAGGCGAATCATGTGTTTTTCATTTTACGCATCGGCAGCCTTGAGAAGTCATCACGCCGCTGACCGGGGGAACGACCGCGGCATCGACATTCGGCGGAATAACGGCTTCGTCTTTCATTCCTCGCCGATCGCAATTCCGGAATGGGCGAGCAACGGCTTCAGGGCGGGATACGCGGTCGCCAGGGCTGATCGCAAATCGCTGACGGTGGCTCCGGGTGCGAGAGGAACCTCGACGCATCCGCTGCCGACGAGGTCGCGGGCCCGAGCGAAGAGAAGCACGTTCATCGCAGCACCAGTTCGCGGATCGGTTCCTTCAATCGCTTTTCCAAGCTCGGCACGAGGCCGTATGCCCATGCCAGGTATTGAGCCGGATGGAGCGTTCGCTTGCCGCCGGCGTCTTCCATCTGCATCCGGCAACTGCTGCATTCCGTCGAGCCGAACTGGATGTCGCCCATGCGGAGCCGATCGAGCATCGGCTCGCCCGCTCGGCGCGAGGTTTCTTCGTTCCCTTTCTTGAGGCCGAAGGTCCCCGCCATGCCAGAACAACTAAGGTCGATCGTCTCGACCTGAATGCCCGGAATGCGAGCGAGCAGGCTCGGACCCGCAGCCCGGTCCTGCAGCGCTTTAACATGACACGGCACATGATGGCCCAGCGTTAGCGACAAGGGAAGCGGTTTGAAGTCGGTCTTCAGTTCGCCGCGACGCTCGATGCCGGACATGAATGCGGTGAATTCGATCGTGCGATCCGCGACCAGGCGAACATCGATATCGTCGAGCAGCGCCGCTGTCTCCTGACGCAGCATCAGCGCGGAGCTGGGTTCGACGCAGACGATCGGCGTGCCGTCTCGGGCAATCTCGGCGAGGAGGCGAATGTTGTTCTGGGCGCATTCGCGTGCGGTTTCCACATCGCCTTGCGTGAGCGCCTCCATGCCGCTGCTGCGAAGCCCCTCCGGCACGTGTACCGCATAGCCGTGGTGCTCCATCACCAAGCCCGCGGATTCGGCGATGTGCGGGTCGGCATAGGTTGCGAAGATGTCGGCGAACAGAACGACCGGTGGTTTTCCCGGTGCGGGCGGTTTCGTCCATCCGCGTTTGCGGGCACGTCGCAGGAAATGCCGCCGCGTGAATGTCGGCAGCCGACGTCGCGGCGAGATGCCGAAGGTCCAACCGAGGAGCCAACGGACGAAGCGCGATCGCAGCATCAGGCCGCTGGCGAGCGAAAGCCGGCTGCCCCATCGAGCGAAGCGTTCGAGCCGGGCGAAGAACCATTGGCTGCGATCGAGGCCATGCACCGCGACATGCGTCGCCTTCGCTTCGAGCATCAGCCGCGACACATTGACATGGGCCGGACACTCGCGGACGCACATGTTGCAATGCACGCAATGCTCGGCAATTTTCCGCACATCGTCCGCCGCGATCGCTTTCGGGTCGGCATTCTCGGCGAGCAAGTGCCGATAGAGATTCGCTTTGGAGCGAGGCGAACCGGCTTCGTCCGCGGTGGCGCGGAAGACGGGACACATGCGCGAGCCGGGGGCTTCGGTTCGGCATTGGCCGCAGCCGTTGCAATGGTTCGGCTCCGCGAGCATTTCCAGCGGTTGCCAGCGGAGCATCGGCTTTGCGGGTTCGATGCGGGCCGTCGATCGAAGCGGCCATGCCGGGAGCTTCGCGTCGCTGTCCACCATCTTGCCGGGATTGAAAATGCCATGCGGATCGAACAGCGCCTTCACCTGGCGATGCAGCGGGTAGAGCGAACCCAATTGCCGAGCGACCCAAGGGAGGCGGGCGAGGCCGACGCCATGCTGCCCGCTGACTGTGCCGCCCAGGTCGATGACGAGATTGTGCACACGCTCGGCCAAGAGCGACAGCTTCGAGGTCTCGTCCGGTTTGCTCAGATCAATGAAGGGCCGCGCATGGATTTGGCCGACGCTGGCGTGAACGAGGAACGACGCGGTCACTTCATGCTCGCGCAGGATCTCCTGCACGCGGCGAATGTAATCCGGCAACACTTCAACCGGCACGCCGACGTCTTCGATTAACGGGATCGGCTGTTGCCCGCCGCGGGTGCCGTAGAGGCTCGGAAGGGCGGATTCGCGAAGCCGCCAGAAGCGATCGCATTGCTCAGTCGTCGCAGCGCGGTGGATTTGCAGCGCCTGCATATCGCCGCGTCGCGCGCGATCGACGAGGCGCTGTGCGATGGCATCGGCGAAGTCTTGCGAATCCTCCTCGAATTCCAACAGGAGTACGGCTTCGACGGATGCGTCGATCAGCACCGCCGCGTTGTCCTCGCTGCCGCGTGCGATCGACACCAGTCGGCGATCGATCAACTCGCAAGCGCTGGGGCCGAAGGGGAGGACAAGTTTCGTCGCCTGAAGTGCCGCATCGAGGCTGCCGAAACCAATGAGGACTATCGCACGACCGCCCGGCGCCGGGATCGTTCGCAACTTCGCCTCGACAAACAGAGCGAGCGTGCCTTCGGAACCGACGAGCAATTTCGCCGCGTCGAGTTTGCCCCGCTGCAGCGCATCATGCAATCGATACCCGACGCGATCGAGCCGCATCTTCGAGCGATTCGCATCCAGCAATTCGCGATTCGCCTCGAGCATCAAACCGAGGCCGAGCAGGATGTCGTGCAAGTGGTTGGGCGAGTGATCGGTGAGGGGCCAATCCACGGAGGAGATGTCGTGAATGCTGCCGTCATCAAGGACGACGCGCAAGCCCAAGACATGGTCGCGCGTGGAGCCGTGCTTCATCGCATTCGAGCCGGAAGCGTCGGTTGCGAGCATGCCGCCGAGGGTGCAGACCGAATGCGTCGGGTTTGGAGCGAAACGCCGGCCTGTCAGAGCGAGATGTCGATTCAGCGATTCCAGCGTCACGCCGGGTTGGACTCGTACCCAATCGCTGCCGGTCTCGATGATGTTGCGCAGATGCTTGCTGGTCTCGACGACGATCCCAGGCCCCACCGCTTCGCCCGCAAGGCCCGTCCCCGCCCCGCGCGGCACCAGCGGCGTCTTGTGCTGGGCCGCATATTTGACGAGAGCGGCCACATCTTCTTCCGACTTCGGCAGAGCGACACCCGCGGGCATCACCTGAAAAATGCTGGCATCCGTCGCATACAAGCTGCGCGACGGCTCATCGAAACGAAGCTCCCCTTGAAAGAACCCTTTCAAATCGTCGCGCAGGTTGGCGGCGGTGAGCGAATCCACGAATGGAGGAGCCTCGATTGGAGCGGTCAGCGTTCAGCAATCAGCGGTCAGCGTTCAGCGGTCAGCGGTCAGCAATCTGCGGTTAGCTTTATCGCTATGTCGATCGCCTTTTTTCTAGCTGACCGCTGACCGCAAAAAGCTATTTCCTGAATTGTTCCTTACGCAACCGCTCCTGTCGATAGCGTTCGCCGATCGTGAGTTCGAAGGGTTCGGTTCCTTCGCTTGGCAATCCTTTGTGGTGAGCGCCGCAGCGGTAGCAGACGATCGCGTCGCCGACCATGGCGAAGAGGACGCCGTCGAAGAGGGCGGTGCCGAGAAGGATGAACCAGGTCCAGAATTTTTGGTAGAGGCCGTAGGTGACCAGCGAGAGCGTGCATGCGACGACGAGCAGGACCATGCCGAGGCCATGCGGGAAGTCTTTTCGCTTGTAGAGCTCATGGTTGCCGCAGACGGCGCATTTCGTGAGCGGCGGCGACACGGGTTCGAGATGAAGCCGATGGTCGCAAGCGGAGCACTGCCAATCGTTCGGAGCATCGAGCGAAGCTTGCGAAGGCACATCGCAGACAGGACAGGCGAAAACGACTTTAGCCATGAAGGATCGAACTTTCGGAGGAACAAACACTCGGACAACGTCAGGCGGTAATTTTGCCCGCGGATTCGCGAAATCTCCGTGAGCCACGCGGACATTATACGGTTTTCGCCACGCCGATTTTCACAGCAGATAGCCCGTCTTGTCCACGAGCAGCATGCTCAGTAACTCTCCCAGGAAGCAGACGATCGACACGACATACAGGATGCCGGTGGCCGACTGCGTCGAGCGGATGCGGGCGGTTTCCCACGACATCCAGCCGAGGATGATCGGCGCCGCAAGACCGAGCAGCCAGCGAGCGCCGAGCCAAAGCATCGTTTCGTTCTCCGGCGACGTTTGACTGCCCCACCAGCCATGCAGGCCATAGCAAGCGAGCCCGATCCGCGCCGCGAGGGCGACGGCGAACATCGCGAGCAACCGCAACAGCGGCGACATCGACATCGCGGGTGCGATCAAATACGAGTGGCCCATCAGCATCGAAGACAACGCCGCTCCCAATAGCGCGGCCGACGCCAAATGATCGACGATCGGCCACGGTTCGTCCGCGGGGGATGCGGCTCGAAGTGCCGAGCAGGATGGCGGCCACGAAGAGGATCCACGTCAGCCGATTGAGCCACGCGCCGCCGGGCGCTTCGTCCGTGTGCCAGACGATCGTACCCACGAAGCATGCGAACGCGGCGGCGCCGAGGACGGCCCATTGCGCCGGCGTCATAGGAGGGCGAAAGAAAAAGCTGATCGTTAGCAGTGCAGCGCGGTGAGGTATTGAACGCGGAAAAATCGAGGCGGAATGATCGGCTGGGGAGCACCGCGAGGGCGGCGATAAGTCCAGAGGCCAATCGCAGGCAGAACGCGGCGAGCATCGGTCATTTGCCCTGGATGAGGGCCATGAACTCGCTGCGGGTGGAGAGATTCTCCTTGAAGATGCCGCGCATCGCGCTCGTCACGGTTTGGCTATGCGATTTGCGGATGCCCCGCATCGACATGCAGGTGTGCGCCGCTTCCAGCACGACGCCGGCGCCGCGAGCATTCAGGTTGCTCATCACCAGTTCGGCGATTTCCTCCGTCATCCGCTCCTGCACCTGGGGCCGACGGGCAATGACTTCAACGACGCGGGCCAGTTTGCTCAGTCCGACGATACGCCCCTTCGGGATGTACGCGATATGGGCCTTTCCGGAGAACGGGAGCAGATGATGCTCGCACATACTCTCCGAATTGAATGTCTTTGACGAGGACCATCTCGTCGTACTTTTCGATGAACGTCTTGCGGAGGAAGGCGGAGGGGTCTTGATGCAGGCCGGAGAAGAGTTCCTCATACATCCGGGCGACGCGCTGCGGCGTTTCGAGCAGGCCGTCGCGATCCGGGTCTTCACCTACGGCGATGAGGATTTCGCGTACGGCGGCGGCGATGCGGTCCTTGTCCACCGGCCCCTGCTTGCCGTTGACGCGAACGCTCCGGCGATCGACTTTTTCCGCCATTTTTCCGTGTTCCGCGGCAGGCTGGAGGCTTCCGCCGACAAAGAAACCCCACGGAGATCCCCGTGGGCCAGTGCTCCATGAAGTTTATAGGCTCACGATCGGCCACGTCAACCTGAACGGAATCTCCAGGTGTTAAGGAGCCGCGCACGCAGTAAGCGGTTCAGCTTGGCATGAAGCGATCACCGCTTACTGCGTGCGCGGCTCCTGTGCGGCGATTTCCCGCGTATCATCCCTCATTTGGAATTGCGTCGAGCGACGCTTCGCACCGCGAAAATCGTCGCTGCGACCAAGGCAATGCCGCCGAGGAGAACCAGTTCGCTTGGAACATTCACGAACTGCGGCGTCGGTGGGCGTTCGGTTTCCGATTGGTCGGCGTCGGGTGCGAAGTAGACGTCGGCGGGGGCGGAGCGGTAGAGCCAGTTATCTTCGATCTCGGTGAGCCGCCAGGTTGCGGGGCCGGTGGTCGCGGGCAGGTCCAGCAGGTGAAGCAAATTCTCGCGTTCGCCAGGGGCGAGGGGCTTCGACCAGACGGTATTGCCGGACCAAGCGGCGCCGTCGCCGAGAGCGCCTTTGTAGCGGGCTTCGCCGATGAAATAGATGCGAAGCGTGCGATGGCGAGCGTTCAGTTCCTTCGCGAACGAAGTGGGGTCGGGCTCGCGGTAGGGAAAAAGCGGGCGGTCCGTCTTGAACGAAATCCGCAGCGACTTGGCGGCCACATTCTTTCCCGCGGAAGGATCCGGCCCCTTCGTCAGCTTGAGGGCGGTCATCTTCCAGCCCGCCTCCACATACGGCTTCGCCCACGCCTCCACTTCGGGCGAGAAGGCGTAGCCGTTTTCCTTGAGCCAGCCGACGAGGGCCTGGGCCGACTTTGCTTCGAGCACCGTGGCCTTGAAGCCCGCGACGATCTTCTGCTGCAACACATTTACCGCGTCGCCAACGGTGGCGGTGCGTGTTGCTTCGATGCAGCCCATGCTGGTGAATCGATATCGTGTTTCGAAACGCGGCTTGGTCAGCTTCGCAAGATAGTCGAACGCGTCTTCGCCGGACTCGGCGAGTTCCGGCTCCTGCGGCGTGGGCACGAGGAAGCCGAAATCGTCCGCTTCGCTGGCGAACGACGCCTTGCGGATGAAATGCTGCGTCTTGTTCGCGGCATCCCAAAGGAGGATCACCGTCTGATTCGCGTTGACCACGGCGCGGCCATGCGGCGGAGCCGGGCAGCACGCGGGGGCCGGAGCAAGGCCGAAAACGAAAGCACAGGCCAGTGAACTTGCCAACACCATGACACGCGAAAAGTTCATGCCGTCACCTCAAGATAATCGACGACGATAGCGTATTTTTGCATCATCGTCTTCCGTGCAGCAGTTAGGATGAGCGCGCGCGAGGATTATTCCCCGAAGACAAACGCCGAAGTGCTTCGCCGATCGAACTATGTAGCCCTCTCGCTCCGCGAGAGGTAAGCGGTTGATTGCCGTGCGATCGCGCGAGGCGCTTCCGCTTACCTCTCGCGGAGCGAGAGGGCTACATAGGTCGATCGCAATTCATCACACCTTGCTGACCCGTCCCATGCGCCGCAGTACTTCATCCAGCGTGGCGCCGAGGAGGAGGGCGATGCCGATGACGGTGTATTCCAGCGACGATGGAATGCCCCACATGTTGGTGAGGTTCGGTAGCAGCCAGATGATCGCGGTGCCGACAAGGATGCCGATCGACGTGCCTTCGCCGCCCCGGAGACTGCAACCGCCGAGCACGGCCCCAGCGATCGCGTACAGCTCGAAGAAATTGCCGGTGGACGAAGGCGTCGCGGAATTGTTGTAGAGCAGGTAGGGGATCGAGAAGAAAGCGGTCAGCGTCGAGCAAAGCACGTAGGCCATGATGCGATAGGCGTTGACCGGGATGCCCGAGTATTTCGCCGCGCGCTCGTTGCTGCCCAGGGCAAAGAAATAACGGCCATAGCGTGTGAAATGCAGAAAGACGGTCGCTAGCGCAAGGATGATGAGAAACAGCACCAAGTGCATGTGAATGACTTTCGGAATCGGCAATTCCACGCCGGTCCATCGTTCGAGGACAGTCGCGAGATCGGTGTTCAGCACATCCTTCCAGTTTTCGCCCTGGCTGCCGAGTCCTTTGACCGCGTCGTTGGCGATCCAGCGTGCGATGCCGCGATAGACGAAGAGACCGCAAAGCGTGACGATGAATGCTTGCACGCGAACTTGCGTGACCAGCAGTCCATGAATGAGGCCGATGACAATGCCCATGCCGATGACGACAGGCATCGCCTTGATCGGACTCCACTCGCGGTCGCGCACGAGCATCGCGAAAACCGTGGAAGTCAGCGCGACGACGGAACCCATCGACAGGTCGATACCGCCCGTGATGATCAGCATGCCGACCGCGAGGCTGAGAATGCCGTAAAGACCGATGCGCTGGCCGAGATTGAGGTGGTTCTGAATGCTGCGGGCGCCGGGGTCGGCGAAGAGCAGAAGCGCGTAGAGGATCGCCAGGAACAGAAAAATACCAAGAAGCTTCTTCATCGCCTGTCTCCGCCCGTGGCCAGCCGCATGATCGCTTCTTCGGAGAGCTGGTCGCGGGCCAGTTCGCCGGCGAGCGTGCCTTCGTGCATCACCAGCACGCGGTCGCTCATGCCGAGGATTTCTTCCAGGTCGCTCGAGATCATCAATACCGCCACGCCTTGGCCGGCAAGCTGATCCATCAATGCATAGATCTCGCTCTTCGCGCCGACGTCGATGCCGCGCGTCGGCTCATCGAGGATCAGCACGCGTGGCTGCATCTGCAGCCATTTGGCGAGCACGACCTTCTGCTGATTGCCGCCGCTCAAGAGACCCACCGATTGGCTCGGCCCCGGCGTCCGCACGCGCATCATTTCGATCATTCGCTTCGCCAGCGTCGCTTCCTCGCGAAACGACAACAATCCCGCATGCGAAAGACTGCTAAGTGTCGGCAGGCTGATGTTGTGCTGCACGCTGTCCGCGAGAATCAGCCCTTCGTTGCGCCGATCTTCCGGCGCGAGAAAGATTCCGCGATCGATCGCGTGCCGCGGAGTGCGGATATTCGCGAATTGGCCATCGACGGCGATCGTTCCCGAGATTCGTGGGCGGAGGCGCCGAAAATCGTCTCCGCCAACTCGGTCCGCCCAGCGCCCCATCAGGCCCGAGACGCCGACGACTTCGCCGCCGCGCAGGTCGAACGACACCCCCTGCTTCTGCTTCATCGACCAGCGAACCTCGCGGACCGACAACACCGGTGGGCCTTCCGGCACGTGTCGGCTTCGCTGGAAAAACTGCTTCAGATCACGGCCCACCATCAGGCGGACGATGTTTTCGTAGACGATGTCCGTCCGAGCATCGCTCTGAATGGGCGTCGCAGCCAACGCATCGGACGCAGGTGCGGTACCGCCCCGGAAGAGTTCGCCTGCGTTCTGCCCATCGCGAAGCACGGTAACGCGGTCGGCGATCTCTTCGATTTCCTTGAGCCGATGCGAGATGTAAACGATGGCGAGTCCGTCGCGTTTCAGTTCGCGGAGGACGCGGAAAAGCCGTTCGGTTTCGCGCTCCGTGAGACTCGAGGTGGGCTCATCGAGAATCAGCATCCGCGATTGCAGCGAAAGGGCACGGGCGATTTCGACGAGTTGCTGCTGACCGACCGGCAGGTCGCCCACGCGTGCCTTGGGCGAACACTCCAGGCCGAGTTGCTGCATCAATTTGGCCGCGTCGCCGTAGATGCGCGAGGAGAGGAACCCAAACGGACCACCCCACGTCGGCTCACGGCCGAGGAAGATATTGCTCGCGACATCGAGATCGTCGGCGAGATTCAATTCCTGATGGATGAGAACGATCCCCGCCCGCTCGGCATCTTTGACGGTGTTGAGCGAAACAGCCGGCCTTCCATGAGGATGTCCCCGGCATCCGGCGTTTGCACGCCGCCGAGGATCTTCATCAGCGTCGATTTGCCCGCGCCATTTTCGCCGCAGACAGCGAGCGTCTCGCCCCGCTCGATGTGTATGCGGACATTCTGCAGTGCGCGAACGCCGGGGAATGACTTGCTGATTCCGCGTGCTTCGAGGAAAGGCATAGCTTGCTGACGTGTGAGTGTTTCATCAAGCCCCACCGTAAGCGCAGCGCGCGGTAGGGATCCGGCCGACCGGCGCGATGATCCCCACCGTGCTTGCGGCTTTACGGTGGGGCTTGGAGAGAATCTCCGTTACTTGCCGCGGAGTTCTTTGAGCTTGGTGTAGAACTCGTCCACGTTGTTCTTCACGATGATGCGGTGGTCGATGTAAACGCGGTTTTGCGCGTCGATGCTCGGGTATTCCTTCTTGAGGAAATCGTTGTTCCCGTCGGCGAACGCCTTGAGGATGCGGATCGATTGGTAGCCGAACTCATAGGGGTTTTGCACGATCGTGCCGACGATGTCGCCCTTCTGGATCGCGTCCAGCGTTTGGTAATCCTCGTCGAAGCCGACGATCACCGGAGCCTTGTCGAGCTTGCTTTGCTTGACGGCTCGCAGCATCGCAGGCGGGTTGTACGCCCAGAGGCCGACCATGCAGGCCATGTCGGGATGCTTCGTCAGCGCGTCCCGAGCACGCTGCTGGCGCTCGTCTTCCTTCGCCTCATCCGTGTAGGTGTCGACGAGCGTGTATTTGCCGACCTTCTGATTCGCTTCGAGCGGGGTGCGGTCTTTCATGTCTTTCTGGTCGATGCCGAGGATCGCATCGATCACGCCCTGCCGGCGTTCGACGGCATTCTGAGCATCCATTTGGCCGACGAAGATCGCGAGCTTGCCGCCGTTCGGAGCATGCTTCAGCACCAATTCGCCCGCGGCCCGGCCAGCTCGGTAATTGTGCGTGCCGAGATAGCAGCGACGCGCCGACGCATCAGGCACGTCGTTGTCCTGCGTGATGAGCGGCACCTTGGAGGCAACCTCGCGCTTAAGGAAGCCGGCTATGTTTTCGGCGTCGTTGGCGCTGATTGCGATGCCCTGGATGCCCTTGGAGAGCAGATCTTGAATGATGCGCTGCTGCTCTTCGGAGGTGCCGGGGGAGGGCATCTTGAACTCGAGGGCGACGTTTTCCTTCTTGGCCGCGGCTTCGCTGCCGCGCTGCGCGAGCGTCCAGAATTCGTTGGCGTTATTGGTGATGAACGCGAGCTTCGTCTGCCCGCCGCCCTTGGCCGGCTTGCCGTCCTTGTCGCCGCTTTTGTTCTGCGGACACCCGGTGAGCAGTAGGCAAAAGGCCGCAAGGACCCAAAGAGGAGACATCAGCCGATGCTTCATGGTTGGCTCGAATCCGCGGGGTTTTCGGATGTTTGGAAAGCGGGGACGTGCGGTAGAGAATAATGGATTCGCCCGCCAAAGCAAGCGTCTAGCAGATCTGCGAAACAGCTCCATCCGTTAGCACGCTGCGCAAGCTAGTGTTCGCGGTTTTCTTCGGTTGGGTGCAATGATCCGCGAGTGCCTACGCCCGGCACTTGCTTGCGCAGCGTGCTAACGGACACATTGCCTCGCTACTTCGGCAGTGGACGCCACGGTTGAATCGCCGGCAGATGCGAGGATTCTTCGAGCGTCGTTCGCGGCTTCACTTGCGTTTGCAGTTCGAAGGGGTCCGGCAGGTTCAGCGGCGAGAAAGGAACAGGTTGCGTCCGCACGGGCGTTTGCGGGGCGAGCGATGCGGCGACGCTGGCTTCCAGCGACGGGTCCGTGATCGACGTACGGTCGCGGACTTGCACGGCAAGCAACGGTATCGCGAGCGGGCGTTCCAAATCGATCGCCGGCACACGCAGCAATGGTTGCTCGGGCAGCACAATCGCCACCGGCGGGATCGGTTCGCCGCGAGCATGCGAAAGCGGCGGGCCTTCCGATGTGACTGACGGTCGGACGGGCTTCACCGAAATGGTCGGGGGCTTCGGCGTGTGGGCCGCGGCCCCCGGGATTTTGGCGACGGGATACGCGAGGCGATCCAGCACGGGCCGCTCGAGCGGTTTGCCGGTGAGATTGCCCGGAACGATCTTCGCATTCGGTTCGAGAATCGCTGTGATCTTGTCCTGCATCGCCTTGCCCGGATTTTGGGCAAACGATGCGGACGCGGCGGCGACAAGCGACGTCAGCGTGAGGGCGAATCGCATCACTTGGCGACCTCCAAAATCAGCTTCACCGCCGTGCCTTCCTTGGGCAGCACTTTGGTGTTGGTGTCGAGCTTCATGAACTTCTCGAACTCCATCGTCAGATTCGTCTGCAGCACCGTCGTGTCGGCGACAGGGAAAATCACCATAAGTGTTCCCGTGGTGTCGGCGCCGTAGACGAGATCCTTGCTGTTCGGATCAGGCTGCACCTGTTTGCTTCCGGTGAATCGCCATTGCACCGTCTTGGGAAACGCCTTGCCGGTGCGATTATCGACGAGGACTTTGTCCATCGTCAGCTTCTTCGTCTCCCCTTCGGGCGTCGGCGCCTCGATGTAGACCTTCACTTCCGCCCCCTTCGGCTCATCCTTGCCGCCGAGGACCGGGGTGCCGGGCTTGGCGCCGAGGTCCTCGAGGGCCTTGTGGATGGCGCTCGGCAGAGCTTCGAAAGTGACGACCGTTTCATGCGCCTTCTTGCCTTTGGGGTGGGCCCAGGCGGCGATGACTTCGATCGGATAAATCTCACCCTTCAGATGCTCGAGCCGACGCGGCGCGATCTTCGCATCGATGACGATTTGCTTCTTCGCCTTATCGACGGTGAAGCCGGGCTTATCGTCCTTCCCCTGGCCGCTGACGCCGGAGGCGAGGCTGATGCCGAGGATCGCGAGGGAGAGGAGCAGCAGAAAGCGTGTCATGCGTTTGGTTCTCAGCATGGGAGCGTGTCGTTTTTCTTCGTGGAAACAAGTTTATTTAACTTGTTTGAATGGTGTTCCGAACTTCAATTCCGACAAGTTAATAAACTTGTCGCCACGAAAACCGGGTTACTCTCCGATACATACGACCGCGGTGGCTCCGCGGGCGTTGGGGCCTTCGAGGTTGCTGGTCGCCACGTACAGCTTGCCCTGATGCAGGATCGGGCCGCCGTAGACCATGCCGGGCGATTTGAGGTCGCCGGCTCCGAGGTCGAGTTTCCACGGGCTCGTTCCGCCCTTCAATTCGATCGCATGCACTACGCCCAAAATGTCGGCGGCGTAAGCAATATTTCCGGTGGCGGCGACGGGGGCGAAGTACGGCGTTTTCGTCTCGTAGATCCAACGACGCTCGCCGCTGGCCAACTCGAACGCTCGCACCTTGCCGTCGGTCGCGGTTACGATGACGGCTTGGTCGATGATGGCGGCACAGCCGAGCGCCCCGCCGGGCAGGTCCTTGTGCCAAATTTCCTTGCCGTCGGAAAGCTTGTACGCGGCCACGAAACCCTTCGCGCCTTTCAGCAGCTTCGGGTCGTAGTTGATGCTGCTGCCGGTAACAACGACCGTATCTCCTTCAATCGAAGGGCCGCCCCAGGGGTTGAGCTTCAGCGGCGTCCGCCAGAGGATTTTGCCGTCGGCTGCATCGAGGCAGAAGATGGCGCGGTCTCCGACGTTTTCCTTATCCAAGAATGCCGAGGCGACGACGACCTTCCCCTTGGCGACGCCGACCGGGGCATCGACGTGCCACTTCTCCTTGCCCTGCTCCCACACCTTTTTCGGCGACGCCTTGGCGAGTTGGTCCTCGCTGGGCGGGATGGCGAACATCGGGTCTTTGATCTTTTCCATCTCATACTTGGCGACGAGTTTTTCCCAGCGGGAGCCGAGTTCTTTTTGCAGCGTGGCGAGATCGAAATCCTTGCCGTCGAGCGAAGCCTTGTCCGTGGCGACGCAAATCACGCCCGCCGCGCCGCCGCCGATGTATGCTTTGCCGTCCACGATCGTCGGACTGCCTTCGAGATGGACGAGGGTGCCGGGGGCTTGGAAGGTCCACAGCGGAAGGCCGTTGGTCGCCTGGATGCAGTAAAGCTGAGCGCCGTCGGTTTGGTGCATGCCTTCGCCGAAGACGAGGCGATTGCCGAAGACGGCCGGCGAGCTGACGGTGGGAAGCTTGAGGAACGGCGTCCCCTTCGTCCATTCGACGCGTTGCTTCGCCTTCGGATCGAGGGATAGGGATTGCATCGTGCCCGTGTTGAAGGCGCCGAGGCCGGAGACGATGATTTTGTCGCCGACGGGAACGGGGGAGGCGATGTAGTGATCCTTTGACGCGTACGACCACAACACCTTCGCGTTCGTCGGCCCCGCCTTGCCGTCCGCGCATCCGGTGCGTTGAGCGTTGCCGCGGAAGGTGCTCCAGGGCTCCTGAGCCGCGAGCGACGAAAGAGCGACAAGGAGGGCAGCGATCGTCAGGCGAAAAACCATCGAAACTCCCATTCTGGTCTCTGGCTCCCCTCTCCCCTCTGGGGAGAGGGGTTGAGTGAGGGCACATCCCTCGCGTCGGCGTCATTCTTCCGCCAAGTCTTACCGTAAGCGCAGCACTGGGTGAGGATCGAATTATCTGCGGTCTGATCCCCAGGGTGCGGCTGCAGCTACCATGGGGCTTGAGGCGGACCATCCTGCGTCTGCACGGGCGAGCCCCTCACCCCCAGCCCCTCTCCCCAAAGGGGCGAGGGGGCGGAGCGCATCACTTCTTCTCCGGGTCGATCTGAGTGCGCATCGGGTCGGCTCCTACGACCACGGGGGTGCGGCGGGTGGAGCCGCTGCTGTAGCGGACCTCGACTTCATAGGTGCCCGGGTCGAGGACGAAGCGGGCGATCGGCGATTGTTGGCCGCCGCGGCCGTCGCCTCCCGAAATTTGCGTGACGGCGAGTTGTTTGCCGTCTTTGCTCAGCACACGCACCCGGCTGCCGACGACGCCTTCCATGCCGAGCAGGCGAAGGGCGACGGGGGTCTTCTTTCCAAGCATGCCGACGTTGCCCATCAGCAGGCATGAGTCCTGGCCTTCGTTATTGCAGGCGATGTCGAGCACGCCGTCGTTGTTGAAGTCGCCGACGGTAATGGCTTGCGTGTTGTAGATGCGTTGATCGAGACCGATGCGGGTGCTCGCATCCTCGAAGGTTCCGTCGCCTTTGTTCCGCAAGAAGCGATTCGGCCCCTTGAGGCAACCGAGGATGAGGTCCAGGTTGCCGTCGTTGTCGAAATCGCCCCATGCGGCCGAGGTGACCCAGCCTTGCGGCGTCGGGATCGCTTTCGCGGTGACGTCGGCGAACTTGCCTTTGCCGTCGTTCTTGAACAGCTTGCCGCCGTTTTTCTGCGGGATGTAGAGGTCGGGCGAACCGTCGCCGTCGAAGTCGCCGAACACCGGCCCGGCCCGCTGCGGGTCGAACGCAATGCCGGCGTCCTTGCCATGGACGAACTTGGCGCCCATCTCCGCCTTCTGATTCAGAAACAGCATGCCCTGGCCCGCGCCCAGGAGAAAGTCGGGGCGCGAATCGCCATCGACATCAGCGACCGTCATCGATTCGCCGCGCACGGCTCCGATACTCGCTTCATCCAGCCCCGCTTCCTTGGTCGCATCAAGGAAGGCGGACTTGGCCTTCAAGAGCGTGGCATTGCGAAGCAGCTTCAGCCCATGCCATCCATTGGCGAGCAGCAGGTCGGGTCGGCCGTCGCCGTCGTAATCGATCCACGCGGCGGCGGTCAGGTTCCAGGGACCATCCTGCGGAAGCAGCGCGGAATCATCGCGAAGAGTCCCGCCGAGATTGGTGAACAAGCGAGGGCCGGTGGCGGTTGCGAGAAACAGGTCGGGCTTGCCGTCGCCGTTGTAGTCGGCCCACACAGCGGAGCGGGCGCCGAAGACGCCGGGGAGGGCGATTTCGCTGAGGGCGTCGCCGTTGTTTTGCAGGATCACGACGCGACCGCCGCCGACGAGGCAGAGATCGAGCTTGCCGTCGCCATCGAGATCGACGGAGGAAATCGCCAGTGCATCGGGATCGACGCGGGGCAGGGCGGAGAGAAGCGAGAAGCCAGGCATGCCGAGCACTCGGCGAAATTCCTCGCCGCCCCAGCCGACGAAATCTCGCTTCGGGTTGTAATCCTGAATCTTGAGGCTGACTTTGAGCCTTTGAATCTTGGCGCTGCGGTTGTGCAGGTCTTCCTTGTTGCCGTCCATCATGCAGGGGACGATGATCTCTTTCCCTTCCATCATCGCGGGGACGATCGACGCCAGCTTTTCCGGCGGGCCGGCGTAGCTGCGGAGGAGGAAGGGTTCTGCGTGGACATGGTTCCACCATTCGCCGCCCGCGCTCGTCTGATACCACCAGTTGCCGATGCACGTCTCGCTGAGGCCGCCATTGTGGAACATGCAGGCGATTTTGCCTGGCTCCGCCCAATCCATCGTGGGCTTCCATTCGTTGGGCCGAAGGCCGCCGCGTCCGATGTTGTGCTTGATGACGTCCTGATTGTGGACGCCTTTGATGTCCTTCACCTTGCGGTAGATGATGAGGTTCTTTTCCTTGTCCACCGCTACCACGCGGATGAGCAGGATGTTGGACGACTGCGTGACGACTTGCCCGAAGCTGTGGGGCGCCTCGATATAGGCGAACGCGGGCCGAGCGATCGCGAGCAGCATCATGGCGAGCAGCAATCGAATCCGCATGGTGTGGCTCCTATGTAGCCCTCTTCTCCCCTCTCCCTCCGGGAGAGGGGTTGGGGGTGAGGGTGTATTTTTCCGCAGCGAATCGAACGCCTCGGAGGTCTGCTGTTCTGCCCTCACCCCCAACCCCTCTCCCGGAGGGAGAGGGGAGCAAGACTCAGACGAGGGCTACCTGGGTTACTTCGCGACAAGTTCCTTCGCCAATTCGACGAATGGCGTCCCCGCGTAATCGCGGACGATGCGTTCGACGATGCGTTGCACCTGGTCCTTCTGATTCAACTCGCGATACGCGCGGGCCGCTTCGACGAGGCTGGCTCCCGAAAGTTCGGGGTAGTCGTACGTCGTCGGCACCGCGAGGAACGCATTCGCCGCCTCGGCCCATCGCTTCTGGGCAGCTCGGCAGGCGCCGATCTGGTACTGCGCCTTCGCACCGGTTTCGGTGACCGTGCGGGCCGTCGTTTGCGTGTACGCGTTGACGGCGCCTTCCAAGTTGTTTTGCTGTTGGAGTGCCCAACCCATGCCGTACCAACCGTCCGGCGTCCACACGCTTTGCGGGAACGCGTTGACCAATCGCTCGAACGCTTGACGGCTTGGTTCCCAGTTCTTGGCCTGCAGATACGCCTGGCCCAATCGCAGCAACGCCCGATCGCTGAGGTTCGGGATGTTTTGGTAGGGGCCATGATCGCGGAAGGGGACGAACGCCTTCGCGGCTTCGTTGAAATCCTTCGCCGCCATCTGCGCTTCGCCGAGGCGATAAAGCGCCCAGGGATGGACGGTGCTTTTCGGATTGGCGGCGATCGGCGAAAGGCTGGCGATCGCGCCTTTCAGGTTCCCCTTGGCGGCGTGGATCGTGCCGAGGTGCAGCTTCGCCTTGTCGGTCAACTCTTGCGAAGGTTCCTTGTCGATCACGTCGTTGAGCAACCCGGCCGCCTTGTCGTGCTGCGCGCGTTGAGCGAGAAGCTCGGCCAATTCGAGACGTGCTTCGACGGAGACGACCGCATCGCCGACATCGTCGATGAGCGTCTGATACAACTCGGTGGCCTTCTTCTCGTAGGGAGTGACCGGCAGCTTCGCGATCGCGATATCGGCGAGGCCCATCTTCTGGGCTGCGGGGCCGAGACCCTTCGCCTGCTCCTTGGCGGCCGTTTCCTTCGCCGCTTTCAGTTCGGGTTCCGAGAGAAGGCGTGCGCCCCATGCGGCTTCGTAAAGCAGACGGGCTTGGAGTTCGGGCAGCTTCGTGCCGTCCTTCGCTTTCTTGGCCTGAGCTTCGAGGTACTCCACCTCCTGCTTCACCATCGCGTATGCCTCATCGAACAGCTTCTGCACGCTCTGCTGTTCCGGCGGCGACTTGGCGGTTTGCTGCTGTTTGCGGGCGAGTTCCAGCTTCAGCAACGCTTCATCGCGGAGGCATTGGCCATAGCGAAGGGCCGCTTCGACGCCGATCGCGTCGGTGGGAACCGCGGCGACGACGGTTTCGAGCAATTTGCGAGCTTCCTGCAATTTGCTCGATTCCTTCAAGGCGACGCCATGATGGAAGCGGAGCAGCGGAATCTCGCGGGCTCGACTCGCATCCTGGCCGATCGGGCCTTCGTTGGCCTGACGGCATTGCTCGAGCAACGTCGCGGCTTCGGCGGCCTTGTTCTGCGAGCGGAGGATGGTGGCGAGCGTGATGATCGCGGTCGGCGCTTCCTTCGCGGTGCGGAGGTCGCCTGCGAATCGGCGCATCTCGTTCATCGCGTTGCCGTGGTCGTTTTGCGCCCACAAAACCTTCGCCCGCTCGAAGGTCGCGAGCGGACGCATGGGATGGTTCGGGAATTCGGGGCTCAGGACTTTCTCATACGCTTGACGGGCGGAGGCGAGGGCCTGGTTCTTCTCCTCGACCTTCGCGAGCAACCCGGCCTGTCGTTGCTTGGTGAGGCCGAACTTCACGAGGGCATCGGGCGTGAGAGCGTGCTTGGGATTGCCGCCGATGAAGGTTTCGAGCGCCTCGGCCGCGGCCTTCAGCTGGCTTTCGAGTTTGCCCGCCGCGAGGGCGTCGTCCCCCACTTGCGTCGGCGTGAGACGCAGGACGCAGTCGGCGATGAGGAAAGGCACATCCGCGAGATCGCCCGTCCGTTCGGCTGCGGGAATGTCCTCGAAGGTCTTCTGCGCCTTCTCCAGATCGCCCCGGCGATAGTGCGTGAGGCCGACGGTGTAACGGGCCAGCGGCAGCTTCGCGAATTCGGGGTATTTCTCGATCACCTCGTCGAATCGCTTTTGCGTATCCTCGTAGGCTTTCGCGAGCTGGGCGTCGCGTTCCTTCGAGGGCGGATTTTTTTCGATCGTCGCGGCGCGGAAGTATTGGTTCTCGCCGAAGACGAACTTCACCGCAGGGGTCAGCGTGCTTTGCGGATACGTCTTGAAGAACACATCGCACAGCTTGTCCGATTCGTTCGGATCGCCGGCGAGATGGATCGCCTGACATAGCCGATAGTGGATTTCCTCGAGGCGATCCGGGAGCGACTTGTCGTTGAGCAAGCCGCGATAGAAGTTGGCGGCTTCGCCGAATTGCTTGAAATGCTGCTGCGTGTCGGCGATTTCGAGGGCGATTTCGCCGCGGCGCTGCTTGGCGTCGGGCACCTGGTTCGTGTCGAGCCGATTGGCGCGGTCCGAAGCCTGGCGATAGTTGCCGAGAGCGTTGTTCCACGATTCCTGCTGCTTCTGCGGATTGCCCGCCGCTTCGTTCGCCAAACCGGCGTGGGCTTTGCCTATCCAGAAAAACACCTGGTCGGTGGTTTTCGGGTTCTTGTCGGCCAGAGGCGTCAGTGTCTTGAGCGCGTCCGCGTAGTCTTTGAGTTGCACCTGGCAGAACCCGATCCGCAGATCGGCCTCATGCTTCAGCGGCGAATCGGCGTGATTCTTCGGGAATTCCGCGAAGCGCGTCTTCGCTTCCGCGAATCGGCCCGCTTCATAGAGGAGCACGCCGAGATAGAAGTTGGCGCGAGCCAGGTATTCCGGCGCCGGGGAGCGGACGAGCGATTCCAGGTTGCCGCGGACGGTCGGATCGTTGTTGAATTTCTGCGGCGCCTTCAGCAACTCCTCTGCGTCCTTCTTGTTCTTCGCGAAGTCGGCGATCGCTCCTTCGTAATGCTGCGAGGCTTCGCCCCGTTCCTCGGCCAAATGGTGCGTGCGGGCAAGCAGATAGCGGGCATGCGGGCCGAACTCGGCGTCGGTGAAGGGAGCGATCATCGTCAGCGTTTTCTGAGCCGTCGGCAGGTCGCCGAGGAGCAGGCTGGCGTGTCCGTAGTGATATCGGCCCAGCGATTTGTACTTCGATCGCGACAGCACCGGATCCTTGAGGAACGGCAATGCGGCGAACTGGGCTTCCTTCGTCTTGTTGATGCGAAGGAGCGATTCGGCCAAATCGCATCGAGCCCGAGCGACCCATTCCCATTCCGCGGACAACTCTTTGTCGGCCGGCGGATCGGTCAATTTGCTCTGCAGGATCGCGACCGCTTGCGTGAACGCGGGCACGCCCTGCTCGAATCGCTGCTGGGCATTCTGCCGACGCTGCGGAGCTTCGTTCGGGTTTACATCGGCGACGAGCAGTTCCTTCACGCCCTGCGATCGGAAGGTGATGCCGAGGTAATAGGACGCTAACCCCTGGTCCGCGAAATTCTTTTCGCCGGCGAGAGGCCCGAGGATTTGCTGAGCCTCGGGAAACTTCTTTTCAGGCCCTTCGAGCATGGTGAGGGCGAGGCTGAAGCGGGCGGAATTCGCATCCTTGTGCCCTCCGTACTTTTGGATGAACTCCTGGAATCGCTGAGCCGCGAAGGGATAGTTCTTCTCGTTGAACGCCTTGCGGGCGCTGTTGAGCAGCATCTCCGCTTGCTGGTCCGGCGTGAGCTGAGCATGCGAGACCGCGGGAAGCGCAAGAAGGAAACCCGCGAGCAAGAGGCGAATGCGATTCATCCTGCGGTTCTTTCCGAAAACGAGGTTGATCAAGATGCAGGCTCAGGAGTTCGGGAGACCTTCCCGAATTCGGCGGCAGGACCAACCGTCCCATGGCTGGTTGACCGTCCATTGTGCCGGCGCGGATGAGCGAGGTCAACGGTGTTGCGAACATCAGTACTCCGATGTGCGGATAGATCGTGATCCAGCTCAAGCGGCGGATGGGCGGATGTGACGCCGTCGAAGGAAAGAGCCGACGTGTTCCGTTCGCGTTCGCTCCAATCGGAGACCATCCCGAAAAATCGGCCAAGGGACAATTCCAAGAGGGCCTGGACGGGACATTGCATCGGGCAGCCGACATCGAAGCCGCTTGAACTAGCGGATACTGGGCTGGAAATCTACAATGCCCCCCTAGTTCCCGCCCGGACAGGAGTCCCATTCCGATGGCTACGCACGTGTTGCCTTTCGAAAAAGAGATCTATGCGATGGAAGGGCTTCTCGCCACCTTGGAAGCCAAGGCAGCCGAGGGGGAAGGGAGCGCGGCAGAGGAAGTACGCCGCATGCGAAAAGAATTGGCGAACGTCACCAAAAAGATCTACGCCAACCTCACACCTTGGGATGTGATCACCATTTCGCGGCATCCCAATCGCCCGCAGACATGCGATTATCTGCAGATGATCTTTTCTGATTTCACCGAACTCCACGGCGATCGCGCCATCGGCGACGACCGGGCTATGCGTACCGGATTCGCCCGCCTCGGCGACTACAAGGTCATGGTCATCGGCCATCAAAAGGGGCATACGCTGAAGGAACGAAACGAGTGCCTCTACGGTTGCGCTCACCCCGAGGGATATCGCAAGGCGCTTCGCCAAATGAAAATGGCGGCGAAGTTCAATATCCCCGTCATTTGCTTTATCGATACCCCTGGAGCGTACCCCGGCATTGGTGCCGAAGAACGCGGCCAGGCTCAGCTGATTGCAAATAGTCTGCTCGAGATGTCCCGCATCCCGACGCCGATCATCTGCGTCGTCATCGGCGAGGGCGGTTCGGGCGGGGCCCTCGGCATCGGCATCGGCGACCGCGTGAGCATGTGCGAGTTCGCATATTATTCCGTCATCAGCCCCGAAGGATGCGCAGGTATCCTTTGGAAGGAAGCCAACGAGCAGACCAAACGGCTTGCGGCCGAGGCGCTGAAGCTCACCTCGCGCGACCTGCACAAGCTCGGCGTGATCGACGAAGTGATCCCCGAGCCGCTCGGAGGGGCGCATCGCGACTCGGTTGCCATGGGCAACACGATGAAGGCCCATCTGCTGCGTTACCTCCGCGAACTGACGCCGCTCTCCGCCGACAAACTGCTCGATGGCCGCTACCAAAAATTCCGCAAGATGGGCGTCTTCGAAGACAGCATGGCCGCCACCGCTTAGGTCATGCGAGCGCAATCGACGTCACCTCTCTCCTGTCTTGGGATTCGGAAATGGAACCATCGACCCGCATCTGCGCCGTCATCGGCCGAACTCGGCACAAGATGATGCAGATGGAAATCCAGGAGGCGGGCAAGCATGGCGCGCAGATGATCGAGCTGCGTCTCGATTTTCTCTCCAAGCCTCCCGATTTCAAACGGCTGATGGCCGTCAAGACGTGTCCTTTGCTCGCGACCGTGCGCCGGGTCGAAGACGGCGGACGCTGGGCGAGGTCGGAAGAAGAACGCATTGTGCTGCTTCGTCAGGCGATCGTTTCAGGCTTCGATTGGGTCGATCTCGAAACCGATATCGCCGACTCGGTTCGCCGCTTCGGCAAGGTCAAACGCATCGTCAGCTACCACAACCTCCGCGAGACGCCCGACGATCTCGAGGAGATCTACGAGGCGATGTGCAAGCAGGATGCGGATGTCGTGAAAATCGCCGTCATGGCGCAGAAATCGACCGACAACATTCGCGTGCTGAAACTGATCCAAGACGCTCCGAAGCCGACGGTCGCGCTGGCGATGGGCGACCTCGGCGCCTGCACGCGCGTGCTCAACGTCGTTCTCGGTTCGCCGTTCACCTATGCGGCCTTCAACAAAGAGCGGAACGTCGCTCCGGGCATTCTGCCGTTCCTCGAACTGAAGAAGATCTACGGCCTCGACACGATCGGCCCGGGTTGCAGAATCTTCGGCGTCCTCGGCGATCCGGTGGGCCATAGCCTGAGTCCGCTGATTCACAATGCGGGGTTCCGCAAACTGAAGCTCAATGCCGTCTACGTGCCTTTCCGTGTGCCGCGCGGCGAACTTGAAACGTTTCTCAAGGAATTCGAGTCGATCAAAGTGCAAGGCTACAGCGTCACCATTCCTCATAAGGAAGGCGCCGCCCGCATTGCATCGGAACGCGAGCCGTTGGTCGAAACGACCGGCTCGTCCAACACGCTGCTGCGCAAATCCGGCGGCGGGTGGAAGGCTGCCAATACGGATACGCCCGCTGCCATCGAATCGCTTCGCGCCCATCTGCCGACCGACGTCAACAATCAATCGACACCGCTTTCGAAACGAACCGTGCTGATCCTTGGCTCCGGCGGCGTGGCTCGCGCAATCGCCCATGGTTTGCAGGCCGAAGGCGCCCAGGTGACGATCGCCAACCGCACGGCCGAACGTGCCCAAGAGCTGGCCGAGGAAGTGGGATGCAAATTCGTCGACTGGGATCAGCGAATGTCGGTCGTTTGCGACACGCTCATCAACTGCACTTCGGTCGGCATGCATCCCAACGTCGATGAAACGCCGATCCATCAGGGCTTCCTCAAGCCGGGCCTATATGTGTTCGACACGATCTACAACCCGGAAACGACGATGCTCGTCCGCGAAGCCCAAGAGCGAGGCTGCCATGTGCTCACCGGCGTAGACATGTTCGTACGCCAGGCAGGTCTGCAATTTCGCATGTTCACCGGAAAGGAACCGCCGCTGGAATTGATGACGCAACTCGTGCGCCGGGCCTTATCGCCGATCAACTACGCGAAGCAGGAGGAAGGCGGCGACGCATGAAGCCGCGAATATTCCTCATCGGCTACCGCGGCGCCGGCAAAACGAGCGTCGCCAAACTGCTCGCCGGCAAACTCGGTTGGACCTCCATCGATGCGGACGTGGTCCTCGAAGAACGAGCCGGCAAAACCATCCGTCAAATCTTCGCCGAAGCAGGCGAACCCGCCTTCCGCGACCTGGAATCCGCCGTCCTCGCCGATTTGGCACAACGGGACAACGTCGTGATCGCCACTGGCGGCGGCGTGGTCCTGCGTCCCGAAAATCGCGAACGTCTGAAAAGCGGAGTGACGATTTGGCTCAAGTCGGATGCCGAATCGATTTGGCGTCGTCTGCAAGTCGATCCGACGACCGCAGAGCGTAGGCCGAACTTGACGCAGGGCGGATTGGCGGAAATCGTCGAATTGCTGGCGAAACGCGAACCGCTTTACCTAGCATGTGCGGATTGGTCGATCGACGGCACGTATCTGAATTCGCCCCAACTCGCCGACCTCATCGCGGAGTGGCTGGATCAAGCAAGTTCCTAGCACGCCGCCCAGGGAGGTGTTCGCATGTTTCTGCAAAACCCGCAGCCAACATGCAGCCTCACGATCGGAGGCGTATCGTGCCCTGGGATCCTGCGAACACTCTCACTCGCGGCATGCCCGACTACGTTTATTTCGCCATCGTCTCGAAACGCCAGGATTGCTGGAACGCTTGCGAACTGACGTCGGCGATAAGCGTCACGGTGTAGATCTGTCCCGCTTCCAATGGCCGACGTGGATGGATGCCGACCGCGTGGTATTGCAGGCCGGCGTCGAGCGGGTTTTCCGGGGTGGAGAGGAAGATGTCGAGCGTCTTGCCGTTGCGATCCGCAAGCGTGGCGCGGACGTTTTTAATGACGGCGGAGCGAGGGAATATGGCGGAGATCGGATATCCCGCGAACTGGTCTTTGGCGTCCGGCAGGCGGTCGAATCCCTTCAGCGGCACGTCTTGCTGGCCAGGCGCTGGATACAGCGAAAACAAAGTGGCGCCCGCTTCGCCGCGGCCGGAGTGGACGTCGAGCACGGTGACCCAGCCTCGTCCTGGTTCCTGAGCGGCGCCGACGCCGACGCGACGAAGGGCGGGATCGAGCAGATAGGCTCGGCGCGAGATCGTCCCCATGAGATCGTCGATCTGCACCGTCGGCCGAGGAGCTGAGAGGAAGATGTCGGTTCGCCGTGCCGCGTTTTGGCCCAGCTCCGAGAATCCCGGCAGTTTCGGCGATTCGTCGTTCACATCGAAGCCTGATTTGTCGCGTTGGTCGCCGTTTCGGGCGAGATACTCGGCATGGGCTTGACATCCCTTGCTCAAAGCGTCGTCCAATGTCGCTTCGGGAACATTCGCTTTGCGGCGGTATTCGTTGATTCGATCAACCACAGTTTTGGGCCCGTTCGCGATCGAAGCATCGGATGTGGTAAACGACCACGTCTTCTCCCACTTCGTTCCGCTGCGCGTGCCCAAAACATGAACTACGTATTTCGTCTTCGCCTTCAGCGGATCTTTCGGGATCAGGCAGACTGTGTTGCCTTGGTGTTTGTCGTATTTCGGATTCGCGTGCTTATCCGGTGAGGAAAACCAGACATCGACCCGATTGCCGTCCCCATCTTCGAGGCGGCCGGTCGCGCCGACGAGCGGCGATTCGTAAGGGAAAAACAGCGTAATGGGGTAACCGGCTTTCTTGTCCTTGTCCTCGGGTATGGGATCGGGAACCTCGCCTCCCGGCGGAAAGTGCAACGGCACGTCGCTCTGATCAGGGACGGGGTACAACACCTCATGCGGGCGGCCACGTGTTTTTCCGGACATGAGATTCAAGACGGTAATCCAGCCCAGCCGATCGCCTCGCGCCAGACCGAAACCGACCTGCTTCAGATTCGGCTCAAGGATCGGGATCCGATGATAGAGGGTCGCCATCCAGCCGTCGACGGCATCGCGCGGGTCGTGATCTCCCAACGCGATCACGGCTTTCTTGCCCGCATCCTTCCCTTCGGCAGTGGCTCCGGGGAGAGTCATATCTTCGTCATGCGCTCCCAATCCCGCCGTCGCGGGATGGTTCGCATTCAGCACCAGATAGCGGGCATGATTGCGGCAGCCGCGATGCAAATCCGGGTCAAGCGTGACCGGAGCGAGGCCCGCGGTTTTGCGGATCTGGTTGACGCGGTCGAGCACCTGCTGCGTGACGGCGCCGCTGGAATCGGAATCGTCCTCCACCGTGAAATTCCAGAACTTCGTGACGACTTGATCGTCCACGCGAGCGGAGAACTGCACGGTATGCTTAGCTCCCGCCACGAGCGGCTTTTCGGGAATGAGCCCGACGAGGTTGTAGCGGTAGTTGCCGATCAACGGCTTCTCGGGCGTCCACGGTTTCGCAGCGAGCTGAGTGCCGGCAGCGTCCACCAGTTTGATTTCCGCCTGGGAGATTTTGCGCGCCGGCGGAAAGATCATGGTGATCGGGTAACCCGCGGCCTTCTTCAAGTTCGGCCATTCCGGCCCACCGGTGAAACTCGGCGGGACGTCGGCTTGATCCGGCGCAGGGTAGGGGATGAGGTAATCGCCCATGCCCCGTGTCGGATCGACGACGCAGACCCAATCGCCTCCTTCGGTGCATGTCACACCCAAGCCGACGCGCTTCAGTTCTGGATTCAGCAGCGGCGTGCGGCTCAGCAATCGTCCCATGAAAATCTCCAAGGCCACGTCCGGCTCCGCCAGCACCGTCATGCCCGCTTCCGCCGCTCGTTTTCCCTCGGCCGAATATCCGGGCAGCTTGTTGTTCTCGCTTTGCACGCCTTCAGCCGACTTGGTCTCAGGCCGGTCAAGATTCAAGCCAAGATACTCGGCATGCGCCTGGCAGCCTTTGGTGAGCAGCGGATCGAATGCAACCTGCCCCAGCCCCGATTGTCGGCGGTAGCGATTCAACGTGTCGAGAAACTCCGTGTGGATCCCGCTGAGGTCAAGCTTCTTGAAACCTGCGGGCGCCGCTTCTTTGGGAGCCAGCGTCTTCGTATCGCTCTTCCGAACATCCGGAGGCGGTTCCTTGGACGAGTTCTCTTTTTGCGGCGGTTTCTTCGGCGGCGCGGCCTCGCCCTTCGGTTGCTTCTTCGCCCCTTCTTGCGTTTGGGCCTCGACGATTTCAGGCGAAGGCTGCGACTTTTCGGCAGGCTTTCGGAGAGCCAACCATGTGCCGACGCCAATCAGAAGGACGGACGCGGAAACGCCGGCAAAAACCATCCAACGGTTGCGGGTCCTTTTGGTCGGCCGAGCAAGCGGGATAGCGGCAGAGGGTGGCGGCAACACTGCGGTGAGAGCCTTTGGCGCCAACGCTGCGACTGGGACTGGTTTCGCCACAGTGGGCGTCAGCAGTCCATGTATTTGGCTTGCCCTCACCCATTTCGGCGAACGGGGAGCGAGGATCATGTCGTCTGGCTTGATCTTCGCGTCTCCTGCCAACGAGAGAAGGTCGGCCCATGCCATCGGTCCCGCCTTCTTGCCGACTCGACCGACATGCCATCCGGTTGCGGCCCCGCCCGGGGCGGAAGGCAGCACGGGCTGCACCACCTTCTTGCACGAAGGGCAGCCGATAGCCGTTTGCAAAGAGGCCGCATCGACGCGAAAAGGTGTTCGGCAGTGAGGGCAGACGAAGACGTGCATGGCGTCCCGCATTCAGGAGGGCGTATCCCTTCGACGCCATTCTCGCAGGCGAGTTCCGAAAACGGAATGCCTCCTATGTAGCCCTCTTCTATGTAGCCCTCTCGCTCCGCGAGAGGTAAGAGGAAGCGTCTCGTGCGATCACGTGGCAAACAGCCGCTTACCTCTCGCGGAGCAAGAGCGCTACATAGAAGCATCAAACGCCGTACAGCGATCCGAACTTCTCTCGCAGGTATCGCATCAACGGCTGATGCGACAGCGGTTGCCCGGTGATGCGGCGACACAATTCCTGCGGCCGCCATTTCTGCCCAGGGCGATGGACCTTTTCATTCAGCCAGCCGCGAAGGCGGGCGAATTGGGCGTGGCGAAAATCGTCGTCGAGGTTCGGCAGGTCCTTGCGGGCCTGATCCATGAACTGGGCGGCGAACAGGTTGCCGAGCGTGTAGGTCGGAAAGTAACCGATCCCGCCCATGCTCCAGTGCACGTCCTGCAAGCAGCCTTGGGCATCGTCGGGCGGAGTGATGCCGAACGACTTTTGGAATTGCTCGTTCCAGGCTCCGGGCGCGTCATTGGGAGCGAGATCGCCCGAGATGAGCGCCTGCTCCAATTCGAAACGAAGGATGATGTGCAGGTTGTAGGTCGCTTCGTCGGCCTCGACGCGGATGAACGAACGCTTGACTTCGTTGATGGCAAACATCCAATCGTCGAGCGATACCTCGTCCACGACGCCGGGAAACGTCTGCTGCAAGCGAGGCAGAAATGCCTCCCAAAACGGGCGGCTGCGGCCTACTTGATTTTCCCAGAGCCGCGATTGCGATTCATGAATGCCGAGCGACACGGCCGTGCCCATCGGCGTACCGAAGTGTTGTGCATCCAGGCCCTGTTCATAGATGCCGTGGCCCGCTTCATGCAGGATGCCGAAAAATCCCTGGTTGACCTCGCGGACGGCATAGCGCGTCGTGAGTCGGCAATCCCCGGGACCGATGCCGCTGCAGAAGGGGTGGACCGAAAGATCCAGCCTGCCCGCGCCGAAATCGAAACCAATGGCCGCGGCGGCAGCTTGACCGAAGATCGCCTGCCGATCGATGGGATATTCGCGCGCCAGCAAATCCCTTCGCGGCGATTTGCCAGAGTCGGCGATCGCGGCGACCAGCGGAGCCAATTCGGCTCGTAGTTTGGCGAAGACCTCGGTGATTTCCTTCGCCGTCGCTCCTGGTTCATACTCGTCGAGCAACGCATCGTAAGGCGATTCGCGATAGCCCACGGCCTGGGCTTCCTCGCGTTTCAGCCCGACGATCTTCTCGAGCCAAGGAGCGAACTCGGCGAAACGCTTGTTCTTGCGGGCGTCGCGCCACACATGCTGAGCCCGCGTAGTGGTGCGAGCGATTTCTTCGACGAGCCTCGCCGGCAATTTCACCGCCCGATCGTAGGTTCGCCGAATCTCGCGGACGTTGACCGCTTCGACGCTTTCCGCATCACGAACCAAATCGGACCCTTCGATCGCATTCAGGCATTCGCCGATCTTGGGCGATGTGAGCTTCGCATGGCTCATCTTGGCGACGAGCGCCATCTGCTCAGAGCGATGCGCGGATCCCTTCGTCGGCATGTAGGTATTTTCGTCCCAGCCGACGACGGCGCCGACCGAATCGAGCAGGCACTTCTCGCGATAGTCGGCAATCAATTCCTGATAGGCGCTGCGAGCATCCATGAAGCATCCTCGAGAAAGAGAAAGCCAGGCAATGCGTTGCCTGGCTTCGCGTCGGTCATCTTATTCGCGAGATCAGCGAATGCGGTTGCGGTCGTCTTGGCGATAGGCATCGGAAGGGCCGCCATCCGCCGGACCACGATCGCGACGAGGAGCGTCGTCGAAATCGCGATCATCGTAGCCGCGATCCGAAAGAGCGGAGCCGCCCATCGATAGCCGGCTGCTGTATCCGGCGATCTTCACCCAGAAGATGATGAAGATGACGAACCATCCGAGACTCATCGCACTAGAGAGCAACCCGAGAATCATGGCTCCGCCGCCGACTTGAGGTGCTCCGAACTGACCCTGAACTGCGCCCACCGTGAAGAGATTGGCAAGCAATCCGATCACGGTGCTTGCAGCCGACAGGCCCGCGCCGATGAGCCCGAGATTTTTTCCGTAGTCGCTGCCGTCGTCCATTCCGCGGTCGCGGAATTCATTGCGGAGAGAACCCGGAACATTGATGGCGTTGAAGAACGCCCACACGATGTTGAAGTAGGGTATCATCGCAAGCCACACGAGACCGGACGCCATCAGCCGATTCCGCGGCGAGACCTTCTCCATCGCCTTGAACAAGGTGAGACAGTAGAAGACGCCGACGACGACGACCACGGCGAGAATGACGAAGATCATCGCGCCGAATGCGGCAAAGAATCCCATATCCATGTGGCACTCCAAAGTACTTGGGAGAACGAATCCAGACGGGTGCGAGGTTTTCTAGGATTTATCGCGTTCCCTGGGAAAATCCAGTGTTATTTCGGATTTCTCAGGATGCCTCAGTGGACCACCTTTAACCCGCCCGCCCGGAGCGAGGCCCGCATCTTTTCGAGCTTGTCCGGCGGGAGCGGGGCGACGGGGCTGCGGCTGGGGCCGATCGACAGGCCGAGCAGGTTGAGCGCGGCTTTCACTCCGCCGGGGGCGGTGCCGAGCGTCAGGCTCATACGCACGGGGTTGAGCTTGAGTTGTGCGGCCTTCGACGCCTGGATGTCGCCGCGTTGGAACGTCTCGTAAATCTCGGCGAGCAGATGCGGGGCGATATTTCCTGTTGCCGGTACCGCTCCCCTGGCGCCGAACATCAGGGCGGGGAAAATCAACGTATCGCGGCCCATTAGGACGCTGAAGCGTTCGGGGACGGCGCGGATCATTTCGTTCGTGTTCTGCAAATCGCCGCTCGAATCCTTGATCGCAACGATATTCGGAATTTCCGCGAGGCGGGCGACGGTTTCGACTTCGATCTTCACGCCGCCGCATGTGGCTGGGTTGTTGTAAAGGATCAACGGCAACGGCGACGCTTCGGCGATCTTCCGATAGTGGTCGAAGATTTCCTGCTGATTGGGCAGCACGAAATAGGGAGTAATCACGGAGACACCCTGCACGCCTTCCTTCTCCGCCATTTTGGTAAGCCGAACCGCTTCGCGCGTGCTCTCCGCCCCGGTCCCGGCATACACGGGCACTCGGCCGCGGACGTGTTCGACGGCGGTCGCGATCACCTCTTGCTTTTCGCGTTCGTCCATCGCGTAGAACTCGCTGTTGGTCCCGAGCACGAAGATGCCGTGAACGCCGTTGGCGATGAGATGATCGATGAACCAACGCAGGCGGGGGAGATCGAGGTCTTCGTTAGCCAGCATCGGCGTGGCCACGGGCGGAATGATGCCGCGAACTTGCATGAGGAGGCTCCGAGGAGGGAAGAAGGCGTCCACCAGAATAACGTGAGTGCGGGGGGCGGAGCAAATGAGGAATGCCGAAATGCGATACAGCAAGCCCAGGGGCGAACGAAGTGAGCTCCTGGGATCGGAGTGTTGGATCGCTTGGATCCCAGGAGCACACTTCGTTCGCCCCTGGGCTTGCGACTACAATCTCCGCAGCCCTTTTCGGAGATGCCGATGAACCGCACCCTGTTCGCCGACGCTCTCGCTTTCGTGGACCGCCAGTGCCGACGTTTGGTGGAAACGCATCCGGGGTACGTCCCGATGTATACCGTCGGCGGCAAATGGGCGTGCGAAGGGGAGCGGTGGACGCATTGGTGCGAAGGCTTCTATCCCGGCATCTTTTGGCTGCTGCACAAGCATGGCGGCGACGCGTTTTGGCGGCGGAAGGCGGAAGAGTACAGCAAGCCGCTCGAACCACGGCGCTACGACCGTAATGTGCACGACCTCGGATTTCTTTTCTTCTCCACCTACTATCGCTGGTATCGCCTCACCGGCGACGCGAAGCTGCGCGATGTGCTGATCGATGCGGGGCGGACGATGGCGCTACGGCGGCAGATGGGCGGGTATCTGCGGTCCTTTGTGGCGCCCGGAGTCGCTCTTCATCGACATCATGATGAACGTCGGCATCGTCCTCTGGGCGGCGAATGCAACCGATGACGAAACGCTGCGGCAGATCGGCATCGAGCATTGCCGAACGACCGCCCGAACGATCGTCCGCCCCGACGGCGGCACGGCCCATGAAGGCATCTTCGATGTGACAACTGGAGCATTTCTACGGGAAACGACGCATCAGGGGTTTGCCGGGGAAAGCACCTGGACGCGGACCTCGCGTGGTCGCTCTACGGCTTCACGGCCGCCTATCGACTGACTGGTCTGAGCGAGTTTCTTGAGGTCGCTCGCCGTAACGCGGAATGCTACCTTCGCCGCAGCCCGGCGGACCTGGTTCCCGCCTGGGATTTCGATGCTCCGACCGATCGGCCGCAACCCTACGACAGTTCCGCCGCCGCGATCGCCGCGAGCGGCTTGTTCGATTTGGCGGAGGAGGAGACGGACCCGCGACATGCCGAGCGTTATCGCGCCGCGGCGAACACGATGCTCGAAACGCTGTGCACGAAGTTTCTCGCCGACCGCACGCCCGAATGGGAAGGCATCCTGCTGCACGGCGTCTACCACCTGCACAAGAACCTGGGCGTGCACGAATCCGTCGCCTGGGGCGACCACTTCTTTGTGGAGGCGCTCGTCAGCGGCTCGCAGGCAAGTCGGAAGCGGCGTGGTAGGAAGGAGCCAAGCCCCAGGGTAAGCGCAGCGGACCCTGGGGATCGGACGATCATTGCAAATTGAAGACGGGAAGACGCACGTGCGTCGTATGGATCCCCACCGTGCGCTAGCGCTACGGTGGGGCTTGCGGCATTTCTTCTACAGTCGTTTGCTGTAGCGGCGGTTGCGTTTGCTGCCGAATACCGGTACGAACGGCGGGGCTTCTGCTTCCGTCGCGACTTTCGGGGCGACGGCTTCAAATCCCTCGATGCCGGGGTCCTTCGCCAGTTCGCGGTTGATGAAGGCTTCGATGCGCGTGAGCTGTTCGCCCTGCTCGCGCGTCACGAACGCGATGGCGATGCCGTCTTTCCCCATGCGGCCCGTTCGGCCGATGCGGTGGACGTAGCTTTCGGGGTCTTCCGGCAAATCGTAATTGATGATGTGCGAGATGCCCGTCACGTCGATGCCGCGACCGACGACGTCGGTGGCGACCAGGTATTTCAGCTTGCCGTCGCGAAAAGCCTTCATGATGCGTTCGCGCTGCGACTGCAAGAGATCGCCATGCATCGCGGCCGAGTTCGGCTCGAAGCGGACGAGTTGCTCATAGAGCCGCTGCGCCCAGATCTTCCGCTCGCAGAAGATGATGCATTGCTTCGGCTGTTCGCGCTCGAAGACCTTCACCAGAAGATCGAACTTCCGTTCCTTGTCCACGGTGAGGTACGTCTGCCGAATCTTGTCCACGGTCGGCTTTTTCGGAGCCAGGCTGATGTGGATCGGCTTCACCATGTAGCGCGTCGCCAGCTTCAGCACCTCGGGCGGCAGAGTGGCCGAGAAGAGGAGCGTTTGGCGTTCGTGCGGCACCCGGCGAAGGATGCGTTCGATGTCGGGGCGGAAGCCGATATCGAGCATGCGGTCGGCTTCGTCGAGCACCAGATATTTGATGCCGCGCAGGTCGAGCGTGCCTCGGCGGATGTGATCGATGACCCGGCCCGGCGTGCCGATCGCCATCGCGAAACCGCGATCCATCTGGCTGAGCTGTCCCTTCATGCTGGCGCCGCCGTAGATGGCGACGGCTTTGCATTTCGGATCGGGAGCGAGCTTGCCGAACTCCGCAACGATTTGGCTCGCGAGTTCGCGGGTCGGCGCCAGCACGAGGGCTTGCGGGCCCTTGCTGCCGCAGTCTTGCCAATTGTTGAGGAAGGGGAGCAGAAACGCGGCGGTTTTGCCGGTTCCGGTCTGGGCCTGCCCAATGACGTCGCGGCCCGTCAGGACGCGCGGAACAGCATAGGCCTGGATGGGAGAGGGCTTGTGGTAGCCGGCTTGTTCGAGCTTGCGAAGAAGAGCGGGTTCGAGATTGATCTGCGAGAAAGACGTCGGTCTTTCCGGTTTCGTTGCGGTAGTCAAACGATCCTCCAACGGATGGGATGGGTCCCTGGAGCGTCGGCTGCGGAAAATAGAGAGGCGATGCGTGGATGCCGGGGTCGAGTCAAGGCGTTGACGACTTATGGGTGCTCGAGCCGGGCCAGGGATCGCCGGGGCGGTACAGCCGACCGCTCGCGTGGCGTTACATCTATTCTACGACTGTAAAGGTCTGGCCGACGCATGTAAAGTGCAACAGTAGGGGAATCTGAGAAAAACTTGCGTGGTTGTCCGAAGAAATCAGCTTCGCCGACTGGGACGATCCGAGCGATAAGATCGAGGCAGGTGTGCAGGATCGGAATTGCCAGGGTCACGGTCAGTCGAATCCGCACTTACGTCGTAATCTGCCGATGGGGCCTGTAGAGAGTACGGATCCGTTTCGTTCGCCATGGATTGCCAAAGCATCGCCAGAACCAAGAATGCTCGGAGGGTCCAAGCGGCGGTACGAATCCAGTTCGTGGCGACCAATCGGACATGAGTTTCCGTTTGGAATCCATGCGTCAACCGGTTGTGGCACGGGACTTGGAGGAAAGCCGTCGAAATCCAGATCTTCTCGCCTAGTGCGAGTCCAGCGACAAGGATCGAGTTGGAAATGCCGGGTGGGCGATGCCACAGCAACAGGATGGCAGTGGCGGATTCCAGAAGCATCGGCGGGCCGACGACCCAGGTCGTCAGGCGAGCGTGGCGCTCTTCGTAGGAGGGAAATTCTGCCGTGCCTGTCGCAGCGAAGAGTGGGTAGTGCACGATCTGCACGAACCAAATCAGGCCCGACATGAAAAGCGTCGAAGCGACGTGGACCAGCAAGACCGCTTTCGGCAACGCCTCGTTCACCGCCGATTCTCCGCGAGGCGTGTGGAGGCCGCTTCCCATTCGCCTGACTCGATCATCCGCCGAGTGACTTCATGGCGGTAGTCGAACATTCGTTGCAGCTTCTTGCGGACGATTTTTCCGCCGACCAAACGCCCGAACGATCCGAGCGGGAGGCGATAGTCGATCTCATCGCGAAGCAACGTGCCGCCCGTACCGTCGGGGAGCATCACATGCCGATGATGCCACATCGCGAAAGGGCCGGAAACCTGCCGATCCTCGAACGAGCGGGGAGGATCGTATTCGGTATGCTCCGCCACCCAGCGAACCGGGAGGATTCCCAGCACCTTGCCTTGAAGTATGACTCGGCTGCCTGCTTGAATCGACCCGCTGGATTCCACGACTTTCATCGGCTCCCAGGGGGGGATGAGCCATTGGAGGGCGCCGGGGCTCTCATGAAAGGCGAAGACCACTTCAGGAGGCGCGTTGATGCGGCTTTCTTTGACGAATCGCAATGGGACAGCCAAAGCTTGACTCCTCGGGGGGCGCCGTCACTGGGGCACTCGCGACTGCTGCCGGTTCATTCATAGTTCCCGTGCGGAAGAATTGCGAAGGATCGACACGTTATTCGCGAAGGCAGAGGTGGTGTTGGAAGGAGTTAATTTTGCTCATCTGGCACAGACGAGACGCGTGCCATGCTTGGGGGGATCGCCCGAGGGGGCAGGAGGGTATCTGCTTCCTCGCCAAGCATGGCATGAGTCCGAATGTCTTAGGTAAGAAGAAGCTCGGGATCGTGCAATTGTCGCGGGACGACCAACAGAAAAGAAAACGCCTCGCGGTTGAGCGTGCCGCGAGGCGTTTGCGTGAACTGTCGCCGATTAGCGAGGCAGTTCTTTGTTCTTCTGCACTTTCGGAGTCGAACGGTTCACGCCGTTGGGACCCGGCTTATTGGCGATCTGTTCCACGGCGGTCACGACCTCCGGTTCCGTCCGGAACTGCTTCGACAATCCCAGGAAGCCGAAGACCAGAAACAGGACGCTCGCGGCGAGGACGAGGCGGGCGTGGGTCAGCGAGCCTCCGACGCGCGGGGCGCGGGCGGATAGGGTCGTCGCAGGCGCCACGTTCGCCTTGGGCCAAGGGGATGGCATTTGGCTCTTGAAGAAGCCAGTCAAGGCGGCATCGACATCGTTCTGCTGTACACGATTCATGGCGTTTCCCTTACTCCACTTTCCGTGAGCCGGTCGGCTAATCTTTGTCGCGCCCGGCTCAGTCGCATGTGGACCGCCGTGGCGTTGATGCCCAAGATGTCCGCGATTTTCGCGGTGTCGTACTCCAGCGCGTACCGGAGCGTCAAGATTTCGCGATCCGTCGGGGACAGTTCGTTGAGTTCGGCTCGGATCTGGCCGAACATCTCGTCCTTTTCCATGGATTCGAGCGGGCCCGAATCTCGCCCTTCCAGGGCATTCATCGTCTGCGGGGCCTGCGTTCCATTGCGTCGAAACGCGCTTTTGGCGTAATCTTCCGCCAAATTCCGTGCCACGCGAAGCAGCCAAGCCCGGGCATTCACGATAGCTTCGCCTTCATTCGTCTGGATTTGCTTCCAGAAGCGAAGAAACGCCTCCTGCATGATGTCTTGGGCAATGTCGGCATTGAGCCAACGGGCATACGCCAACGCCCAAACCTCGCGGGAATGGCGCTGGTAGAGTGCCTCAAACTCCGCGGGACGCGGATCCTTCGAGCGAGACTTCATGCGACCCAAATCCCGCCGAAGTTCGCCGACGGGCCATCGTTGCAAGAAAAAGACGAAACACTGGGTGGGGACTAACCCATTTTCTCCCCTCGCCCCTTTTGGGAGGGCGGCTGGGGGTGAGGGTCGAGCCCGTGCACTAAACTCAATTCAAATTGCTAGTTATGTACTCGAGAATGCGTGCGTCAGCACCTCTTAGTCCCCTCGCCCCAGAGGGTCGAGGGGAGAAAACGGTCCTGACGAATTTGCCGTCATGGTTCCCCTCCGGCTCCTCGTAATGTAGCAAATCAGCATCGAGTTTCCGCATTGCGTCGATAAGATCGAGCGTGCGGATTCCGTCCTCGTTTCGGCGTTCCCATCATGGCCATCTTTGAAGGCAATTTCGCCACCCCTGCCGGCCGATTCGCGCTGGTCGCCGCCCGGTTCAACGGCTTCATCGTCGATAGCCTGGTCGAAGGCGCCCGCGAAGCCTTGCTGCGGCATGGCGTGCGCGAAGAGGATATCGATCTCGCGAAGGTGCCGGGCTCCTTCGAACTGCCGGTGGTCGCTCAAAAGCTCGCATCCTCCAGGCAATACTCGGCCGTCATCTGCCTCGGCGCCATCATCCGGGGCGATACAGATCATTACGACCACGTCGCCGGTTCGTCCGTCAGCGGCATTTTGAACGCGGGCCTTTCGACCGGAATCCCGGTCATTTTCGGCGTGCTCACCTGCGACACCGTCGAGCAAGCGATCAATCGCGCCGGCGTCAAAGCGGGGAACAAGGGATTCGAATCCGCGATGGCCGCCATCGAGATGGCGAACCTCATGGCGAAACTGCCCTGAACCGTTAGCACGCTGCGCAAGCACCTTCCGCAACGGCAATCGCGGCGGCTCAGGTGTCCCTTACGCTTGAAGCGGGGGCGAAGCCTCGCCAATCGTCGTGCGTCCCGTCCGGGGTGCGCGCCGGTCGGACGCGGGTTGCCACTTGGCATGCGGCCGCGTCCACGTCACAATAGCGGCGGCTTCTCCGCTCGAAAGGACCCGCCATGCTTCGAATGTCGTTCGCCTGTTGGCTGCTTCTCACCTACGTTTCCGTCGCGTCCGCCCAGGGTAGTCCGAGGCCCATGCAGGTCGACGATCTCTTCAAGTTCAAACGCATCTCCGATCCGCAGATCAGCCCCGACGGCAAATGGGTCGTCTATGTGCAGGGCGAGCCGAGCTTGGAGACGAACAAGGTCGTCAGCACGCTGCGTCTGGTTTCCACGGGGGCGGACAAGCAGGCGGCGAAGCAACTCACCGACGGCAAGACCAGCGCTCGACATCCGCGCTGGAGCCCCGAGGGGCAGTGGATCCTCTACGAATCCACCGTCGGAGGCGTATCGCAGCTCTTCGCGATCGATCCGGCAAAAGGCGAGCCGAAGCAGCTCACGAAGATTTCGACCGGGGCGAACAACGCACTCTGGTCGCGCGACGGCAAGCAGGTCGCGTTCGTCTCCGCCGTGTGGCCCGAGTTCAGCACCAAGCCGTTCGCCGAGAGCGATGCGGCCAACAAGAAGCGGGCTGACGAACAGGGGAAGAACCCGGTGAAGGCTCGCGTCTTCACGAAGCTCTTCTTCCGGCACTGGGACGATTACGTCGAGGACAAGCGACAACACCTGTTCGTGGCCGAGTTCAGCGGCGAGACGCTTGGTACGCCAAAGGATGCGACGCCGGGCGATCGCGATGCGTATCCCACGTCGAGCACGTTTTCGACCGGCGACGACTTCGCATTTTCCCCTGACGGAAAATTCCTCTACTTCACGGCCGTGCCGACGAAGAACGAAGCGTGGAACACGAATTACGACATCTGCCGAGTGCCGGTGGCTGGCGGGACGACGGAATGGGAAACGGTAACTGCGGACAACCCAGCAGCGGACAGCGGACCGCAGTTTTCGCCGGACGGCAAATGGCTCGCCTATCGGGCGCAGAAGAAGCCAGGCTACGAGGCCGATCGCTGGCAGCTCATGATTTTGCCGTATCAGGAAAAACTCGAGCCGAAGGAAGCGAAAGACGGAAAGGACGTCAAGAAGAAGCGAACGCAGCCGCGCAGCTTGACGACGGAATTCACCGATTCGGTCGAGGAGTTTCTTTGGCTCGAAGACAGCGAGACGATTTACTTCGGGGCCGAGGAGCGAGGCAAACGCTGGTTTTTCTCGACGAACCTGCGCCGACTCGACGGCGAAGCGACACTGACGTTCATGAGCCACAACAGCAACCATTCGCTGACGCGCAGCAAGGACGGCACGAAGATGGCATTCGCCCGCTCGGCCATGGATCATCCGAACGAAGTGATGGTGACGAACAAGGCGGCCGATTTCGAGACGCGCAACCTTTCGCAGGCGAACACCGAACTTTGAAGCAACTCGATCTGCCGCGACCTGAAGTGGTCAGGCCCGCTCGGAGCCGGCGGCGTGCGCGATGCAGATGTGGATTCTCAAGCCGCCGGGATTCGATGCGAAGAAGAAATGGCCCCTCGTCTACCTCGTTCACGGCGGCCCACAAGGCGCGTGGAACGACGATTGGAGCTTCCGCTGGAACCCGCAGGCATGGGCCGCCCAAGGTTATGTCGTCGCGCTGCCGAACCCGCGCGGTTCGACCGGATTCGGCCAGCAATATGTCGATGAGATCTCCGGCGATTGGGGCGGGAAGTGCTACGACGATCTGATGGCGGGCCTCGCGCATATGGAGAAGCAGCCCTGGATCGACACCGACCGCATGGGCTCGGCCGGCGCGTCCTTCGGCGGCTACATGATGAACTGGTTCGCGGTCAACACCGGCAAATTCAAGACGCTCATCACCCATTGCGGCGTTTGGAATTTCGACAGCATGTACTCGACGACCGAAGAACTCTGGTTCGACGAATGGGAACACGGCGGCCCGCCCTGGGGCAAGAACCGCGAGTCGTACGAAAAGCACTCGCCGCACAAATTGGCCGCCAACCTCGGCAGATACAAAACGCCGATGCTGGTCATCCACAACGACCTCGACTTCCGCGTCCCCGTCAGCGAAGGCATCCAGCTTTTCACGACGCTTCAACGCCAGGGAGTGCCGTCGAAGTTCATCAATTTCCCCGATGAAGGCCACTGGGTGCTGAAGCCGCGCAACAGCCAATTCTGGCACCGCGAGGTGTTCGATTGGCTGAAGAAATACGTCCCCCCCGGCCCCCGTTAGAAGGTAGACCTCACGCTCCGCGTGAGGTCAGCGGCGACGTCGGTCGTTAGCACTTGCCTGCGCGGCGTGCTGACAGACGTACAATACGCGACATGGCGCATCCGGAAGCGGACCCGTGGATCGGGCAGGAGTTCGGCCCTTATCGCATCGTCAAGCGATTAGGCGCCGGGGGGATGGGGCTTGTTTTCCTTGCTGAAGATCGGCTTCTCGGTCGAAGCGTTGCGGTGAAAATCCTGCCGCGAGAAAAGCTTGGCGAACACTCGCGAGACGACTTTTTCCTTCGAGAGGCCCGCAGTCTCGCCCGGCTCAATCACCCGAACATCGTGACGGTTTTCGCTGCCGACGTCGCCCGCGGCATCCCGATCCTCGTGCTCGAATGGATGGAAGGCGGTTCGGTGCAGGATCGCCTGCAGCGCGAAGGCAGCTTGCCCTGGCGCGATGCGACTCGCATCATTCGCGAAGCATGTCTGGGCGTCGCGGTCGCGCATGGCAAGCAACTAATTCACCGGGATCTCAAGCCTTCGAATCTGCTCCTGACCAGCGACGGCACGGTGAAGGTGGGCGACTTCGGCCTCGCCAAGATTCTCGAGCTTTCGACCAGCCAACTTTCCATGAAGGGGCAGCCGATCGGCACGCCCCACTTCATGAGCCCTGAGCAATGCCGGGCGGAATCTCTCGATGCGAGGAGCGACATCTATTCGCTGGGAGCGACTTATTACACGTTGCTGGTCGGAACCCCGCCTTTTTCGTCCGATCAGGCGATGGCGATTCTGTTCGCCCATTGCTCCAATCCCGTGCCCGATCCGTCCTCAAAGGTAAAGATTCCTGACTTGGTTCGTTCAATCGTCATGCGAGCGATGGCGAAGCAGCCCTCGGAAAGACATGGGTCGGCGGTCGAAATGCTGCGCGATTTGGATGAGGCCTTGGCCGTCCCTCCGGAAGAGGGGGAGGTTTTCATCCGAGGGCCGCGCGTCGAGCCGATGCCTGCCCCGCAGACATACGGCGGATCGACGGTGGGGCTGAGCCGACCCTCGGCACCGAAGCCGAATCGCCGTCGTTGGCTTGCGTGGACAGCAGCGTCCGTCGGCGGGTTGGCGATCGTGGGCGGCGGCGGTTGGATCGCGTCGCGAATGATTCCCGGCGGCAGAGGCAGCGTCACGATTTCCATTCCTCCGCATGGCCTCATGATTCCCATGCCGGGCCGTTGCGTCGGTCCGGCATTTTCCGGGGACGGACGATTCGCGGCCGTCGGCATTCTCGATCGGCCGAATGACGCGGGGGATGAACTGGGCATTCACCTCGTCGATCTGAAGACTGGTGAGGTGACGGCGAAACGCTGGTCGAATCTCCATTGCGGTTCCGTCGCGTTTCAGCCGGGCACGTCGAATCTCGTTGCTGGCGTCGATCACCTCCAAGGCCTGCGATTTTGGTCGGTCGGCTCGGATCTGGAGTCGTCTTTCGACGTGTTCAGCCCGCAATCCGGCGGATCGATTCGCGCCATTGCGGTATCGGCGGACCGCCAATGGTTGGCCGCTGCGATCGCCCCTTGGGGGAATGCACGGTCGCTGCGCGTTTGGGATTTGCGGACGCGCGAACCCATCGAACTCGCAGGAGAAATGCCCGGGGGAAGCGGCGCCTCCGCGGCATTTTCCCCGGATGGACGCTGGCTCGCGACGACCGCCAACGATGGCGTCGGCAGGCTCTGGGACATGCGGCAGCGTCGTGCGGATCGCACCTACGATCTTCGCGGCGGCGAAATCTCGCCCGTGATCGCTTGGGTGAGCAACGACCTGATTGCGATGACGCATCGGGAGACGGTCGAGTTTCATTCCATCAGTGAATCGCGGCGTCTCGCGGTTCTGGATTTGACGCGACGCTTGCCGAACTGGATGACGGTGTCGTCGGACGGTACTCGGTTGGCCGAATCGAATTCGGACTTCGTGAGGCTCTGGGACATCCGCGACGTGAAACAGCCGCGCGAAGTGCATCGATGGAACGAGATGGATATTTGGGGGCTTCGCTTCTCGGACGACGGTAGATTGCTCGGAGGAGCAAGTCATCGACGCCAGCTTTGGGTTTGGCGAACCCGTTAAGCCGATCGCTTCGACTGGTCCTCGATATCGCTCGAACTCCGCATCCCGATGGGACGGCTTAACAGTTCAATTCGCTGGGCAGGACGAAACTGCCTGGCGCAAACTCCGCTTGCCGAAAGAAACGCGAGGGGCTGGATTTCCGAGACAGCGATCGCGTAAAATCGATCCCTTCACTGCAAACCAAATCGCGACGGAAATCGTCTTAGGTTATGCACCGGTTTCAGCAAAACCCAAAGGATCCGTCATGAACCGCATCCTCGCTTGGTCGGCGTTGGCGGCTTTGGTCGCCAGCCCGCTGCCATTGCAAGCAGCGTGCTGTTACTTTTCCGCGAAAAATGCCGACATCCTCCAGCCGGCCCAAAAAGTCTTCCTCACCTACGACCCGGCCGAGAAGGCGGAAACGTTCACGGTCCAGCCGAAGTTCGAAGGGAATGCCCTCGATTTCGGCATGGTCATCCCGACGCCAACGCAGCCCAAACTGCACGAAATGCCCCGCGATTTCTTCAAGCACCTCGCGGTGTACTCCATTCTGAAGAAACGCGAGTTCCCGCGCTCGAAGTTGCTGCCGCAGGTGGATGATCGCCGCATGTTCGCGGCCAATGCGTTCGCTCCTCAGGCTAAGAACGAAGCCCGCGAGCGCGACGCGGCGCCGCAGAAGCTTACGACAGTGAAAGTGCTCGAAGCGGGTGTCGTCGGTTCGCTGGATTACAAGATCATCGAAGCGGGCAGGGCCGACGATTTGTTTCAATGGCTCAAGGACCACAAGTATAGCTATTCGGGAGATGAGGCGACGCTGAACTTCTATGTGCAGAAGAAGTGGCTGTTCACGGTGATGAAGATCGACACGATGCAGATGAAGCGGAACAAGGACGGCACGTTCGCGGGTGAAGTGACGCCGACGCGATTCCAGTTCACGAGCGAGAAGTTTATCTACCCGCTGAAGATCACGCAAATTTCGGTGAAGGATAAGACGGAAGCACTCTTCTACGTGCAGGCGCCGTATAAGTGCGATCTTCAAGGAGACTTCAGCTATCAGATGACGTGGATTCCGATGCTGCAAGCGGGCAGCGGATGCACGCCTGGCGGATTGCCGGGCGGGGGCGAGCAGTGGTTGAAGGAATTCGCACCGCAGCAGCCGAATCTGATCGCTCGCGCTCAAGGCCTGGGCTTCCAGTTCATCGCTGGCCAACGCCCGAATCCGGGCAAGGGTGGCCGTATCCCCGCCACGATGGAATGGGCTCGCAAGCTCACGAAGACCGATGTCCAAGTCCTTCGCGGCGTTGCGGCCTACAGCGAACGCGTTCCGGATCCGGACGAAGGGTTCACGCAAGCCGACGTCAATGATCCCGCCCGCCGTGACGCCATCTTCAAAGTGATCCAGGCCCGACTCAACAAATCCCGTCAGGAACGACCGCTAGGATACCTCGTCCGCGAAGCGCCGAAGGAAGATGTCGCCGCGCTGGCTCAACTCGCGGGTCATCTGCAGGACGGCAAGTTCGTGACGAAGTTCCGGAAAATCTTCCTCAAGGACGAGATGAACGAGGACTTGGTCATCATCCCCGCGCGTTATAACGACGCGGAAGACAAGTCGGAGTACGAGGAAATCCTCCCCGTCTCCCCACCGTGATTCGAGTCGAAATCAAGCCCAAGCCCAGGGGCGAGCGAATGCAAGCTCCTGACATGTTCGTATCCGATTCCGAGGTCTAATTCATGCGATTGCGTTTGTTCTCCGCAGCCCTCGCGTTGATGGCGGCCGCCTCGCAAAGCCAGGCGGCTTGCTGCTACTTTTCCGCGAAAAATGCCGACATCCTCCAACCGGCCCAAAAGGTGTTCCTCACCTACGACCCAGCCGAGAAGGCCGAGACGTTCACGGTCCAACCGAAGTTCGAAGGCAATGCCCTCGACTTCGGCATGGTCATCCCGACGCCGACGCAGCCCAAGCTGCACGAAATGCCCCGCGATTTCTTCAAGCACCTCGCGGTGTACTCCATTCTGAAGAAACGCGAGTTCCCCCATTCGAAGCTGATGCCTCAGATGAGGTTCGGCGGTGGTCGGGGCGGAATGTTGCCGATGGCCGCAAACAAGGCAATGGATCGCGCCGAGAAGGCCGACGGCGTCCCGCGTCCGACTGTCCGCGTCCTCGAAGCGGGCGTCGTCGGTTCGCTGGATTACAAGATCATCGAGGCGGATCGGGCCGACGATCTGTTCTCGTGGCTCAAGAACCACAAGTACAGCTACTCGGGAGATGAAGCGACGCTGAACTTCTATGTGCAGAAGAAGTGGCTGTTCACGGTGATGAAGATCGACACGATGCAGATGAAGCGGAACAAGGACGGCACGTTCGCGGGTGAAGTGACGCCGACGCGATTCCAGTTCACGAGCGAGAAGTTCATTTATCCGCTGAAGATCACGCAGATCAGCGTGAAGGACAAGACGGAAGCACTCTTCTATGTGCAGGCGCCGTATAAGTGCGACCTGCAGGGCGACTTCAGCTATCAGATGACGTGGATCCCGATGCTTCAAGCGGGCAGCGGATGCACGCCTGGCGGATTGCCTGGAGGGGGGGAGCAGTGGTTGAAGGACTTCGCACCGCAGCAGCCGAATCTGATCGCTCGCGCTCAAGGCCTCGGCTTCCAGTTCATCGCTGGCCAACGTCCGAATCCCGGCAAGGGCGGTCGCATTCCCTCGACCATGGAATGGGCGCGCAAGCTTTCGAAATCCGATGTGCAGGTACTTCGCGGGGAAGCCGCTTACAGCGAGAAGGTACCTAATCCGGACGAAGGTTTCACGCAGGCGGACGTGAACGACGCGGCTCGTCGCGATGCCATCTTCAAGGTGATCCAAGCACGGCTCAACAAATCGCGGGCGGAGCGCCCGCTGGGTTATCTTGTACGCGAAGCGCCGAAGGAAGACGTGGCTGCGCTGGCCCAATTGGCGGGTCACATTCAGGAAGGGAAATTCGTGACGAAGTTCCGCAAGATCTTCCTGAAGGATGAAATGAACGAGGATCTGGTCATCGTTCCGGCTCGCTACAACGATGCCGAGGACAAATCGGAGTACGAGGAAATCCTCCCCGTCTCCCCGCCGTGATCGAAAATCCGAACATGAAGACCGGGGGCGAGCGCGCCGCGAGCCCCCGATTTCCTTTTTCTCACCAACTCACCGCGAAGCCAACGAGGATCCTCCAGCCATGACTCGCTATTTTCTCATCGGAGTGCTGGCGTTCGGCACGGCACAGGTCGCCCATGCTCAAGGAAGGCCGATTCGTCCGGGCATTCGCCCGCTACCGTTTCCGGGGCCCGGAGGCGAAGCCGTCGAGTATGTGAAGCATCCGCTGCCAGACCTTTTGAAGATGATCAAGACGAAGGAGCAGCGTCTCGAAGCCGCCCAAGGTCTAGCCGATTACGGCGCCGAAGCCGCACCGGCCCTGGCGGATCTCGCCGATGCGGTCAAGACGGGGAATGACGAAGTGCGTCTGAACGCTGCCATCGCGCTGGGCAAGATCGGCAAGGCGTCCATAGAGACGGCAACGAAACTCGCTGCATCCGACGATGCCGACGTTCGATACTACGCCGTGTGGACATTTGGCTTGATCGGCCCGGATGCGAAGTCGTCGGCTGATGTCGTCGCGAAAGCGCTGGCGGACAAGAACGAAGGCATCCGCCGCAAGGCCGCGTTTTCCTTGGGGCGATTGGGCCTGACTGATGCGGATACGATTGAAGTTTTGGTCAAGTCGCTGCAGTCCGATGGCAACAATGACGTCCGCATGACCGCCGCCGATGCCCTTTCGAAGATCGGCGTCAATGCGGTGCCGGCACTGGTTCGAGCATTCGAGAAGTCGGAGAAGTCGGAGATCAACCTCGCCATTCTTAATGCCTTCGAACATATCGGGAGTGACGCGAAGAATGCGGTACCGGCGATCCAGAAGAAGTTTTTGACCGAAAAGTCGAATCCTCAGCAATACGCTCAGACGCTCGCCAAGATCGGCAAGGATGGTATTCCCGCATTGGTCGCCGGCGCCAAGTCGGGCGAACCGACCATTCGCCAAGCCGCGATCGCCCAGCTTGGGCAGGTGAATCCGGAAGGAGCACCGCAACTCATCGATTTGCTTGGCGAAAAGGAAGTCGAAGTCCGCCGTCAGGCGATTCAAACGCTTGCCCAAATGCGAGTGGGAGACAAATCGGTCGTCGTTGCGTTGGCCTACGCCCTGAAAGACGCCGACGAAAACGTTCGCCAGGGCGCGATGATGGGCATTCAAATCCTTGGTCCGCTCGCGAAAGCCGCGGCTCCGAAGGTAATGGAAGCCTTGACCGACTTGAGCCCGAACATCCGCCAGCAAGCGTTCTACACGCTGCAAAATATGGGCGAAAATCCCCGCGAGGGACTCAAGAAGGCGCTGGACAGCAAGGACGACCAAGTCCGCGTGGGAGCCGCCGCCCTCATGATGCAGGTTGGATTCGAGCAGGAGCTGGCACAGCCGATTTTGCTCGCGGCATTGACTGCCGGAAACAAGACCGCCCGCGCTCAGGCCGCCATGACGCTGGCTCAATATCGGCGCGAACTGGATAAAGTGGTGCCGATCCTGGTTGAAGGCTTGAAGAACGATTCGCCCGACGTCCGCCGACAGACGCTCGCCTCGCTGCAGAACCTCGGCGATCTCGGGGCAACTGCGGTCCCTGCCATCATGGAGGCGATGGAAGATGCCGACGTGACGGTTCGCCGTCAGGCGATCTATACGGCCACCAATTACCGCAATTCCGCCGAAAAGTTCGCCCCGGTTCTTGCTAAGCTCGCGAAGGACAAGGAATCAAGCATCCGTCAAGCCGTGATGCAAGTGGTGTGGCAGCAGGGCGTGAAAGCGATTCCGATCGTCATCGAAGGCCTCAAAGATGCTGACGCGAGCGTGCGGCAGCAAGCCATCTACGGCCTGCAGAATATCCGCGGCGGCAACGTCAAGGAACATCTCGATGTGGTCGCGCCCTTGTTGAAGGACTCCAACGATCAGATTCGCATGAGCGTGGCCGGCATGCTTGGCAACATTCAAGACGAATCGGTCGTGCCGTTGCTCATCGAAGCGGTTAAGGACAAGAATCAGTCGGTCGTTTACAACTCGCTCTACAGCATTCAACGACTCGGGGCCCGGGCCGCGAAAGCGACGCCAGTGCTCGCCGAACTGCTTGAAGGCAAGGATGCGAACGCCCGAAATATCGCCATGGCCGCGCTCATGAACATCGGCGGCGACGGCGTGGGCATCGTGACAAAGACCTACAAGAACACCAAGAACGTGCAAGCCAAGGCCGAGATGCTTCGCATGATGGTGTTCAACGGCAATCAACGCGATAGGGCGATGCCGTTGATCGAGGAAGCGATGCAGGACAAGGAACAGCCGATCCGCATCGCTGCGGTGCAGTGTCTGCAAAATCTTGCTTATCAGTTGCCGCAAGCGTACGACGGTCTGGTGAAGGCGATGAAGGACGAGGATCGCGACGTCCGCGTTCAAGCGATCCAAAGCGTGCAGAACTTCGGCCAGAAGGCGTTTCCCGTTCTCGTGGACCATTTGAAGACCGCCAAGGATTCGCAGACTCGACAATGGCTGATTCAGGGATTGGCCAGTTACGGGTACCGGGAAAAGGGAGCAGTTCCGGCGTTGATCGAATGTCTCAAGGACAATTCTCCGCAGGTCAAAATGCTGGCCTGCCAATGCCTCGGCAACATCGGAGCGGAGGCGCGTGAAGCGATCGCCGCCTTGGAATCGCTGAAGGATGATTCCAATCCGTCGGTTCGCAACAACGCGACCAATGCTTTGACTCGGATTGGACCTGCCGAGAAGAAGTAAGGCGATCGCACCCGCCCCCGGAGCGATCCTCCGGGGGCTTTTTTCGTTGGCGATACGCCATGTGTAGGCCTTACGCTGTGCGAGACGTCCCTCTCTCTGGAGTTCGTGAGATGCGCCTTCTTCGCTTTCTGTCCCTTTGCGTGCTTGTTGCGTTGGGCGCTCCTGTCGTCGCTCAAGACGATTGGGCGGCAAAACTGACGAATTCAGATCGCAAGCAGCAGTTGTCTGCGATCGATGCCGCCATGGATCTAGGACCGAAAGCGTCAGGAGCCGTCAAGCCGCTGGTTTCGCTCTTGGAAGGCAAAGACGAGGAACTGCGGCTGCACGCATCGATGGCCCTGGGACGGATCGGCGCTGCCGCCATCGAACCGACCCTATCCCTTCTGACCGCGAAGGACGAAGCCACACGGTTCTATGCCGTGTGGACGTTGGGATGGATGGGGCCCGCGGCGAAGGGGACGACGAAACAACTGGCCGCAGCGATCGAAGACGCATCGCCGCTCGTTCGCCGCAAGGCTGCCTTCGCGCTAGGAAGCGTGAAGCCCGACGATACCGCTGCTGCCGTCGCAGCCTTGGCGAAAGCACTGGCGGACGAAAATGCCGATGTTCGGATTGCTGCGGGAGAGGCGCTTCCTGAGTTTGGAGCCGCTGCACTGCCCGCTTTGACGCGAGCTTTGGAATCCTCGTCCTCGGATGAGGGAAAATTGGCGGTTTGCAAGTCTCTCGCGAAACTTGGCGGATCCGCTGCTCCGGCGGTCCCGCTGCTCGGCAAAGTCTTCCGTTCTTTGAAGACTCCCGCAGTCATGACCAGCATGGCCGAGGAACTCGCCCACTTTGGGAAGCCCGCGGTCGCGGAGTTGACCGAAGCGATCAAGGTAGAGGATTCGCAACTCGTCTCGGCCGCTCTGCGTGGTTTGCAAAAGGCGAATCCGGATGGTGCGCCTGCCTTGGTCGATGCGCTCGGCGACAAACGACGCGATGTGCGCCTTCAGGCCGCCAATTCGCTCGGCCAAATGAATCTGCCCGACAAGATGGTCGTCATCGGACTTTCTTTCGCGGCCAAGCAGGACGCGGATGCGGATGTGCGAGTCGCCGCATTGCAGTCGATCGGCAATCTTGGAACGGGTGCGAAACTCGCGCTGCCGGGAGTCGAAGCGTGTTTGGCCGACCTTGACGGGCGGGTTCGCCAGATCGCTTTCTTTTCGCTGAACCGTATGGGAGTGAACGCCCGAGAAAGCCTGCAAAAAGCACTGCAATCCGGCGACGAACGAGTTCGCATTCCCATCGCAGGCCTGATGCTGAAGCAGAATTTGGAGCCCGAAGACGCGATGAAGGTGCTCGCGGCAGCGCTGAAGCACGAGAAGAAAGAGATTCGGGTGAGTGCCGCCGCCGCCCTCGCCGACGTGCCTGCTCGCATCAACGCGGAAACCACTAACGAGGTGGTTGCAGCCCTCTCGCAGACGCTGAAGGATGACGATCTGCCTCTCAAGATTCAGGCGGCTCGTGCGGCCGGACATTTCGGCAAATCGGCGTTCCCCGTGCTTTTCGAGACATTGAAAACGGCGAAAGATCCCGCCTTGCAAACGGCGTTGCTCCGAGGCTTGCGAGCACGGGGTTTCCACGACGCGGAAGCCGTGCCTACTCTTGTTGGATGCCTCAAGAGTTCGTCGGCTGAATCTCGCTGGCAAGCCGCGTTCATCCTCGGCAACATCGGCCCGCAGGCGAAGGAAGCGATCGAACCGTTGCAAGCATTGACGAACGACGGCGATCGGACGGTTGCGATGTACGCACGCAACGCTTTGAAGCGGATCCAACGCTGATCCTGCGAACAAGAGTTTTGCCTCCGTTGTCCTCCTCTTGGCGGCTGCGGAGGCCGTTTCTAAGATGGAGACGAACAAGGGCGGCGTAGCTCAGCCTGGTCAGAGCAGCGGCTTCATAAGCCGCGTGTCGCCGGTTCAAATCCGGCCGCCGCTACTTTCCCTTCTCCCGCCATCGCGTTTCGCTCATGGCGAGTTTTTCCCCCTCCGGCATCACCGTTGCAGTCAGCGTTAGTCCCACCCATAGTCTGGCGAAAATCAATCATTCGCGCATCCGCCTTTTGCAAGGTCTCGGAGTCGAAGGCGACGCGCATGCCGGAGCGCAGGTGCGTCATCGCTACCATGTCCGCAAGAACCCACATCGCAACAATCTTTGCCAAGTGCATCTGATTCAGTCTGAACTTTTGTATCCGTCCGGTGAAGTCACCTTCCGCGGCATGGTAGCCTGCTGTCGGGAGGTGAATCATGGGGCATGCGGCGGATCCGGGTCGGGAGCGGCGTTGGCGGGAGATCGTTCGGCGGCAATGCGATTCGGGGAGAACCATTCGCGAGTTCTGTCGCCTCGAACGAATCGCCGAGTCGTCCTTTCACTTCTGGCGGGCGGAACTGCGGCGACGCGATCGAGTCGCGGCTTCCACGCAAGCGAAAGGTGGCGCCTTTGTCCCAGTGCGCGTCGCGGCGGACGAACCGCCTGAGCCGCGCGAAGTTGGCCATGCACGCGAAACTCGCGAAGCGGAAGAGATGATCGAGATGGCGTTGCCGCACGGCGCCGTGTTGCGGTTGCGTCCGGGGTTCGATGCCCTGACGTTGCAGCGGATCGTCATGGCCTTGCGCGACGTGCCGGGTCCTGCGGACGACCGCAACTCCACGCGAGGCGAGCGATGCTGAGTCTCGCGTTGCCAGGCCGCATTTTTCTGTGCACGTTGCCGGCGGACATGCGGCGCAGCTTCGACGGTCTGGCAGCGATGGTGCGGCAGCATCTGGAATGCGATCCGCTCTCGGGCGATCTGTTCGTGTTCCGCTCGAAACGCGGCGACCGCCTCAAGCTCCTCTATTGGTGCGAAGACGGCTACGCCCTCTGGTACAAGCGGCTCGAAGAAGGAACCTTCGCCTTTCCCGCCACGCCTGTCGCAGCCGAGGCGACGACGAACGGATCAGCGAACGGATCAGCGAACGGATCAGCGAACGGATCGTCAGGCGACCCAAACCTGTCGCGCGAGCGTTTCGGCGAACATGGCTTGTCGATCCGGCCGGCAGAATTGGCGATGCTTCTGGACGGCATCGATTTGACGCACGCTCGCCGCCGCAAGCGTTATCGGCGATCGTCCCCAGCAAACGTCTGACGGCCGTTCGGCCGTTCCCCCAAAGGCGAATTTTCAGCGAGCGCGTTTCGAAACCTCGGCGGCCGGCCGGGGTTTCATTCTGCATGAGCCAGGATGCTCCGCCTCCGTCGTCTCCGCCCCCGTCGCCTTCGACGCGGTCGATCGCATCGTTGCCGATCGATGCGCTCGTCGCCGACGATCCCGCGATGCTTCGCGACGTCGTCCGCCAACTGCTCGCGATCATCGAGAAGCAGCAACGCGATCACGACGCGCTGCGGCATCAGTTCGACCAACTCAAACGCCGACTCTTCGGCCCCAAATCGGAAAAGTCCGATCCCCATCAGCTCCTGCTGTTTCCTGAGATGCAGGCCGACGACGCATCGCCCGACGCATCGCCCGCGGCCGAAACGACGCATCCGCCGGCAGCCGAAACGCCGGACGCGGCAGGTTCGGCCCGTTCCGGCGCCGCGACCAAGAATGGCCACGGCCGCAAGGGACTCCATCCCAAGCTGCGCCGCGAAGAACGCGTCCACGACGTTCCCGAAAGCGAACGCCGCTGTCCGACCTGCAAGGTCGACTGCATTCTCTTCGGCGAAGACGTCCGCGAACAGCTCGACTATGTCCCAGCGTCGCTGTACGTCGTCCGCCACGTCTGCCGCAAGTACGCCTGCCCGAAGTGTCATGACTATGTCGCTGGCGCATCTCGTCCCGAATCGCCGATCGAACGCGGCCTGCCCGGACCGGGCTTGCTCGCCCAGGTCGTCGTCAGCAAATACGCCGATCACCTGCCGCTGCATCGGCTCGAACGCATCTTCGGCCGTCACGGCGTCGAGTTGTCGCGCTCGACGATGTGCGACTGGATGAAGGCGGTCGCCGACCTCGCGCGGCCGCTGCACGAGCGAATGATCGACGAGGTGCTGCTTTCGCGAGTGGTGCACACCGACGACACCAAGGTTCCCTGGCAAAATCCCGAATCGCCCGGCAAGACGCAGTCGTGCCCGCGTGGTGCTACCTCGGCGACCGCGACCATCCGCTCGACGTGTTCCACTTCACGCCCACTTGGTCGCGCGACGGCCCCAGGGAATTTCTCAAGCCCTTTCGCGGCATGGTGCAGGCCGATTCCCTGAGCGGATACGACACGATCTGCGACGAGCTGAAGATCGTCCGCGTGGCCTGCTGGGCATGCTCGCCGTCACTTCGTGGATGCGCGACGCCGATCCCGCTCGCTCCGCCGAGGCGTTGGCCCGCATCGGCAGGCTCTACGCCGTCGAAAAGGAAGCGGCCCAACGCATCGAACGGGAAAAGCTCGACGGCGACGCCGCCGACGCTGCGGCTGGAGCTGCGCCCGCGAAGTCGGCCCCGGAATTGACATCCTTAGGTCAATGGCTTGAAACGCTGCAGAAGGACACGATCCCCAAGAGCCCGATCGGCAAGGCCGCCGCGTACACGCGGCTCAACCATAGCAAGGCCCTCGTCCGCTACGTCGAGCACGGCTGGCTGTCGATCGACAACAACGCGGCCGAGCGGGCGCTTGCGTCCGATCGCGGTGGGGCGAAACAACTGGCTGTTCGTGGGAAGCCAGACCGGCGGCGAGACGGCCGCGATCCTGTTCAGCCTGACTTCGAGTTGCCGCCGCAACGGCATCGATCCGTTCGCGTACCTGCGTGACGTGTTGGGCCGCCTGGCCGACCTCACCCGCCCGACCCGCCGATCCCGAAGCGATCGCCACACTGCTGCCGCACCGTTGGTCCCCGCTCGCCTCCTGAACTCCGCCCACGGTTCCCATCGGCCATCAATCGCCGCATGCCATCTTCGCCTGACCCGACGTGCATCGGCCGGACGCTTACCAATAAGCGATACTTTCCTGTCCTCCACCGCTGTTCAACGGATGGGATATGCATCGCCAGCTTGCTGACTTAGAAAGCGAAGTCGCTGAACTCAAAAACGTGCATGAGCTTCTTCGTGAAAGCGAAAGAGCGGTTCCGGGGAGCCTTCGATCATGCAGCCATCGGCATGGCGATTGTCTCTCCCGAGGGGCGTTGGTTGCAAGTCAATCGATCGCTTTGTGCGATTGTTGGTTATCCTGAGAAGGAATTGCTTCACCTGACGTTTCAGGACGTGACGCATCCGGAAGACTTAGGACAAAGACTTGAATTACGTGCGGCAAATGTTGTCCGGCCGAATTCAGTCCTACGACATGGAGAAGCGATACTTCCGCAAAGACGGCCATACCGTTTGGGTGCTGCTAAGCGTTTCACTCGTCCACAATCGCGACGGTGCCCCGCTTTACTTCGTCGCTCAGATTCAGGACATCAGCGCCCGCAAGCTCGCCCAGGCCGCCCGCGACTCGCTCATTGATCAGCTCCAAGAAGCTTTAGCAGGCTGCGGAAAAACTGCTTGTTCAAGCGGTTTTGAGTCTTTTTCGTCGGTGGCCGTCACTCCATGTTGATCTTTCAGCTTCGCCGCGCTTTCACATCAGTCTTGCTTATGCGGGCTTCAGCGTCCGCAACCGCACCAGGTTGTACGCCGCGGCCCCGATCTGCAACATCTGCTCGAGTTTCCACCGCCCCACCCATCGGCTCCGGCCCAGCTTCGCTACCGACTTCAACCATCCGAATCCTTCCTCCACTTTCTTGCGGCACCGCTGGCTGAGCTTGTACGCCCGAGTTCGCATCCTCCGCCGCATGCGTCGCCGCGCACGGATGCCGGGAATTCGTTTGCTCTGCCCCGGCGGCACGGTTCGCGGGTCGACCGGGTCTTTCACCAGCGGCACGTGCGGTTCGACCCCGATCCATTCCAACACCCGAAAGAATTCGCCGTCGTCGAAGCCCTTGTCCGCCCCCAGCGTCGCTGGCTTGACCCCATGCGTGGCGTGCAGATCGAGCAGCATGTTGACCGCCGCAGTGCGTTCCGCCTTGCCGCTGGCCTCCGTCGCCCGGACCGTCACGATCAACCCGTGCCGGTTCTCGGCGAGCACGTGCCCCATGTGCGAGAGCTTGGCCTCCTGACCGCTGGACTTGCGGTAGAGCTTTGCCTCTGGATCGGTCTTGCTCTGATGGGTCTCATTGCTTCGCTTCTGGCCGCGGAAATCCACGGCGGCGTTGCGGGGCTTGAAGCCGTTGGCGTCGCCCGAGTCGTCGCCCGAGTCGCCCGAGTCGTCGCCCGTACTGTTCTTCGACCGGAAGCTTTTGGCACTCGCCAGACTCTCGATGAGCGTGCCATCGACGCTGAAGTGCTCGCTGCACAAGCCGGCCGTCATCGCCTCGGCCACCACCGCGTCGAAGAACGACTGCGTCAAAAGATGCTCATCGAGACGCGGGCGGTTCTTGCCGAAGCTGGTGGCGTCGAAGGCGTCGTCGCTGGGCTGCAGGTCAAAACCACCGGAACAGCAAATCGGTGTCGATGCGTTCGCACAAGGCTGCCGTTCGCTGCGGATCGAGTACAGGCACTGCAGCAGCAACGCCTTGAGCAGACGTTCGGGCGGAATGCTCGGCCGTCGGTGCGGCTGTACGCGGCGGCGAAGCGATCGCTCATCCCGGCGAGGATGCGGTCGGTGCGACGCTTGATGTCCCGCAGCGGGTGGTCGGGCCGGATGCGGTCCTCGACGCAGAAGGTGTGAAACAAGGGCGGTTGCTCGTCAACGGTGCCACGCATGGCGACTCTCCGCGGTTGCCGAGAGTGTAGCGCATCGAACACCGCTTGCAACAGCCGTTTTTCCGCAGCCTGTTAGATCAGGTCCGCCGCCTCCGCACGATGATTCCGATGTGCGCATGGTGCGATCAAATCCGGGATTCCGCCGGCAACTGGATGCAGCTAAGCACCTACCTACGTTCCGAACTGAAGCTCAAGCTCACCCATGGCATATGCCCCGACTGCAGCACCTCGGCGATGCGCGAAGGGCCACCGACGCCGCACCGGCCTTAGACCATCTCCAAAGACTTCTCGGTCCCATCCTGATTCGTCGCCGTTCTTCCGTTTGCGGCGAACCCGACATTCGGTAGACTGCTCCTCAGAATGCGAAAGCGCCCCCGTAGCTCAGGGGATAGAGCATCGGTTTCCTAATGAAACCAAGCATCATTTCGAGCTTCATGAATTGGCGTATTTTCTGCGGCTTTCTTGCTGCACACTGAACGGATGTGAGTGCCTAAAAACGCCCTTCCGGTTGTCCGGACAACCGGCTTATTGATTGACGCTAGGCGACGGCAGGTCTCCCAACGCGCCTCGTAGTGCAGGTAGAACTTCCTGCAGCCTTCGCATCACTATGCTGACATCTTCCATCGTAAAACGCGAAGTATCGCCTTCGTGGAGCAGCCTATTTCGGACGACTCGGGCTTCCTGCAATTTGGAATAGACATCGGGATCGATAAGGCCCATCTCTAGAATCGCCCTAGGACTTACGTGAATTCGCCTTGAACCAGTGCGTCTGAATATGAGTTCCTGGGTCATTGATTCAACTTGTCCCCACAACATGAAAAACTCGCCGATTGCGGCATGGCGTTGCGAGTTAGTGTCCCCTGAAGCAGCTTCCGTCCCAGCCGGTCGTATACGTGAAGCCGCTAAAGACTCGTACATCGGGTATCGGTTAGCATCCTCTGCGAGCAATTGGTCAACGATCTGTTCTGAAAGAGGCCGCTTTTCGGTATCAGGACTCAGAGACTTGAGGTAAGGAGCAACCTCGTCCGGTTTGTTTTTTCCAAGCTCTTTCAAGAAGTCGAAAAGCAAATCAACGCGGCCTAGGCCGGAATCGGACCGAGGATCCCGAATCACTTCGCCGGTTCTGTTTAGCAAGAACGCTGCCAACTCAAAGTGATTTGTGAATTCGCGTCCGTTGATTGCGACTCTAGCTTCGCCAGCTCGCTGAAGTCGCTCTAAGGAAATTTCTCCAGCAATCACGAGCCCATTCAATTCATCTAAAATTGCGTATTCGTCAACCGAAAGTGCCCCTTGCATCGGCTTATAGATCAGATCGTGCTCAACTTCCGACCAGGCATGCATGAGTACGGACGCAACTTGGATCTCGATTCGAGCGTCCGCGTACCGAAGATTCGCTTCGCTAAGAGAGTTCGGGCGCAGTTTCACTCGGTAATGACTTGCAAAATAACCTGCAAACCGCTTGGTATAGACGGGATTGGGATGCTCCCCAGGGCTTTTGGGAAATGTCACGACTTCTTCAGTTAGGTCGAACGTATTTACTATGATCCGGTCTACCTGATCTCGTTCCCCTGGGAAATACAAGGCAACTCTGGCCCCTGCAAGGTCAACGATGTCTGCATACACGTCGTCCACGCTCTGGTAGTTTTTCTTAAGATCGCGTTGCTGGATTTTTCCCTCAAGTCGAGCAGGGCTTTTTGCTCGCGAAGTCACGATCCCTCGGATGCCGGCGCTCTGCATTCCAGCGTCAAGTTTCTGGGCCACCAATCGTGCGGCCTGATCATAGAAGTCGTACTCACGCCTGTAGCGGCCAAGGAATTCGTCTATGATCGGCATAACCGCCTCATCCGCTCGCCATTTGCTCCGGTGAGAAACCTACGGACGACAACTGGGAAGGGCAAGTACGTCGATATTCGATCGCGGCCTCCGGCGTTTCCGCTCGACAACGATCAAATTTCAAGCGACGTTCGCTTTGCAGAGCGGTTCTCTCGCCGAGTTGCAATGCCGGCCAGATTGCAGGCTGTCTCTACCCGACCGATGGCCTGATCGAAGTAATGATCGTCCAATTCGATCCCCGCAAAGGGTCGCCCTGTCTGAATGCAGGCATCAGCCGTGCTCGCCGAGCCCAAGAACGGATCCACCACCATCTGGCCAGGCGGGCAATACGATTCGACGAGTTGCTTCATCAACTCGATGGGCTTTTCGTTGGGATGGGTCAGCTTTCGGCTGTTGAGCTTCATCGACATGACAACCGACTTCGGTCGATTTCCGTGAAACTCGAACCTCCCCTTGGTCGCGAACCAGATCACATCATGTTGCGGCGCCGGGCAGCCTTTCGTGTCGCCCGCGCCGTGGACGCCTCGGTCCCAAATGATCTGCGACTTCAGCGACCAGGCCGCCCACTTGATCGCCTCTTTGAACGCTTCCTGCACGTCCCAACGACAGAAGCACAGAAGGCACGAGTTTTCAGCGGCGGCGTGAAAGGCAGGATGAAGGAACCAGATGAACGGCAGGCGATCGTTCGCGATCCTGTCGAATTGCTTCGACTTGTAGTTGATGCCGTAAGGCGGATCAGTGATGACCGCGGCAGCTCCGCGGATCTTTGGCAGCACCTCCAAGCAGTCGCCACGATATAGTCTCGTGCGGCCATCATCGGTCTGCCAATCCGGCGTTAAGAGCTTCACGGCAAAACCTCACCTATACGTCCAGGACGATCGCAACATCAACGCCATCCCTTGGCGACGATCGCGAAGTGGAACAGAAGATAGACCGTCATGATGCCGAGAAGCATCGCAGCCATCGCGGCAACCCGCCATCGGTCCTTTTCGACCTTGAGCAGTTCGACGGGATCATGCGGTTCGTGACCGAGCGGCCGAAGCTGTGCGATGTACCACGTGAGCAGCAAGGAAAGCGGCCAGAGGAACGAGGTCGCGATGCAAAGCGTGTACATGGCAAATTCCAAAAGTCGGTGGCCTCGGACTTGAACCGAGATCTCAGGCGAATGAGGCCCGCGAGATTCCATTTCTCCAGCCACCTATCCAGGCGCGGCGGTCACCGCGCCCAAGCGATCAAGGCTGCACCCACTCGTTCACGATGGTGCAGGTGCCGTTTTGGTTGCAGACTCGACGTTGCCGCATGTAGCCCTGCGAGGCTGGAACGACGTTGCCGAAGCCCGGCATCATGGTCGAGGGGATTACCTGATTCGGCGTGGCCGATGCCGGCGGACGAAACGGGTTCAACTGATCCTCGGAAGCCCCGCGGATCGCGTAGAAGTCGCGAGCGTCGAGCCCGTAGCGGAAGTGATCCTCGGACTGCAGGTAGCGGCCCTGATCGCCCCATCGCGTGCCCCACGAGTTCTGAACGTCGAGGGCCCATTTCCCATTCGCGAGTCGCTTCATGCCATCCGCCATCACGCAGTGATTGCCCTGGCCGCTCGCGACGCCGGCGACGCCTTCGCCCGTGAAATTGTCGAAGTTGTTCCCGACGTGCACGCCGATGACGCAGATGTAGCCGAGCTGGATTGCCGATGCGATCTCGTCGAAGCTGGGTGTGATGAAGGCATCGACGACTTTGAACCGTGCCGCCTCATCGCGCCAGCCGGCGGGAAGCTGCGATACGTAAATCTTCGATTGCGGGAATTTCTCGAAGGTGATCGTTCCCGTTCGCTTCAGCGCTTCGAGCGAATCGCCAATGATGGCGCCGTTGTCCGAGTTGCCGTTGATCTGAGCATAAAGGGCCGTCGGCGAGAGCTTCACGTAAGGCATGCCGGCATCGCTACGAGCCCGCATGAGTCCACCGACGGCGCCCTGTCCGACGCAGCTGCCGTGGCCATCCTGGTCGAAGGTCCATTGATCGCCAGGCGGAAAGACGTCACGGCGGTTGATCGGACGCCACTGATCGCGAGGCACGAGGTTTTTCGCCTCAGTCCACCTCGGAGCGGCAAACATTTTCGCTTGCGACGGGACACGAGTCAGGAAGCGACGCTCGCCGCCGGCGAAGAAGTAATCCGGCTCGCCGCCCGCATCGAGCGACGCTTTCAGGCCCACGAATTTCTTCACTTCATCCGACGATCGCGGAGCGGCCGCGACCTTCGCAATTGAATCGCCCGCGTAAAGGATGACGGCCGGCGCCGTGACGCCATGCTTCGCAAGAACCTGATCACACTTCCAAACGCGATACGCCTCGCTGCTTTCGTCGATGACTCGCCATTTCACGTTGTTGGCATCGAGCCACTTCGCGAGGGCGGGATCGGTGAGGATCTTCGCCTGTTCGATGGTTCGATTGTCGTTGTCCGTGATGCCGACGAGTGTCAGCGGACCAACCGGCGCGGGCGGCGTCGGCGGTTCGGGCGGGACTGGCGGCTTCGGAGGTTCAGGCGTTCCAATCGTCAGCGTTAGCGTCGCAACGGGCAGCTCGGGCAGAGGCCCCTTCGCCGGCAGCGTCACGGATTCGCCTTTGATCCAGAACCGAACGACATGGATGCCTTCGGTCCCTTTCTTCGCCGTGATGACGTAGACGTGGCTTCCCTTGAGGACTTCTCGGAAAGAGAAAATCTTTGGGTCCATGTCGCTGACGAGAACCTTCCCATCGGGAACGTCGCCGACGGAAAGGATGAACTCTTGCCCGATTTGGGCGGTGCGTTCTTCAGGTTCGACGGTGGGCCGTTTGGGCTGCGCAATTGCGGCCAAAGGCCAAAGCAACAGACTGGCGATCGCCAGCGAAAAACCGACGCGTTTCATGGGGTTACTCTTCCGAGCCGATGATGGACCGCATCCCGGTAACGCGGTCGTTGATTTCCAGAATTTGCCGGGTATCGAAGTCGGTCTTGCTGGCGACGCTGACGAAGATCAGCTCGTCGTCGTGCAAGCCGAGGAAATAGAGGTGTGCCGTGCGGACGCCGTCGAGTTCGAAGTAACCTCGAAGACGGGCTTCCGCCGGCATCTTTTCGAAAACTTGGATGGAGACGCCTTGCTTGACGACGTCTTCGAGCATGCGGGCATAGTGAGCGTCAACCTGCAGCCCGCGCTGGAAACGCTTCGTCGGGTCGAGGCACGGCCCGCCGGCTTCGCAACGCTGCCAGCCTTGAATGGCGTGAACCGTGTAGGGCTTGCCTGGATTCGGCAATCCGCCGCAGTTATGGCCGCGCAGCACGACGACTTGATCGACAGGCTTGATCGATTTGAGGGCTTCGAGTTCCTCGGTGAACGCGCCGTATCGCCCCATCTGCTCGCCGTAGGTTTTGCGAGTCGTGCGGCGTTTAAACCACGCTTTCACGGCCGAGGTAGTGCCGGCGAAAAACGCGAGGATCAGACCGGCGGCGCCGGTCGCGATCGTGGAGAGAATGACGGACCAATCAGCCTGCATGAATACATCCGTGTCGCTTCGCTTTCGATGGTCCCCGCCGCCGCGGGTTCTACGGGTTCGATCTTCCCAGACGGGTCAAGATGTCACGCATCCGCGCTGCCGTTGTCGATTTGCATTTGCACGGCTTCGAGTAGTTGGTCCCAAGATCGGACAGGAAGGTTCAGTTGTTGACGCACAGGAGCAACGGATGCCATCACCACGCGGGCGAGGCCTCGAATCACAACGCAAATCGGATCGTCGCTATTTAGCAAAGCAGCGGCGTTGACTCTTGAGAGTTGCCGATCGAAGTAGGTTTGAGCCTCCGCGGAGTCGTCCCAAGCGTTTGCCGCGTCGATCACGGCCGCTATCTGCTCGCTGCTCGGAGGTGCAGAGAAGTTTACCTGAACGGATTCTGAGCCGTCGCCGAACGATGCGAAGGCCGAGTTCGGATAGATCTCCGGTTCGGGGACGGGAGTAAATCCGCCATCTTGCGGCAATCCTCGCGAGGCAAGAAAGGCTATCAGCCGTTGCGTCCTCAGGTGCATTTGATCCGGCGTCATGGTTACCCCCAAACAGTTGCGACCAAACCCGAACGAACCGGACCTGAAGTTTGGTTGCCGTAGAAAGTCGTGCTGACGGTCGCGTATTCGATCCAGTCGAGCGTGTGCGAGCCGATTCCGGGATATCCGTTGAATAAGGCGCCGGCGACGAGATACCACGCTCCGAACGGATACGGGGTCGAAGGTCCGCCGCTCGTCCAATCCAGAACGAGGCCCACTTGGGACCATCCGCTCGTCGAGCCGAAAACGATCGCGTAAAGGTTTGCGTCGATGATGTCTTCATTTAGACCAACGACGAATGCGACCTGGTTCGTTCCCGGCGTCGCGATGCCGGCGTTTGGCCGTCGCCAAGTAGATGTTCCGTAGCTCCAACTTCCGGTCGATACGTAGGCGTTGAGCGGTCGCGCTCGGCGGTTATCGGCGCTCCACACATAGCGGCGGGCCGTGCTGTCCTCGGTGACGTTGGACCCGCTAAGGCAGATCGTTCCGACGTATCTTTTGGTTTCATCGCCACTCTTGTACCAGAACCGATCCTTTGCGAGGCCTTCGGCGCGGGTCGTGCTGTTTGTCCATGCCGATGAAAAAGAAATGGAAACGTTCGTTCCATCGGAGGTGGACGCCCACACGTCATAGATTTGGCCTGCCGTGCCGCTCACCGAAACCGACACGCCAGCATAGGGAACATTGCATGAAACGTAATTGCCGCTGTATTTGAGAACGATCACCGTTCCGATAAGGAAGATGGTTCCCTGACTGGTGCGGTCCGTGGTGCTGATTTGCGATTCAGTCGAAAGCCGGCAATCGCTGCCGAACGGCACGTCTTGCGGTCGAAGGTAGTCAGTCCTCGCAGAAGCGGCCGACACGGACCCGCCGCCTGCACCTTTCAGCAGACCGGTTGCGGAAATCGACGTCTGGTAGACCGAGGCCGCGGTGAACGCTGCCGTTCCAAGCGTGCCGCCCGCCCCGACGTTCAACGTGCTGCCGTCCGTCCCCGAAATGCCGATCGAGTTGTTGACGGTCAGCGTCTTCGGAGTGGATCCGCCGGCGATCGTGAAACCTGTTGCCGCCGCGGTGAGGGTCAGGCCGTTGACCGAACTAGGCGTGATCGCTCCGAGCGTGATCGTGATTGCAGGCGTCGTGGTTGCAGTCGCCACGCTTCCGCTTACGCCGTTTGCTGTCGTGACCGAAAGGGTCGTGACTGTTCCCGAACCTGCGTTGAGACGGCCCACGCCGAACCGTTCCACGCGGGCACTTGGCCTGTCGTCGCTCCGCTTTGCGTGAGATCTGCAAGGGCGTGGCTGTGCGATGCCGCCGCGTAGGCTGAGGTCGAGGTATACGCCGCGCTGCCCAGCGTGCCGCCCGCGCCGATGTTGAGCGTCGATCCGTCCGTTCCAGTCAGCGTGAGCGTATTCGAGGCGGTGAACGTTTTGCTCGAGGTCCCGCCTGTAATCGTAAAGCCCGCAGCCGCCGCCGCGAAGGTGAGGGCGTTTACGCTCGTGGGGGTGATCGCACCGAGCGAGATCGTCAGGGCAGGCGTTGCCCCACCGCTGCTGCTGCCGCTGACGCCATTCGCCGAAGCGACCGAAACGCCAGTCACCGTTCCCGCTCCGATCGCCGTTCGGGCCGCTGATTGGCTTGCGGCCGTCACTACAGCTTGACCAACGGCAGACGCGTCGCTGATCTCTGAAACGGAGTGCGTGTGAGCCGTGGGCGTGCGAGCGTCGGACAGCCGCGAATCGTTGCCGATGCAAACCGTGCTGCTGTTCGACCCTGTCGGGATGCGGGCGATGGCCAGCGTGCCTGCGTTGATGTCGCTTGCGTTGTGTGTGTGCGATGAGGGCGTGAACGTCGAGGGAACGCCGGTGAGGTCCGAAAAGGCCCCCGTCGTCGCGACCGTGGCGAGTCCCAACGTCGAGGCAAAGGCTACGAAGGCGACCGAGGTCGAACCAAGGGTGACCGAATCATTAGTGCAGACGAAAGCGCGGTCGGCGTTGGCCGTGCCCTGCTCGACATAGACGGTCGCCGAGACGAGTTCAGTTCCCGTGTCGGCGTCCGTGGCGCGAGTCGGGGCCCCGCTGGCGTTAACGGTATAGATGCCGTTTTCGCTCGCCGTCGATTGGTTCTTGATGAGGATGCGGTCGCCAGTCGCGAGCGTCACGCCGTCGATCGTGTCGCCGTTCTCGTAGGCGGTTGCGAGCGTGCCGTTCGTCGTCGTGGCGACCTTGACCGAGGCCTTCCACTTCACGCCTTGAATCAGGCCGTCGACGTAGCCCTTCGTGGCCGCATCCGAAGAACCAGAAGGCGAAGACAGGCCTGTGATGGTCCCGCCAGTGATCGCCACCGCTGACGCGGCCTGCGTCGCCATCGTGCCAAGGCTGAGCGTCGATCGAGCTGCTGCCGCGTCGGCGTCATCGATGAGCGATCGGCCGAACGACGAAAGGTCCGTCGTCGTGGCGCTCCCCGTTCCGTTGAAATAGGGCAGCTTGTTCGCGGCACTCGTGACGGATGCCAGCGCGGCCAACTCTTGATCGTACGCCTGGACATTGACGCCGATTTCGAGTCCCAGGGTCGTCCGCATGGCAGAAAAGCTGGTGTCGTCGCAAAGCTGGCGGGCGAACGAGGTGAAGGTGATTTCCTCGATCGTTCCCGCGCCCGCGCTCGATCGGCCGAGGACTTTATCGGTCCCCGAAACGTTTTGGATCTTCGAGTAACCGACGGATGCGGCGTCGATCGTCCAGATGGAACCACCGCTTGAAACCGTGATGTCGCCCTTGTCGCCGTCGCTGATGCCTACGATCGTGCAATTGAGCGTGGTTCCAGAAAAGCTGAAGCCGGTACCAAGGGCGATGCGTTCCGCTTGCCCTGCGCCGCTCGTGGACTTGCCGACAAGTCCAATGCCTGAAATGCCGATATTCGACGGCGCGATGGAATAGCCGTCACCGAAGTAAATCGCTGTATTCCAGAACGCGAAGTCCGTGATTCCGATTCCGTCGGTGCCGATGATTGCATCCGCGCCAACGCTCATGTTGGTGCCGATGCACGCGTACCAACGTCCGTTCCCCGTACAAAAGAAAACTTTGCCCGTCGCATTGTCGCCGCCGGCGAAGTCAGAAGGCCGCGACCAGTTGCCGGAAGTGTTCACGATCCAGACGCCGTTATCCTTCGCAGCAGACTGGATGGTGAGAAGAACGCGGTCGCCGTCGGTTGCCCCGCCAATCCCAGGCCCGCTGGGCGGGGAGGTCGATTTCAGAGGGGGACCGGGCGAGAGCTCGACCGCCACCACGCTATCGATCCAGCTCGCGCTTCCGCCGCTTCCGCCGCCGACGCCGGCAATCGCGGTATCGATGTAGGTTTTCGTCGCCTTCTGCGTGGCGATGCGGCTGTCGCTGTTGGCCGCGAGTGTGCCGTCCGTGTCGCTCGCCAGCGTCGCGACGGTACCGAGGCCGAGGGCCGAACGTGCCCCGCTTTGCGTCGTGGTTCCCGTGCCGCCTTCAGCGATCGAAAGGGGGAGCGTTGGATTATCGGTTCGCTTCCAGATCGCCGCCGACGTTGTGTTGTCTACACAGACGTAGGCGTGATCATTCGTGACGTCGATCCACTCCGAGCCCGGCGCGTAGCCTTGCGTGTCGTCGTTGCTTGCCAAGGGTGCGGACGTCGCGTCGATCTTCTTCAACGGGACGTAGTAAGTCCGGATCGGCGAGCCGCCGAGGGAGCTTGCGATGTCGATCTTGTAAACCGGCGCGGACATTAGAACGACGCCTCCCCAAAGCTGGCGTAGTTGCTGCCGATCTTCACCGCCGGCTTTCCGCCGCTGTCGATGAGGAAGTGCGTTGCAGTTTGGATCTTTGTTCCATCCGTGTAGGTGACGCCGTTCGTCGTGCCGCCGCTTGTCGGCGTCGTGCCGAATGAGATCGTTCCGGATCCGCCCGAACCGATGCTGATGAGGATGCCGCCGACGAACACGGACCCGTCCGCCAGCATGCCGGTGACGCCGTCGTAGTAGGTCGGACTTCCGCCGGGAAAGGACCACAAAGGCACGCAGAACCGTGGGCCGGGATATCCGACCGAGGGAACGAGCAAACCCGTCTGAGCGCCGATCAGCTTCAAGCGATAGTGCGTGTTCACTTCACTTTGGAAACCGCTAGTCCAAAGCAAGGACGATCCGCCGTCGTGATGCTCGAAGCTGATGTAACTGGAATTGGTGCCCGAATCGTATCGGGCGTGAATCGACGCCGCGATACTTTCTAAGCCCGTTTGCCGTGCGAGCGCTCCGCAGAATTTCACGTAACCGTAGCTGCTGCCGCTGCCGGCGTTCCGAACGTTCAGGTTCCCGTCCTGTATGTCAACGTCATTGCCGTACTGATTGAGAGAATTTCCTGACGTTGCCGAGTTGCCCACTACGAGCGACGAAACGCCTTTCGTGGCATTATTGATGCCGAGCCATTGGGCGCCGTCGTAGTCCACGATGCCGTCTTGCGTCGTGCTGACGTAGCCAGGCGACGTGACGATGCGATCGGTCTGGAAGATCGCCTTGCCGTCGGTGTGGTTGCGGACGTGCTTTGCCTGATAGTAGATCCCCGCCGTGAGGGCTTCGCCGTTCGGCGTGTCGATCCAGATGAGGGCCTTTTGCGACCATCCGGCTTGGGCGTTCCCAGTGAAGATGTGACCGGGATACATACCGCTCGTCATCGACGTGCTGCTGATTCTGACGTACTGCCAATTCTCCGACGGGGTTTTGGATTTCTGCGGTTCCTTGAAGCGTTCAATCTTCAAGGTCGCGCGAGCGAGACGGTCGCCTTGCCGCTGATTCAATGAAATCGGTTCGTCGCCAGGCATTAGATCATCCCAATTTCGTCGAAGTCGATCGCCTCATGGAAGTCGAACTCAAGGAACTGGGCGCTATCCGACCCGTCCACCTCGCGGCCAGTTCCGTTGAGGGGCTCGCCATCCTTGAGCAGCATTTGCGTTGAAGACGTCGCTTGGTTGTGATCGGTGAAGTTGACTAGAACTAGATGGCTCGTTTCGTCCACGAACAGGTACCGATAGCCCTGGTCGAGGACTTTCGTTTTCCATCCGTCCTTGTTGAACTCGACCTTGTAATTCAGCCGAACGAAATCGACGCCGTTCTCGGTCTGCTCGCTGACCTTTGGGCACGTCGCAATCAGAAGCGTTCCCGTGGGATACACTTGACCGTTGATTTCGAAGTTCGCGTTGTTCACCTTGCCCGCGTAGCTGCACTCGACTTTGTCGTCGAACGCTTCTTTGTTCTTCGTGATGTTGATGACGCGAATGAACTTCTTCTTCGTGACGGGCGGATCGAACGGTTCGCCGGCCGAGTTTTGGACCAAGAAATCGTCTTTGTCCCACGGGGCAGCTTCCTCGATTTCGTAGCTGTCCCACTCCACGACGGCAGGCCGATCAAGGGGAGACTCGAAGAGCTCTTCGGGGTCGTATTCGCTGGAATACTCGACAGTCACAACCCATTTGCATCGATCCTCGCTGTCTTGCTGAGGCGTGATCCGCTTCACGATGCTTTCGGGATCTTCCTCGACATGGTCGCCGACGCTGATGCTGTACATGTGGCCGAAGTTGATTCCAACCTGGGCGATGAACGCCCCAAGAACGGCGTAATCGCCCGCCCATTTGTTCGAGGTAACGCACTGCCAAACGCGAGAATGCCGTTTAGTCTGCGCGTCCGCATCGCCTCGGCGGCCCTGATGTATCTCTTTGAAGGCGTAGGTCGTTTCCGCCATGGCTTACAGCCCCTTGTAAACCGGAGGAAGGTTCTTCTGTTGGCGCACCGCATCGAGCGTGTCGCGGGCGACGGTGATCTGTTGGTTTCGTTGCTGGTTCGCTTGTTCCATCAGGCGGGCCGTCCGCTGCGCGGGGTCTTCGGGCCGCTGGTTCGCGGTTCGATTCGCTGCGAGAATCGCGGAGTACGCTGCGGAGGATCCTTGCAAAGCGACCGTCGGCGAACCGGGCAACGTCATGTCTTGCCCGCGGTCGAGCTGATCCATCGCCTTTTCAACGGCGAGGGCGTATTGATCGGCGGAGATGAGCCCCATGGCGAAGAGTTCTTGCAGCTTGTCGAACTCTTCGTTGAACTTCTCAAGCGGCGATTTGACGCTCTCCGCGACCTTGTCCGCCTCGGATTGGAGCGAATCCAACCAAGACGCGAATTCCTCCATCTCCTTCTGCTTCTCGCGAAGCTGGCGAAGTTCCTCGTTCAGCACGTCGATGAACGCCAGGTCCTCGTCGGAAGCCCCGCGCATCTGCAGTCGATAACGTTCGATCTCTTGGGCCGACATGCCGAACGTGTCGATCTGCTCTTGGAGGGTGTCAGCCGTTTTGTTGATGTCAGCTTCGAGCTGATAGCGATCGATCGTCTCCATGAAGAAGTCGATACCGGCCAACTGTTCGTCGATCTGCGATTGCGAAAGGCCCTGATCCGCAAGCTGCATCGACAGGCGCCATCGGTCGATTTCCCGCTGCGACATGCCGAAAGTCTGGGCTTGCTCCATGAGGGCGAGTGTCGTTTCTTCGATCGCATTCTTCATTTCGGAAGAGGGCGCTTTCGGGCTGACGGCTTCCATCGCGTCCCAGATCGCCTGGTTCTGTTTGTCGAAGTCCGACTCGCCGAAGCCCGCGATGTTCTTGATCCACTCCCAAGCGCCTTTCGCTTTGTCTTTGATCCAGTCCCACGCGCCGCCGGCTTTCTCCTTCATCCAGTCCCACGCGCCGCCGATCTTGTCGCCGACCCAACTGAAGAACCCCCCGGACTTGCTGTCGATCCAGGAGAGGACGCCGCCCGCTTTGTCTTTGATCCAATCCCACGTTCCGCTGGCCTTGTCTTTCACCCAGCCCCAAGCGCCCGTCGCGGCGCCCTTGAGCCAATCCCAGACTTTGCCGATCGACGAGATGGCGCCTTCGATGATGTTGAATATGAAGCCGATGGCGTCGATGATCGGGCCGACAACAGCCCCGATCGCATCGAACACAACGCCGATGACTTTGCCGATGGCGATCGCCACTTTGCCGACGACGCTCAGCACAGGTTGAATCGCGTCGCGGACCTTCACGAGAATCGGATTGATGGCGTCCATGATCGGCTGCACCATCTGGGCGACCGTGTTTCGCGTGAACGTGCCGATGGTTCCCCATGCCGTCAGCATGGCATCGGTCGCGTCAGACGTTTCCTCGATCGACGCCACGACGTCGTTCGACAGCACGACGCCATAGCGTTGGGCCTGGCGGGCCGCTTCGGCGTAGGCCTCGGACCCCTTCAGGGCGAATTCTTCGATCTCGCTCCATTGTTTGCCGAAGATGTCCATCGCGATCGAGGCGCGGACGTTGTTATCCGTGATGCCCTTCAATTTGTCGCTGATCATGCCCATTGCTTCGGAAGTGGATTTTCCGGCGAGTGCGGCCTTGTCGAGTCCGAGGCGGGCGAATGCGGCCCCCGCAGCGGCATCGCCGGCGGCCAGGTCGCCGAGCTTCGCACGCAGCTTCGCAATCGTTCCTTCCGCGACTTCGCTGGAAAGGCCGAACTTCCCCATGGCGTACTGCATTTCCTGCAGTTCCACCGCGGTCACGCCGAGTTTCAAAGCCGTGTCGTTCAGGTCCGCGATTTGATGAATCGCTTTCGCCCCGTAGAGGACGACGCCGGCGAGCGCGGCAGCAACCATGCCCGCCGGGCTGGTCAGGGCCGTGATGGCGCTCTGAGCGAAGCCCAGGCCGGGAACCATGCCGACGATGCTGCCGAGCTTCGAAGTGACGCCGCCGAGGGCCGAAGTGACGGAGTTGGCGCCGGGAACCATGCTGCCAAGCGACTGCGTGATTCCGGCAAGGTTGATGCCGCCCGTGGGCGGCGCTACCTGAACGGGCATCTTGACGGCCGGACCCGTGGCGAGACGATCGATCGTCTTGTTGACCGATGCAATGCCCGATTCGAACTTCGAGAAGTCCACCGAAACCGGGACGGCCAACCCGCCGATGCTGTCCGCCATGTTAGCCCTCCCCGAAAACTTCCTGCGTTGCGTCTACGAACTGGCACATTTCTCTGGTGAAATCGTCGTCGTCGAACTCTTCCGGCTCGCGGTCGAACTCAAGAACGAAGTCTCTCATCGCGAAAGCGCTTGGGCGTTTCTTCCCGTCCCGATTGGCGTTGGCGATGATCGCCGACACTTGCGCCGACGACCAATTTACGATGTCGTGCAATCCGGGATTCAGCCGATAGAACTCTTCCCACCAAATGAGGAGGCCCGCGGGCATCTCCTCAAGCATGGCGAAAGGGTTTAGACGGTGCTGATCGCGGGCGAGGAAGAAGGCGAATCCCCACCCGTCTCGGAGTTTTTTGCGGCTTCCTCCCGCTTTTTCGTCGAGATGCCGTTCGCTTCGACGATCTGCTCGAAGAGCGATTGCAGCACGTCCCAGGTCAGTTCCCGGACCTGCTCCAAAACGTCGTCGCTGTAGATGCGATTGCCGTCGTCATCGACCAAGGAACGGGCGATGAGTTCGACCATGAACTTCGGTTGGCTGTCCCGGAGGGCGAGGGCTTCGACGTAGTCCAGGCCGCGAAGCAGCTTGAACCGAACGACGCCCTCCACCCCTGGAACCGTGGCATCTCGCGTTTCCTTCTTCACGAGGTCCGCGAGCTTGAGTAGTTTCGACATGACTGATTTCGCTTCCTTTCGTGCTGTGATTGAGCTTTGATCGCGGCGCTTACGGCGCCACGAACTTCGTGTAGGTCCAGGGGCCGGTCGCCTCGGCCATCGCATTGACGACGACGTCTTCGCCGACCTTGTATTCCTCGCCAGGGCCCTCCGCGAGGATTGCCTCACCCTTCCACACGTCGCCCTTCGAGTTCGTGATCTTCCACCATTTCCGCAACCCCACGAGGGCGTCGAGGGCCGCGATCGCGTCGGAGTCGTGTCGAATCTCGATGGTGAGTTGATCGATCTCGATATGCGCGACGCCTTTTTCCTGAACGTCGTCATCGAGTGCCGTACGCTCGGTGATCTTCGCTTTCTTCTTCGGGGCTTTGACGCTGACGAGCCCGGTGACAGGCGTGTAACTGCCGCCTTCAGTCGCTGAGAAACCGAGCGTCACGCCCTTGCTGGCAAGTCCTTTAGGCATGGGAAACTCCCCTTTAGTTGGTTCGCCAAAATCCGTTGATCGTCACGACGCGGGCCCATGTCGGCGAACCGGTCGTTTCCTTCCCCTGGATCTCCTCGTCACGAACGTTCATCACATCAATGGCGTTCACGAAGATGCCGCCCAAGGTTTGGTTCAAAACATCGCAGGCAACCTCGACCGCCTTGCCGATCGCGATTGCATCGAGCTGTTTCTCTGCGAAACAGCCGCACGTCGAACGTGCCTTTTTCCATGTCGCCGCGGCCGCTGAGACGATCCCAGGTTTCCGCCGTCGGTGCGGACATAGGTGATGCGGCTTTCGGCAGCGTTCGGAGGCGCTTCCTGCGGGAACACTTGATCGCTCACGAGGCCGGCAACCGCTTCGTTCGACGTCAGCAACGCATACAACGCCGTTTCCACTTACGCCCCCTTTACCGCCAAGATCGCCGCTGCGAGTTCCGCCTTCATCCGCTGCCGAAACACGGCACGAGCCGGAGCGAGAAAATCGCGGGCTCTTGATCGCTTCGTCCCTTTCGTCACGAGAGGGGCGTATTTGGTCGGGTTCACCACACGAGGCTTTCGCACTCGAACCCGCCGCAAGCTGACTGTCTTCGGCCGGCTCGCGAAGGTCGCGGTCGTCTTGCGGCCTTCTGTCGCGAGCGTGACCTTAAACCTTCGCCGCGGCCCCACGAGCCCGAAGGGATTGCCCTTACGATCGATCCCGACCTTCTTTCCCATCGCTCGCCGCAGCATGCCCGTTCGATCAGGCGGCAATGCGGCCTTCGAGGCCTGCAAGCGCCTGCGTCACGACGCGAGCCACTGCCTTCTTTGCCTCGCGTCCTGACCCTCAGCGTGTACGCCTTCAGGGCCGCTTTCGTCTTGGCTGCCCCGTTCGCGGCCATCTCACGCGTCCTTTGCCGCGGCGGCGATGATCGTCATCGTTCCCGACCGATTTCCTTCGGGGCGACCGACCGACTCGATGCGAAGGTCAAGCCCGTTCCAAAGGATGCGCCAAGCCTCGGTGACGTCACTTCGGTATCGCATCGTGACCCGATAGACCGTCGTCGCTCCGATCATGTCGCCTTCCACCGCCTCCGATCCGCTGAGCGAAAGCACTTCGGCCCAGAAGGTTCCGATCGGGTTCCAGTCGCCGACGACTTCGCCGATTTCGTTTCGCTCGCCGTCCGCATCGGGCGGGCTTTCCAGCGTCACGCGTTGATCGAGTTTTCCCGCGTCCATCACGCTGCCCCATACAAGCTGCCGCTGCGGAAGTTGCTGAGGATGTCCATTGCCTGCTTCGGGACGGTGTCGGTGTCTTCCCGGTGCAGATACCAATGAGCGATCATCAGCTTCATCGCGGCCTTGATTCCTGCCGGTACGTCCGTTCCCGCCAGGCCGTATCCGGCGATGAACGTCACCTCGATCGAGCCGTCCGCGACCGCCGCGTTCGGCCAATCGCAGTTCACCGCGGGTACGATTCGCGGCGGTTGTTTCTTGTTCACGAGCCGGTATTCGTCCTCGACCCACGTCTGCCGCTCGCCGTCGTTGTCGAGGTAAGTGATCGATGAAATCGCCTGAATCGGTCCATGCGCAAGCAAGATCTCATCCGGCCAAAAGTCGAGCGTCAGAACATGCGTCTGCGTGATGAACGATTGCCCGGTGATCGCCTCGGCCCGCTCCCTTGCTGCCGTGATCCATTCGCTGAACTGGGCATCTTCGACGTCGTTTTCGACGCGGCATTGGGCCTTCGCCTCGTCCACCGTCAGCGGTTCTGCAACGGGGCTTTGGGTACGGACAAGGCCGACGCTCATCCGGGCTTGCTTCATCGCGGCCTCTTCCTTCCTCGTGCCGGCTGCTTCGGTGCAGGCTCGCTTTCTTCGTCGTCTTCCTCGCCGTCCTGCTCCGCGGCTTCCTCTACTCGTTCGACCAAGCCACGCTTCAGAAGGATTTCGGCAGCGCCGGCGCTTACGGCCTCGAACACTCGGCCGGCGACGTTGCCTTTCCAATCTCGAAGCCATCGGAGTTGCATGTCGAAGCCCTTTGGAAAAGAGCCCTGGAAGCTGGCGGGCCTCCAGGGCCCCACGTTCGGCGGAAGCGAAAGCGCCGAGGTGGCTCGTTATGCGCGGAGGATTTGGGCAACGCCGCGTTCGGTCGGGCTCACTGGCGTGCTCTTGCCGCCGTAGAGCTGAGCCGTTGCGGACATGAACGTACCCGCCGCACCATCCCCGCCAGTCGCGACGAGCTGCTGGTATCGCTTGCGTCCGCGGAGATCGAGTTCGAAGGAGTAAAGGTTGTTGTCCGCCGTGGCCGACGGGAGCGTCGACGCGGATCCGCCCGTGTTGTTGCTCGTACCGAACACCATGCCCGGCGTGTCGGAAGGCGAACTGAGCGTGGTGCCATCGGTCGCGGTGTCGGACTCTTGGAGCTTGAGCGCTGCCATCGCGATGTCGAGCGCGCCAAGGCTGACGGTTACTTTGAGGTAATCGAATCCCTGGCAGTCGATGACGTTCGTCGTCCACGACGCGTTATCAACGATCGCCTTCGGCGGCGAAATGTTGATTTCCTTGGTCATTTGAAGCGGGTGCATGGTCGTGATCCTTAGAAGGCGAATGATCGGAGGAAGGAGAGCGGCCCGCCCCGCAACAGAGCGGGCCGCTTCGAGGCAAGGCAGACGACGAATCAACCGGTGACGAGGGCGACCATCGGGCCGGCTTCGGTAGCCGTGCCGACTTCATGCACGCTGATGTCCGCGCGCTGAACGCCCATCACCGCCACCTGGCGCTGCAAGAAGTAGAGGCTTCGGTCCGATGCGACCGAAAAGCCGCGCGTGGTGCCGACCGTTGATGCCATGCTCAGGTCGCCGAGGTAGGCTTTGATCTTGCCGGAATCCGTCGTCAGAACCTTGTCCATGCACTGCACAAAGTTGACGGGATAGCCAAGGAACATCTGGCGGGCGCCGCCCTCGAACTGAGCAACGGTGTTGCCGCCGCCAGCCATGGCGATCGCGAGCATGGATGTCGCCCACACGCTGGAGTGGACGTACCACTCCGCCTGCATGCCTGAGTACTGCGGAAGGGCGGCGATGCACGCGATGAAGTCGTTGACCGTCAGTGCCGTCACGGACGTGTGGCCGGTCGCCGTGACCTTTGAGCCCGCCTTCAAGGCGTTCTTGAGACCGACGATGCCGCCGTAGCTTGAAGTGCCATCGCCGTTGAATCCGGCTTCGTCTTCGGCCACAGCGAACGCGTAGGCCAGTTCCGAGACGAAATCCTGGCCGATGCTGATGACGGCATCTTCTTCGAGGGTGATCGCATAGAGGGCGAGGCCGACGAGTTCCTTCGCTCGAAGCTGAATGTTGCCCCACGATTTCTGCGATTCGATGGCGCCCTGCGTGTCGCCGAGCCAATAAGCCTGAAGCCCGCCGGTTCGCTTGGGCTGATTCCATTCGCCGCCGCCAATCGGCCTGTTTCGCGCCTTCTGACGGAAAATGCCGCGGGACTCCCGAAGGTCGATGACGGCGTTTTCAAACTGGGTGGGGACGAGGAATCCGCCCTTCGAGTTGTCGCCGCTGGAATGAGCCGAACGAATCGGGATGTTCCGATCCGCGCAGTACTGACGAGCTGCGACGCATGCCGCTTCTTCCGGCGGGAGCATGATCGCCAACGCGAACTTGCCGCAGTCGTACGCGAGCTGAGCATTCAATTTGGCGTCTTCGCTGAAGCGGACCTTCAGCCTGCCGTGACGCGCGAAGTGCTGCACGGCGCTGGCGCCGTCGTTGCCGGCGTTCTGCAGGAAGGGCGGGATATTGGTTTGCTGACCCATGCCGGCCGTGATGCCGGACGCCTCATCGTCGAGGTCGAGCTGAGTCTTAAGGTTGCCGCTCTCAGCGCGGAGCTTGTCGACGTGGGCCTGTTCTTCGGCCGTGATGCCGCGGCCGTCTTTGGCGAGCAGATCCCGTACGCCTTGGATCTCGGCGGCGATAGCCGCTCGGCGTTCGAGGGCCTTCTTACGATTGAACACGATGGGTCCCCCTGGTGATTCGCCGACAGGGGGAAGCCAAAAAGAAACCGGCGGGCCCCGCCGGCGAAAAGGTACGTTTGAAAAACGTAGACTCTTCGCCAACAGAGGCCCGCCGGGATTTACCTGGCTTGCATCTGCTTACTGCACTCGACGCCGCAGGTCCGATTTACGTAGTGCGTCGCCGGTGAGGAAGTTCAAGTTGTCGGAGAAATATTACAAAGACGCGAGCACTGAATCAAGGGCCAGTAGTGAATTTTCTGATTCGGCCCTCGCGGCATCTCCCGTCAGCTTGCCAAGAACTCGATCTCGCGTCGCCACTCGATCGGCCATGCCAAGCTGGACGGCACGTGAGGCTTCCACGAGGCGTCCTTGCCCGAATTCCTTTCGCACCTTGTTCTCGGTTGTCCCTCTCCCCTTGGCGACCGCGGAGACGAACATGGCGTCATAGTGATCGACGACGCGCTGCATCTCAGCCATCCCTTCTTCCGTGACCGGTTGCTCCGAGTAGCCCTCGGCCTTGAACGGCGCCGAGGTGATGACCGTCGCTTTCACGCCCGCGGCTTCCATCGCTTTCGACCAATCGTAGTGCATCAGAATGACGCCGATCGAACCGACGCGACCAGACTCGGTGACGACGATCTCGTTCGCCTGCGAAGCAATCCAGTACGCCGCAGAGGCCGCCACGGCGTTCGCTACGGCGATGACCTTCTTCGACTGGGCGACGTCGCGAATGGCGCTGCCGAGTTCCGCGGTGCCGTAGACCTCGCCGCCTGGCGAATGAATGTCGAGGACGATGTTCTTGACCCCCGAATCGTTGCCGAGGGCGCGAATCGTGCCCGCGAGCTTCTCTGCCGAGACGCCGCCGAAGAACTCTTCGATCCAGCTCGTCTTGTGCGAAATCACGCCCTGGATCTGAACGACGGCCGTGCGGCCGCTGATCGTCGCTTCGTTCGACTTCGACTTGAAGCCGAGGAAGCTGGACGGGACGGAGCCTTTCGCACCATTCTGGATGAACTGCAGCATGGCGCCGAAGCATTCGTGTTCGATCGCCCACACTGATTCGGTTCTCATCGTAAGCACTCCTGAGCGAACACCGGGATGCGGGCTCGCAGTTGGTTGATCGCTTCTTGGGTTTCGCCGGCGAGCTTCTTCTCGGAAGCCGACGCCGCGACGGCTCGGAGCGAGGCCGCCACCTCGGAAAGCCAGGTTGGAGCAATGGGGCGGATGACGCCGATCGTCTTTTCCGCAGCCAACTCAGCGCGGCGGAAATCGTCCCGCCAGGTCGAGCCGTTCGCCGCTTCGACGCTGTCCACCCATTCGAGGAACTTCGCGGGAGACTTCACCGCAGACTCCGCTTGCCGTTCGATGCGTTTCAATGTGCGGTCTGCGGTGTCGGCGATGAACTCGCCGGCGACGGCACGAGCGGATTCGCTGTCGGCTTTCTTCTTCTTGTCCTTTTCCGAATCCTGCTCGTCGTCTTGAGGATCTGGCTCGGTCGCGGTGTCGTCGGTCGCGTCTTCTTCCCTGGAGTCCGATTCGGGATCTTGCTTCATGTTGAGCGGCTTGGGAATGACGTCCATCGCGGGATCGTCGTCCGGATTGAGTCCCAACACGCCGCGGCCTTCGTTCACGGTCATGACCGCCGCGCCGCCAGTCGCCATCCGAACGAGGTTGCTCTTCGTGTTGGTGTCGAGCCATCGGAAGAAGTCGAGGGCCCATTCGCACACGTACTGCCCCGAATCCTTCTCGTCTTCGGTCAGCAGCTTGTCGTAAACCTCTTGTTCCATCTCCGCCTGGATCGGTGAAATGGTGTCGCTGTCGAACGAAAGGTTTTCCTGCTCAAGCGACGCGTAGCCCTGGCGCGTCGAGTCGCCGAGCTTGTGAGGCGGTGCACCCAGGAAGTTCGCCACCTCGGCGATCGAGAACCGTCGCGTTTCGATGAGTTGCGAATCGGCTGCGCTGAACGACAGTTCCTTGACGTCGGCGCCCATATCGAGGGCTGCCGTCGTGTGAGCCCCGTCGAGCCCGCCGTGCATTCGTTCCCAGGATTCGATGATCTCTTTCTTCTTGTTGTCCTGCACGTTGCCGGGGAACGTCAGTACTACCGATGGGCGCCCGCCGTTCTTGAAGAAGACGGTCGCGTATTGCCTGGCTCCCATGCCGAGGCCGAGGGATTCGCGGGCTTTCGCGATGACGCTGTAGCCCACGAGGCCGTCATACGAGAGGCCCTTAAAGTGCAGGATGTCGTAAGGACGAATCCATTGCACCGTTCCGTCTTGCGTGTTCGTGTACCACAGTTCGCCATCTACCAAGACGGGCGTGGTTTGCTGCGGATCAAGGGGAACCAACGCGATCGGCTTGAACATCGCGTCGCGTTTGATCCACGCGTAGCCGTTGCCGGCGGTCAGCACGTGGGCCGTCATGAGCTTCCAAAAATGGAAAGCCGTCATGTTCGGGTTCGGCTTCGCCGCCACGAGCTTGTTCGCCGGGTGCTTCTCGTCGATGTACTTCGATTTGCCTTGGCGGCGCATCACGGCCATTCGGCCCTTGGCGACCTTGCCCGAAATGAGCTGAACGCCGCGAAACCATGGACCATAGGCCAGAGCGGTTTCGGTCGTGACGCTGACGCCGGAAGACGCTTCGTTCGTGATCTTCAGCATCTGCGCGATACGGTCCGCTGCAGCATTACCCGAAGCGGAAACGGCCGAAGCTAGGAATCGAAGGGCTCGCGAAGTGTAATCGCGAAGCGAGTTAAGAATGCCCACGGGTGGCACCCCCCATCGCTTCGCCGAACATGCTGATTGAAAGGCAGGGCAGGGGACCGCTTCCGCCAAGCGCGTCGCCTGCCGAGATAAGTTTACATCCTTGTTTCACCGAAGATATCCTCACTTCATGAAGAAAATCGACGGGCCTGACGTCGCGCCCGGGTTTGCCATCATGCGCCCGGCGCCCATCAAGAGAGCCACGATGCCGTCGATCTTGTCGCCGCTCTTCGCCTTGCTCGGCATTCGCAGTGCGGCCTGCTGCGGTGCGCTGCCGTCGGTCGCTCGCTGAAGCTTGCGATCGAGTGCGACGTTTGCCGCGTTCCACCGAAGAACCTTGTGGCCGCCGTGCCGCAGTTTGCCGTTGGTAATCCAGGTTTCGAGCATCTTGCAGGGTTCGTTGAAGTTCGTGTGGGTCTGGGCGAACTTCACCATTTCGAATCCGGCGCCTTCGAGCTGCTTCGCCAGCATCAAGGCCTCGGCCGGATCGAAGCCAATCTCTTGAATCGAATAGCCCTCGTCGTCCCGAAGGGAACAGATGTCCTCGTAAATGCGGATGTAATCCGTTGTGTCGTCGTCGGTGACCGTCAGCAGTCCGGCATCACGCCACGCTGCATAAGGGACGCCGCCCAGGTGCCGGCGTTCGACCTTCGGAGCGGGACACCAGAAGTGAGGGATTGCCCAGTACAGGTCCTCGTGGTTGAACACCATGACGAAGGCGCACAAGTCGTCGGTCGCCGCCAGGTCGAGCCCGCCGAAGCACGGGACGCCGATCAGCGATTTCGCTTCAAACGGCTTGCCGCATCGGTCCCACGCGAGCATCGAAAGCCATCGGTTCGCTTGCTCGGTCCATTGATCGAGGTGAAGTTGCCGGAACGTGTTTTCGTAGTCGGGAATCCGCTTCGCTCGATTGCACTCGCGTTCGAGGTAGCTCATCGAAACGGAGACGCCGAGGTTCGGATTCGCCTTCTTCCAGACGTCGGGAGACGTCCAGTCGTCCTCGGCTGCAGCTTCGTACACCACGGGAAGGAACGACGGATCGTAGCCGGGCTTATGCTTGTCGCCATCGTTGTCGCGAACATCGCATGCGTACTTGTACTTCTCGTAGCAGATCGAACCGCGATCGTGGCCGGCGGTCGTGATGCTGACGAAGAGCGGGTTCTTCCGGTTCGCTGAGGCCGTTCCGGTCTGAATCGTGTCTACCAGCTCGCGATCCGGCTGAACGTGCAACTCATCAACCACAGCGAAATGCAGGTTGTCGCCGTGCGTGGTTTTCGCGTCGGCCGAAATGACTTGAAGGAACGACTCGGTTTCAGGGTTCACGATCGAGCGGCTTTGCCCACCTTGAGCGGATCCGCCGTAGATATCCACCGATTCGCTCAATGCGGGATTGAGTTTCACCATGCCGGCACATTGCCGGAACAACTTCGCTGCTTGCCCCTTCGAGCCCGCTGCCACGAAGTTCTGTTGCCCTTCCTCTGGATCGAGAAAGAGAACCAAGAGCGCCATGCCGGCGACGAAGGGCGTCTTCCCGTTCTTCCGCGGGACCATGCAGAAGATTTCGCGATATCGCCTGACGTCGCGACCGAATTCGTCCTTGCGCTTCCAGCCGAACGCGTTCGCGAGAACCGCCTTCTGCCACCGTTCCAGCTCGAATGGCTTGTTCCGCATCGCCCCTTCGATGTGCCGAAGGTGACGAGGGAAGAAGTCGATCGCAGCTTGAGCGGCCGCAGCGTCGAACCAGCACGCATCCGCATGAATGAACGGATCGTATCCAGGGAGCGAGCAGAGCAAATCCACCCATTCCTGGCTGATGCCGAACTGTTCCGCGTAGCTGCTCACAGCTTCCTTTCGAGCGTCGGATCCTTCGCCTTCGCATCCGGCTTCAGCTTCAGTCGAGTACGGGCATGAGGATCGAGCCCCAGCACGGAAGCGAACTTGTTCATGCGGTCGAGGGCCGCGTTCTTCGATCGGTTCGCGGGATGCTCGACCGTGACGCCGCGGGCCGTCGTGATGTACATGCCCTCGTCTTTCACGATCTGCGTCGCGTTCAAGAAGTCGGCGTACGCCTGGCAGTAACCCGCCAAAGCGCCGACGTCGGTTGCACGGAAGCCGCCCTTCGATTCGAGTTCGGGTGCGAGTCGCTTCCATTCCTTCTTCGCGATGTCCGTGAGCTGCTCAGGACACGCGGGAATCTTCATCGAATCGCCGATCGTCGAACCTTTTCCTGTCGCCTTGTTCGGCCTACCTGATCGCGCCATGACCAACTTTCCTAAATAGGGCGCCGGATTATGCAAAAATTCGCGTCTGCCCACGGAGCGGTCAGGGCTGGACGGATGCCGTAAATTTCGACCCCCTACCCCCTGTGCTCAGCCGTTCCCTTTCGCTTTGACCACGGAAGCCAATGATTGCTGACTCAGCAACATCGCCTTTATGGCTCGATCGCGATGCTTCCGGTATGCGTGTCGTGCGTACATGCCGATCAGGAACGTGTGAGCCTGCATCCCCAATAGAACGCCGATCGCGATGATCGTCATCCAGCCGATTGCCTCGCCCATGATCCCCCGTCCTCTCGTTGCGTCTTGCGGTCGTGACAGCGTTTCGCCATGGCCTGGTGATTGTTTGGATCCCAGAACAACGCCATGTTGCCCTTGTGCGGCTTGATGTGATCGACGACTTCCGATGGCGTGACGATTCCGTTGCGTTCATAAAGTGCTTTGCAGTCTTGGCATTCGCACAAGGGGCGAGCTGTTAGGAAGGCCTTCGCGTATCGCTGCCAGCGCGAATCGTAACCACGTTGGGCGGTTGTGCCGCGTGGGCGATGAACGCGTGAGTTCGTGCCAAGAGAGGGTCGATGCGTCTTCACGCGTCCGATTGTCGCTGGCGGGTCAAGACGGGTGTCTGTATCGGCGGGTTTCTACGGGGGAGTATCGAACGTCGAGAGGATGATGCAGTTCCTCGCCTCGCGCGAGACGCGATTGCATGATGGCGATCTTTTCTTCGGTGCCTGGCGTTGCCGATGTCCAGTGGCGGGCATGCTTTGGAGACGTGACGCCTACGCCAAGGCCGCGGCGTCGTGTGGTTATCGGCTTATAGCAGCGTCGAATCGAAGGCGTCGCGGAACATCGCCTGCAGAGGCCTCGACCGCAGAGACGCCGCACTTGTCCGCAGTGTCGGCAGGGCGGAGGCGAGCTTGCGGATGTTTGACCGGCCGGCATCTTGTTCGGCCTTTCCTGAGTACGGGAAATTGGTCCAGTCGATCGACGGCGTCCTGTGCAACGATTCGTTCCCGCAGGCGCACTGCCCCCCCCACCCCCCCAATTACGGCTGCAAATACCGTACTTGGGCTCCTCACCCCTGACCTCCGTCAGGTGCTGACGTCGAAGGCGTCCAGCCTTCCCGTCGTTCCCCACACGTTCGGCTTTGATTGCCGATCCGCTCCGCCAGTTGCTTTGTGTCTGGCCTTACGAGCGTGCCCCTTAAGGCATCCAGGGAAACGAAAGCAGTTTTCGACGAGGGCCGCATGCTCAGGCGACCAGTGCCAATGCCCGCAGGCTCGACCCTTGGCACAAGGCCCGCTCATCAGGGAGCTATGTCTGCCGCTTCAGAACGGGACGGGCTCGGGTTCATCTCGATGTTGCCGAGCTGCGTTTTCGGCGTTCGGCAACAATTCGAGATGCCAAGGGTTCACGCAGCTCGTGTTGCGGCACTTGTGCTCGACGGTGAGGCCTTCGATCAGCGGCCGTCGAAACACGGCGTAGCTGAACCGATGGACCCACATCGCCTTTCCGTTGATCTTGATTTGGCCGTAGCCCTTGTCGTCCTTGTGCCCGGACCAAACCCAGCAACGTGTTTCGGAGTGGAAATCGACCTTCTTGAAGAACCGGGCGAGAACGGCAGGCGTCGGCTCGAAGTCCACCTGCATCGGGCGGTTCGCGATCTGCTCGATCGTTCGGTATGTGCGGCGTCTCACTCTTCGCCCTCCAGCACTTTGCGAATCAGTCCGAAGGCTTCGCCGCTGTCGAATTGTTCAGGCCGGAATCGCAGCACGACGTAGCCGAGCTGTGCCGCCGCGTTGTATTTCTCGATGTCCCGCTTCATGCCGGCGATTGAGGAATGGGCGCCGCCTGGCCGGCGCTTGCACGCAGGGCATGGTTTCCCCCGCCCAAAGACCCCGCCTTCCTTCTCGACCGCGAGCCATCCTTCAAAGAGGTAGTCGAAGGCCCACTTCCGCTGCGGATGGAACTGGTATTCGTGGACTGGCGCCGGGAGGCCGTGCGATTCGCAGATAGAGTCGAACAGCTTGTTCGTGTGGGCTTGGGGCGGGTTCTTCTTCCCTTTGCTCGCCGGCGGATCTTCGATGAAAGGAATCCCCATCGCCGCGGCCTGCTCGCGACTAATTCGAATCGCCATGGACGATCCCCCAAATAGTTGCGATGCCGTCGCGCGCGACGTAGCAGCCGCCGTATCCATCCGGCAAAGGAAGCCGCTTCACGTATCCCTTCTTGATCAGCGCGTTCAGGTGGCAAAGCGGACCGGTGTGAGTCGCGAAACCCATCTCCTTCGACAACTCCCGAAGCGAAGGCCCTCGCGGCATGGTGAGTCGGCGGACGACGTCCAGTACGGCCGCCTGTTTAGCAGTGAGCGTCTTCAATTCCGCACCGGTTCCTTTCCGTTTGGTTGCCTCAGAGGCTTGTTCTCGGGCTGAAAAGCGGCATGAATCTTCTGCAGATAGTTCCGCGCCTGACGCATTTTTTGGAGCATGTACCGCCCCTTCGCCTCGGCATCGACTTGGGAGCGATCAGCCTGAGAGAAGGCATCGAGCAGAAGGCCCACCAGCTCCGCGCCGTGGCGGTCCCACAGTTCCCCGTCCGTCATGGGTAAGCCCCAAATTCTTCCCTGGGAAACAGCTCGCCCTGAGCGGCCGGCGGAGGCGCCGGCGCATACCCCTTGCCCTTGGGAACGAGCTGATCTCTTGGAACGTCCGCCACTCGGCGAAACATGTCTTCGACGTTGAGTGGCATGAATGGAACGGTTCGAGGCGGATAGCCCCAGTGGTGTTCGGATGCGAAGAGCGCCTCGGCTTGGCGGAAGGTCATGCCGGAATTGAACGCACGGTAATAGGTCTTTTCCCATTCGCGTTCGGCGTCAGGTCGCTGCGTAATTCGATGCGGTCTGAAGATGTCGCCGGCGTGATGCTTGAGGCTTCCATCCGCCTGAATGACGGGGCGGGATTTCTTGCTCGGATCGATCTGGAAGCCGCACGGGCAGTTGATGCCGTTGAGGATCATTGCGCATTTCGGACAGCGAGCGGGTTCCTTCGTTTGTTTTGCTCGCATCATTTCTTCGCGAAGGCCGGCCGCGAGTGCAGCCGTCAGTCCGAGGCGCCATTCGCGGTCGGCGTTAAGGCTGCCATGACGCCACCAATTTCCGCCATGATCTTGGAGTGTGACGGAGTCCAGCGAAGGGTGGCTTCGAAGGAGTCGCCCGCCGCTCTGCAGGTAAGACTGCAGGGAGCCGAAGACGCAGGCGAAAATTCCATGAGCAAGCCAAGGAGCGTCAATGCCCTCTCGCAAGACAAATCGATTGCAAAGGACTTTGATTGTGCCGTCGCGGCTGGCGTCGAGGATCTGCCGTCGGATGCCGTCGGTGGTTGGGTGGACTTCGCCATTGATCCAGCACTCCTCGCCGTCGATGTGAGCAGCGGAAATGCCCGCTGCGAGAAACTGTTCCGCGAACCAAATCGAGCCGGCCACATCGGGCCCGAAAAGAATTGTCGGCTTGTGGTCCGGGTTGATCCGGTTGAACTCTTCTAAGACTCGTGCGAAAACGCCCGGGACCATGATCGCCTGACGCTGCATCTTCTCGCTTGGATCGTCGCCGAGCGGAACCTTGCCGATCTTCGCAAGGTCTGGTTCGTCGCAGCCGTAATGCGTGCAGGCGAGCAACGCACCGCAGGCCCGGCCTTCGCTCGTGGTTCCCGCGATAACGAGGTGATCGTAGACGTCGCCCAGGTCGAGGGGCGTCGCCGTGATGCCGATGATGGCGTGGGCGCCTTCCACCTCGTGCAGCTCGAAGAGCTTGGTCGCCATCTGGCCTTTCTGCAGATGAGCTTCATCGACCAGCACGCGAGCGGCGGGATGCAGCTTCCATGTCTCCCGCTTCACGACGCGGGAGTATTCGGTTTGCATCGACGACACTTGAAACAGCTCGTCGCGGCGTCCATGTCCCGCGGCCCGCACCCCAACCGAATGACCTTGCCCTTCAAGAACCGAGACCGTCTGCGTGAGCAGGAGCCGGCGGTTCGTGTAGAGCGACACAGCGGCGCCGTCGCGAATCGCTTCGTCCGCGAGTTCGGACATGATGCGAGACTTGCCCATGCCGGTGGGGCTCGTGAGAAGGATTCGGCGATGCCCGGCGCGGATGGCGTCGAGCGTTTGCCGGATCCCTCGCGATTGATGGGGCCAGAGGGGATTCATCGTTTCCCCTTAGCAAGAGATTTCTGCCAGTCGGAGAACTCGGTTTTCCAAGTTCCCAGCGACTTGCGAAGGTAGTCCGCTTCCGGCGTGTCCTTGGCGCCGTACGCGCGGCCGACGTCGTCCACCTGGCGGAGCAAGGCGCCGTAAGCGGAATCGAACTTGGGTTTGTCGAAGAGAACTTGACCGGGCTTGATGGGCTTTTCCGGCTTCGCTTCTTGAGGGGGCTTCTGAGGCTTCGTCGGCGACGGAGCGGGCGCTGGGGAAGGCTTTGATTCCGGCTTCGGCTTCGCTTCGGCGACGATCTCGGCCTTCGTCTTGTCGCTTGTTCCGTCCAGGACAGCGGCTCGCTCTTTCGCCGGCAACTTGTCCACGGCTTCGGCGAACTCGGCGTTTCGTCGAACCGTCGCCTGGTTGATTCCGTGCTTTTCCGCGACTTCCTCGGCTGTTTTCAAGTGCGCATTTTGCGCACTTGATCCGGGCGCCTCGGCCTTCCGATCGCCGCCATGTTGCTGCTTCTTGACGAGGTACTCTTTGCCGATGTAGTACGCCCGCTGCTTGTCCGTGAGGTTTCGCCGGCCGAGTTGGTTAGTGACGATCCACTCGATCGCCATGTCCCGCGTGGGCAAAGAAATTTCCTCTACGCGGAATTTGATGCGGTGCCGGTTGCAGATCTCGTGGCGATTGTGGCCGTCGAGGATGAAGCCGTGATCTTTCCAGACCACGACAGCATCGCGACAACCTTCGAGCTGCAAGGCAGCGTCGAGCCGCTTGTACTCCTCGGCGGAAAGCGCGGGCATCAACGCTTTGAACTCGGGGTCGATCTTCAGCTTCATTCCGCTGCCTCCTTGATCGCTGCGGTCGCTTGCTCTCGTGTCCATTGCCGCCATTGGGTCGTGTCGCGCATCGTCGCATCGTCCGGTTGAAGCTCGACGAACTCGTAATTGGCGACCGCGTACCAGAGCGATTCAGTCCGCCTGGTCTTTGGGTTCGCTCGGCGGATGTGGACCATTCCGCCATCAAGAACTTTTCGATAAGCGAAAATCTGTTCGTTCGGTTCAGGGCGATCGCTGAGTTGATCGAGAACGTCCCAGCGATCGGGGGACAGCACGACGCGGAGAAACTTCGGGGCCCGCGCGACAAGGAACGACATGGTGTCTGCGGGGCCGTCGATGAGGCGGATCATGTTTGACCCTCCGACGGCTCGGGCTCGACGGGAGCTTGTCCTTTGAACTTCTGCGTGGTCTGGAGGTAGGCGTTCCGAACCGTCGTCACGTCCGCACTGAGCATTTCCTTTTTCACCGCGGCCGTGATCGTCTTGCCGAGAGCCTCGGCCTCTGCGAGCGTTTCGCAAAGGTGGAACTTCGCGACGAAGCGTTCAGCGACTTCGCGGGAGTGGCGAGCCTTCTCCCGTTCGTCGGCAGCCAAGGCGTCGGCGTCTTGTGCGGCGGCTTCGTCTTCGGTTTGGACTTGGGCCTGCTTGTCGCCGAGCAGGCCAAGCAAGGGACGGCAGACTTTATCGAAGTTGGGAAGCTCGATGAGCTTGCCTTGAAGGATGCCGGTTCGATCCTTTTCAACAAACATGATGGGAATCGATCCGCCGGACTTCACGACTTCGTTCTTGCGCTTCGGATGAGTTGGCTTCACCGATTCCATGCGGAAGCAGATGTGCGGCTCGTAGGCGGTTTCGCCCTCGGCCTTCATCTTCACGCCGACGGATTTCGTCTCGCCTGTCTCTTCGTCTTCCGTGAACTCGTTTCCTTGCCGGCCGAGGATGAAGACATGGAACGGGCCGTTGATCAGGAACTCCATCAGTTGCTTGTAGGGCTGTTTGATCTTGCCCCAGGCGTGCATGGGCAGCGTGCCGATCTTCGTCTTCGGGCCGTTGTAGCTCGCCTTGCACGCCTCCCAGATATGCGTGATCGAGTCGATGCAGATGACGCCGTGTTCCGCCGGCTTCAGGCTGCGGAGTTCCTTGTTGATCTCCGTGATGCTGCGGGTATAGATCGCATCGAAGTCGAAGGCGTCCGGATGGGCTGAACGTTCAGGAACGCTCTGAGCGTAGAAGTCGGTTCCTCGTTCCGTGTCCACGAAGGCGATCCGCTTCTCGCTCAGCTTGGCGAGGCCCTCGGCGAAGAGCAGTGTCGAGAAGGTCTTCCCGCTGCCCGGCGGGCCGTAGATGGTCGCCTTGAGAAATGCTTGTTCGGACTTCGCTTTACGAAACGCCATGCGCGCACCTTCTACGGGCGGCTCGTCGAGCCGTAGGTGAAACGGTCTGGGAAAGGCAAAAGCGACGGGCAGGAGTCGAACCTGCAACCTCTCGGTCATTCCTCCGAGGGCTCTACCCACTGAGCTACCGTCGCGGCGGAGCGTCCTTGCCCCGTTCCTCACCGCCTTGGCTTCCTCTTGAAGCCGCGGTCCGGGTGGTTCGTGCTACGCGAGTACGGCGAAAATGCTGCCGTCAGGGAGCAGGCGAAGGCGCTTACCTGATTTCACTTGCTCGCTACCGTTCCAGAAAATTCCGCCCCATGATTCAAAGCGAAGCCGAACTTCGCCTGCGAGCTGCGGCGGGTGAATGACGGTGGAGCCGGCTTCGCATGCTGCGGCGACGGTGCCGACGCAGACTGTTTGGCATCCGAAACCTGCTTCGCTGGCGGTGGACGATATGAACTCGAAGTCCGTGATTTCGACCGCTGCAAGCGGGGACGCGGCTTCGACTCCCTCGCTTTCGTTACGCGCCAACCACCGTGACGCTTTGTCGTCGCGGTTGCGGTAATTCGCCGACACGATCTGCTTCGCCTTGCTCATTGAGAAACCCTTTCCTTGACGGAGAAAAGAAACACCCCTGCGTTCAACGCGCGAGTCGCGCGAGTAGTTTGTCTGCCAGCTCCACGGCTCGATCGACGAGCGCGTCATCGTCGCCAGCTTCGTAAACGGGCCGCGTGTGCCCCTCAAACTCCGTAGCGGTCGTTTGGGCCAGCAGGCCTTCCATCGCGTACGTTGCGATGCAGGTGCGAACGCTCATGGTGGAGCAAACGGCCGAGGGATCTTCGCGGATGGGGAAGGCCATTGAGTCCTCTGAAGTCGAGGCCGAAGCGTCCGCAGCGAGCGGATTCCCGTCATCGGCCAGGCGAATGAGTTCGTCGATCATTGCTGCCTCCCTGCTCACTTGAAGAACTCGTAAACGTCCGAAGTCGTCCTCGGCCGCGGCCGTCGAACCTTTCTGGCGATCGGCTTTTGTTCAATGAGCCGTTCGCTCGATCGCTTCCGCTCGAAGTCCTCGGCCTGCTTCGGCGTGATCCGCCATTGCGGCTTGTCCGTAGACTTCTTGGCGACGTTCGTCGCGATCAGCTCGCCGTTCCGAATCCACGCATGTACCTTCGCCGGCTCGACGCCGAGGCGCTTCGCATACGCTTTCACGCGGTAGGAGCGATCCATGGGAATGAGCGTCATGGCTTACGCCCCTTTCGAGGCTTGCATTCGTTTCCATTCGGCGAGAGAAGGGCGTCCTGCCTCAACCCATGCTTCGATTTCCGCGAGACGCCAACGCAGGCCGCGGCCGGGAACAGGCTCGGGCATCTCGCCGTTCTCCCGCATCGTGTAGACGGTTCGTTCGCTACAGGTAAGGATCTGAGCGACCTGCCGTTGCGTGACCAGGATCGCTCTCAGGGCAACGTCTTCTGCGACATGCTCGGCCATGGCTTTTGACCCTTCCTGCGTTTGCTTGCCTTCGCCTGACGCCTCTAATTCTGCCGTTCGCGATGGAACAACGTGATGGCAGGGAGCGTCGATCCGGACAGCGATTTTTGCGGTGTTTGGCACGTCGGGACGGGGCCGAAAGTGCCATTTGGGAACATCAATGTTGCGATTCGGAACGCTCAAATTCGGGCAGGCCACGTCGATGGCGGGCTCTTCGCAACTTCTGCCATGAGGTACACAACGAAACCGATCGTCGGCGCCACGTAGAGGCCCACCGTTGGATCGACCTTCGGGGAGAAGATCGAGAGAAGAGCGAGAACGATCAGCAGCCAGAGGATGGCGGCGAGGAAGGCGAACAGCGAGGCCCAGAAGATCAGTCGCATCGGCGTCTCCAAAATGGCTGGTGTCACGCGACGAATAAGTTCCGGCTGGGATTGCTTGAGGTTGCGGGCGATTGCGTGACCGTGCAAGAAGTGTAATAGCGAGTAAACACGAAATCAATCGATTTGTTCTGTAATTTTTCGAGTTTACCGCAACATCTTGAAATATGGAAAGTTATGCCAAATGCTGCTAACCTCTTCCTCATGGCAGACGAACCAGGAAAGAAGCAAAAGCGAAAGCCAGGGCGACCGAAGAAACCACCTGGCGCGAAGGTGAAGCGGAAGCCCGTACAGCTTCCGCTGCCGTGGTTTGACGCTCTTCGAGACCTCGCCGTCAAGGATCGCCAACCGCTTGGTTGGTATCTTTGCGGCGTCCTTGAAAAACACTTCAAGGACAAGGGAGTTCCCGTGCCGAAACCGCCGTGGGAGATTGATGACGCAGGCTCGGTCAAATGAAAGCGGGCTCTGAGGGTCAGCTCATTTTCGCCGGCAAAGATCGTGGCCTGCGAAGCGACCGGTGCTGTTAAGAAAGAAATGCCCCGCCGATGGACTCCGTACTTCTTGCAAGCGGAATGACGTGCACCTGCTTGGGCGCGCTTTCACTTCTGGCCTCGACATCGTTTCTTAGCGAAGTCGGTGGAATCGCCTTCCTGATCATGGGATCCATTTTGTTTGCCGCGTACGCGATCGTTTCGGAGCTTCAGCGGATACGGCATCGGTTGCCGCTTCCGCCTGACGAGCGGCACGACCGAGGGCTTCTGGAGAAAGCTGCATCCGATCAGGGCGAACAAACGCGGGAAGCGATTCGGGAAGAGCGGAGAGCACCTGAGGGCGGCGGGACCCTATGACCACCTGCACCTGCTGCGACGATCGCCTTGTCTGGCCCGGCGATCCGGATAAAGCGGTCAACTGAGTATCTAAAAGAAGCTTAGGGGAACCTTGTCCAATTCTTGAAGACGATCAACGATTCAGTCACCTCTTGAATTCGGTTCATTTTGTCGTTCGTGACTAAACAGAGATTTTTCTCGTAAGCTTGGGACGCAATCCAGAGGTCGTTTTCTTGGATGCCCAATTCCTTTGAAGTCGCTGGATCGTAACAAGACTCTGGACGCCGCCCTTTTCCTTTTGGTGCGAACTTTCTGAACAGATTGCCGCGAATTTCGCCATAATAGGGTGCGGTGACCTTTGTTACGTCAATTATGAATGGAAAGGTGAATTTGAGCCATTCTTGAAGTTTCTGCTGCTTTTGCAAATCGGCCCCATCAGCTTTGGCATGTCCAAAAGCAATTTCGCCGATGGTTATTGACGATATGAAAAGCTGATTTTCTGCCGGAACTCTCCTATAGTGCTCTTTGACGTTCGCGTGCTCAGGCGCGGCTTCGTCAAATAGGTAGCACACGATCTGTGTATCCAAAAGGAACGCTGGCAAGCTTAGTCCTCCTCGAAAGACTCGACAGCCGCCCTCATCGCCTCTACGACATAGCCCGGTGGCGTTTGCAAGCGAGCACGGAGTGCGCCTGCCGTCGCAGCCTGAAATTCGCTTGATAAATAGTCGGCCAGCGAAAAATATAGATCGTAGTCTTTTGGATAGTAGTCCGTGAACTCAAAAGGAACCGGCCTGGTCTCGCCTCGAAATAGCTCGATGACTTTTCGCTCAAGCCTAGGAGGCAGATCATATGCTTTCAAGATCAGCGCATCAACGCGACGAAGTTCGGTGTTCGCTCGACTCAAATCCGATTTTTTGATGGCGTCGAGATAGGCTTGGACGGACGCATCTACAGCTTTGCGCTGCGTTTGGGAAAAGAAAGGGACCGGAATCCGCAAGAGCTGAGTTTGGCCGAACTTTGCTCCCTCAAAGGTTGAAGCGTAGGCGTTAGCAAGTGGGCTATTCAAAACCGCTGCAAGCGTTGTTGTGAGCGAATCGTCTTTCGGCCAGATAGCGATAAACGCTTCCGCACAAGTAAGTCCCCTGGAGTCGGCAAAGGCTGACAACCTCCAAGGCCCACGCGACCGGCGGTTTGCATTGACGATCACCTTTGGGAGAGCCCACTCGGCAAGATAGGCGTTTCGGCGTTGAAATTCCGGTTGCACGTTCAGGTACTTAGTTTCAGGCTCCTGGAAACACTCGATTTTTGCAAGCGGCGGTATGCCTTCTTTTGCCCCGTGTTGTGGTGAACCGAACACCAGCTTATTACGGTTCCCGGTTTCGTTACCTTCAGCCCTGAGAGGGATATTCCATTGAAGTCCGCGGCTCGTTGTTTTCGTAAATTCTCTTAACCTTGGCATGCCATCTAGGTACGACCAGATTTCAGCGAGAGGAGGAACGGAGAGGCTTTGCGCAGCATCTGCGGAGGTCTTAAGCACGACGTCGTCGGTGGTCGCCTTATGGAGCGTATTGAATCGGTCCCAGTCCTGTTTTGCGACTCTCCGATGCAAGACTGTGCTTGCTGCGCCCTGTCGTTGCGGATGGCTCGCAAGGAGCAGAATAGTTTCGTGTTGCGCTTCGGAACTCCGAAAAGCGACGTCCGGAAGTGAAACGATGTGTAGGTGAGCAAACCGTTTTACGAGCTTTGTCCTGACTTCTCGATAGCGAGGGCTGTCAAGGAATCTCCTCGGAAGTACGAACCCGAGAACTCCGTCGTCTGGCAGGTGCGTCAGAACCCGACCCAGTATCTCAGCGGCTTTGTGCACCGATTTTACGTGCTGCCGTATAGGGTCGCCGACATCGAGCGATTGGAAGGGTGGATTGCAAAGGACAACTTTAGCCGATTGAATTGCGTTGTTAAATCTCGGTGACGTGAAGACATCCTCTTCGTAGAGCTTCCATCCGTTGGCATTCGGAAAATCGGCAAGGCCCAGGCATAGGCGAGCAATCTCAACTCCAAACGTTTCCACCTCAAAGCCGCAAAGTGCTGTTTGAAAATACGCGTATGCTCCTGCGAAGTGAAAGTTGCGGGAAGTTCGCCCCGGATGCGCTGCATCGCTTCCACTAAAAATGTGAAGCGCTTCCACAACAGGGTTCAACTATCAGTCGATCGGGATCCTTCAATTCTTGAAAACCTTCAGAAGGGAGATTGTCGACGATGTATTTCGCGACGGTCCGCGGAGTGGGGTGAATCCCGAGCGATCTACGTACGCTGCTGGTTACGAGCGTTTTTGACCAGATGGATGTCAAAACGTCGATAGATAGATGCCTAAAATCAAGCTTTGTCCAAACAACATCGAAAGCCGCGCGGCGAGCAGCGATATTCAAAAGACGAGGCGACTGTTCTCGATAGTGATCGGCAACTTTTTGTAAAACGGCGTCAGGGCCATCGTCGGACGTGAGAGTGCGAAATCGCCAGACTTGACGATCATGGAAAATCTTCCCTGCTAAGCAGACGGAACACGAGGCGGAATAAGTCTCTTTCATCAGGTTCGTCGCCCGTCACTTCCCTGAACGTTCTTCGAGCTGCGGAGAGTGCGTTTTTGAGGATTGGGTCTAGGCGGTATTCGATCTGCTCTTCGAGTGCCGGAACGAGTCCGCTATCCAGAAAAAGATCAAGCTGACGCGGAATCTGCTGCAGCCCAATGTTCTTTGCTCGAAGCATAGAACTTGGCGACCAGGCCGCAGCATTTTCTCGGAATGCGATTTCTAATTCGGATTTGTTGTATTCGGCAACTATCGACGTTGAATTGTCGTCGCGACCGACCGCCCATCGAACTACCCTGTCGTCTCGAATTTCAAATTGAAATGGAGCTGCTAACCATCGATAAGTAGAGACAAGTGGCCGGCCTTGTTTGCCGTTTTGATCTGCAATAACAACGCCGAAACATGCCGTTTTGTAGGAGACAGGTGTTTGTCCGAATGCGACTGCCGGAATTTGCTTTACCGGAACCCCGTCTTCAAAATAGTCAGGGAACTTGTAATTCAATTCGAGCAAGCCGTTGCTGTATCCGACCTTTTCCAATCCGGAGATCGTAAGGTCGAACAGCTTCTCTTGGCTTGCCGTCTGGAAAATCATAGGTCTGCGGCCTGGCAAGTTAGGTACTGGTCGCTCTCAACTTTAATTCTAACTGTACAAAGACTTATGTCAATGCGGCTTGAATCGGCGATGGAACTGGTTCCGCCATAACGCTTTACGCCGGCGGCAATCGAGGCTGTGGCTCGCGGTTGACCTTCAAGCGATGTGCCTGAGATAGCCGTCGACGTGCTCCGACACCTTTCCCGCTCGCCAGAGCTTGCGAATTTCGCGCTGAACGTACCGGCCAGCTTCGGCGCCGATGGCGTCTGCAATCGCTTCCAGCGTCATCGGTGGGCCGTTGAGGACGGCGAGGATCCTCGCCCCCATTGCGCTGACCCCTGCGACCTTCTCCACCTCGGCTTCCGCTGCCGCAACTTCCGCGGCGATCCGCCGCATGTCCGCAATTGAATGGGCCGTCACGCATACCTCCCACCCCTTCGGATCGATTGTCACCGACTGCCCGATAGCGTGGCCCTCGCTCCAGCTGACGCCGCGCAACCGCTTTTGAATGGCTGCGGCTTTTTCATCTAACCAATTTGCCAGGCTGGGTTTGCTCTCGTTGAACATGGGCGACCTCACGGATTCGGACTTTGCGTCAGATCAAAAGCCAAGATAGGATACACGCGTTCACTATGCTGCCGCATGGATGGCCGAATTGCAAGAACGGACTCGCGACCGAACATGCTTTTTCGCGAGGATGAGATGATTCAACTAGCGAGGCCGTGCATTCGGCCGACGAACATTGACCGCTGGCGTCAGCAGCCGGCCGCCGCGGCGTGGATCGAGGAGAATCCGGCGAGGGCCGCACTGCTTACCCAGGAGGAGATCGACGAGCTGTTCTCCCACTTCGGAGTCGGCGGCGCCCTCACGCGCGAAGGCGTGGAAAAAGTCGTAGCGATCTTCGAGTGGCGGAAAGACTGCCTGGCGTTGCTGCAGCTCCTGGCCGCGGCCGGGAAGATGGACGAGGTGAAAACCTATCTCGGCCGCATGGTCCACCAGTCGCGGCTTTCGAGTCGACCGAACGGAGGACCGGACCATGCAGCATGACGAAGCCCTCGAAGCGATCGATCGCCTGGTGGAGCGTCTGCTTACGGCCTACGGGATCGACGCGCCGCCCGTCGATGTCCTGCAGCTCGCCGAAGCGATGGAGATCGCCGTGATGGTAAACGATTCGATCGGTCACCGCGGCCACGTCAGCGAGGTCGAAGGTGCCGGCGCGATCGTCTCGCTTCGACCTGAGCGGCTCGACGAACGCCAGGCGTGGGCCCTCGCCCACGAGATCGGAGAGATGCACAAGGACGACTTCTTTCGGGAGGTGGGCGCGGATCCGGACGAGCGGTCGAGCGAAGCAGCCGAGGTGTTCGCCAACGTGTTCGCCTGCCGGCTGCTTTTGCCGACGCTGTGGTTCGCGAGGGACGCCGAACGGCTCGACTTCGACTTGCCGGCACTTAAGGCGATATATTCGAGCGCGAGCCACGAGGTAGTGGCAATTCGAACTCTGGACCTTGCGGAACCAGCAATTGTTTCCATCTGGGATCACGGCAAGCTGACGCGGCGGCAGAGCAACGTCGGCACGCTGCCGGTGAGTGAAGCAGAGCGTGAATGCCAGGCGGCTGTTCACAGTTCTGGCAGGTGCCGATGGGTTCGAGTCGGAGAAGTTGCTGCTCGTGGCTGGCCGGTGAACGAGCCCAATTGGAAAAGAGAAATACTTCGCGCAATCCCACACGAGCCTCAAGCGACGCAGTGGACCTAGCTCCTATGTTAAGTGAACGTGGTAATGGTTGCCGGTAATTCCATTCAACATTAGGTTCGGAAATTTTCTCTGGCATACGTCCATGAACATGTCGACTATTTCAGCGACAGCAACGTTGCTGTCGATCGCACGCATCCAGATATCTGGCGAATAACGAGAGAGCATTCCAAAACAGAAGAGGATCAAAAGGTGGCTATGAGCCTCCATAAAGCAGTGTTCTGGAAACCGATGTAAGTAGTGTCTGCCCGCAATGTCTGAAAGCGTGTCTGGGACGTGTTCGTTTGCGCTGAGGGATTTTTCGGCTTCGCTCGGCTCTTTCATTTCAAAATGAACTGAATTTTCCGTAGTTTTTGTTACCTTGAGGGACTTAAATGCTGCCGAGTAGCGGACTATAAAGTCCTCTTTTTGCTGAGCCGTCAAGTCGGAAATATGGAATCCGAGTCGACGCCGAGAGTCCCCTATCTCGTGAATTATTCCCTGGACTGTCGTACAACGCTGAATGATTTGAAATCGCGGGGAAAACGGGTGAACTCGCGGTTCGATCTTGTGCTGCAGGAGGTAGTGATACATGTCAGGCAACGACGAAAGTTCTTCCAAGACTGAGAGTTTCCTGCTACTTACCTCTTCAAGCGGTTTTGATGGTATCGTGGTTGTAGGCAAGTGCCTTCCCATGTGCTTTTCAATTCGCTCAGGGTAGACGCGTACGTATTCACAAGGCGTAAGGAGCGTCGTAGTGGGCGTGCAGCCGTAAAATACCGCGAAATGCCCCCACGGTTCCTTGGTTTTTTCGTGCAGATGTATGCGACACTTTATCCCTGCGAGGAAGTCGGATGCTCCATGTCCTGAATTTGCTCGCAGTCCGTCCTTGATCAGATCTAATCCATGATGCTGGTGACGTTGAGCCTCACGGAGTGCGTCAATCGAGTGCGATCCGCTCAGCAGCATCAAAGTCAATGCTCTGCTTAGATTTACTGCTCCATAATAAAGCAAAAGTGGGCGTGTGGCCGCGGAAACACCTTCGGCGGCTTTGAAATACTCTTCTCCCTGGCGGATGCTGTATGCGATTTGGGCAGCTTGTTTCTCAACGTTCTTAGCCTGCTCCTTCGGAACCTCGTGCATGGATCTTATCTGTTCGACAGTGTGAGATTGATCCAGGTACATCCGCAGCATTTTCCATATCTGCTTCGGAGGGTTCTCGCTGGGAACGTCGATGTATTCGCCAGGCACACGAGCTCCCTTCGGATGACCGTTTCGGTGTCAGTGGCCGATCGGTAAGATATAATTCTGACGTTTAGTTTATTCCGCGTGCGTGCGTGAAGAAAGGCCACCTTGCGAATCGTGGGATTTGAGGAGGAGCCGCTGGCGGACGAGCTGGGCGACCTCGAACAGTCGGTCGTCGTCAACCTCCTCTCGGTAGGTCGCGGCCATGGACTCGTCGGCATGGCCCATGATGAAATCTACGGCCACCTGGTCTCGTGAGCCGCCGGCGATAGTTTCAAAGACGTGTCGCAAAGCGTAGAACGATCGTCCTTGCCGTGATGGAATCTCCGCGGCCTTCAACAGCTTCGCGAACTCTTTGCCGATCGCGTTGTCCATGTAGTTGCGATTGGTCGGCTCTTCGCCTTCGACTGAAGCGCGCGGCTCGAAGATCGCTCGACACCAGCGAAAGCCGTACTTCGTGATGAACGCAAGGCCCGCGTCTTCCTCGTTCTTCGGCTTCGGACGCTTGACCATCGCCGCCTTAAACGCTTCGAGCGTTTCCGGCCAAAGCGGGAACCTTCGATCGATTCCCGTTTTTGGTCGCGGGTAGTCGACCCAGCCCGTTTCGAGGTTCACGGCCGACAGCGGCATGTTCGCAAGATCCGAATTGCCCAGGCCGCCGTTGAGGGCCAGCAAGATCATCGCCTTCAACTGCAGTCCCGCCACTTGCAGCACAGCTTTAATCTCCTCCGCGGTGAACAGCATCTTGCCTTTGGCGGCACGGTGCAGGCGAAGCGTCTTTTTCGACGGCCTTTGGAATCCGGGCCCGAACCTTACGGGCGCAGGGATCATCTCCGAATCATGGGCATATTTGAAGACGCTCCGGATACGTTGGATCGTGTTTCCGAGGCTGACAGGGCCGAGCGTCTTCGCGAGGTGCGAACGCAGCTCAGCGAAGTCGGCCTGACGGATGTCCTCGACGGATCGCTCCCGGCCGAAGTAACTGAACAGCAGGTCGCAGGTTCGGTGGTAGCTCTCGAAGGTGCGAACACTCAGCTCGCCCGACGCGATGAGCTTCTTCTTGTGGGCGAGGTATTCGTTGAGCAACTGCTTCATCGTTGGCCCGTCGGTGATCTTCGGGCGAGGTTCGCGGCCAGCGAGCAGATCGTCTTTCTGTTCAAGCCAGAGGGCGAGGGCAGCATCAGGATCGGCGATCGGCCCGAAGTAGCGGATTTTTCCACGAACCTTCTTGCACCACTTGCCCGACGGGTGGGCGGTCAGTGGAAAATCCTTGTGCGGCTTTGCGGCTTGGTGGTTGCGGGGTTTGGGCTTGCGGCTAGAATTGGCCATGGCGACACGTCACTCCGGTGTTGCCCTTGCCCTGGGACGTTCCAGCGTCGCCAGGGCTTATTTGACAACTCGACGCTCGTTGCGGTTGTCCGAGCGGTTGTCCGAGGCGTTTTCAAGGTATCGCCGAAACGACGTTGACGCAAGCTTTGAAACGTGAGAAAATCCGCGATGAAGTGACGATTTCAGGCCCCCGTAGCTCAGGGGATAGAGCATCGGTTTCCTAAACCGAGGGTCGTAGGTTCGAATCCTACCGGGGGCAGTACATTGCGGCATTTCGGTTTGCCGTCTTTGGTGGGCCGCTTACGCTCCTGCAAGGCCCGACACTGCATTGTGCTTGACCCGACGTTCTCTTGATGCGTTCGGCGGGATTTCTCAACAGGCGAAGATAGAGCGGCATCACTCATTGCGATCGCGTGGTATTCGTGTGCGATCCGTCCGTGATGCGTGAGGACAACATCAAACGCCGTATGCTGCCTTGCCCAGACCGATTACCATCGTCCACAACTTTGTCGCGGAGTTCGGCGATGGGTCGAATCATTGACTGCCTGGTGTTTCTCCTTCCCTTCTTTACCCCGTCTCTCACGTACGCTGAAGTGACGGAGGTTCCGGAAGCGATTCGCAAGAAGTTCGACCTGGATACGAGTTTCTACAAGAAACATGTCGATTACCGCGGATTCTCCATTCTTGGCTCCGCGAAGGTTTCGGATGAGGCGTTGCTCGAGGCACGCTATCTCATCGACAAATTGCTTGGCCATCGCGAAGACATCCTCAAGGCGATGATCAAGCGTGGTTGCCGATTCATGGTGATGGCGCCCGGCGAGATGACGACCGATGTGCCCGAGCAACGGCACATGAAGAACGACAAGAAGACGAACTGGGACACGCGCGCTCGCGGCCTTGGCGGCAAGCTCTCGAGTTGCGGCGAGGAAAATCTGCTGAACCTGAAAGACGACCGCTATCGGCAAGAGAACATCTTGATCCACGAATTCAACCATGCCGTGCACAACTACGGCATGCGCGAGGTGGATACCACCTTCGATGCCCGGCTCCGCAAGACCTATACGAAGGCGATGGAGAAAGGGTTATGGAAAGGCACATACGTGGCCGAGAATCCCGGCGAATACTGGGCGGAGGGAGCCCAGGCGTATTTCGACTGCATGAGGCCGCAATTCGGAGCGAACACGCGCGAGAAGCTGAAGGAATACGATCCGGACCTGTTCGCCCTGGTGGATGAGGTCTACAAGCAATCCGACTACCGGTATGTGCGTTACACGAAACGGAAGAAATAGGAGCCGCGCGTAGTAAGCGGTTTTCGCAGAGTCCAAGCGATCCGCTTACTACGTGCGAGGCTCCTATTCTCATTGCTTGAGGTTCAAGTCGTGTAGTCCGCATTGAGGCGGACGTATTCGTAGGTCAGATCGCACGTGTAAAAGGTGCTGCGGGCTTTGCCAAGCGTGAACTCGAGGCGGGTCGTGAGGTCGCGGTTGTTGCGGATGAAATCGGACACGGCTTTGGCATCGAACGGTAACGGGCGACCTGCTTCATACAACTTGAAATCGCCGATCCAGAGCGAGAGTTGCTCTTCCTGAAAATCGACGCCCGAGTAGCCGGCGGCGGAAACGATGCGGCCCCAATTCGGGTCGGCGCCGAAGAATGCGGTTTTCACCAGGGCGCTTTCGGCGATCGTCTTCGCGATCTGCCGGGCCTCGGCTTCCGTGCGGGTTCCGTTCACTTCGATGGTGATGACATGGCTCGCCCCCTCCGCATCGGAGGCGATGGCGCGAGCGAGTTCGGCGCAGACGGAAGTCGCTTCCTTTTCGAACCGTTGCAACGCATCGCCCTTCAACGCAGGCCCGGAGCCATTGGCGAGAAAGAGCAGCGAATCGTTGGTGCTGGTATGCCCTTCGACGCTCACGGAGTTGAAGCTGCGGTCTGCCGCGGTCGGTGCGAAGCGGGCCAGATCCTCGGAAGCGATCGATGCATCGGTGAGGAGAAACGCGAGCATCGTCGCCATGTTCGGTCCGATCATCGCGGCGCCTTTGGCGAAGCCGGTGAGGCGGATGTCCTGGCCATCGATCGAGATCGTGCGCGTTCGGACCTTGATGTCGGTGTCCGTCGTCAGAATGGCGCGAGCGGCCCTGTCGAACGACTCCGCATTCGCGGACAAAGCCGACGCTGCTTTGCCGATGCCCGGTTCGATCACTTCCATCGGCAACAGCCGACCGATGACTCCGGTGGAGGCGACGAGCATCTGCTCGGGCTTGCAGCCAATCGCTTGGGCGCTCAGTTCAGTCATGCGTTTCGCATCGCGCATGCCTTGGTCGCCGGTGCAGGCGTTGGCATTGCCGGAGCAGATGACGATGCCACGTGCGTCGTTCCGCGGCAGGCGTTCGCGGCACACCTTCACCGGCGCGGCGACGACGCGATTGCGCGTGAAGACCCCCGCCGCATTCGCCGGCGTATCGCTGACGATGAGAGCGAGGTCGAGGCGGTCCGCCTCGCCGCTGGGGCGAATGCCACAATGAACGCCGGAGAATCGAAACCCGCGAGCAAGCTGCCAGTTTTTCATGGCGACAGTATAGGCGAGCAGCGTTTGAATTTCTCCCCTCTCCCAAGGGGACAGGGAACGAGGTCCATTTCAGTTCCTGCGAGATATGCTGCTTGACCGAAGCGGGCGCGGCGGTGATTGCGGGAGCAGAGCCAGTTCTTTTCCCAACGGTTTTCTTGGCTGCGTCAGGCCGCGCCAAGGTGCAGTATCGCTCCAGCGCCCCGGCGGCAGTATATCGGTAGGGAGCCGTTTGGGCTCCAAGTCGCCGTCCATGCCTGAACCCCACGTTCCACGAATACCGACTAACTGTCCGCCCGCTGCTTTCGGCACGCCTCCAACCGCTTCCCCTCCTGAAGTAACGGGGAATGCTCCCAACCTGCTTGACGCTGCCGAGGTCTCGCCTTATACCGAAGGGTGAACTGCCCCTATCGTCTAGCGGCCTAGGACATTGCCCTCTCACGGCAAAGACACGAGTTCGAGTCTCGTTAGGGGTACTTGCAAGTCGCCGCAACTCCATGAGTGCGGCGACTTTTTCGTTTTCGTAGACCAATAAATGCGCAGTCAACGGCCTCTCGCCATAAGCTCGGTGGGTTAGCGCATGTCTCCGATTTCGTGACGCGATAACAGCGGCACGCGTTTCGCGGGTCTTTTCACTGGCATCGATCGATCCCCACTTCGCGACTGATGCCGTTTGGTCCCCGTCCGACCGTCCCCCGACACATTTCTCGTTCGCGACCATCGCTCGAATGCAGGTCGCCAGGGAACGGTGCGTCATGTTGCAACCATCGTCGTCCACGCGCCAACGTCCTGCCGAATGGAATGCAAACGAACTGCAGGAGGCCTTTGAGCATCTCCGCGCGGAGAACGCGAAGCTACGTGCCGATCTCCATGCGAGCCATGCCGACCTCGATCACGCTCACGAACGGATGTTTCAGTTGGCGGCGATCGTCGAGTCGTCGGAAGACGCGGTCATCGGCTGTTCCTCCGCGGGAGTCGTAACTTCATGGAACGGCGGCGCCGAGTTGCTTTTCGGGTTCGACGCGGAGGAGACGGTCGGTAAACCCGCCGGTGCTATCGCCGGATTTCATTGGCCCGATGAAATTCGGGCGATGAACGAGGTGCTCGACGGTCGCCATGTTCCGCTGTTCGAAGTGTTGCGTCGACGGAAGGATGAAGCAGAAGTTCATGTTTCCGTTCGAGTCTCTCGCCCGTTTACGATCGGCAGGGCCAGGTGGTCGGTGCATCAGCGTCATTGCCAGGGATATTGCCGAGCGCAAGCGGCTTTGAAACTCTGATTCGGCATGCCCAAAAGATGGAAGCGGTGGGACAGTTGGCGGGCGGCGTCGCCCATGACTTCAACAATATCCTCACGGTCATCTCCGGATGCGCGGAGGTGCTGCTTCACACATGTGCGGACTCGGTGCGCCGACCGCTTCTCGTGGAAATCCATCGTGCGTCCGACCGGGCCGCATCGCTGACCCGGCAACTGCTCGCATTCAGCCGCAAGCAGGTGCTGACGCCAAGAATCCTCGACCTCAATGTGATCGTTCGCGAGGTCGAAAAGATGTTGGTCCGGCTCATCGGCGTCGACATCGACCTGAAGACTGCACTCGATTCGAACCTCAAGCTGGTGAAGATCGATCCAGGCCAGATGGAGCAGGTGCTGGTCAACTTGGCGATCAACGCTCGGGATGCCATGCCTCTTGGCGGCAAACTCACCATCGAGACGGCGAACGTCGTTTTGGATCATGCGTACGCGGACTCACGTCCGAATGTGAAGCCGGGGCGATACGTCATGCTCGCCGTCTCGGACGAAGGAACCGGGATGACGGACGACGTCAAATCGCGCATTTTCGAGCCTTTCTTCACGACCAAGGAGCCCGGCAAGGGAACGGGGCTCGGGCTGGCGATGGTGTACGGCATCATCAATCAAAGCGGCGGCGACATCTATGTCTACAGCGAGCCGGATCGCGGAACGACGTTCAAAATCTATCTCCCCGCCATGAACCATGTGACGACTGGAGTGACGCTGCACGATTTCAAGCCGACCGCGAGCGGGACGGAAACGATCTTGCTCGTCGAGGATGAAGCCGGCGTTCGCCGTATTGCCCGCATCGCCCTGGAGTCGCACGGATATCAAGTGCTGGAAGGCGGATGCGGGCATGAAGCGATTCACGTCGCGCTCAGCCACACAGGGCCGATTCACCTCGTCGTGACCGACGTGGTCATGCCGGACCTCAGCGGGCTGCAAGTGGTGGAGCGGCTTCGGGAGCTTCGAGGAGAAATGAAAGCTCTCTTCGTTTCCGGCTACACCAATGATGCTGTATTCCGCCACGGCGTATTGGACTCGCAAGTCGACTTTCTGCAAAAGCCCTTCACCGCCGTATCTCTGGCGAGCAAAGTCCGTTCAGTGCTCGACGCGCGTCGAACCTGAATCTCGGCTCCTGCCCAAAAGCTGTTTGGGCGGTCGCTTGGCATTCGAGATGCATTTTGCATGGGTGCTCGGCGGACATGCGTTTTTCTCGCCCTTTTTCATGTTTCATGGGGAAAAGTCGTTCACGCTGAGCAGGCATTGCCCATCACTTCTGGCTGCGAGAGGTTCGCCTGGCTCCGAAGGAGGAGGTTCCACATGTCCCTCGGCCGTGCACTCCTGATTGCTTCCGCTGCGCTTGTTTGTCTCCGCAGTGATTTTGCGATGGCATCGGATGCCGCCGATCCCGTTCGATTCGAGACCGCGGACGGCGTACAGCTTTGCGGCGAGTTCTATGCATCGAGAGTCGATGCTCCATGCGTGCTGCTCATCCACGAAGTGGGTAAACTTCGATCGCTGAAGGCTTGGCAGGCGACGGCGGAGTCGCTTCATGCCAAAGGCCTGGCCGTTTTGCGATTCGACCTGCGCGGCCATGGCGAGAGCACCGAAGTGGAGCCGGAGAAGTTTTGGTCTCCGCAGTGGCCCAATCGAACTCTCGTTCGGGGAAAACACCTTGGCGCCGTCAGCTACAAGCAATTCGACGATCGGTACTGGTCGTTTCTGACTCAGGATCTGGCGGCTGCAAAATCCTTTCTGGATCGTCGCAACGACGCGGGACAGTGCAATGCCTCGAATCTCGTGGTGGTGGCCGCGGATAGCGGAGCAGCACTCGCAGCGCTTTGGATGAACGGAGAATGGCGCCGTTATCGACTGCAGCCGCCGTCTTTCTTCGGATCCGCGCCGCGAATCGATGAGGAGCCCGAAGGAAAGCGTATCCTTGCGGCAGTTCTCATCGATCCAGCCGGTTCCGTCGGGACGCGGCGAGTCGATCTGACCGCTTCGCTGACGCTGCCCGGCAAGATCGGACGAATGCCGATCGCTTTGCTATACGGCAGCGATGCCGCGGCAGCACGACGATCGGATGCGGTCGAGAAGGCACTGAAGAACGGCGGACCGGAGCTGCCTTACACCGGCGCGGTTCGCGTCGAGAACTCCGGCACATCCCAGGGGGCCCAACTGCTAACGCTTAAACCGGTACGTGACGCGATCGTTGAGTTCGTGCAGGAGGTGCACCGCCGCCGCAATAGGGAATGGGAGGATCGCGACATCGCCGGCGCTACGTTTTTGCAGAGGAACTAAATACTCGCGAGTCGCCGGACCGGCTGGATGGTCGTTGCACGGTCTTTGAAATTGGTTTACCCTCGCGAGCAACTGCTCTCCGAGGGATCGAACATGCGTGGGTCGCTCCTCTTCGTTGCATTCCTTGCCGGCGTTGTGCCTTCCTCTGGTCAAACTCTAGAACAGCCGGCCAATACCTGGGTCAAGCGAAGTCCGCTCCCTGACGGGCCGCGTTCTCCCGCGCTTGGTTACGAGGGATCCTTCGGCTACGACGCTGCCGCCAAGAGGCTGATTCGATGGGCGGGACACAACCAGGGTGGAGGCGGCGAACAGAATGCCGAGACCTGGGCCTACGATCCCGCCACGGCCCGCTGGGAACTCAAGGAACCCAACGTCTCGCCACCCGGCGTGTGCTGCGCTCAGCAGAATCTGTTCGACCCCATCGGCGGGCGATTTCTTCGTTTTCGCGCTTTCAGCGGCAGTCACGGTTGGCAGTGGTTCCGCGAAATTTACATGAATAACTCGTCGGTATGGAGCTACCATCTGCCGACGAACACCTGGCGCGACATGCGAACCGTCCCCGCGCCCCTCACCTCCCCGCTTCGCTGTGCCTCATGGGATAGCGCATTTCAAGTCGCGGTCGTCTTCGGCGGCGAAGGAAGCAGTGAGGGAACCATCGTCTACGATCCTTTCGCGAATATGTGGACCCGCATGCGTCCGGCCAAGGAACCGACGTTCCGCTCCGGCGGCAACATGGCCTACGACAAGCATCGCAAGTTGCACATTCTCTTCGGCTCCCAGTTCGGCAACGATCCGCATACCTGGGGTTACGACCTCGCCAAGAACGAATGGATCGATCTCGCGCCTACCAACCAGCCGCCGACCGATCGCAATGATGCCGTGCTCGCATACGACGAAGTCAACTCAGCGATCGTCGCCAACATTCGTGCAATCGATGCTTCCGAAGGCGACGAGGTGACGAAGGGACACTACGAGACCTGGGTGCTTCCCAGCAAGGAAAACGCCTGGAGGCAGATGAAGCCGAACGTCGAAGCGCCCGGCAATGGAAATCGGCGCCGGATCATGGCGGCCATTCCGGATCAGAACGTCATTCTGATGGAAAACTACGTCAATCCCGCGCAGCGTATCCCCGGAATCGACCGCGAACAGCAGATATGGACTTACCGTTACGCATCGACGCCCAAAGAGTCTCGACTCGTCGCCCCTGTCGGCCTAAGCGTTTCGACAACGAAGTCGGAGGTCCGCCTCGCTTGGCACGCAATACCGGCCGCCAAGGAATATGAGGTGTTGCTCGGGGTCGGCTCGCGGCCCGGGTCGCTCCGATTTCAACCCGTCGGCCGCACCGAAAAGACGACATGGACCGATCCGCTGCCTGCACGTCGTGAAGGCGAAATCGCCTGCTTCAAAGTCCGCGGCATCGAAGGGAACGGCGTCGCCGGTGCGGACAGTTCGTTCGTGCGGATGCAGCCTGCTCTCGTCGACGACGTCGTGGTGACCGTCCGTGGAAAAACCGAGACGCAGATCGAATGGCCTGCCGTCGAAGGAGCCGTCGGCTATGTCGTGGAGCGGGCTCCGGTGGAGGTTTTCAGCGAAGACCAAATCGTCCGACTGCGTAAAGATACTGATCCGCTCGTGGAGCCGAGCGTCGGCGCCATCCAATCGATCGGCGAGTTTCGATCGATGGTCAAGGAACCGATCACCGGATTATCGTTCGTGGATACGACGATCGATCTCGGGAGGCCGGCCGTGGTCGAAGGGAAACCGATCTTCAGCCACCGCTTCCAATCGACGCAAATTCATCAGGCCGGCAAGCCGTATCGCTTTGGTGTTTATGCCTATCGAGTACGCGCCATCAATGCGGCAGGCGTCCAAAGCGGACCAGGTCCTTACGCCCTGACGATCCCGACGTCGCCGACTACGGTCTTCGCGAAAGAAGCGGGCGATGATGCATGGCTGAAGTGGACCAGCAATCCTGAGCGGAGTCTCCAGGGATATCGAGTCTATCGGATGGAATCGCCGCGGATCAACGGACCCGGTCAGAAGACGACGAGGTTGACGCCGAACCCTGTTCCCGTCACGCAATTCCAGGATGTGGGCATCGGAAGAGAGACTCGCCGATATTGGATCGTCGCCGTGGATGCCTTGGGTCAGGAAGGATTTCCCTCGGCTCCCGCGTGGCACTATCGGCAGTATCGCTCGTACTATGTTCCGTTCACGGGCGAATGGCACCAGTAGGCGAATGGCACCAGTAGCTGCGACGAACCCAGCGGGTTGGAGGATACGATGCACGCACTCGCATGGGCGATTCTTGCGATTGGGATGGCGCCGGGCAGTTCCGCCGAGATCATTCGCGAAACGGATATTGCAGGCGAATCGGCCGAAATCAGCGTCGAAGTGCGCCAAGGCAAAGATCGGTTGCCCGTTCGCGTCATCGTCACGGCCAGCGACGGCAGTCACCCGGATGGATCAGGCCACGGAGCCTACGCGGATGGCCGATTTTTTGCGGAGGGGTCGTTCACGCTCAAGTTGCCGAAAGGGGCCTCGCGCCTGCAAATCTGGGGCGGGCCGAACTATGAGCCGCTCGACTTCCGCTTCGAGGCCAAACTCGGCAAATGCGTGCACCTCGCGGCATCACTACACCGCTGGTTCTCGCCTGAGGATCGAGGCTGGTATGCGGGCGACAATCATGTCCACGCTCAGCACGGTCGACCGCCGCCGTGAAAACGAATCTGCGTTACACCGCCTTGCAAGCCGCGAGCGAACGGCCTGAGTTACTTGACGGAGGCAGGATCCGAGATTTCTGACAGGCTCAAATCGATTGACACGCTCTCATTCCTTTCGCTATGCCCCCGAAGTGCGAATCGGCCCCTTCGTGGCCTGCGGCATCCCGGCATTCGCGAGCCGATTCCCAAGGACCGCTATGACCAGATCGCCAGCCGTACCTTGCCGGCCGAGCGGCACGGCCCGGAAGGTGCATGCCCGCGGCAGCGTCAGCCGATCTGCGCATCCTTGCGCCGCCGCATTGCGCATTGGATGGGTTCGCCCGAGGCCTGGTCCAACGCGGTACGCGGCCGATGCCGGATGCGTTCGATGTCGATTCAGGAGCGACGAACTCTTCTGGTTGCCTTTCTGAACCTCGGCAACCGAATTGCCGTCAGCGGTTCGACCGACGCCCGCCTTGGGCCGGCTCCAGACCCTGTCCCCCGGCGACCGCCGAGTCTACTGCCGTGCCTCCCGATTCACGTATGACGCTTTCGTCGAAGCGCTGCGGCGCGGCGAAACCTTCGCGACGAATGGCGGCCCCCTGTTCCCCTTCTTCACGCTCGACGGCAAAGGGCTGGGAAGTATTATTGCCTATGACAAGGATTCGGAACTTATCGCGACCGCCGAAGTGCACAGCCTCTATCCGCTCCGCAAGGCGACGCTGATCGCGAATGGGATCGCGGTGCACTCGTTTCCGGTCGAAGGACAAAAAGGGGAGGTCATTCGCAAGCATGCGGCTTGCGGGAAAAATGCAGCAGCGGCTGGTATGTTCTCCGCGTCGAGGATGAACGCGGCCATTGGGCCCTGACCAGCCCGGTCTATGTCGAGGAGCCGAAGACGAAGGAGCTGCCGCTCGCATGCGGCTTGATGCTGGAATCAAGCAACCACACCCGCTTCATCGAATTGCGCAAGAAGTATTTCGCGCCTCGTTGCCTCTGTCTCGCCGGGAGAGTCGATCAGGTATGTCGAGTTGGTCTGCGACGGAAAACCGGTCAAACGTTTCGAGCCGAACAGCCGAATGGTGCACGGGCGGCTGGAACGCCGGTGACGGCGATCGATGGGGAATATGGTCCGGCTGGCTATGGCGGCAGGCAAGAATCAACCGGTCCATCTTCAAGCCGATTGGCCCATGACGCAACGGGTTGGCATCACCTGCGCTTGCCGCTTCCGCGGAAGAGTTCCATCGAGTCGGATGCCTTTCATTTCGATCCGGACCATCCGAAGAGCCGGAGCCCTCTCCGTGTTGAAGGTCGTGGGAAGCGGAGGCCGATGGACGCAATGGGGCTACGGCGAAGAAATGCCGCTCGCGGACATTCGCCAACCATTCAAGGGCGATCATTGGTGGTATCCGCAATCCACGCCCCTGGCGCATTCGCTATGAATGGAAGGGCGCCGTGCGTGATGCGGAAGGCGGGTCCGCAGAAACCGCTGAGAAGAAATTTCGCAAGATCGACGGAGATTGATAGGTATGCTGGCTGAAGTTTCGGAGTGCATCAGTCCTACCGCCCTTTAGTGGCACAGAAAAGAGCTGCACCCCGTAGAGGTACCCCTTTCCTTCGGCTTCTCCTCGGATTCTGCTCGCGGGACACCTCCAAACTCGCCGACGTTCCGACGTTCAGCACCTTCGGCGTTTGCTTGTCGCTTCCCCGCCGGTGCGGGACAATAGAGGGTGGATCAAGATCACGATCGTTCGAAAGATTCGGACGCGATCCGATCGAACTGGCAGCAACTTTCCCCAGGAGTCGATGGATGATGCGTGCGATTGCTTTCCCAACACTTTCGCTTCTTGCCCTTGGATTCGGTATCCTGGGACATGCGGCGGAGCGGCCGGCTCCTCCTCCGTCGCGATTCGTCTATTCGTTCAAGGTCGATGCCGATTCGTTGCCCAGGGGTGAAGCTTCGCGAGGTCAAGGATGCGCAGGGCATCCGCTATTTCATCAGCAATGCAGGCGAAGCCGCTCATCACCAACGAGCGATTTCAGAATGACAAGCTCGTGACCGGAGCGAAATTGGAGAACGGGAAGACCTACCAGTATTTCCCCAATGGCGTGCCGATGGAAGGCAAGACGCATCGTGGGTTGGCAAGCTCGTTCGGCGACATTCCAGGCGATCCTGACCCTCGCGAAAAGAGCCCTCGAAGATGTGACAGCCAGGGTCCCGGACTGCCTGCCGTTGTTCCGGATCCGGAGCCGTATTCCATTCCCGTGAAGTACGACGGCAAAGCCCACGAAATCCGCGGCTCCATCCACTACCATCTGAATCCGGCGTACGACGAGTTCTACAAGAAGAAGGCGGAGACCAAGTAAACGCCGCTCGATCGCTTCGCGGGACAATAAGGGGACGCAGTGCTGCGTCCCGCCTTTTCTCGCCGTCCTTACCAGTTGCTGGAGCCTTGTCCCCCATTCTCGCGTTTCAAAGTTGCCCCCTCTTTTTGGCGCAAGCCAGGTGAAATTATCGTGCAGCACCACCTTCCGAGCCGTGGCGGGCGCCAGGGCGTCCAGAAAGACCTCGTAGCGGAGAATCTCCTTGTGATACCGGCCAAAGTTTCCGACCGTGTCGGACCCGATCATGAAGCGATCCGGATGATCTTCGACGAGCTTCACCCAGGCCTCGTTCGGCTTTCCGTTCTTCACGAGGTTCGTTTCGTAGACAACCCAAGAAAGATCAACGTAAAGGTTTGAGTGCGCCTCGAGCATTTTGACAATGACCTCAGTGAGGTTCGGCACTTCGATACGGCGACTAACGCCAGCATGACACCAGATGAAACGCGTTTTCGGGTGTTTGGTCAGAGCGACTTTGAGTTCATCAAGATAGATGGGCTCGCGTTTCCAGACCGAGCTGATATTGCTGTGGATGGACACCGGAAGATCCAACTCGGCGGCAAGCTTGTAGATCGGATCCAGAGCGATGTGATTGGCCCGTCCCTTTTCGCCGTGAATCAGATTGCTGAGATCGTCGTGTCGCGTCATGACTTCTCCGATCCCCTTCCAGACGCCTGGATACCATTCGATCATGCGCTTGACATGATCGACGGCGTTGCGGTCCGTCGGATTGAAGCCGCAGATGAACGGATAGAATCGCTCTCGGTCCTTGGCCGGCAGTTTGAGAAACTCCCGCGCTACGAAGACATCGGTCGCGGAGTACCAATAGCACGGAGTGTCGCTGTCGAGATAGTAGGTCGGCCGGATGGGAGCATCTTGGGTCCATGTCACGACGAGCGGCATGCCGCTTATCATGGCCTTTTTCACGCCGCCTCGATCCATGGCCTTTAGCAGGGCGGGAAATCCCTCCGTCTGCTGGAGAAAGTCCACGAGGTGGAGATGGCTGTCGGCGACTTCGAAACGAGGAGATTGATCGTCTCCCGGCATTGGCCCGGGCCCAGTGTTCTTGCCCTGAACTGTGGGGCCGTCTGCATTCGCTGCGGCCGGTTCCGTCTGCTCGCAGGCGGGGGCTGAATGCCCGCGTTCGAAAGCGGCGAAAATCCAAAGACTCAAGAAGCCGCACACAGCGAATCCGCCGAGGAACAAACCGAGCCACCTTCGATCACGGGGCCAAAGCGAAGAGCTGATTTGCCGTTTCATGACGAGATCCAACGGGGGGAAACATCCGGGTTTGAAACGCCACGAGAGAAAAGGGGACGTAGCAGGCGTGAACGCAATATCGCCCCCTAGCAGACACCGCGACAGGGGGCGATTCTTGTCGGCTCCACGAGCGGAACGCCGTCCCGCCGTTCACCGTGGGGCTGCGTGAACGCACTGCCGCTCAATAGGCCTTGAGGACCTTGTAGAGGTCACGCTGATCCTTTTCCTTCTCCTTGATGAAGATCTGCTTTTTCAGCAGATCGATCTGGATCGTGTAAGCCTCATTGTCCACGGTTAGGTAAACGGACCACTCGTCGCGTGCCGTTTCGGTGAAGCGATGTCGGCCGTCGCTGGTGTCTTCGACCCAAGTTTTCTTATCGACGTACGTGAACGCCCCGCCAACGCTGTCTCCCTTGGCGTAGACGACCAGTTTCACGTCCGCCGCCTTCAGTTCCTTGTCTTCGGCGACGCATGGCGATGCGTTCGTGATGCCTTCGCTTCCGTTGAGGAAACGAGGCTCTCCAGCTGCTTGGACAACGGTCGGGATCCGCCCGAGCGTGCCTACCAGTGCGAAAAAAGCCGCCGAGACAACAAGGATGCAACGATACATAAAGCAAGAACTCCTAAAAGGGAGAGAAGAAACGGTGGGACCGTTGGTCCCCTTTTTCCTCTAAAAGGACAAAAGCGAGGTGAACAAGATCAATTCGCCCATCACTGCCAACGATCGCAGTTCCGACAGGGCTGTCATGGCGGATTCGCGGTAACCGTTCAGCCCTTGGAGTTTGGC